>CAYZQO010000103.1:0-17622 GCA_964480725.1 uncultured Polyangiaceae bacterium | reverse complement strand
TGGAGGAGCAGATGCGCTTCGCCATCCGCGAGGGCGGCAAGACCGTCGGCGCCGGCGTGGTGACCTCGATCATCGAGTAGTCAATTGAACGGTCCCCGCAGACCGTCGCCGGCGCACCGGCGGGTCACCGTCGCCCTCGCCTGCACGGTCTGCGGCTCCCGCAACTACCGAACCACCAAGGTGCGACGGGACGGAGCGGGAGCCCTTGAGCTGAGGAAATTCTGTCGAACCTGCAACGCACACACCATGCACCTCGAGTCGAGGTGAGGCCCGGGGCAACCCCCATGGCCGCCGCCACAGGGGCGTAGCTCAGTTGGTAGAGCAGCTGATTCCAAATCAGCCGGTCGGGAGTTCGAGTCTCTCCGCCCCTGCCCAGTTTCGGAGGTCGCGCCGCGGTTCACCCACCCAGCCCCCGGCATCCCGACCATCACCCCGCTAGAGCGCCGAGAAATGGCTCCGCCAGGCAAAAAGAAGAAGGACGATCGCGACGGTGCGGCCACTCCGGGTCGCACCCGGTCGGGCACGTCTGCGCCGCGGCGGCCCCGACCCACGGACGGCAGCGGCGGAAACCGGACCTCCAGGGAAGACCTCCCGGGTGGCCTCGCGCTGCCGGGTCGGAACCTCATTGGCCCGGGGGTAGAGATCGAGCCGGTCGCGCCCGACGGTGAGGTGGGGAGGACGGACGCGACCCCTGCCGAGCTCGGGGCGACCCGGTACGTGCACGCGGCCTTCTTCATCGGTGCCATCCTCATCGCCTACCTCGCCGGCAAGATCCTCGGCCTCGGCTGGAATCTGCTGGCGGATTGGCATGCCGCGGTGCAGGCGATGCCGTTCCTGTTGAGGTTCGGCGAGGGACAGCGGGCGACCATCACCGGCCTGGTCGGTGTTGTGGTGGGGCTGGTGGCGGTGATCCAGACGTACCGGCGTCCGGGCATCCGACGCTGGGCCAACGACGTCGCCGCGGAGCTCTCCCGGGTGACCTGGCCCAACAAGGAGATGGTCACCAACGGGACGATCATCGTCATCGTCGCGAGCCTCATCGCGACCGCGTACATCGCGCTGCTCGATCAGTTCTGGGGGTTCGTCACCCGGTTGATCTACGAGGCGTGAGCGGGGAAGAGCGCTGATGGAGCAGCAAAAGGAACAACCGAGCGAGTCGAACACGAAGAAGTGGTACGTGGTGACCACCTACTCCGGGTACGAGAACAAGGTGAAGGTCGCGCTCCAGGAGCGGGTGCGGCAGTTTCACATGGAGGACCGTTTCGGCGAAGTCCTGATCCCCGCGGAGACGGTCACCGAGACGGCCAAGGACGGGAAGGCTCGGGTCAAGTCACGGACCAGCTTCCCGGGGTACGTGTTCGTCGAGATGGTGATGAGCGAGCACACCTGGCACCTCGTCAAGGACACGCCGAAGGTGACCGGGTTCGTCGGCAACCAGCGACCCCAAGAGGTCAAGCCCCCGCACATCGAGGACATGCGGCGGGGCATCGTGGAGGGCGCCGTCAAGCCGAAGCCGCGTCACCAGTTCCAGGAGGGCGACGAGGTCCGGGTGGTGGTCGGCGCGTTCGCTAACTTCTCCGGCACCGTGCAGGAAGTGAAGCCGGACAAGCAGAAGCTCAAGGTGATGGTGAGCATTTTCGGGCGACCGACGCCGGTCGAACTCGACTTCGCCCACGTCGAGAAGCGGTGAGGCCATGGCAGCGAAGAAGAAGATCACGGGAATCATCAAGTTGCAGCTGCCGTCGGGCAAGGCGAACCCCTCGCCGCCCGTGGGCCCCGCGCTGGGTCAGCACGGGGTCAACATCATGCAGTTCTGCAAGGACTTCAACAGCCGCAGCGCCAAGTTAGGCGACACCATCGTGCCGGTGGTGATCACGGTCTTTGCCGACCGGTCCTACAGCTTCGTGATGAAGTCGCCGCCCGCCAGCATCCTGGTGAAGAAGGCGTGCGGGTTGGCCACCACCGGCAAGCCCGGCTCCGGCTCCAAGGAGCCCAACAAGCAGAAGGTGGGGAGCCTGACCTGGGACCAGGTCCGCGAGATCGCCAAGGAGAAGATCCAGGACACCAACGCCCACGATCTCGAGGCCGTGGCGCGCAGCATTGCCGGGACGGCACGGAGCATGGGCGTGGACGTCAGCTGAGCCGCGGCGATCCTGCCGCGCCGATCGGCGACGAGAGAGGTTACTGGTGCGACGTCGGAGGCAGCCGTCTCCAGCACGATCGTCTCCAGGAGTCGCAAGACGAAATCATGGCCAGTAAAGAACCCAAGAAGCGCGTCGCTGCGATCGCCAAGGTGGATCGTCAACGGCGCTACCCGATCGACGAGGCGGTGGCCGCCGTCAAGGCTGCCGCCTACGCCAAGTTCGACGAGAGCGTGGACATCGCTGTTCGTCTCGGCGTCAACCCCAAGCACGCAGACCAGATGGTCCGCGGCGCCCTCGTGCTGCCCCACGGCACCGGCAAGACCGTTCGCGTGGCCGTGTTCGCCAAGGGCGAGAAGGAGAAGGAGGCGCTGGAAGCGGGCGCCGACTTCGCCGGTTCGGACGAGTTGGTGGCGAAGGTCGCCGCTGGGTTCCTCGACTTCGATCGCGCGATCGCCACGCCGGACATGATGGGCGCGGTCGGCAAGCTCGGTCGCGTGCTGGGACCGCGCGGGCTGATGCCCAACCCCAAGGTCGGCACCGTCACCATGGACGTAAAGAGCGCGGTCCGCGAGGCCAAGGCCGGCAAGGTGCAGTACAAGGTCGACAAGGCGGGTGTCGTGCACTGCCGAATCGGCCGCGTCTCCTTCGAGGCGGATCGGCTGGCCGAGAACGCGCAGGCGCTCGTGCGTGAGCTCGTCGCTCGGAAGCCAACCACGGCGAAGGGCGTCTACCTCAGGAGCATCACCGTGTCCTCGACCATGGGTCCGGGGGTGCGCGTCGAGGCGTCAACGGCCGCCGGCGAGGAGGAACACTGATGTTGCGCAGCACCAAGGCCGAGCAGGTCGACAGCCTCCGGGACCGCTTCGCGCGCATGTCGTCGGCGGTGTTCCTGGATTTCAAGGGGATGAACGTCGAGGAGGTCAGCAAGCTCCGCAGCGTCTTTCGGGCAAAGGGCGTCGAGTATCGGGTGGTGAAGAACACCCTGGTTCGACAGGCGCTCGTCGACCAGGCGTGGGCGCCCGCGCTGGTGGACACCCTCAGGGGCATGACGGGCGTAGCGTGGAGCTACGATGACCCCAGCGCGGCCGCCAAGGTCGTGCGTGACTTCGCCCGCGAGAACGAGAAGCTAAAGATCAAGGCAGGGCTCATCGAGGGCCACGTCCTGGACGCGCAGGGTGTCCAGAACCAGCTCGCGAACATGCTCAGCAAGGACGAGGCGCGTGCCCGGTTCCTCGCGCTCCTCAATACTCCCGCACAGCAGCTCCTCGCGCTGCTGCAGACGCCGGCTCAGAACGTGCTCGGTGTGCTGGAGGCTAAGCGTCGCGAGATGGAAGAGGGCTGACCTCACCCTCACCCCCGGCGTGCGGCGCACCGCCGCCGCCCCGCCACCCACCAACCAATAGTTACCCGTTCAAGATTACCGACGAACGATTTTCGACCCCAGCCGAGGGCGTAGGAGAAGCAAGACCATGGAAATCACGCGAGACCAGATCATCGAGCACCTGTCCAACCTGCCGGTCATCGAGATCGTGGGCCTGGTAAAGGCTCTCGAGGACAAGTGGGGCGTCAAGGCCGCCGCTGCTGCCGCGCCGGTCGTCGTGGCCGCTGCCGGCGGTGCCGCCGTCGCCGAGGTGGAGGAGAAGACCGAGTTCGACGTCATCCTCGCCGACGCCGGCGCCAAGAAGATTCAGGTCATCAAGGTGGTTCGCGAGCTCACCGGGCTCGGCCTCAAGGAGGCCAAGGATCTCGTCGAGAGCACCCCCAAGTCGCTCAAGGAAGGGATCGGCAAGGAGGAGGCGGAGAACATCAAGAAGCAGCTGGAAGAGGCGGGCGCCAAGATCGAGGTCAAGTAAGTACGCCTTGCCCTCGCGTTCGTCCGTCGAGCAGTCCTGTTTCTGCCACGCTCTCGCGTGGCGATGGGGTTCGTGTGCCCGCTGCACCGCGGGGCGGCCCCTCCACGTGCGGGCCCGGTCGCTCCCGACCGGGTCCGCACGCACGCGTCTCGGGCCCTGTGCGGAGGGGTCCCAGGCGTAGCCCGTTCGGGAGTTCGCTGGGCGACCGGGGGACGCTCCGGGCCGCCGCCACAGCCCATCGCCAGCGCACGCAATGCCGGAAAGAGGAACCTTCATGACGCCCAGGGTCGTGCAATCGAATTTCCGATACCGTCGGAGCCTCGGACGAGTCAGGCAGATCGTCGAGGTGCCGAACCTCATCGACATCCAGAAGAGCAGCTACGACAAGTTCCTCCAGAAGGATGTGCCGCCCCGCGATCGCAAGGAAATCGGTCTCGAAGCCGTCTTCAAGAGCGTCTTTCCCATCAAGGACTTCGACGGCACGAGCGAGCTCGTCTACGTCTCCTACAACCTCGAGAGGCCGAAGTACGATGTGGACGAGTGCCGCCAGCGCGGCATGACGTTCGCCGCGCCCATCAAGGTGACCACCCAGTTGATGGTCTACGACGCGCGCGAGGGTGGGGAGCGCATCGTCCGCGACATCAAGGAGCAGGAGGTCTACTTCGGGGAGATCCCCCTGATGACGGAGACGGGGACCTTCGTCATCAACGGGACGGAGCGCGTCGTGGTCTCGCAGTTGCACCGTAGCCCGGGGGTCTTCTTCGACCACGACAAGGGCAAGACTCACTCGAGCGGGAAGCTGCTCTACTCCGCGCGGGTGATCCCGTACAGCGGCTCGTGGCTCGATTTCGAGTTCGACCACAAGGACATCATCTACGTCCGCATCGACCGCCGTCGGAAGATGCACGCCACCGTGCTGCTGCGGGCGCTCGGGTACACCACGCAGGAGCTGCTCAACTACTTCTACAAGCCCGAAACGGTGTTCTTCGAGAAGGGCAACAAGTACTCGAAGCAGATCGACTTCGACCTCTTGACGGGGCAACGGGCCACACGCGACGTGCGTGTCGGCGGTGAGGTGATCGTCCGCAAAAATCAGAAGTTCACCAAGGCGATCATGAAGAAGCTCAAGTCTGGGAGCTTCGATCGCCTGCCGATGGACCTGACTGAGCTCGTCGGCAAGGTGAGCGCGGAGGACGTGGTCGACGCTGAGACGGGCGAGGTGCTGCTCGACTGCAACGAGGAGGTCACCGAGGTCACGCTGGAGCGCCTCCGCGAGGCGAACGTCACCCAGATCAAGGTGCTCTTCATCGACGGCCTCAACGTCGGCCCGTACCTGCGTGACACGCTGCTCGCTGACAAGGTCAAGACGCGAGAGGACTCGATCATGGAGATCTACCGGCGGCTCCGCCCCGGAGATCCGCCGACGCTCGACACCGCCCGTCAACTCTTCGAGAACCTCTTCTTCAAGCCGGAGCGCTACGACCTCTCAGCGGTCGGTCGGCTCAAACTGAACTACAAGTTCTACCGAGATCTCCCCGAGGCGGAGCGGCCCGGGCTCGACCAGACCACGCTGTCGGCGCGGGACATCCTCGAGACGGTCCGGCACCTCATCGAGCTGAAGAACGGACGGGGCTCCGTGGACGACATCGACCACCTCGGCAATCGCCGGGTGCGAGCGGTGGGCGAGTTGATGGAGAACCAGTACCGTATCGGACTGGTCCGCATGGCTCGCGCGATCAAGGAACGCATGAGCGTGTCACAGGAGATCGACACCCTCATGCCGCACGATCTCATCAACGCAAAGCCGGTCGGCGCGGTGGTGAAGGAGTATTTCGGGAGCTCACAGCTCTCGCAGTTCATGGATCAAACCAACCCCCTGAGCGAGGTGACCCACAAGCGGCGCCTCAGCGCTCTCGGGCCCGGGGGCCTCACTCGGGAACGTGCTGGCTTCGAGGTGCGGGACGTGCACGCGACGCACTACGGCCGCATCTGCCCCATCGAGACGCCGGAAGGTCCGAACATCGGCCTCATCGCGTCGCTCTCGACTTACGCGCGGGTCAACGAGTACGGGTTCGTCGAGACTCCCTACCGGCTTGTCCACGATGGCAAGGTGGGCGACGAGGTTCACTGGTTCAGCGCCCTGGAAGAGGAGCAGAAGTACATCGCGCAGGCCACGGTTCCCGTGAAGCAGGGGCGCTTCGAGACGAACCTCGTCGATGCCCGCCTCAACGGTGACTTTCGGATGGCACCGCGCGACTCCGTCGAGCTGATGGACATCGCACCGAACCAGATGGTGAGCGTCGCCGCTGCCCTGGTTCCCTTCCTCGAGCACGACGACGCCAACCGCGCGTTGATGGGCGCCAACATGCAGCGGCAAGCCGTCCCGTGCATCCGGACCGAGGCCCCGCTGGTGGGGACGGGGATGGAGCTGCGGGTGGCCATCGATTCCGGCGTGTGCGTGGTTGCGCGGCGCGAGGGCGTCGTCGAGAGCGTCGACGCCGAGCGGATCGTGGTGCGCGCCACGGCGGGTCACGGCGACGAGGTCCCCGACATCTACCACCTGACCAAGTACCAGCGCTCCAACCAGAGCACCTGCTACAACCAGAAGCCGATCGTGCGGCCGGGCGAAACCGTCAAGAAGAACGACGTGCTGGCTGACGGTCCCGCCTGCGACATGGGTGAGCTCGCGCTCGGTCAGAACGCCCTCGTCGCCTTCATGCCGTGGCAGGGTTACAACTTCGAAGACTCGATCCTGATCAGCGAGCGAGTCGTGCGCGACGACATCTACACCTCGGTTCACATCGAGGAGTTCGAGTGCGTCGCCCGCGACACCAAGCTCGGCAAGGAGGAGATCACGAAGGACATCCCCAACGTCGGCGAGGAGGCGCTCAAGGACCTCGACGACGCGGGGGTGGTGCGCATCGGCGCCGAGGTGAAGCCGCAGGACATCCTGGTCGGCAAGATCACGCCAAAGGGAGAGAGCCAGCTCAGCCCCGAGGAGAAGCTGCTCCGCGCGATCTTCGGGGAGAAGGCCGGGGACGTCCGCGATAGCTCGCTGAAGGTTCCGCCGGGCGTCAGCGGCATCGTGATCAATGCCCGCATCTTCGCCCGCAAGGGCACCGAGAAGGACGAACGAGCGAAGGCGATCGAGGATCAGGAGCGAGCGAAGCTCGAGCGCACGCGGGACGAGGAGATCAAGATCCTCCGTGACTCGTTCTACCGCAAGATCCGGGGGGTGCTGCGCGGACAGACCAGCGCCGGCAAGGTGGTCGATGACAAGGGTGTCGTGCGCCTCGACAAGGGCGTGACGCTCTCGGACGAGGTGCTCGACGACGTCCCGCGCCGCTACTGGGGAGAAATCGTCGTCTCGCAGGGCGCCGACGTGATCGTTCAGCTTCTGCACGACCTGGAAGAGATGATCCGGGCGCGGGAGGAGCATTTCCGCGACAAGATCGACCGCCTCAGTCGCGGCGACGAGCTCCCTCCCGGCGTGATCAAGATGGTCAAGGTGTACGTGGCCATCAAGCGCAAGCTCCAGGTTGGCGACAAGATGGCCGGGCGCCACGGCAACAAGGGCGTGGTCAGCCGGATCCTCCCGGAAGAGGACATGCCCTACCTCGCCGACGGAACGCCGGTCGATCTGGTCCTGAACCCGCTGGGCGTTCCCAGCCGCATGAACGTCGGGCAGATCCTGGAGACGCACCTGGGGTGGGGCGCCCGCAGCTTGGGCACTCAGATCGGCCTACTCTACGAGGGACGTTACGGCGCCGCCGCCATCCGGGAGAAGCTGCGCAAGGTCTACGAGGTCCGTCGGGACGACGGCGACGTTGCTGCGGACGAGGCCTTCTCGAAGCTCCTTTCCCGCATCAGTGATGACGAGGTGTTCGAGCTCGCGCGCAAGCTCTCGAGCGGCATCTTCTTCGGCTCGCCGGTGTTCGACGGCGCCCACGAGGAGGACATCAAGCGTGCGCTCCGGGAGGCGGGGCGCGACCCCTCGGGGCAGTCGATCCTCTTCGACGGCCGCAGTGGGGAGCCCTTCGAGCAAGAGGTCACGGTGGGCGTGATGTACATGCTCAAGCTCCACCACCTCGTGGACGACAAGATTCACGCTCGCTCGATCGGCCCCTACTCGCTGGTCACGCAGCAGCCCCTGGGCGGCAAGGCGCAGTTTGGCGGCCAGCGATTGGGTGAGATGGAGGTCTGGGCGATGGAGGCCTACGGCGCCGCCTACGCGCTGCAGGAATTCCTCACCGTGAAGAGCGACGACGTCCAGGGTCGCACCCGGATGTACGAGTCCATCGTCAAGGGCGAGTACGCGCTCGAGGCAGGGCTGCCCGAGAGCTTCAACGTCCTCATCAAGGAACTGCAGTCACTCTGCTTGAACGTCGAGCTGGTGGAGGCCACCACCGCTGCTACCGCCGCCGAGGACTGAAACCGGCGCCCGCGCAATCCCCGGAGGAACAGCCATGCGTGACATTTTCTCGTTTTTCGAGAAGCCGAAGGATCCGCTCTCTTTTTCAGCAATGCGGATCTCTCTCGCGAGCCCGGAGAAGATCAAGGAGTGGTCGCACGGCGAGGTCAAGAAGCCGGAAACCATCAACTACCGGACGTTCAAGCCCGAGCGCGATGGCCTGTTCTGCGCCAAGATCTTCGGCCCGGTGAAGGACTACGAGTGCATCTGCGGCAAGTACAAGCGCATGAAGCACCGGGGGATCGTCTGCGAGAAGTGCGGCGTCGAGGTGATCCAGTCGAAGGTGCGCCGCGAGCGCCTGGGCCACATCACGCTGGCCACGCCGGTTGCCCACATCTGGTTCCTCAAGAGCCTGCCGTCCCGCATCGGTAACATCCTCGACATCACCCTCAAGGAGCTGGAGAAGGTCCTCTACTGCGAGGCCTACATCGTCATCGATCCGCTCGAGACCAGCCTCCGCAGGGGAGAGCTCCTGACCGAGGACGACTACATCAAGCTGTCGGACGAGTACGGCGACGACAAGTTCGTTGTCGGCATGGGCGGGGAGGCGATCCTCGAGCTCCTCAAGCGGGTGGATGTCCACTCGGAGTCCGAGCACCTCCGCAAGGAGATGAAGAGCTCGACCAGCGAGGCGAAGCGAAAGAAGTACGCCAAGCGGCTCAAGGTGATCGAGGCCTTCCGTGGCAGCGGCAACCGGCCGGAGTGGATGATGCTGACCGTGGTTCCGGTGCTGCCGCCGGACCTGCGCCCGCTGGTGCCACTCGACGGCGGGCGGTTCGCGACCAGCGACCTGAACGACCTGTACCGTCGGGTGATCAACCGGAACAACCGCCTGAAGCGGCTGCTCGAGCTCAACGCGCCCGAGATCATCGTGCGCAACGAGCGGCGGATGCTGCAGGAGGCGGTGGACGCCCTCTTCGACAACGGGCGTCGCGGCAAGACGATCACCGGCCCCAACAAGCGACCGCTGAAGAGCCTGAGCGACATGCTCAAGGGAAAGCAGGGGCGGTTCCGCCAGAACCTGCTCGGCAAGCGAGTGGACTACTCCGGGCGCTCGGTGATCGTGGTCGGTCCCACGCTGAAGCTCCACCAGTGCGGGCTGCCCAAGAAGATGGCGCTCGAGCTGTTCAAGCCGTTCATTTACAACAAGCTCGAGGAGCGCGGCTACGTCAACACCATCAAGAGCGCCAAGAAGATGGTCGAGAAGGAGCGCCCCGAGGTTTGGGACATCCTCGACGAGGTGATCAGCGAGCATCCGGTGATGCTGAACCGGGCGCCGACCCTCCATCGCCTTGGGATCCAGGCGTTCGAGCCGGTGTTGATCGAGGGCAAGGCCATCCAGCTCCACCCGCTGGTGTGCACCGCGTTCAACGCCGACTTCGACGGCGATCAGATGGCCGTGCACGTCCCGCTCTCCATCGAGGCGCAGATGGAGGCGCGCGTGCTCATGATGAGCACCAACAACATCCTGTCTCCGGCGAGCGGTCGCCCCATCATCAACCCGACACAGGACATCGTTCTCGGGCTCTATTACGCGACTCGGGAGCGGGTGTTCGCGCGAGGGTGCTTCCGTGGCGATGTCGTCGTTCGCGAGCGCGATGGGGTTCGCGAGGAGCGCCCCACGATCGACAAGAAGGCTGGGTACCTGCGGGGCGTGTTCGCGTCGCCCGACGAGGTGCGGATGGCCTACGACAACGGCGTCGCCGATCTGCATTCCGGCATTCGCGTCCGCATTACGGAGAAGGACGAGTCGGGGCAGCCGCGCACGAGCATCGTTGCCACCACGGTCGGCCGTGTCCTGGTGAGCGAAGTGTTGCCGCCCGACGTCCCGTTTGCGGACGCCAACAAGGTGCTCAACAAGAAGGCGCTGAGCAAGCTCATCGACGTCTGCTACCGGAAGCACCGGAACAAGGAAACCGTCCTGCTAGCGGACCGGCTCCGCACGCTGGGGTACAACTTCGCTACCCGCGCCGGCGTGTCGATCTGCATGGACGACATGGTGATTCCAGCGCAGAAGAAGGGGCTCATCGACGAGGCCAACGCCGAGCTCGAGCGGGTGATCGAGCAGTACCAGGAGGGGCTCATCACCGATGGTGAGCGGTACAACAAGGTCGTGGATATCTGGGCCAGCGTCGCCGACAAGGTGACCGAGGAGATGATGGCCGGCATTGGTCGCGCCACGGTCGTCGATCCCGAAACCGCGGAGAAACGCGAAGAGTCGAGCTTCAATCCCGTCTACATCATGGCGGACTCCGGGGCCCGCGGCTCGACGCAGCAGATGCGCCAGCTCGCCGCGATGCGCGGACTGATGGCGAAGCCCTCGGGTGAGATCATCGAAACCCCGATCGTCGCGAACTTCCGGGAGGGGCTTGCCGTCCTTCAGTACTTCGTGTCCACGCACGGCGCGCGCAAGGGCCTGGCCGACACGGCGCTCAAGACCGCTAACTCTGGGTATCTGACCCGGCGTCTCGTTGACGTCGCCCAAGACGCAGTCGTCGCCGAGTTCGACTGCGGGACCCTGGACGGCATCCGGGTGGCCAAGCTCGAGGAGGCCGGGGAGGTTATTCAGCCGCTCGGTGACCGCATCCTCGGCCGGGTCGTGCTTGAGGACGTGATCGACCCGCTCACCGGCGAGGTGATCGTGAGCGCGAACGAGGAGCTCGACGAGGACCTCGTGCGCAGGATTGAGGATGCGGGCATCGAGGACGTCGTGATCCGGTCGGTCTTGACCTGCCAGACGCGCCGTGGGGTCTGCTCGAAGTGCTACGGCCGCGACCTGGCCCGTGGGTACCGGGTGAACATCGGCGAGGCGATCGGCATCATCGCTGCCCAGTCCATCGGCGAGCCGGGGACGCAGCTCACCATGCGGACGTTCCACATCGGCGGCGCGGCGGCGCGCGGCAAGATCGAGCAGAGCGCGCTGGAAACCCGCACTGAGGGCACGATCGAGCTGCGCAACGCCCACATCGTGCAGCGGAAGGACGGCGTCCCGGTGGTGATGAATCGCCACGGGGAGCTGGTGGTGAAGGACGACACCGGTCGCGAGCGTGAGCACCACCGGCTGGTGTACGGCGCGGAGCTGCGCACCCGGGCAGGTGACCGCGTCAAGGCGGGGACTGTCGTCGCACAGTGGGACCCGTTCGCGTCCCCGATCCTCACCGAGATGAGCGGGATCGCCAAGTTCGGGGATCTCGTCGACGGAGTGACCTTCATCGAGAAGGTCGACGAGGTGACCGGACTCTCGCGGAAGATCGTGATCGAGTCGCGCGCCGCCGACCTCCGGCCGCGGATCACGATCTGCGATCCGGAGACCGGGGAGCCGCGCAAGTTCCCGAACACGGACCTCGACGCGCGGTACCTGTTGCCCGTCGGGTCTAACATCGTGGCCCCCGAGGACGATCACATCGACCAGGGCGAGCCGATCGCGAGGATCCCGCGCGACACCACCAAGGTGCAGGACATCACCGGCGGCCTGCCGCGGGTGGCCGAGCTCTTCGAGGCGCGTAAGCCCAAGGATCACGCGATCATCAGCGAGATCGACGGGATGGTTTCGTTCGGCAAGGACACGAAGGGCAAGCGCAAGGTGGTCATCACGCCCTTCGGGTACGACGGGCAGCCACAGAACGATCAGTCGCGCGAGTACCTCATCCCCAAGGGCAAGTACATCCAGGTGCAGGCGGGCGACCACGTCCGCGCCGGCGATCCGCTGATGGACGGTCCGGCGAACCCGCACGACATCCTGCGGGTGAAGGGTGAGAAGGAGCTCGCCGCCTGGTTGGTGAACGAGATCCAGCAGGTCTACCGGCTGCAGGGCGTTACCATCAACGACAAGCACGTCGAGGTGATCGTGCGGCAGATGCTGCGCCGCGTCCGCATCAAGGAGGTCGGCGACACCAGCTTCCTCATCGACGAGCAGGTGGAGAAGCACGTCTTCGAGCGCGAGAACCAGCGCGTCATGGAGCGCGGTGGGGTGCCGGCCGTGGCCGAGCCCATGCTGCTCGGTATCACCAAGGCATCGCTCTCCACCGAGTCCTTCATCAGCGCCTCATCCTTCCAGGAGACGACCAAGGTGCTCACGGAGGCAGCGATCTGTGGCAAGACGGACGATCTTCGCGGCATCAAGGAGAACGTCATCATGGGCCGCCTGATCCCCGCCGGAACCGGGCTGCCTGCCTACAAGTGGCTGCAGATCGTCACCGAGGATCGCCCGGTGGCCCCGTCGCTCGTCTATCACCACGCGGCCCCCCAGGCCGCGGTCGTCCCCTTCGACGAGTGACGCCGGTCGCGCGCTCGCGGGGCGCGTGACGCCTTGGCCCCGCGGGTGCCTTCTCGGCAGGAGGCGCCGCGGGCACGGGCAGGCGCCCGCGGCGGGGCGAGCAGCGGGCCGGCGGGCCATTGCGTTGGTCTTCCGGTCTGCCTGCCGTGCCGCGCGGTGCCCCCCCCGGAGCTGGTGGGCCCGCGCCGAATGGTGTCGGCGGGGCGGGGCGGGTACGCTGCCCGCGTGGGCTCGCTCCAGCGTCGGTTCCGGTGGTGCCTGGTGCTCGTCGCCCTGCTCGCCTCCGTCGCCGGACGCGGCTGCCAGTCCGGGCCGGCGCGGGCGCACCGGTCGGGCCCCCTCGCGACCGCGTCGGTGAGTGTGCGGGCGTCCGCCTCGGCAGCAGCGCCGTCGTCGTCGCCCCCGGTGCGGTTAGAGCCGCTGCCGCCGCTGGCCGCCAGCGCCGACCTCGTCGAGCTACCCGTCGCGGGCCACGGCGCGGCCGTCTTGTCCGTGCCGAGTGGGGCCACCAGCCCGCGCCCTTCCGTGATCGTGCTGCACGGTGAGTCCGATGACCCCGAGCGCGCCTGCGCCGTGTGGCGGCGCATCGTGGGCCCATCGGCCTTCGTGCTCTGCCCCCGGGGCGTCCCCCTGGAGGGCGCCTCGTCGCGAGCACGGCGCTTCACTTTCGCCAGCACGGAGGCTGTGGATGGGGAGCTTCGCGCGGGGCTTGCCGCCCTCAAGGCGCGTCACCGCGCCCATGTCGCTGGCGGCCCGGTCGTGCTCGCGGGTTACTCGCAGGGGGCGGCCTTCGCGCTCGCGATCGGCCTGCAGGAGCCCTCGTTCTTCAGCCGGCTCGTGCTGGTCGAGGGGGGCTACGATCGGTTCACATCGAGCGTGGCGGCTCGCTATGCGGAGCGCGGCGGACGGCGGGTACTCTTCGCCTGCGGACTCCCCGCCTGCCGTGACGCGACCGTGGGGAGCGTGCACCTTGCCGAGCGATCCGGGGTGCAGGCCCGGCGCGTCTTCGTCCCGGGCGGCGGGCGCGCGCACGAGGGGCCGCTAGCCGACCTCCTCGTGCGCGAGGCCCCTTGGCTGCTGAGCGATGACGACCGGTTCTCGGTTGCCGACGCCGGGGGTCCGCTCGGCGGATCGCTCGGGCGCTCCGGATCCGCCGGCACGCTCCTCTCGGTGGCGCCGACCGCCCCCAGCAGCGCGAATCCGCCGACCCCGCTGGGATCGGCGCCTTGAGGCCCACCGAAGCGACCGACGAACCTCGCGCGGATCACCGCCAGTCCGTTCAGGTGCGCCAGCCGCCGCGGCCGACCCCGCCGGCGGCGCGGCCCACGGACACCACCACCGCGAACTCGCCGCGGTGAACCCGCTTGACTTGAGCGCCTCCCCGGGTAACTTCTCCGTCCCCCAGGGTCCGGGGGCTTGCCCGAGTGTATTTCGAGATGCCCACCATTCAACAGCTCATTCGCAAGGGTCGCGAGGTCATCAAAGCCAAGACGGCGTCGCCCGCCCTGCGCAGCTGCCCGCAGAAGCGCGGCGTCTGCACTCGCGTCTACACCACGACGCCGAAGAAGCCGAACTCCGCCTTGCGCAAGGTGTGTCGTGTTCGCCTGACCAACCAGATGGAAGTGACGAGCTACATTCCGGGCGAGGGTCACAACCTGCAGGAGCACAGCGTGGTGCTCATCCGTGGTGGCCGCGTGAAGGATCTCCCCGGCGTTCGCTACCACGTGGTCCGGGGCACGCTCGACGCGTCCGGCGCCGCCGGACCCAGCAGCACGAACAAGGCGAATCGTAACCGCAAGCGCTCCAAGTACGGCGTCAAGCGCCCCAAGCAGTGATCGCTTCCGGTCACTCGACGAGCCGTTCGCACGCCCCTTAGAGCAGCGCAGGAGAACCAAAGATGCCCCGCAGGCGCGACGTCCCCAAGCGAAAGATCATCCCGGACCCGAAGTACCGGGACAAGCTGGTGACCAAGTTCACCAACTCGCTCATGCTCGAGGGCAAGAAGTCCACGGCAGAAGGGATTCTCTACGGCGCGTTCGATATCATCGGCGCTCGCTTCAAGGAGGACCCGCTCGAGGTCTTCCGCAAGGCGCTCGACAACGTCAAGCCGAAGCTTGAGGTGAAGAGCCGGCGGGTCGGCGGCGCGACCTACCAGGTCCCCGTCGAGGTGCGGCCTGAGCGTCGCGTCGCGCTGGCGATGCGCTGGCTCGTCTCCTATGCGCGCGGCCGCGGCGAGAAGACGATGCGAGAGCGTTTGGCGGCGGAACTTGTCGATGCGGCCCAGCTCCGCGGCAATTCGGTGAAGAAGAAGGAAGACACGCACAAGATGGCGGATGCCAACAAGGCTTTCGCCCACTACCGCTGGTGATCGTCGCCGGGGTGGGGCCGTGGCCCCAGCCCGGCCGGGCAAAGCCGCTCGCGCTGCAGACCACTCTCACGAAGGAGCCGAATCGGGGAATCATGCTGGAGACGACATAGGATCGGGTTGCGCGAAGGCGCGGCGGCAGCCGCGCCCCGCCTTGAAGGCGGCGCTCGACGCACCTCGACACCCCTTCCGGAGTTGTGGATCCCTAAACGGTGGGATCCCGGGCCGGAGGGGGTTTCGTGCGCCGTGCGGTCGGCTCGTCAACCCAACCCGGGGAGGGACCTCGTTCGCCTCCCGTGCGCTCCCGGCTCAGCACCCCTGCGGAAACGGTCATGCCTCGCGAGATCCCGCTCGAGCAGACGCGCAACATCGGCATCATGGCGCACATCGATGCCGGCAAGACGACCAGCACCGAGCGCATCCTGTTTTACACCGGCGTGAGCCACAAGCTGGGCGAGGTGCACGACGGCGCCGCGACCATGGACTGGATGGAGCAGGAGCAGGAGCGGGGGATCACGATCACCAGCGCCGCCACCAACTGCTTCTGGTCCCCGGAGAACGGGCCGGCGGCGGGGGTGCAGCACCGCATCAACATCATCGACACGCCGGGGCACGTCGACTTCACCATCGAGGTCGAGCGCTGTCTTCGCGTGCTGGACGGGGCCGTCGCCATCTTCGACGGCGGCAACGGTGTGGAGCCGCAGAGTGAGACGGTCTGGCGGCAGGCGGACCACTATCGCGTGCCCCGCATCGCGTTCATCAACAAGCTGGACAAGATCGGCGCCGACTTCCAGGCGAACCTCGACAGCATGCGGGAGCGGCTCGGCTGCCGTCCCGTGCCCGTGCAGTGGCCGATCGGGCAGGAGGACGGCTTCCGGGGGGTGGTGGACCTCATCCAGATGAGGGCGGCCATCTTCGACTGTGAGTCCCTCGGCGCGTGCTGGACGTGGGAGGAGATCCCGATGGATCTCGTGGAGCGATGCCGCGTGCTGCGCGAGCAGCTGGTGGAGGCGTGTGCGGATGTCGACGAGGAGATCCTGCGTTGCTTCCTCGAGGGACAGCCGGTTGGCGCCCCCGCCCTGTACGGCGCCATCCGCAAGGCGACCACGCAGTTTGTGTTCGTGCCTGTCCTCTGCGGGGCCTCCTTCAAGAACAAGGGCATCCAGCCGCTGCTCGATGCGATCGTGAACTACCTGCCCTCGCCGCGGGACGTCCCGGCCGTCGAGGGCAAGGACGTCGCTCATTCGGAGAAGACGTTGACTCGCCGGGCCAGCGACGACGAGCCGTTCGCGGCGCTGGCGTTCAAGATCGCCAACGATCCGTACGTCGGCCACCTCACCTTCTTTCGCGTGTACTCGGGGACGCTGACCAGCGGTCAGGCCGTGCTGAACGCCTCCCGCGGCCGGAGGGAGCGCATCGGGCGCATCCTCCGCATGCACGCGAACAAGCGGGAGGAGCTGAAGGACTGCGTAGCCGGGAACATCTACGCGGCCGTCGGGCTGCGTGACACGCACACGGGTGACACCCTCTGCGACGAGAAGCACCCGATCCTACTGGAGACGATGGCCTTCCCGGAGCCCGTCATCCACATCGCCATCGAGCCGCGCACGCAGGCGGATGTCGATCGGCTGACCCTCAGCCTCCAGAAGCTCGCTTACGAGGATCCTTCGTTCCGGACCTACACCAGCGAGGACACCGGGCAGACGCTCATCGCCGGAATGGGCGAGCTCCACCTCGAGATCATCATCGACCGGCTGCGCCGGGAGTTCAAGGTGGAGGCCAACGTCGGCAAGCCCGAGGTGGCGTACCGAGAGGCCATCCTCGGCACCGTGGAGGGTGAGGGGCGTTTTGTGCGTCAGACCGGCGGACATGGTCAGTACGGTCACGTGAAGATCCGGGTCACCCCCGGGGAGCGCGGCACCGGCTACCAGTTCGAGAACCGGACCGTCGGTGGCGCTGTGCCGCGGGAGTTCGTTCCCTCCGTGAAGAAGGGCATCGGCGACGCGATGCAGCGGGGGATCCTCGCTGGCTACCCCATTACCGACGTCTTCGTGGAGCTGCTGGATGGCAGCTACCACGAGGTGGATTCGTCCGGACCGGCCTTCGAGGTCGCGGGTTCGCTCGCCTTCCAGGACTGCGCAACCCGCGCGGGGGTGCAGCTGCTGGAGCCCTTGATGGCGGTTGAGGTTGTCACCCCGGACAGCTCGATGGGTGATGTGATTGGCGACCTCAACGCGCGGCGCGGCCATATCAACGGGATGACCCAGCGTGGTACTACCACGCAAATCATCAGCGCCCAGGTCCCGCTCGCCGCCATGTTTGGCTACGCGACGGACCTACGTAGCAGGACTCAGGGACGCGCGACCTACACCATGCAGTTCGCGCACTATGCGCCCGTCCCAGCCCCGATTGAGCACGAGATCGTCGCGAGGATCCGCGGCATGTGAGAGAGCGAGGAAGCGATGGCCAAGGAGAAATTCGTACGCACCAAGCCCCACCTGAACGTCGGCACG
>CAYZQO010000102.1:0-17906 GCA_964480725.1 uncultured Polyangiaceae bacterium | reverse complement strand
CCATGGAAAGAACCTTTTGAAGCGCTGTCAACCTGGCTCTTCCATGCCAGGAAATAAACATACAACGGAGCATTTGATTGTTCAGCCCATGCATCAGCAGTTCTTATGGTAAAAGGTCTGAAAACATTGTCAATTGAAAGCAGGTCCTGAGGTGTATAATCGGGATAAGCCTTTGCAAACAGCTCAATGTATTCATTGGTTTTACTACCATAGTCTTTTGACAATCGTTTTTTTGCCTGTTCCAGCGTCAGGTCCTTTTCGGCATAAGCGGTGCTCATCAGCTCATTCAGTGTGCTTCCCATCATCAATGGTATGTCTTTTGAGATTTCCGCAAAACCGGGACTGAAAGGTTGCTGCAGCAAAACAACGCTGTCAACAGAAGGTGCGAAACCAAACATGGTTGCCGATCCTGGTATTCTCGGGCCGGATATCTTGTTTATGGCATCGTTTCCTGCTTTTACCAGGCTCATGTATGAAATTGTATCCAATTTTGCAACATCTGCAGGAGTAAGTCCCAGGTTTTCAAGAACAACCAACCCCAGGGCTTTTGATTTTTCCTCAGTCATTACATTCAGAAGGGTTCCGCTTTGAATGATTGCTTTGTGAAACAATCCTTTTGCCGCAGGCATACACATCAGTGTGCCCACCTTGCCTCCACCACCCGATTCACCCAAAATGGTTACATCAGCAGGGTTGCCACCAAATTGCTCAATGTTGTTTTTTACCCACTCCAGGGCTTTCACAATGTCAAGCATGCCCACATTGGCTGATTGGGCATAGTTGGGACCACATGCCGACAAATCAAGAAATCCAAGAATATTCAACCGGTGATTTACGGATACCATAACCACATCGCCTTTTTTTGCCAAAGCTTTTCCATAGGTCATCGGGTCGTTGCTGCTGCCCACATGAAACCCGCCTCCATGCAACCAGAACATTACCGGACGCTTTTCCCCGTCGGTTAATCCCTGTGTCCATACATTCACGCTGAACAACTTTTTCTCATCCATTGTGGAGTCTGCAATCCAGGGTACAATTTGTTTGGCTACAGGTCCAAAGTCATTGCATTCGAGAACTCCTTGCCAGGCATCAGGATCCTGGGGAGGCATAAACCTTTCAGCTTTGGCATAGGGAATTCCTCTGAAGATAAAAACACTGTCTTCAACAATGCCGGAAACAGCGCCATAAGTGGTTGTTACAACCGGTTTGTCATTTTGCTTTGCCCCCGGGGCGCAGCCATTCAAACAAAAACCAACTGCCATAAATCCAAGGGCAGTAATGTACATGAGCTTTTTCATAAGAACTGGTTATATTAATTTGGTTATTGATTCAAAGCAATATCAGTTAAACGCAATCTCAAGGCAGTTTTAAGATTTTCCTTCAGCAATTCAACCTGTCCGCCTAAAGTAATAAAATTTTCCCTTTTCATCAGATGTATTGATGATGCTTCAGGTTTAATATTTGACTGCCGCGGCTCTCTTCATTAAACAGGCTTACTCATAAAACACACCCTGAAAGGCAAATGATCAAAATCCTTTATCCCGGTTTCTGTAAACCCTTGTGCAATGTACCAGTTTTTTAGTTTCGTGTGGGAATCAATTAATGCGATGGATATCTTTTTGCCGCATGATTCTTTTATTTTAAATGTCGCAAAATCCATTAATCTAACCCCAAAACCCTGATTTCTGACTTCCGGAACAACAGATACTTTCTCAATGTAAAATGTATCCGGCTCTTTGGATGATTTCTCAATTGCAATGCAGCCAATTTTACCATCGAGTAACAAAGTGTATAAATCAATGCCTTTGTTTAATTGCGACTTCAACGTGGATTCATTGATAAAAGCGTTATTGGTTGGATTGCTCTCCCGGGTAAATCCAAAATCCCTGGCTACTGTACCATGAGATTCGTTAAGCACTTGTACTACCGCTGACAAATCGTCGCCGGAAATGACCCTTTTAAAATCCATCGGGATCACTTATTTTGTTCCATTTTGTTGCGAACCGTCATGGAAATACCATCAAATCCCCAACTATCAGGATTCAGCTCATTTATGATAAAATAGTTTGTCATATCGTTTGAACCCAGCGTACGCTTAACAAGCTCCTTCCCGGCCTGAATCACCTCAGTCATTTGCCCGGCAGAGCTTGTCCCTTTTGAAATGTGGATCTCGATACAACAAACCTTGTCACGTTTGGATAAATCAATGGGCTTACCTCCGATAATCCAATTCGACTGGTCAATTTCGTCAATGGTAACCACTGTCAAATCAGGATTGCGACCCATAATTTTTACAATAATCTCCATTAATCCTGCTATCAATGCGTCTTTTTGCTCTTGATTCACCTGCTGTTTAACAACCTTTACATTTACGTTTGGCATAAGTCTATCCTTAATTTTGAAATTCATAATCAAATACCTGAAAGCTTCGAATTAGCAGTTAGCGATCCCTGCGCGATTACATATCGCGCTTTATTTTATTCCTCCGTAAACACTGAAATTATAATATTTCCAGATCACATCTACCGATCTAAATCCAATGTCTTCAAGCCAACTGATCTGTTCAATCAGCTTGGCTGGTTTGTCTTCAGCATGATACGTTGGAATCCATTTATTCAGAATTTCATCCATTGGCACAGTTTTATTGATATATTCAATCCACCGGTCCATATTCACGCGTTGATGGTAGTCCGTTGACGCCAAAACCACATCTGCATTGATGAATTGCCCCGACTCAACTAGGCTGTTGTATATTTTGGTGTAAAACCTGATTTTATCGTCATCATACTCCAGATGATGCAAAGCCAGTGAAGATACCACAACATCAAATTTTTCATTGAAATCCGTTTGTGCAAAGTCGCCAACAATAAAATTCACGTCCTTGTGTGATGCAAGTTTGTGTTTTGCCATTTCAATCATATTGGAAGCCATATCCAAACATACAATCTTTGAATTGGGGAACTTATCTGCAACAGCTTTTGCAACTGTACCTGTTCCGCATCCCAAATCCATTACCCGGATTGGTTGTTCCTTATCAAAATGAATGGCATCCACCAAAGCCTGAACCATTTGGTTATAATAGGGAATGAGCCTGATGATTATTTCATCAAACTCTGTGGCCTCCGTCTCAAAATGTTCTTTGATCTGATTCATTGTTATACCTTATTTTCATCTTGAATTAATTGATTTGCCCTTTGCTTTTTTTGCATACATGCGAAATAATTCAATTTCCGTGCATTAAGCAAATATATTTTGAATACATGGCAACTGCTACTCGTCACTCGTCCCTATCTTGGTTCTTGACTCTTAGCTCTTGCTTCTTGGCTCTAATAGAGCCTGCTTCGAAATAAATCTTTGAAAAACATTTATTGGCAAAACGGCATGTAAAAGTGTTGCCATTTTTGTATTCATATCAGAACTGTAGCGGAATTTGTCCTTTTTATCATTTACAGCTCTATAAATAGCCCTGGCCTCATGTTCTGGTAAAAAACCTTTCTGAATACTTTCATTCAGATAGGAAAACCAGTTCCTGAAAATGCTCTCATATTCTTTCGGGTAAGTCCCAATCGGTTGTCTTTCCAAATCATTCCAAAGGTTGGTTTTCACGCTGCCGGGAGCGAAAGACTTAACCCGGATATTCAAATCCTTTAATTCATAGCGCAGTCCCTCGCTGAATCCTTCGATAGCCCATTTTGTCAAATGGTAAACCGATTGGAAAGGAAAAGTCGCTCGCCCTGCAATGGATGAAATATTTACTATGATACCATTTTTGTTTTTTCTGAAATGGGGTAAAACAGCCTTTGTAACGTATACCACACCGTTGATATTTGTTCTAATCAACCTGTCTGTGTTTTCTGCGGATGTCCCTTCAAGCGGTCCGGTTTCATATATTCCGGCGTTGTTCACCAGCACGTCAATTCTTCCGAATTCCTGGATGATCTGGCCAATGCACTTATCAACTGACTCAATGTTGGATACGTCCAGTGAATAACAGTTGACGTTGTTAAAGTCTTTAAACTGTGAAGCTTTCTCAATATTCCGCATGGTTGCTGCCACATTCCAGCCATTCCGGCTGAACAATTCAGCTGTTGCTTTTCCTATACCACTTGATGCCCCGGTAATTAAAATTGTTTTCATTTTGTCGTTTTATTTAAAATTCACACGACAAAATTCCGGAATAGCTTATCCAATCACCTTAACAAATGTTAGGTAATTTGCCTTTTTATCCGGCTCAATGATTCAGGCTGTAAACCTAAAAAGGATGCCAGGTATTTCACATGAACATGTTGAATCACATCCGGGTTCGTTTCCAGTAGCTTCAGGTATTTCTGCTGTCCGGTCAATGACAACTGGTCAATAATCCGCTGCTCTTTTTCTATCAGGAAACCTTCCATTAGTTTTCTGCCGAAGTATTGCCATTTCTGGTTCGTTGCATACAGTTTTTCTAAATCGTCTTTTGTGATGGTTAATAAATCGCAATCCGTTAAGGTTTCCATCATTTCGTCAGAGGGTGAGCCTGAAAAAAAACTGTTTAACGAAGCAGCAAAATTATTCGGTGCATACAGGTGTATGATCATTTCTTCACCCGTATCCAAAAATTTATAGTACCTGATGTAACCGCTGTTTATAAAGAATGCTTCCCTGACAGACTTCCCCTGCTCAATTAACCAAACATGCCTGGCCGCATGAAGTGGTTTGAAATAGGTTTCAATCAGTTCATGGTCATAACTGTTTAGGGAAATCACCTCTGAGAACTTCCTTTTAAGCTGCGAAAAGCTCATAAAGATGCGTTTTTAAATTGAGGGGTGAAAGATCAACCAACCTGTCAAAAGTAAGCACATTTTGAATTGGCACCGCCAGTTGCTATGATATCTTGCGTTCGATATTCAATACCCGTCTTAGTCACCAAAATAGTCACTTTCATCGTGGTAGGTAAGTTTACCGGTGAAGAATATCTCAACCGCAATCCCATACTCATCCTCACCCTGGAAATCAATGGTATAGGTGTCACCCGAAATACTCAGGGTAAGTATGCCGGTTTCAAACTCACTCACATTGTTCCATGCCGAAGAGAAGTCAATCTCATAACCACCGCCGCTGCACCAGTTACCTTCAGTTAAGGTCAGGGAATAGTCTCCGTCAGCAAGCTGGGTTGCACCTGTTGTTCGCAAATGGAACAATGCAAGTACTCCATTGCCACTATATGAGGGATTGTAACCATCCCAGGAAGTATATGTTAGTCCGCCTGTAACAAGTGAAATAGAATATTGATGCGTGTTAACGTTCATCGGGTCGGCTCCTTCAAAGAACACATCTCCTCCCACAATGATGTACTTGTCTTCCCCGGCCATCAGGTAGGATTCTACTGCGTCATCATCTTCTTTGCAGCCTGTGAACGTAAATGCTGCAACCACAATCAGTGTCAGAAATAAAAAAGTTTTTTTCATTATGTGTGAAAATTTTAACTGGTGAAAAAATTAGTTTGCTTTATTTTTCACAGTTGTACGATGGTTGTCTGTTCCGGGTTGTAAAAAAGTATCCCCGGTATTTGGCTTCCAGTGTGCCAGGTCTGTAATGTCCGGAATAACAGAAATTTCCAAATTTGCACCATAACTGGCCCTGGCTTGAAGAATCATTGTTTGAAATAAGGACAGGATGAATATTTTTCTACATTTGTGTTGAACAACCCTGTCTATGAAACAACCAGTTGAATTTATTGCGATCATTTTTCAGTTTAGCTCAATTCTCCAAATGCTAACTGAGTTTGGCAGTTTACGCACATAATTGTCCTATAACCTATATTCTTTATAAACCCAGTACATAATAACTATTTAAATGAAAAGACTTACTTTAAAATCAGTTTTGATTGTTTTCAGCCTGACCGTATTCGCGGGAGTGATTTTTGCACAAAATGAGCCTGTTCATGCATACGACGGAGGCCAAAGGCCGGAAAATGAACTTGTCGCTCTTCGCTTCAAAGGCAATAAAATGGCCGTTAAGCTTTGGGTATTTAAAGTTGATGGAAAACTCGCTCCTTCAGATGGTTTTTATAGCACTTTTAACTCAACCCCTACAGGCAATATCCATCTGATGCTGTTACCCGGAAAACATGAGCTGGAGATACAACATATGACCAATAATCCGCAGATAATCACCTTTACCGGAGAAGCCGGGAAGGAATACAACTTTGAAATCAACAAGGATCAGGTAACCATTACAGAAAACGATAAGGCTTGCCCCATTGAAACCCGGGAAATTCCCTTATATGAGGAGGCGGCTGAATCGGAGCCCCATGCCGTTCTTATTGAAGACAAAAACAATGGAGCTACCATGTTATACCGGATTGACGGTATGGCAGGAAATGTGGTTGCAAAAGGATGGGTTGCCCATCACCTGTTCAATAACTTCATGAAAGGCGATTATAAAGTTCGGCTGACACCAGGTTCCCATACACTGGATTATTATGGAAGCTTTGAAGGCAATACTGAATTGGTATCCAAAGCATTCAATTTTGAAGCCGGGAAAACCTATACAATCGTTTATGAGGTTAAAAACCTGAACAGCATAAAATATCTGAGCTCGTCACTGCAGGAGGCAAAATAGATCAAACGCTATACACGTCCTGTCGTTCCATAACTCCGAGTTGAGTGAGCAGTGCCATTGTAAGCCCAGCTATTGCCACTGCCACTCGTCACTTGTCACTGCTTCACCAAAAACCGGTTTACTTCTAACCAGTGCGTGAAGGCCTCAAACCAACGATTGCTGGTCCGGTCGGGGTTCCCGAGGCCGAAACCGTGGCCGCCATTTTGGTAAAGGTGAAACTCTACGGGACGTCCGGCAGTGTACCACGACTTGATAATGCCGAATTGGCCGCCGAAGAGAAAATCATCGCTGGCAATCACGCTGAACAAGGGAGGAGCGTTCTTTGGCACCTCTACAGGTCCCATTGGACCATAAATCGGACCAATGAAATCAAGTTCCATTAATTTTGAGTTCAGTGCGCAGTGCAGCGTCAGTCCTGCCCCTGCCGAAAAGCCGATCATGCCCAACCGGGAGGTATCAACACCCCATTCTGCAGCACGCTTAACAATCAGGGCATAGGCTGCCTCAGCATCTTCAAGTTGATTCGACAGGTCCCAGCCGGGCGCACCCTTTGATGCAGTTGACGAAGTGTCGGCTGCAGCAGCAAAGGTCCGCTCCATCGATTCCTTTAAACCTTCAAGTGTTGGAGGCGTTGGGATGAGCCTGTATTTGAGTACGAAGGCGGCTATTCCGCGATCAGCAAGCGCTTGTGCAACTTCCCAGCCCTCATTGCCCATCGACAGCCATCTGAAACCGCCACCGGGTGCAACAATTACCGCTGCACCGTTTGCTTTTCCAGGTTCGGGCAGGAAAGGTGTGAGGGTAGCATTGGAGATGTTCCGTGCCATAGGATCGCCCCACTGGCGGAACCATGATTCGGGTGCAGGCTGGTTCTCCACATCGCCTGTGCCGAGAGATATCGCATTTGGTTCTGCAGGGGCTTCGAGTGGATAAATAGTTCCGTCCTGCGCCATGGCAGTTGAAGCGAAGACCAGTAATGAGGCCATCACGGCCGTTTTAACCAGGTTCATAAATTTATGAGTCATAAGATGATGTTTTAAGGCTATGGTTTAAAAATTACGGATGTGAAATTAGAAAAGTTTTTGATTAAAAGCGAAATGATGGGGATGTTGGACCTGCCGCCTGCCGCTCCGGCTGTTTCATTCAACTAAATAAAACACCCTTCAAGGGTCTGCAACCGCTTGAAGGGTTTATACTGCCTCCTGGCTCTTGATTACGCCTGCCCTATTACTGCCACTTACTTTTGATATATATTTCCCAGGCTTAGGTCTTCAAACTCGTTCACCAGGTGAAAATCATCATTAATGGTTCCCAGGTTTGTAGCAATGGCTATTCCGTAGCCCGCACCATGCGCGATTCTTGAGCTCGTGATGTGGAGTTTGGAGACGATGTTTTCACCCACATAGATGCTCGCGACAGTTGCCCCGGATTGGTCACTATTTCCTGCATGTTCAATCACGGTATTGCGAAGGACGTTAAAATCACTGTTGGTCTGAAAATGAATTCCATTCCAGAAGCCTTTGGCTTCGGATGCTCCTTTAAAAACAATTTTCAAATCGTCTCTTCCCTGTGCATTAAGATAACCGCTACCGGAAACTTTGATCCCTTTCCCTTCGGCAAATTTAATTGCAACACCGGGCATCAGCTTCAATCCGGTTTGAATACCAAGGTTTCCGCTTACCAGATAAGTTGCCCCAAAATATAAAGCAGGCCATACCGATTCTTCTTTGCCCGGATGTAACAATACCGAACCATAAATTTCAATTCCGTTATGGCCGTTGCCAGTAAATGATGTGGCAACCATATTGCTGACTTTTCGTACTTCGTTGGCGGGCAAGGCCATTGCTGCTTTCGTATTGTTTTCAAATCGGGTGAATGTCAGTGCCATTAATTCAGCATCATTCTCTAAAAATAGTCCATAACCTCCGCTCTTTGCAATTTTCAAATGGGTCAGTTTTAGTTTTGCTTGATTCTCACCATCCAAACCTATAGCAGCCTTATGATCAAACCCGCTCAGATTTTCGCTACCGGCATTGAAAACTTCAACATAGCTTAATTCGTTTTTTTCACTGTTCGATTTGATGGCAATTCCTCTCCAATAACCTGCTTCATCCGTTTTATCCCCATGGAACTTAACAGGTTCTGCACCAGTGCCAACTGCGGTTAAATAACCGGTTGGCGTTACTGTAAATTCAGCATCGGAGTCGAATTGAAGCTCTACGCCTTTTAGAATTCTCAATCCACTTTTTACGACAACATCTCCCTTTATAAGGTAAGGAACTATAATGGCAGGAGTATTCGCAGTTAGCGCCCGGCCCCATTGTACTTCCATCAAATCAGATACAGTACTTCCGACAACTTCAATAAGATTCCTGTCATTATTCGTAAAGCTAGAAAGACCATCTACTGAGCTGACGTGCGAAGCCCTGATCCGGAGTGGGGTTTGATTGTTTTCAAAGATATTGCTAAAGGAATCGTTGCTCCAGTTTGCACCTGATTCAACCACCATACCATATGCAGCACTGTGTTGTATGATAGATGCTACAAGATGCAAATTGCCTTTACTTGACATTCCAAGATTGGCGGCAAATTCAATTCCATTGGCAGGATTGCTGCCACCATATTCAATGGTTACCCGTTCGAGTTTGTTTAATGTACTTGATGAATTAATAATTAAACCTTTCCAGTATCCGGGAGTTTTGTTTTTTCCGGTGAAAATTATAGAATTATCGTCCCAACCAATTGCATTTATGACTCCGGGATTATCAATATACATAGCTTTATCGGCTTCAAAAGCAATGGTAACGGAAGGATCGATGGTGAGATAACCCGTCACATGAATATCAACAGTAACCAGATAATCGGGAATTGCCGGATCATCAAAAACATTAACTAACCGGTGCTCCTGATTAATATCCTGATTCAGGATAACCGACTCATAAACCGGAGAATCAATCACCTCAGAAACAATAATTGAAACCTCATCCGTATCGGCATATACTTCATTACGGATTTTCAACTCAATCACATAATTTCCCTCTTTATCGGCAGTGAACTTTGGCGAAACAGTGTTTGCGTCAGTTAGTGCAGCAGTGCTGCTGTCTGGTTTAATTTTGATATTCCAGAGATACTGAAATGCCTTTTCATTTTCATCTTTGGAGTTGGACCCATCAAGTACAATTACTTGGTTTATCTTTACCTGCTGGTCATTTCCTGCGTTTGCTTCCAATGTGTTTATTGGAGGATTATCTAGTATTTCGTCTTCACATCCGGTGAATATTAATAAAACAGCAAACAAAACTATTAATGCTTTTTTCATGTCATTTGAATTATTAAAGTTTTACAATACAAAATTGACACGAATCAGCGGCATGTGAAATACCTTATCGACAGGAATTCAACTACCGTGTGGATGGTATTTTTTGATGCGGAATTAGGTAATCATTTTATGCTTTAGAGCAAACTTGTAAACACCGAGTGAATTTCTCGCACCAATTTTCTTCATTAGATTTTTGCGGTGGGTTTCCACTGTTTTAGGGCTGATGTATAACTTTTCGGCAATTTCAACATTTGAATTTTCCAAAGCGACCATCTTTAAAACTTCCGTTTCTCTTTCCGTGAGCATATCCAACTCGCTTACTTCTTCTGCGATAGCTTTTTTCTTTAAAAATAAACTTTGTGCCAACCGGGAACTTATTGACTGACTAAGATAGTTCTCTCCTTTCATTACCTGAAGTATAGCCAATTCGAGCTCCGCTTTGCCTGTGTTTTTAAGTATATAGCCGGACGCCCCTGCCTCCATCATCGCTTGAATCGCATCCAACTCATTATCCATGGTAAGTCCAAGTATTTTTACCGAAGGATACAGTTTCTTGATCATTTTAGTGGCTTCCAGTCCGCCTATTACAGGCATGTGAAGATCCAAAATCACCAGGTCTCCCTTTGTCGTTTTGAGTTTTTCACATAGCTGAGCTCCATCATTCACAGCAGCAACTATTTTTACATAATCGATTTGTGAGAGCAGTGCAGACAGCCCGTCCAAAAACATCTGGTGATCATCGGCCAATAAGATTTTAATTTTATCCATCTTTCAGGCTTTTATAAGGAATAGTAACATTGTAAATTGTTCCCCGGTTCAAAGATGAATCCACATCAAAATAACCATTTAGAAGTTTCACCCTTGAATGGATATTTTTTAATCCCAAACCCGGATGCACCAGGTTTGTGTTAAATCCGATTCCATCATCTTCCACCATTAAGTTAATACTATCGTCGGTTCGGGTTATACTCATGTCAATTTGCTTTGCAGAAGCATGTTTGATGATATTGTGTATGATTTCCTGAATAATACGGTACAGGGTAAATCTAATGGCTTCTGATAAATTGTCATTCAGACCATAAGTTTGAAACTGATACTTTAATCCGTTCCGCTTTAGAATATTTTCAGCTATTTCAGTTAAGCTTTTGCTTTTAAGATCAGGAGGCATCAGGTTGTGCGAAATTGTTCTGATTTCATCAATACTTTCATCAAGCAACTGTGAAGTTTTTTGAATGAGTTGATTATTTTCAGTTTTCGGGAACTCATCAGTTGCCTCAATCCCCGATAAATTTATTTTGACTAAAGCCAGCATCTGCCCCACACTGTCGTGCAATTCTTCGGCAATCCGCTTTCTTTCTTTCTCCTGCGATTCAATAACTGCTTCCATTTTCTTCTGTTCCTGAACTTGCAACTCCTGATTCAGCCGGTTCAAATTTTCGTTATCAATGGCATTTGCCAGAGCAATGGAGGCATATTCGATCAATAACGAAAAAAAATCATCATTTTGAGTATAGGATGAATTGATATCTTCAAAATATATAAGACCTTCCGTTCCCAAAGCAGACAAGATGGGGTAACACATTATATTGGCAGGATAGGATTGAACAAAATAGGGGTCATCGGCAAAATGAGCTATCTTTCTGACATCCTCAAGCAAAACCTTTTCAGCCTTATTGATGGCAAAATTTAAAACTTTGCCGGGGAGTTTGGTTTCAATCTCACTTAGGGGCTTCTCCATACCAGACAATCCAGGTATATTCGCTGAAAGAACCTGCCATATGTTGTTCTTCTGAATCAGGATAACACCAATCCGGGCCTGACTTTGTTCAAGCAGGCTCGACAATAACAATCCACCAAGTTTTGCCAACTCCATTTTTTGACTCAAGGCTGTTTTGGCAATAATGTTTCTTATCCTTTGATAATCAGGTAATGTTGATGGCTTGACAGGTACTTTACTTTTAATAATGAATGGATATTTTTGTTTCATCCACTCCACCTTGGCATCGGCTCCCCATTTGGTATATAATTTTAATGCATATTTCAAATAATTGCCGGCTAAATAATCCCTGCTTTTACTGAGATAATACTCTCCGGCCAATTCAGCGGCTATGGCAGCGTGATGTATAAATTTATGCGCCTTGGCCTCCCGGATTGCTTGATCATATAACAACGTGGCGGTTTCAAATTCTCCATTGCATTTAGCTATTTCTGCTTCAATCAGTAATGCCTTGTGGAAATAGTTGCCCGATCCAAAGGCCGACAGCCTCCTGAATTCTTGAAGTTTAGGAGTAATCTTTTCCAAAACCTCCTCCAATAAAGCATCTTTCCTGTAAACCGATTGCAACAAACTTAAGCTGAAAAATAAATAATGCTCAAGTTTAATCTGGAAACCACGATAAACGTTTTCAAGATTTTCGCAGGCAATACCAGCCTCCAATGCCTTTGAATAATTACCCGACAGGTAATAAAGTTTTTGTAAGGCAAGGTTTAAATGATATCTACCGCTGAGGTTATATTCTGCCTCCTGGATTAAATCTTGTGAGAAATCAAATTTGTTGTCCAGAAAACCCGGTTTAACCCCGGCAAGGTAAGCGCCCAGATCGGAATCACTGCTACTGATAAAGAAAACATGCTGATATTGGCTTGCTGACTTTTTGGAATACAAAATATGCCTTTTGAGATTTTTACCCCGGTAAGTATTTAATAACATGATATTTGTGGCGCAAAATGAAGCGTAATGGTGATCTCCTGCTTCTCGCGCCAATTGAACTGATTCCTTCAGTTTTTTTACACATACTTTATAGTGGTTTTCCCAGGCAAAAAAGTTCAATGTTGCAATATAATAAACGATATGTGCGTAACTTTTAAACGGAGGTTGCTCTATCATCCGGAGTGAGATCTTCCCCAGGAGAAATGCCATTGATACATATGATTTGCTAATAGATGCTGATAAGAAACTAACTGAAAACAATACCGGAGTCATGGGTGTGAGCCCATTTCTAAAACTCATCAATAAAAACTTGATTCCCATGAAAAGGTTTTTCCTGACATCCATATAATAGACAAAGGTCATTGAATTCATTACCAGTTTCATCAAATCCTGGTATTCCTGGTCGGGATTTATCAAAGCACTAAAGTTGGTGTCTTCAGTTATTCCGGATACAAACTGGTTAATTTCATAAGAATCGGCGACGGCTTGCTGCAACATATCATTCGGATCATCAGGAAAGGAAATACCAAAATCACTCAATACCGACTCAAGGCTATTGAGCCCATCCAACAACACATTCTTTACATCATTTTTGTATATCAATGCAGAACAGACCCTTATCTTGATCAGGGTTGCTAAAATCTTCTGATGCCTGTTAATTTTTAATTTCAATACTTCATTCGAGTAAAATAATGCCTTATCAAATTTTTGCATCAGGAACATGGTTTCGGCATATCCAAACTGAATGAAAAATTCCAGATCATCATTGCTTATTTCCTTTTTTTCAAACAAGTCCATCAATTTGTGATCCATGACAATTATTCCGGAAGGCTGATGGTATTTTACTAATTGATCAGCAAAGGAATAATACTTCCAGGCTCTTTCAAATGCCGATTTTTTGATGGCCAAACGTGCTGCCTGGATATTTAAAAGAATATGCGTGGGCGTAAATGTGCATTTCAGTTTCCCCGATTCCCAGCAAGCATTGAGATGATTGACAGCCTCAAAAAAACTATTGCGATGGTAATTATCCAACCCTGACAAAATGATATGGCCAATCTTCTGATGAAGTTCAAATTTCTGATGATCGGTTATTAATTCATTGGCTGCAGTAAATATATTGTCGTGTACAAAAATGTAATTGGAGTCCTTTTTGATCAGTAAACCATCATTTGTCATTTTCAACAGAATCTGGTCAACTTCTTCTGATGGCAACCTCACAATTTGTCTTAATAAATCTGCCTTGAAATAGAATCCAATACATGAAGCCGATGAAAAAAGATGCATATGATGCGGAGGCAACATTTTAAGTTGTTGCTGAACAAAATTCACCGTACTTTTTGCATGATCGAACCTTGGAAGATTTTCCCAGAAGACGGAATCGTGGTAAGTTTCATTTTTGATTAAGTGCTTGTTTTCAACAACCTTAACTATTTCTTTGATTTTAAACGGATTGCCTTCGCTTTCGTATTCCAGGTACTTGTTAAATGCTTCTGATTCTTGTTGGTTGAACTTCCAATGAGTGGGAATTAGTGAATTAATATAGTGTGGTCTCAGTGGATTTACCAAATAGGTAAGGGTTCTGCCCGTGCTATTACTTTTTAGATTGTCAGTTTTGAATTGTAAATCGGGTTTGCCTTCAGAAGGACGGTAAGCGCCGATAATGATTAAATCAGGGACAGCATTACGGCTTATGAGATCCTCAACCAGCGTCCATGAAGCATTGTCTGCCCAATGCAAGTCATCCAGAAAAATTACAATTTGATATCCGGTGCGGGTGATTGATTTTAGAAATTTACTGAAAAAATAGTAGAACTTAGACTTAATCTGATGTGCTTCTGTTTTATCAGGTGGTAAAATATTGAGCTGATTCTTGCCAAAGAACGGTTGGAACTCTTCAAAAACAGAAGTAACGATACCAGTATTATTTTGCAGCGTTGAGAAAGCGTTTTCCCTTAGTTTGTTAAGTTCTTCTTCCGATAATACAAGGATTTGATTCATCCATCCCTTCATCGCATCTTTTATCGCCTGGTATGGAGTACGGCCGGGCTGATTGCTGAATTTCCCATACAATTTGAAGCACTTCGGTTTTTTGTAATCGAATAAAACCTTTTGGATTAGGGTGGTTTTACCAATACCCGCCTGTCCCTCAACAAGAAGTAAGGAAGTGTCTGAACTCTTAAAATCAGTCATTGATTTTAAGAGAAAAACCATTTCCTCATCACGACCAATGAAATTATTACCCATAAAGGGATTTTCAGTATGAGTCGTCATTCCCCTATTAAAGAATTGAAGATAACTTATATAACACTATATGCTGACTTTTGTTCAGCATTACTTTCTCTGCCTGAAATGCAAAGTGGGAGGTATTTGGGCAGATTATATATTCACCTTAATGAACAATCATATCTGGATTTGTAATCTTTTCATCCTCTCGTATTCCAGATTTTCCAGGTTTTATTGGAAGTATTGAATTTACCAGCTCATTGACACCTGGCTTGTCAGTTTGAAATCCATTTTGATATTGTTATTAATTGCCGGCTCTAATTGGGGTTTCGTCCAGGCTCCACTTACTATTATTGCTGCTGCCGCTGTTACTGCTACTCGTCCCCTGTCTAGCAGGCAGGCAGGCTTGTCACCTGTCTCTATCTTGGATCTTGGATCTTGGATCTTTCAACTTATCCAATCACCTCAGAATTTCAATCCTTGATTTACATGCACCGCACAACTCCAGATTTTCCGAATCAACTGTTTTGATCGTTTCTTCCGCATCCTGCATCACACATTTTTCATTCTTACAATGATTCAGGCCCAGGTTATGACCAAATTCATGCACACAAACCTTTTTTAATCGATTCATGTATTTGGCATGGTCTTTATCATATATGCGATAGGTTGAGATCACACAACTTTTTCCCGGCCGGAATCCGAGTCCAAATATGCCCCAGTCCAGGTATTTCGATTCGGGTTTCAGAATACGCCCATTCCGATCCCTTTTTGAAGTGGATATATCCTGGTTGGTCAGCCCCATGATATAGTCAATAGTATCCGGCTTGATCTTCAACAAATACCTCAACAGGGAATCAGCCCGGTATCTGGCCGACTTGATATGCACAAACGCATGATCGGGGAGTTTTTGATTTTCAAGCAGCACAACACGGTATCCATATATGCTTTTTAAGGAATTCGATATCGTATCCATAAATGCCTTGTCAAAGCCACCCAAAGGTTGAAGACCTATTACGGGATGAGCTTCTTTTTCAATCTCAATGCTCCTGCCACAAGAAGCAATTAATAGTGTTGCGAAAATAATGTGAGTTAATCGCATGGTTCTTTATGGTGTTCAATGTTTGCCCTGGCTCCAAAAACTTCGAAATTTGTCATTCGGCATTCGATGCCTGCCTGGCGGTATGCAGACGGTATGCAGGTTGCGTGTGAACGGGTGTTGTGTTTAGTTTGTTCTCCTATAGTCAATTTCCAATAAGATCATAATCCTTTTTTTGGATTATCCTTTTGAGTGCATTGTGAAGGTCATTAATACATGAATGAGCATCTTCAGTAAATGAACCACTGTTTATAAAACAAGGTGAGGTAATAATAAAATAGTTCTTCGTCTCTCCATAATAAATTGGGACACACCAGGAATACAACTGCTGTGATTTTATTAAACTTAATAATTCAGGTTTTTGCGTTATTGGATATACATCAAGAATTAGCGATGGATTAATTTTAGTTTCTGAAATCCACGTAAATTCACAGGATTGATTTTTATATTTTACAATCGCAATCGGTTCAATGGTATTTTTAGGATAATCATTGGAATCAAAATTTGCCAGAATGATCTCACAATCCCAATCATTTGGCTTAATGAGACAAAAATCTTCCAAGGTACTATACGCTGCCGGCACGCAGGCAGGTTGCGCATAACCGGTTGTTAGCGGTAGTGCATTACTGTATTTTTCCATCCTGTTGTAATCTGTCAACAATTCTACTATCCGCTCTAGGGTCAGAATACGTCTCTGATGTAAAACTCATTACCAATTCATTATCCTGCAAATTATCCAGGGCTTTATAAGGCTCTTGTATATATACCCAATTACAAGGTACGGAGGATATCACCGGCCATTTAAATCCACAATAAACGGGACTTTTATCAATTGTCACAACAAACATTCGGCCATATACACTTGCATCACCTATCTTTAATGAATCATGCGAAATTCCAAGAGTAAATTTATGTGATGATAAATTATATTTTTTCAAATCATTATATCGTAGAATTGGCATATCTGACAATAATATTGTATCAAAATCTATTTTACTATAATCCATAGATAAATTATGAGTATAATAATTCTTCGTAAGATATATCTCAAATCCTTCTCCAACGGCAAAACTTTTATCCTCATTATTTTCACATGCAGTTATTAGCAAACTAATCAAGATTGACAATATCAGTTTCGTTTTCATGATTTTGACCTTTTATAAATCAAGATGCTAAAAAACTGTGTTAGGTTGCGTCTTTTTTGCATTACCGATAAACGTTAATCAGTATGCGCAGCCTGCAGGCAGGCAGGCAGGTTGCGTATGACCGGTTGATAGCGGTTGTTGTTATTGGCTACTTATATTTTAAATTAATGTCTTGGTTACGGGATTATGGCGTACTGGAAAATTCACAGAATTGGCTATGTAGCATAATTCATTGGCTTTTTTATGAAGTTTATTCGCATTTTCTACCATAGAAACTTCTTTTACAGTAACAATGGGATTTAAAGTAACTTCCATAAAGTGTCCTCCTCCATCGGGCGTTTCAACCATTATTCCAGAGGCATTATCAACGTAATCAACAACAATTACTCCCTCTTCCGCACATAGATGTAAATACCAAAGCATATGGCAACCGGATAACGAAGAAACTAATAAATCCTCTGGATTATAGCGAGTTGAATCTCCTCGAAACACTGGATCTGAAGATCCAAAAATATCTGCTTTATTTTCAATGGAGATTATGTGATCGCGCTTATAGGCTCTATAGTTGATCGTCCCTTCGCCATTGTTACCTGTCCAACGAATTGTCGCTTTGTAAAGATGTTGTCCTTTCATAAATCTATGTGGTCACATTTTTCGTACAATGTCTTACAACGTCAGTCTGCGCAGTTGCCGATTCATGGGCACTCGCGTGTCGTGTTACCCGAAAGATGGCCAAGTGAACTGAAATTAGCAACCCCTCCACACGGCACCCGACCGGAGGGAGTTCATTAGAGTTGATCGAAT
>CAYZQO010000101.1:0-18113 GCA_964480725.1 uncultured Polyangiaceae bacterium | reverse complement strand
GCCGCCCGTCTCGGTGCCGCCCGTCTCGGTGCCGCCCGTCTCGGTGCCGCCCGTCGCGAGGCCACCGGTGGTGAAGCCGCCGGTCGGGTCACCGCCCGTCGCGAGGCCACCGGTGGTGAAGCCGCCGGTCGGGTCACCGCCCGTCGCAAGGCCACCGGTGGTGAAGCCGCCGGCGCCCCCAGCGCCCCCGGCGCCACCTGTTGGCGCGAAACCGCCGGTGCTGGCACCTGCGATGGTCAGGCCGCCAGTGCTGGGGATCCCGCCCGAGGCCATGCCCCCGCTGCCCCCGGTGGCGGATCCGCCGCTGGTCGGCGTCCCGCCTGAACTCGGCCCGCTTCCCCCCGACTCGCCATTCTCTGCCTCTGAGCGGTCGCCTGCGCCGCCGCACGACACCGTGAGGAGGGCAGCGAGCAGGGAGCCAATCGGGCGAAAGGGGGGCGGGTGGCGCATGGGGGGACCCTCGGGCGGGGCACCGCCGGTCCCGGGCTGGGTACGGACGACGGCCGCAACGGGGTAGTGGTTCGGAGCTCGCGGTTGGGATCACCCCGTGAAGCACGCCGCGGCGCGAGAGCCGTCGGAGAATGGGGCATCCGGGGAGGAGGTGCCGGCAGGTCGGCAAGACGAGCTGATCCCCACCCCCAGCGGGAGCCGTGCCGCGCTCTGGACGAGGCCGCCGATCCAGTCCCTATCTACCGGTCCCGGTTTCGCGCCGACTGCCGTTGCACCCCTCCCTGAGCGCGCGAATGCGCGCGATTGGGGAGGGGTCGGCCGCGCAGCCGCGAAGCGGCGAGCAGGACGGGGGTGGGCAACGGCTGGGCTCCCTGCGTCCACCCAGCCCGGATTCACTGAAGCGTTTTCAGTTGAGGTCCCGGCAGCAGCGGAACCCGGCGTAGAGCGCGGCCCACTCCGCGTTGAAACCACAGTTGACCCGGACGCTCGCGCCGGCGCAGTTGAAAGCCCCGCCGCGCACCTGGTAGCCGCGGGGATCGCTGGTGGAGGGCACGATCTCCCAGACATTCCCGTTGATGTCGAAGGTCCCGTAGTCGTTGGTGCAGGCGGGGAAGCTGCCGGTCGTAGACTCCTCGTAGCATCCGTAGGCGTAGCCGCAGTCGGCGCCCGTGGCGCACGATGCCAGCCCGTGCTCGGCGCAGTAGTCGTCGCAGTAGGTGTCGACGCAGTTGCAGGCCTCGCGGTCGAAGACGTTGCCGTAGACGTAATACTGGTCCTCCGGGCCGGTGCAGGCGGCGAACCACTCATCCTCGGTGCAAAGGCGCTTGCCGGCGGCCGCGCAAGCGGCCTGAAACTCCTCGAAATGGGTGGTGGTCATCGGGTTGACCATCCACGGCAGCACCCCGGGGCGGCTCTCGGCCCGCGACCCGTCAGTGCCCTGCGAGGTCGCGGAAGCGTCCGGTCGCGAGGCTTCGTAGCGGTCGATGCAGTAGGCCGTCCCCACTGCGACCATCTCGGGTGGGCAGGTGGGGACGCAGACGTCGCCCTCGTCCACCAGTCCGTCGCAGTCGTTGTCCAGTCCGTCGCAGACCTCGTCTCCCGCCGGCGTGCAGCGGTACTCGCAGCCATTGGCGGGCTTGTGGTCGAGGTCGAGGTAGCCGTCGTCGCAGGTCGCGAGGCGGCAGACGCCGGCGTCGCAGCTCGCCGTGGCGTGGGGGAAGGCGCACACGACGCAGTAGTCCCCGCACGCGTCAACCGTAGTGCGGTCGAAGCCCTCGTCGACGCCTTCGTCGCCAGGGCCGCAGACGATGCCGTCGCCGTCGGTGTCCCCGGGGCAGTCGCAGTCGTCGTCTCTGCCGTTGCAGCTCTCGACGACCGGGACGCAGGCGGCCTCCTCGCAGCCGTTGTCGGCGAGGCCGTCGCCGTCATAATAGCCGGGCTCACACGCGTGGCGGCACTGCCCCGAGCTGCAACGGGCAATGGCGTGTGGTCCGGCCGGGCACACGCGGTTGCAGGCGCCGCAGTGGTTCGGATCACTCATCAGGTCGAAGTCCTCGTCGATGGCGCCGTCGCAGTCGTCGTCGAGGTCGTTGCAGCGCTCCGTGCCGTCGCCCTGGGGTGTGCACTCGCAGCCGTCGTCGGGGTCACCGTTGGCGTCCACGGTGCCATCCGGGCAGGCGTACTCGCAGCCGTTGGCCGGATCGTCGTCCCGATCGAAGTAGCCGGGGTCGCAGGCGACGAGTTGACAGTCGCCGTGCACGCAGGAGTGCTGGGCGTGGGGGAAGCCGCAGGTGGTGCAGGTGGCCGCGCGCACGCAGCGCTGCTCGGTGCACACGAACTCGACGCCGAAGGCGTCGTCGCAGTCGCCGTCCTCCGCGCACTCGAAGGCGCAGGTGCCAGCGGCGGAGCAGATCTCCCCGGCGGGGCAGTCGGTGTCCGCGTAGCAGTGCTCGTCGACCAGGCAGCCGGGGATGGTGAGAACAAGGAGTGCGGCAGCGAGCGCCCCCGCGCTCGCGACGGCACCCCCGGTCCTGCGGATCGGTGCAGTCATGGGGACCGCTATACCACGGTGCCTTCGCGTGCGCCGCCGCGGCCTCCCACTCGATGAACAGGCTGTCGACGTGGACCACCGCGGGGCCGTCGGGCTCGCTCTGACCGGAAATGATCTGCACCCCGACGCAGCGAATGTCGGTCAGCGACGCGCCCGCGCACTCGCCGAAGTCGGCATCGACCAGCGGGAACCGGAGCTCGAGCCAGTCGGGCGACTCCGCGAGGTTGGTCCAGCCGTGGGCCGCCCAGCAGAGGCCGACCCCGGAGATGACGAACAGCTGGGCGCCGGGCCAGTCGGTGGTGGAGCTGCCGTTCCAAGTGTCGACGCGGACGCGCGCCGTCAACGTACGCCCGGTCAAGTCCAGGGGGGGGCGGCGCGGGGAACTGGAGGCTCACCTGCTCCTCGGGTCCGGAGAACGGGATCTCGAGCCGGACGGAGCCCGCGCCGAGCGAGCTCGCCGTGGCATCGTGCAAGACGGTGGCTACCGCGCCCAGGTGGAGCGCCGTCGCCACCATCGCTGCCGGTCATCGGTACGAGGTCGCCGCCGGCTTGCCCCATCGTCTCTCCACCGCTCGAGTCGGTGCCGCCGAGGCTCTCCTCGTGGGCGGCGCCCGTCTCGTAGCGCGGCAGCGCGCCGGCGCAGACCAGAAACCCCGTCACCGTCCCGCCTGACCCGCGTCTCGACGTCATCACCACCTCCGCGGCGCCCGACCGTTCCCGGGCCCTCGATACACCGTCCCCCCCTCGATCCACCAGACCGGCTCGCCAGGGTGGGAGCGACGGATGGGGCAGGGAGTTGCCGCGGTCGCGCCGGGTGCGTGACAATCGGCGCTTCGTGATGCGCGCTTGGCAGTGGATGACGCTCCTCGGTGCCGGCACCCTGCTGGGCGCGGCATCGGGTACGGGGGTGAGCGAGGCGATCCATCCGGGCCGGAGGTGGCCCGTTGCGGACACGAGCTCGTCCCCGGTCGGCGACCCCACGCATCAGACGTCGATCGTTGCTGCCCAGTCTCCCGCGGTGCGCGCGGGCGCGAGCCCCGCAGAGCCCGGACGGGGGCCGGTCGTTGGCGGGACGGACGGCGACGCCCGGCCGGGCCTCGAGGCGGTGGACGCCAGCGCCGGCCCGGCCTCCGAGGCCGCCTGTCCCGAGGGCATGATCTGGGTGCATGGCGAGTACTGCACCGAGGTCAGGCAGACCTGTCGGGAATGGTTGGACGACGCCTCGCTGCCCTTTGCTCGTTGCGCGCGCTACGAGAGCCCTTCCGAGTGCGTCGGTCGCCGGGTCGAGATGAGCTTCTGCATCGACCGCTTCGAGTATGCTCGTCCCGGCGACACGGTCCCGGCGAACCAGATGAGCTTCGAGCTCGGGAGCAAGGCCTGCCAGAAGCTCGGCCGGCGGATCTGCGCCGAGCGGGAGTGGAACTTCGCTTGCGAGGGGGAAGAGATGCTCCCGTACCCCTACGGCTATGCGCGCGAGCCGTTCTGCAACCAGGATCGCGACGATCTGCTCGAAATGGCCTTCGTGAATGGGGTGCGGCAGCAGGTGCTCAAGGACCTCCGCCGTGCGAGCAGCCTCGACTCTGCCTGCGTGAGTCCCTTCGGCGTCTACGACATGGTCGGCAACCTCGACGAGCCGGTGCTGCGGGAGGCGACCCAGCACAACCGCCCCTTCCGCAATGCGCTGAAGGGCGGGTGGTGGATGGCCTCCCGCAACCGCTGCCGACCCGCGACGACTTCCCACGACGACTGGTACCAGGGCACCCAGGTCGGGGCGCGTTGCTGTGCCGACGTTGCCAGCACCCTCGCTCCAGCGGGCTGAGCGCCGCTGCCTGACCGCCGCTGCCTGACCGCTCCGGGACAAGCCGATTCTGTCGCACCCGCGCCGCTCGTGGCGCACGATTGGCATGGCCGCTCGTCCGAACGGAAGGGTCTATCTCACGCTGCCCAGGTGACGGACGGCGAGCAGCGCGTCCGCAAGCGGTTCGGCCACGCTGCCCTCGCCAGCGCCGTCTCCTGGGTGCTCGTCACGCCTTGGTTCTGGCCCCACGCGTGCGGTCGCGCTCCTCCCCTGAACCGGGACCCGTTGGCAGGTGCCCTGGGGCTCGGCTCATGACGGTGTGTGCTCAGCTCAGCCGGCGCTGGCGCCCGAGCTGCCCGCTGCGCCGCTGGCCCCGGCGCTGCCTGCTGCGCCGCTGGTCCCGCTGCCCGCCGCGCCGCTGGCCCCGGCGCTGCCTGCTGCGCCGCTGGTCCCGCTGCCCGCCGCGCCACTGGCCCCGGCCCTGCCTGCCGCGCCAGCAGCCCCGCCGGAGCCGGGCACCCCGCCGGTGCCGGGCTCCCCGCCAGCCCCGCCCGTACCGGGCTCGCCGCCGGCCCCGCCGGTGCCGGGCGCGCCGCCCGTCCCACCGAGGTGCTCACACACGAACTCGGCGCCGTCGCAGGTGCAGATCCGGGGATCGCGCGTGCTGTCGCTCCGGTCGCAGACGAACCCCTCGCCGACCTCGGTGCAGTCGTCCCCGTCGGTCACGCCGAGGCAGTTGAACTCCTCCACCCCACCACCGCCGCCCGTGCCCGGCGTGCCGCCGGTGGGCTCGGCTCCACCCGCCTCGGTGCCCCCGGTTGTGTCGGCGCCGCCGGTCGCCGTGCCTCCGTCGCCCTCCGCGCCACCGGGCTCGTCCGAGCCCCCGGTGGAGGCGCCACCGCTCGAGGTGTCGTCGCCGCCCTGCTCACCACCGCCAGTGGTCGTGCTGCCGCCGGTCGTCCTGCTGCCGCCGGTCGTCGTGGTGCCGCCGGTTCGCAGCCCGCCCGTGGCGTTGCCGCCGGTGCCGCCATCGTCGTCCCCGTCGTCCTTGTTGCCGCAGGCCACGGCAATACTGAAGAGGAGCGCGCCACCGAAGGCCAGATGGAAGGATCGATTCATGGTTTCACCTCGAGTCGAAGACAGGCCTACCGAAAGTACCCGGAGGGTCGGGCCGGGAGGCGGCTGCAACCGCTGGCGGCAGGATAGGCTCCGCCCTGGCCGCCGCAAGTCCTTTGAATCGCTGCGGACACCTCGAGATCCTTGCGGGTTCTGCTTGAGCGGCAATCAGTCTTACGGCGGCGAGCCGTCAACGATCTTGAGCGCCGATCGCGCAGCTGATCCCACCAGAGGCGCCCTGGGCAACGCCGCCTCGTCCCGTCTGGGGGCCTTGTCCAGGGCACCGCCGCAGCGGGCAGACCGATCGGATTCCAGGGGGCTGACCTGCCGTCGCTCCGGCTAGGTCCAGCTTCGCGCGTCAATCGCGACCCTGTTCGTCTCGCCTTTCGTCTCCGCTCGCGCGGCGCGGATGAGGCGTCGACCTGTACGAGCCGCCGGCATCGTGGCAGATTGGGAGCGTGGGCTTGCGGCGGGCCGCGTCGTGCGCCGCGCCCGAGGAGAGGTGCCCATGCCGGCCTTGCGACGGATCTCGGGGGATGGGGTGCGCGTTCCGCTCACGGGGGGCGGACGGGTTCGCTTGGCGACGCGCCGAGTCCTCGCGGTCGGCCCAGCGGCGCTTCTGCTCGCCCTCGGGGCGGGGTGCGGGGAGACGGAGTCCGATCCCGCTGCCGATGGGGCCACGGGGGGCACGGCGGCTTCCTGCCTCGAGGGTAGCGAGGGCTGCGCTTGCTACCGCAATGGCACCTGCGACGAGGGACTCACCTGCGCGTCGGACCTCTGCGTCGTGCTGCCGGAGCTGGGCGCAGGTGGTGGAGGCGGAGGCACGGGCGTGGGGGACGAGGCCGGCGCGGCGGGCGCGGAGGCCGCGGCTCCGGAGGGCGGCGCCCCGACCGAGCCCGTGGGGATCGGCGGTTTGCTGGGGGGATCGCCTCCGGGCGGCGGTGTGGCCACCGGTGGCGGTTTGGTGACCGGCGGCACCGGCCCCGTCGACTGCGGCGACTGGGACGTGGGGGGTGACGAGGAGTGCGACGACGGCAACCGCACGTCCGGCGACGGCTGTAGCGCGAGCTGCGAGATCGAGTCGAGCTGGTGCCCGCCGGGTGAGACCTGCGTCATTACGGTCCGGTGCGGCGACGCCCGCGTCGACGCGACCGAGGTCTGCGACGACGGCAACGCGGAGGACGGGGACGGCTGCACCGCCGACTGCCTCGAGATCGAGCGCGGCTTCACCTGCACCCAGCCGGGGCAGCCCTGCGAGCGGGTGGCGTATTGCGGCGACGGCGTCGTGACCCCCAGGATCGGAGAGGACTGCGAGGACGGCGACGCGGCGGCGGGCGACGGTTGCGACGCCGACTGCGTGACGGAGGAGGGCTGGGCCTGTCCCGTCGTCGACTCGCCCTGCCTGCGGCTGCCGCGCTGCGGCGACGGGGTCGTGACGCCGGGGCTCGGGGAGAGCTGCGACGACGGTAACGAGTTCGATGGCGACGGCTGTGCGGCGGATTGCTCGCTTCAGTTGGGCTGGGATTGCCCCGTTCCCGGCGCGGCCTGCGTCAAGCGCGTCGAGCCGGAGATCCCGGCTACCTGTGGGGACGGCGCGATCCAGGCGCCGGAAACCTGCGACGACCGGGAGAACCTCGGCGAGTACGGCTCGGAAGACTGCGCGCCCTGGTGCGGCGCCCCGCCGCGCTGCGGTGACGGCCAGGTGGACCACGCCTACGGCGAGCGCTGTGACGACGGCGTCAATGACGGCAGCTACGACGGCTGCACCACAACCTGTCAGCTCGCGCCGTTCTGCGGTGACGGGATCACCAGCGGCCCCGAGGAGTGCGACGACGGCCTCAACCTCGGCGGCTACGAGCGCTGCGCTCCGGGCTGCGAGCTCGGGCCGCGCTGCGGGGATGGCTGGGCGGACCAGGACTGGGGCGAGTTCTGCGACGATGGCAACGTCGAGGGGGGCGACGGCTGCGGCGCGCGCTGCCAGCTCGACTTCCCCTGTGGCGACGGTATCGTTGACCCGGAGTTCGGGGAACAGTGTGACGACGGGGAGAACGACGGCGGTTACGGCGAGTGCGCGCCGGGCTGCGTGAGCGCTGCCTACTGCGGCGACGGGGTCACGCAGCCGGGGTACGAGGAGTGTGACGACCTCGACAACGACGGTGGTTACGGCGAATGCGCGCCGGGCTGCCGGCTCGGCCCGCACTGCGGGGACGGCATCGTCCAGGCCGGACCCGAGCAATGCGACGACGGCAACGCCGAGTCCGGGGACGGTTGCTCCCCGACCTGCCTCGAGGAGCTGATCGTGAACGAGTGACAAGGACCCTCGTGGGCCAGGGTGCGGTGTTCGTCCGGGCTGGCGCCGCGACCCCGCGACGGTACACTCGCGCGCCATGTTCACTGACGGGCTCCTCGATCAGGCACGCGCGCTCGCGGTCGAGGTGATCGAGCTCCGGCGGCGCCTTCACCGCTGCCCCGAGGTGGGGCTCGAGCTGCCCGAGACGCAGGCGGTCCTGCTCGAGTCGCTCGCGCCGCTCGGGCTCGCCATCCACGCGGGGAGGGGGCTCCGCTCGGTCGTCGCGCGCCTGGACGGGGCTCGTTCTGGGCCGACCGTGCTGCTGCGCGCCGACATGGACGCGCTCCCGTTTGCGGAGGCGACGGGACTTCCCTTCGCGTCGGAGCGGCCTGAGGCCGCGCACCTCTGCGGTCACGACGCGCACATGGCGATGCTGGTGGGCGCGGCGCGGCTCCTCGCGGGGAGGCGGGAGCAGCTCGCGGGGAGCGTGCTGTTCGTGTTCCAGCCCGGCGAGGAGGGGCACGACGGTGCGCGCCGCATGCTCGACGAGGGCCTGCTCGACCCGAGCGTCGCCGGCGACGTCCAGCTCGCGTTCGCGCTCCACCAGATGCCCACCCTGCCGAGCGGGGTGATCGCGACCCGCCCCGGGCCGCTGATGGCGGCCGTGGACGGGTTTCGGGTCGTCGTCGAGGGGCGCGGCGGGCACGCCTCCGCACCGCAACTGACGCTCGACCCGATCCCGGTTGCCTGCGCCGTCGTGCAGGCGATCCAGACCCACGTGGCGCGGCGGATCGACGCCTTCGAGCCCGTGGTGGTCACCGTGGCGCGGATCGCCGCCGGCGCGACCCGCAACGTGATCCCGGATCGCGCCGAGATCGAGGGCTCCGTTCGCACCGTCACGCCCGCGGCGCGCCGCGCGGTGCTGGAGGCGCTCGAGCGGATCGCTCGGCACGTCGCCGCCGCCCACGAGCTCACGGCGACCGTGGAGATCCTCCAGTCGTACCCGGAGACGGCGAACGAGCCGTCGGTGGCGCGCGAGGTGTTGGCTCTCGCGGCGGCGGTCCTGGGTCCCGAGCGCGCCGTCGAGCTGCCCCACCCCTGGCTGGTTTCCGAGGACTTTTCCCACCTGCTCGCGCGGGTCGGGGGGGCGATGGCATTCTTGGGCACACGACCGCCCGGGGTCGAGCCGGAGGCCGTCGAGCCGCTCCACTCGCCGCGGATGATTCTCGACGAGGGGGCGCTGTCGGCCGGGGTGGCGATGCATGGCGCGGTGGCGCTGAGCATGCTCGGCCGGGGTTAGCCCGCGCGCGGGGCCGCGGGGCGGACCCCCGGAAATCCATGAGAGACCCCCTTGCGCCGGCTGGTGGGCTGTTGGACCGTTCGCCGGACGACTCGGTGCTTGGAGGGTGATGGACGAATCGAAGACCGGACGAGGCCCCGCTGACCCGATGAGCACGGCGCCGCCTGCGACCCCGATCCCGCCCCCAGGGCTTCCAGCCTCCGCGCGCTCGCCGCTCGGCGGCGCGGGTGCGCCCAAATCCGGTCCCCCACGGCTGGCGAGCTTGCCCCCTCCGCCGGAGCTCCACGAGCTGGACGGTGGCTGGGGCGAATCGGACGAGGCCGAGCCCCAGGCGCGGCCCGCCGGGGCGGCGCCGCACCCGGAAGCCGTCATCGCGGGGCCGTCGCCGTCCCAGCGATCGCCCGGGCCACCTTCGGTGCCCCAGGTCACCTCGCGGGAGGGGGTCGCGCTCGAGGCTGAATTCGCGGCCCTTTGCGCGGCTGCCGAGGCCGCGAACGCGCGCGCGGCCGAGCTGGAGGGGGAGCTCGCTCGGCGCGTGACCGAGCTCGCCGAGGCCGAGCGCACGATCGCCGAGCTGCGCTTGGCCGTGGCCAACGGCACCGCCGCGCTCGACCAGGCCGTGGCGGTGGCGCGCGCCGAGCCGGTGACGGCGCTCGCGGTCGCCGAGCGCACCATCGCGGGCCTCCGTGAGGAGCTCGTGGCGGCCCGCGCCGCGGCGTCCGCTCCGGGGCCCCGGGTCGGCGCCGACGACCTGCAGGCGGTCAAGGGGATCGGCCCCAAGCTCGCCGCCAAGCTGGTCGCGCTCGGGATCACCTCCTTCCGCCAGCTCGCCGAGCTCGGTCCCGATGATCTTGCCCCGCTCGCCGAGCTGGTCGGAGTCCCCCTCAAGCGCATCGAGCGGGACGGCTGGGTGGAGTCCGCACGGGAGCTTGTCGCGCAACGGTCGGCGTCGGGGTCCTCCCCGCCGCCGGGCGACGGCGATGTGGCGGCAGGGACGCCGTGACCGTCAACACCGCCCGGCGCCTCGCCCGGTGCGCGGGGGCTACAATCCTCGTTCCCGGTCCCGCCTGACCCCTTGCCGGAGCCCCTCATGGAAAAGCCCGCCCCCGTCGCCCACCCCGTCCACGAGCTCGTTGCCCGGCGTTTCAGCCCCTGCGCCTTCGCGGCGCGTCCGGTCGATGCGGACGCGCTGCGGTCGCTGTTCGAGGCCGCCCGGTGGGCCCCCTCGGCGGCCAACGGGCAGCCCTGGCGCTTCGTGGTGGCGACGCAGGCGGAGCCGGAGGCGCACGCGGCCTTCGTCGGCGCGCTCGCGGAGGGCAACCAGCGCTGGGCTCGGGCCGCACCCGTGCTGGTCTTCGCGGTGACGGAGCCGACGCGCGGCGAGGGCAAGCCGAACCCGTACGCCCGCTACGATCTCGGCCAGGCGGTGGCGTGGCTCTCCGTCGAGGCGACCGCGCGCGGCCTGCGGGTGCACCAGATGGGCGGCTTCGATGCCGACCGCGCGCGCGCTGCGGCGGGGATCCCTGCCGACCTCGACGTCGTGACGGCCATCGCGCTCGGTCACCCCGGCGACCCCGAGGGGCTCCCCGAGGATCTCCGGGCGCGGGAGACGGCGCCCCGCCAGCGCCGCCCCCAGGCGGAGCTCGTGTTCGGCCCGCGCTGGGGCACGCCGCGGTAGCGCGGCGCTAGCTGGCGACGCGGATCAGCGTCGTCGGCGCGCCCCGGGCGTGCCGCGTCAGGGGACCTCGAGCGGGTTCGGGAAATTGCCGGTGACGAAGAGCAGCGAGTAGACGCCGAGCGACTCCTGGAAGTACCGGTCGTTGATCACCGCGGTGGAGACGGACTCCTCCAGGGCCTCGCGGCGGATCGCCGGCGTGGTTTCCCCTCCGTTGTCCCAAACCGCCACGAAGGCCGTCAGCGGGTTGTTCACGAAATTCGAGTTGTGGCCGAGGGCAGGGTCGCAGCTGGTGACAGCGCCGTCCGGGCGGAGGCCGTCGCAGAGCGTGCTGAAGCGGTTGGCGTTCGGCTCGGGCGGATTGTTCAGATAGAAGTCGCCAAAGAACCCCTGGATCGCCTCGATCTTGGCCTGCATCCGGGTCTTGCCCGGGAAGCCGAGCGAGCTGTTCGGCTGGTTCTCCGGCAGATCGGTGCGGTTGCCGAACCAGGCAGCGTCGATGCTGGTGCGCCAGAGCGAGCGCGGCCAGTCGTAGTTGTTGCCGCCCTCGCTGCAGGGCGCCGTGTACCGTCCCCAGTCGTTGACCAGGCCGGGATCGATGGCCGGATCCTGGTAACAACGCTCGAACAGCTCGTAGACCGTCTCCGCCGTGCGGTACCAGAACCGGCGATGCTCGGCGCGCTCCGCGTCGGGGTAGGTGGCGGGGTCGAGGTGGGCGGCGAGGAAGTCGCCGAACACCCGGAAGTACCCCGGCGGGTAGTACGAGAGGTTGACCCGTCCATCGTTGCCCGGCGTGTACGAGCAGGGCTTGCCGGGGTACTCTCCGCAATTCTTGTCGAAGGTGTCGCCGGGCGTTGGGTAGTGGAAGACCCCGTCGTAGGCGGTGTTGACCTCGCACTCCATCTTGAGCAGCCAGCTGAGCGCTGCCGGGACGTACTCGGGCCACTGGCGGGCGGCGAAGACGAGCCCGATGGCGATGTCGACGTCGCCGTCGAACGCGCTGTCCTGGTTGCCCGAGGACTCCCCCGGGGTGGCGGGCGTGTCGAGCGGCATGCAGGGGCTAGTGTCGTCCCAGTTCCAGCCCATCAGCCCGCCGCAGTACTTGTCCGCGCTCTGCGAGAGGTAGTGCCGGGTGAAGCGCCAGAGCTGCTCGAAGGTCGGCTGGTCGCCGATGGCCGCGGCCATGGCGATGCCGTAGCCCTGTCCCTCGCTCACGGTCATGCCGATGTTGGTCTTCACCCGCGCTGTGTCCGGATCGCACGCGAGGGCGTTGGGCTCGACGTACTTGTCGCGCCAGTAGACGTAGCGCTCGTGCACGAAGGCGTTCAAGAGCGACTGGACCTCGTCGGACCGCTCGTAGACCCGGGCCAGCGAGGAGCCGAACGGGTAGGCGTAGTTGGTTTCGTCGTAGGGGAACCAGCCGCCGAAGCCGACAGCGGGCGGGGTGGGGGGCGGCTTGGGGGCGCAGGCCTCGTCGTTCCAGTCGGCGGTGGCGCTCCAGTCGCCATTGGTGCCGTCGGGGTAGTAGTCGTAGAACTTGAACTGCTCCGGGTTGGTGAGCGGACCGTTGGCGGCATTCTCCGTCATCGTCGGCTCGAGCGGGATGTCGGGCTTGCCGTAGTTCCAGCGGAGCCAGTACTCGCCGGGGGTCGTGGGGAAGTTGTCCCGCGGCATCACGGTGTTCCACTCCGGCGTGTGCGTCTTGTCGACCAGCCGCCAGGTGGCGCCGGGGAAGAACTCCGCGTCGGGGACGGGGCAGTTGTACCAGGGGCGATCGGCCTCGCGGAAGCAGACGATGTCCTTGTCCCCGCCGCCGCCGTTGACCTCGAACACGATCCACGCTGGCATCAGATCCGGGCGCGGGAAAAAGGTGAAGGTCTTCTGCCCTGCCCAGAGGTAGCGGACGTGCACCGTCTGGTAGCCGGTGGGGACGGGGGGGTTGCAGGGGTCCACCACGACGTCGCCCTCGCCACCACAGTTGGCGTAGCCGGGGCCGGGGTTGCCGGGGAAGAAGACGTAAACGTTCTTCCGGTTCGAGAAGTTGTTGCAGGGGGTGCCCTGGGACGACAGGTTGTCGGGCGCGCCTGTGTAGGCGAGCCAGAACTCGTCGTGGTCCCGCGGGGGCAGATCGACCGGCGGCGAGGAGAGCCCCCCGGGCCCGTCCTTGCCGTAGATGACCTGGACCGTGCCCAACCATTGGTCGTTGGGGATCAGCGCCGAGTACCAGGGGCAGTCGCCGTTCTGGAACTCCAGCGTGGCGGGGATGGTGCAGGTGCCGCCGTTCACCTTCAGCGACAGCGACGAAGGGTAGGGTGGCGTCGAGACGCCGAGGATCGTCTCGCCACAGGCCGTGCCCGGGTAGCCGGTCTCCGTCGGGTCGCCCCAGAACCAGCGAACGTGGAGCTTGGTGTAGCTGGCGGGGGTTTCCGTCGGTGGGTCGCCAGGGGGGCAGAGCAGCGCCTCGACGTCCGCCCGCGTCGCGGTGACGCGGAAGCCGCTGGGGCCGACCACCACGGTCCCGCCGTAGTAGCCGTACTCGTTGCTGCCGAGGGTCGGGCCGACGAAGTCGATCCAGACGTCGCTCGCGCCGGCGAGCTCGTCGAGGTCGAAGGTGCCCGAGACGCCCTGATCGGTCGCGCACTCGCCGGGCCCGACGGCGGTGAGGCCGAACCGCGTGAGCTCTGGCGGCAGGCAGACCGAGTACCAGTCGCAGCCCACCGACTCCACCCGAGCGCCGAACTGGCTCCCCGTCATCACCTGGCCGGTCACGTCCACCACCTGCACGGTCACCGGACGGTCGGGGAAGCGGTTCAGGCCGGGCGACGCCAGGCTCGACCAGACGTCACGGACGTGCACGCGCGTCGACCCGGCGGGGCACGCAAAGGTCTCCGTCGCCGGGGGCGGATCGGGCTCCGGGATCTCGGCGACCGGCGGCGCCGTCCAGTCGACCGTCTCGACGCACTCGTCGTCGAGCGGAGGGTCGGCGTCGTCGGCGAAGGGGTACCCGAGCTTGCGGATGTTGAAGTCGATGCTCCCCTCGCAGTCGGGATCCTGGGGGACCAGGCCGGGGACGTAGGTGGGAACGACGCCCGGGTACGTGTTGACGTCGGTGCCCGAGCCGGGGCCCTCGCCCGGGAGCGGCGCGTCGCCCTTGCCCGCAGCGCAGCCGCTCGGCCCGCCGAGCAGGGCCCCAAGGAGCGTAACCGTCACGGAGGTCGATGCCTCCGGGCGCCATCGTCGTCGGTTCTTCATTCCTCTACCGTCTTCTCAGCCAGCACCTGCCCCAGCGCGGCCGCAAGGAAACACTCGATGACGGAGAGGTTACGCGACGGTCGCGGTCCTCGCCACCGGTCGGGGGGCGGGCCGCGCGGCGCGGCTCGACGGGCTCCGATCGCCGTCGAGCTCAAGAGCGTCCTGGCCAGGGGTTCTCCCGGCGACGGGGTTCGGCGAGCGGCGAAGACCACGTCGGACGAGACACTCGAAGCCGCGGTGAGGGGGGCGGTTACGAGGCGCTCTCCGACCTCGAGCGATCACGGGAGCCCCGGGGCTCAACGGCACCGGCGTGCCGGACTCACTCGAGTTTGGGCGCGGGGCAGCCGTAGACCACGTCGATGTCCGCGATCTGATCGTTCTGCAGCATCTGACAGGCCTGGCCGTAGAACACCAGGGAGTTCGTCGCCGGGTCGTAGTCCCACCCCTCGACATGGGTCGGGTCGCGCGCGATCTGGGTGACATCGTCGAAGAAGACGTACAGGTCGTCGGTCGGCGGCGTCTCGCCAAGGGCGAAGCCGCAGTCGACGATGGCGCCGGCAATGTCCTGGAGCGCCGTGAGCAACTGCGCGCCGTCGGCCGCGTCGTAGTAGGGCTTGTCGGCGGAGGGGGTGGTGCCGCCGCTGACGGCGTAGTGGGCCAGCGCTTCGGGATCGACGTCGGCCACATCCCCGAAGCCCACCACGAAGGTCGGGACGCCGCGCGCCGCAAGGTCGGCGATGACCGCGTTGATCAGCCCGTCGTCGGCCTCGCTCCGCTGGGAGCGATCGCTGCAGTAGGGCTCACCGTCGGTGATCAGGACGACGTAGCTCGCTCGCTCTGGATCGGCGAGCGCGGCCTGCTGAGACGCCTGCGTCAGGGCTGCCCAGGTGTTGGTCTGGCAGGGATCTCCGGGGTAGATGGGGTGGGTCGTGTCGGTGCGCGCGGCCTGTAGCGTCGCGGCGACCTGCGTGCCGCCGTCGGGGCCGATTGGGACGGTGATCTCGCCCGACGGGTTCTGCAGGCACTCGCTCTCTTCGCTCAGCCCGTCCGGGAAGACCTCCAGCCCGAAGCGGATCTCCGCGTTGAGCGCCGTGGTGACCTGGACCAGCGCGTCGATGACGGGCACCCACTTGGTCGCCGACACGTCCTCGAGGTCGCTGCGGCCCTGCGTCATCGAGCAGGAGCGGTCGAGCACCAACAGGAGGTTCGGCGGGACGCTGGTGAGGACGAACTCCGAGGCTCCGCATTCGCCGCCCGTCACGCAGATACCGTACGGGTCGCACTCCTTGCCGCCGGCGCAGTCCGCGTCGTCGAGGCAGGTTCCGGCGGGGATGCACTCGAGCATCACGCTGCAGAACGTGCCCGTCTCACACATCCCGCAGTCGGTCTTGGGATTCAGGTAGGTACCGCCGCTGCCGGCCGGCTGCGCAGGGGCTCCACCCGAGGCCGTTGAAGGGTCGGAACCCCCGCTCGCGCTCGGCGAGGTGGGCTCACCCGACGGGACTCCGGGGGTCGTGGGCTCCGAACAGGCCAGCAGCAATATTGCAGCGAGCGAGGAAAACGCCAGGCCCGACGGCCCTGGATTGTTCAGCACGGACATCGATCACCTCCGGCGCCGACCCCGGCGAGTATCTAGCACGACCCTGTGCTCGAAGGTCGTTCCTTACCTTAGTCGAACACACCCTCCCATTCCCGCCAGGAGTCTCTCCGATCCGCGCGGTCCAGGTCTGCGGCCCCGCTAGCGGAGGCGCCGTGAAGCTCCCGCTGATGGTTTCGGGTGCTCGTCGCGCAGGGCAGGAATCCAGGCTCACGGCAGCAGCGGGCGTTTCTGCTCCCTCCATCACAGTCGATCGCTGCCCGGCTCGAGCGTAGAGCCGACGCTCCCAGCCTTGGATCAAGCCCCCCTCGCGGACCGGCCGGTTCCGATGGGACCAGTTTGGCGCCAAGCCTGCTCGGCTCGACGTCGCCGCCTCGGCGACGACTCCAGCGCCTGTGACCGGAGCCGCTCGAGGTCGGATGGAGAAACGGAGTGCCGTGCGAGGTACGGTTCGACGCCGCCCGCCTCGTTCAGCGCCGCGCGCGCCGCGCTGGACGCCACCCGGCGGCTGAAGGGGTGAGCGCCATACCGGGATGGGACCGCGGAGCCGGCGGCGGCGTCGATGGGTCAATCCGGAGCCGGAAGCGCCGTTATTTCGTGGATATGCACGCATGGAGGCCGCCCCGGTGCCCTTGGCCCCGGGGCATTGCGTGCCGCAACCCGCGGCGAAGTGCGCCTTCGCCGACCCCTTTCAGGCGCCAGCGACGAGGGGGTTCGTGCTAGAGCTGGTGCCGACGACGCGGCCTGGCGAAGGTCGCCGCACGGGAGAACCAATGGGAACCAAGGGAAGAGAGATCGTCGGCATCGACGTCGACCACCTGCTCGAGCTGTTGAACCAGGCCTATGCGAGCGAGTGGCTCGCCTACTACCAGTACTGGCTCGGCGCCAAGCTGATCAAGGGACCGATGAAGGACGCCGTGGCGGCCGAGCTCAACCTGCACGCCACCGAGGAGTTGAGCCACGCGCTGCTGCTGTCCAATCGCATCATCCAGCTGGGCGGCACCCCCGTCCTCAGTCCCGAAGACTGGAGCAAGCTGAGCCCCTGCCCCTACGACGCTCCGGAGGATCCCTACGTGGCCGTGCTGCTCGACCAGAACATCGCCGGCGAGCAATGCGCCATCGCGACCTACAAGGCGCTGATGGACGCCACCAAGGACAAGGACATGGTCACCTACAACATGGCCCTCACCATCCTCGAGCAGGAGGTCGAGCACGAGGAGGACCTGCAGAGCCTGCGCGAGGACCTCGACCTCATGGCGCAGCGAGGGAGCCGATAGGCGCGTGACGGTGCCTCCGGGAGGTGGCTCCCCGGGGGCTGGTGGTTCAGGGGCTCAGGGAGCGACGGGCGCGGCTCGGCCCTCGGACGAGGGGGTCGTCAAGTTCGAATCCCGGCACGAGTGGGGCCCCGCCCCTGACGCGGCTCCGGTCGCGGAGATCGAGCGCCAGCGCGAGCGCCTCCACGCCGCCGGGTTGGTCGGTGCCTCCTCGAGCGGGGTCGGTTACGGCAACCTGAGCGTGCGCGTGGGAACGGGCTTCGTCATCACCGGCACCGGAACCGGAGCCTGGCCGCGCCTCGCCGCGGAGCACTACACGCAGGTTGTCGCGAGCGACGAGCGTGACAATCGCGTCGTGTCCCGTGGCCCGGTGGCGCCGTCGAGCGAGTCGATGACCCACGCGGTGATCTACCGGTTGGCCCCCGAGGTTCACGCCGTTGCGCACGTCCACCACGGAGAGCTCTGGCGCCGAGCGCTCGGCCGCGTCCCTACCACCCGCGCCGCGGTGCCCTACGGCACCCCGGCGATGGCCAGCGAGGTGGCGCGGCTCCTCGGCGACGGTGGCGCGCGGGTCCCAGGGCTGCTCGCGATGGCCGGCCACGAGGAGGGGCTGGTGGCCTTCGGGAGCTCGATGCAGCAGGCCGTCGCCGGGATCTTCGCCTTGGCCGTAGAGCTCAGGGTGTCGTTCGGTTTCGGCCCGTGAGACGGCGGTCGTCGCGCTTCGCCGCGGATGCGATTCGTGTACCATGGCCGGGAGGCGACGGATGGCGCGACCAGGGTTCGGCGGTGGATCGCGATGGTGGGGATGGACCCGGTTGCGGTCCGGTTGGGGCTTGGTGGGGCTTCTCGTCCTGGGGGCCTCGGGGCCTTCTTCCCTTGGGGGATGCGGTCCCGCCTTCAACGACACGGGGACCTGCGAGAATTCGGTGGACGCCTGCGATCCATCGGAAAGCTGCTGGCCCGATCGACCCCAGGAGGCCTTCACTTGCCTGCCGGTACCGGGTGACGCCGCTGACGTTGGCGATGCCTGCGAGCTTCGGGCCGGCGAACCGGACTGTCCGCACGGCCATTTCTGCTACACGCCCGAAGGTGGGAGCAACGGCGTCTGCTCACCGCGCTGCGATCCGGCGGCGGACGCGGCTGTGTGCCCGAGCGGGGTCTGCACTCGCCTCCACGTCGGCGATATCGGTGTGATCGGCGTCTGCCGGCTGCTGTGACGGGGCTTCGTCGCTCCACCACCGTCGGTGGGCCGCCCACTCAAGAGGTGTCGGAGAATGCGGAAGCTGGGGATGCAGGGAAGGCAGGCCGGCA
>CAYZQO010000100.1:16646-18605 GCA_964480725.1 uncultured Polyangiaceae bacterium | reverse complement strand
CGCGACGGGGGGCTCCAGCACGGGCGGCTCCAGCACGGGCGGCGCCGCGACGGGGGGCTCCAGCACGGGGGGCTCCAGCACGGGTGGCCTCGCCACGGGAGGGAACGCTACGGGCGGCGCCGAGACGGGCGGTGCCGAGACGGGCGGTGCCGAGACGGGCGGTGCCGAGACGGGTGGCGCCGAGATGGGCGGCGCCGAGACGGGCGGTGCCGAGACGGGCGGGAGCGCGACCGGTGGCGAGTTCACCGGCACCTGCACCGCCTCCGTGGGCACGGGCACGCGCGTGTCCGGCAGCGGGCCGCACGAGGTGGTCGTCGAGACGAACTCCGACCCGGGCATCAACGAGGGGACCATCTACCGGCCCGCGGAGCTCGGTGGCGGCGAGAAGTACCCGATCTTCGTCTGGGGCAACGGCGCCTGCGAACGGAAAGGAACGGCGAACTCAGCGTCCATGGGCGAGATCGCCTCCCACGGGTACTTCGTCGTCGCCGACGGCAAGCCGAACGGCGGCGACAGCAACATCCCGATGTCGAGCGACTATGTGGGCATGGCAGCGCCCCTGCTCGCGTACATCACCTGGGCCATCGAAGAGAACGACAAGCCCTGCAGCGCCTACTACCAGAGCCTGGACACCTCGAAGATCGCGGCCAACGGGTTCTCGTGCGGTGGGCTGATGGCCTCGGGCACCTCCGGCGATCCCCGCATGTCGACCTACGGCATCACCAGCAGCGGACTGACCGGCGCCAGTCAGGCCTTCTACGCCGCGGTCCACACGCCCGTGCTGGTGATCCTCGGTGGTCCGAGCGACATGGCGTACGAGAATGGCGAGCGGGATTACGACTCCATCAGCGCTCTCGGCCACCCCATCATGCTGTTCAGCAAGGACATCGGCCATGGGGGGGATCTGTGGGATCCGAACGGCGGGGACTTCACCCGGATCAACCTCGCCTGGCTGAACTGGTGGCTCAAGGACGACGAGGGAGCGACCGGCAAGGGCGTGCTCGTCGGCGACGGCTGCACCTACTGCAGGGACGGCGCCTGGGAAGTGAAGGCGAGCAACCTGCCGTAACCGCGCTCCTCGCCTCGTGGCCGCCGCGCTCCCGCGGCTCGAGCGCGGGCTACCGGCTGAGCGCCGGCTCAGAGGTGGTGGCGCGCGAGCACAGGCCAGGCGAGGCGGGCGTCGCCGGGTTCCTCGCGGCCATCCGTCTTGGTGCAGAGGATCACCTCGACGCCGCCCGGGCAGCCCGCGTAGGCGGCGCAACCGTCGCTGTCTGGCTCCGACGCCGGACCGGTGCAGCCATCGATCGACGCCCATCGCTCGAAGGTCGCCTCGGCGCCGAGGAACGTGATGGGCATCCCGGGGACCAGGGACGAGGCGCCGCCGGCGTAGGGCACGCGGGCGTCCGCGGTGCCCCGGAAGGACATCACCGTGATCGGGCGCGAGGGGCGGCAGTCGTCGGCGGTCTCTGCCAGAAGGTCGAACGCGGCCGGCGCAACGGCGGCGAAGACGTCGGCGGCCTCGCAGGCGAGGTGGTGGGCCATCCCCCCGCCAGTGAGCACGCCGACGGCATACACGCGCTCGGGATCGATGCAGGCCATGCGTTGGACCTCGGCCACCAGGGTCCTGGCGAAGCCCAGATCGTCGGCGTTGGCGACGCAGCAGGGCCCCATGTTCCAGCCCGTGCCGATGGGTCCCGTCAGGCCGTCCGGGAAGGCCATCACCACCCCCTCCGGATCGGTCACCGCGGGGTACGGGGAGCTCGCGAGCTCGCCCCAGCCCGTGCTGCCGATGCCGTGGAAGTCCACCACCAGCGGCACCGGCTCGCTGCCGTCGTAGGTGGCGGGGACGTGCAGCACGTAGCTGCGACTCGCGGCGCCCACCTGCACCGTCAGGCTCGTGTCCCCCGGCGGCAGTGCGGGCGACGGACAGGCGAACGGAACCGTGCCCTGTCCGCCGGC
>CAYZQO010000100.1:13417-16546 GCA_964480725.1 uncultured Polyangiaceae bacterium | reverse complement strand
CCACCGGTCGGGCTGGTCCCACCGGTCGGGCTGGTCCCACCGGTCGCGCTGCTACCGGCCGCTGCGCCACGGCCACCGGTCGCGTCGCTGCCGCCGGTCACGTCGTTGCCGCCGGCGTTGCCAACAGCGCCGCGCTCCTCCGTGATGGCGAACAGATCCGCCCGCGTGCAGCCGCAGGTCGCGGCGACGGCGCCGAGCATGGCGACAAAGCTCCGCCAGGTGCGTGCCGTCATGGCCAGACCCCGACCGTGAGGGACAGGGCGAGGTTGGGGCGTCCGGTGGTGGCGACGACCGAGTCGACGAAGTGAATGGCCACGTACGGCTCTGCCCACTGCGCGTGCGCTGCCAGGGTCAGGGAGTAGCGCTCGGGCAGGTTCAGCTCGGCGCCGAAGCCGCCGTCGAGCAGGAACGACCATTGCTCCGCTCCTTGCCCCTGCCGGGGCGTTTCCGCCTGGCCCTCGACCGAGGTCCGGAGCACACCGGACGAGAGCGCCACGAAGGGCGTTAGCCGTGCCTCCGAGCGCAAGCGGAGCCGCCCGCCCACAGTGCCGTACTGCTGGGCGACTCGCGCCTTGCCCGCGGTGGTCGCGACCTCGGGGCGGCTCCCCAGGCCCGCCAGCGCCGCCTGGGTCACGAGCCACGGGCGTGCGGCCCAGTCGAAGCGCGCCATGGGCAACACCGCCGGGCCCACGCCGTCGAGGCTCGTGAGCCCCGCTAGGCCCACCGCCACGCCCACGCGCTCGGGGCGCTCCGCTGGGTCACCCTGCGCTACCGGGGGTGGCGTGGGAGCGGGGTCCTGGAGCGCCTCCGGGTGGCGTCGCCGCGCCGCCATGTCCTGCTCGAGGAAGGTCGAGCGCAGGACCTCGACGGCGCGGATCGCGAGGCGCTCCGCGCGGTTCGTCGCCGTCGGCTCGAGCTCGACCCGCACGACCTCGAGCCGCTGCGGCGCTGGAGACAGGATCCAGATGTCGACCGCGATCGTGGTCGCATCGCCGACGACCTCGACGACGGCGTCGTTCTCGCCCTCGGCCGCCAGCGCCTCCAGCCAAGGTTGCGGCTCCGTGCCCCCGGGCTGACTGCCGGCGGGGCGGTCGAGCAGTCGCACTGCGAATCCCACCGACAGCAGCTCCCCGTGCAGGCGCACGAGCGTCTCGGTGAGCTCCGGGGTCGTGCCGAGCGGCCGCACGAGGGCCACGGTGGCCGCGTGAGCCGGCATCGCCCATAAGAGCAGGATCGACGCGAGGACGGCGAGACGCACGGGACCGATGGGGGCTCCTCAGGGGACGCGGAGCAGGGCGCGCGCCGCCCCGGCGTAGCTCCCCTTGGGGAAGCGACGGAGGTACTCCTCGGCGAGGGGTCGCGCCAGGGCCGGTCCGCCCACCTGGCTGGCGATGGTCATCTTTCGGCCCAGGGCCTCGGCCGCGTAGGGGCCCGCTGGTGCCCGGGCCAGGTACTCGTCGTACCTCGCGATCGCCGGAGCCGCCCCGCCTCCGCGCGACTCCTCGGCCCGACCGAGCAGGAAGATCGCGTCGAGCGCGCGCGGTGAGTCCGGGAAGCGACGGCGCTGCGCTAGCAGGGCCGACCGGGCCAGATCGGGGCGGCGCCGGTACCGAGCCGCGTCCGCGAGTGCGAAGAGATCCTCGCTGGAGGCGCTGTTCAGGGTCGCCTCCACCCCGTCGCGGTCGACCCTCTCGAGGATGCGGTTCCATTGGCCGCTCGTGAGCTCGGAGGTCCAACCGCGCTGGCCCTGCCCGAGCGACGAAGGCGCGGGGACCGCGGACGGGCTCGACCCCATAGCGGTGTCGACGGCCAGCGACGACCCCGAAGCGGTTGGGGCCGCGGCGAATGGGGCGAGGGCGCTCTCCGCGCCGTCCTCCGTGATCACGGTTTCGGCTCGCGTCAGGTCCACCACCAAGCGCTGGCCGGACCGGAGCGCCAGATCGCCGCCCGAGACGGGGCCACTGACCAGGACGCGACCCTCCCGCAGGCGGAGCTCGAAGCGCTCGCCCGACGGATCCCAGTCGACCGTGAAGACCGTCCCCGTGACGGTGACCAGGAACGGACCGACCTCGACCCACCAGCGCCGGTCCGCGCTAGGGGTGACGCGGAAGGAGGCCGTCCCCTGCTCGATCGCCACGCGAGCCCCCGTCGCGTCGACGTTCCGGAGCCGGCCGCGCGTCCCCGGAGTGAAGTCGAGCCGGCTCCCCTCGCTGAACAAGAGCCGGATCCCCGCGTGGCCGGACTCGCGCAGGTAGCCGCCCTCGAGGAGCTCGCCGCCTTCGAGCCGGTAGGCGAGCGCTGGTGGCGTCGGAGTCGGCGCGCCCTGTCGAGAGAGCGAGATGACCAGCAGGGCCACTACCGAGGACAGCAACGCTGCCGCTCCGATCAGCGACCAACGCGTCGTCGCTCGCCGGCGAACGCGGCCGGCGGCGATGCGGTTGTAGAGCGCGTTCAGCCCCTGGTCGAGCTCGGCCCGACTGGGCTGCTTCACGCCGTCTCGACCCAGCCGGATCAGCGCAGCGAGCGCCGGCGAGCCCGTCGGTTCTTCGGACCGCGTCATCATCGTCCCCATCGCTCCTCGTCGCGGAGGCCGGCCAGACTGGGGTCGGCATCGATCCAGCGCGACAGCCGGCTCGAGGCGTGGGCCATCGAGCGCTTCACCGTGGACGCCGAGAGATCCATGCGCGCGGCGATCTCCTCGACCGTCATCGACTCCAGCCGCCGCAGGACGAACACCAGCCGATCGCGCGGCCCGAGGCGGTCGAGCAGGGCGTGGAACCGGCGCAGCAGATCGCGCGACTCCACGTCCGGCGCGCGGCAGGCGACGTCGGCCTGCTCCTCGGGCGGGGACAGGGAGAGCCACGAGCGCACCTTCCGGCGCCGGAGCTCGGTTCGCAGCGTGCGCAGGGCGAAGGAGTAGACGAAGCTGCGCAGGCTGCTCGGCTCGCGCAGGGTGCTCGCCTTGCGGAACACGCGGTAGAAGACCTCCTGGGCGACGTCCTCGGCCTCCGAGCGCGAGCCGAGGCAGCGCTCCGCGGTCGTCAGCACCATCGGCGCGAAGCGGTGCCACGTCTCCGCGACGGCCCAGGCCTCGCCGGCGCCGAGGCCGCGCGCGAGGTCGGCGTCGCT
>CAYZQO010000100.1:11576-13317 GCA_964480725.1 uncultured Polyangiaceae bacterium | reverse complement strand
CGTCCCGGTACCAGGAGCCCCCGTTCCTCTACGCCGGGCGCCGTGGACGAGGCCGGGCCGGCGGCGCAGGCCGTTCTGGTCACTCCGACGTGAACGCCAACGGGTAGATGACCGTGACGCTGCCGCCCTCCGGGCTGGGGAACCTGATGGACTCAAAGGCGCGGAGGACGCACGCGATCACGGTGCGGTTCGGTAGGTCGGAGCCAGCGTCCGTCACGTCCGCAACGGAGCCGTCGGTCCGGATCACGAAGCGGACCTTCACGCGGCCCGCCAGGTTGGGGTCAGCCGCGAGCCCCCGTTCGTAGCAGGCGCGGAAGCGATTGCGGTTCTGCTGGATGATCCGCCGGATCGTCTCGCGAGGGAGCGTGCCGGAAGTGGAGGCGGTGTCCTCTGCGCTGGCTGACGGTGTCGCCGGGGGCGCGGCGGCCTCCGACGCCGACGTCGCGGGGGCGGCTGGGCGCGGGACCGGCTCCGCGGCGAGCCTTTCGGCCTCCGTCGTGCGCGGCTTGCCGGTCAGCCCGAGGCCCCCGCTCGGCGCTGCCGCGCTGGTGACCGCGACCGCGCTCGGCTGGGCGGGAGCTTGCGCGGTGACGAAGTGGACCGCGATCAGCGTGGCGATCACGCCGAAGGCGGCGCCCACGCCGAGGAAGAGTACCAGCGCGCGGCCTGCGCCCCCGCTCGGCGCCGTCGCGCCTCCGGCGCCGGTGAGGGGCATCCGACACCGCAAGCATGCCTCCGCCGTGGCGGGGGTCATCGCCCCACAGTTGGTGCAGGCGACCAGGTGGGGTTCGGGTGCCGTCATCGATGGGCGAGCGAGCGTGCCTCGCTGGGCCGGCGCCGTGCAAGCCGCGCGGGCTCGGGAGCGGTCATCGCTTGCCCGCCGACGGGAGAGCGCCTGCGGCTACCGTGGGCCGGCGCCGGCCGAGAGCGTCACGGGGGGCCGGGTGAGGTATTCGGCGCGGTAGCTCGCATCGAAGCACGGGTGGCACGGCAAGATCACCCCGGCCTGCTCGGGGCGTGGGTGGGCGCGACAGTCACGGGCGAGCTGGCGCGAGACGTCGGCCACCGAGCGTCCCCAGAGCAGCGCGCAAGCGATCCGATCGGCCGGGGCCTCCTCGGTTTCCCCCGGGGGGAAGAGCACTCCCGGCAGGGGCGCCGGACAGAGCCGCCGCGTGAAGGCGAGGGCGACCTCGTCCGTCCGCGCGAAGCTCCCGTCCCTGAGCGAGTGGGCCAGTAGCTCGGGGCTGTAGAGCCCCCAGGCGTGGTTGTCGTTGCAGACGTACGCGATCGTCTCGAAGTAGCGGTACACCGCGTCGGGTCGCCCGTCCGCGTCCACGTCGTCGAGGCGCAGGATCCGTAGATCCGCGGTCGCGCCGTAGTGCTCGATGTTCCCCCTTCGGGTCCAGAGCGACGAGGTGACCGCCTCGAGGCGTCCGTCGCGCGGCTCGCTCGCGTGACAACGGACCAGCACCTCGGGGCCGATCATCAGTCCTGGCATCTACCCAGGGGGAACGCGCGGGGCAATCCCCCGGCGAGCTCAGCCGCCGTGAGTTGGCTGGCGGCGGCGCGCCATCAGCAGCAGCCCGAGGGCGAGAGTGAGCCAGCCCGGCGACGTCCCACGGCGCCCAGCGGTGCAAGCGCAGCCGGACTCGTCCGGCTGCTGGCTCGTCTCCGCGGGCATTCCCGGACCGCCCCCCGTCGAGTTGGCCGTGCAGAGCCCGGCGCTGCAGGTCTGCCCCAC
>CAYZQO010000100.1:0-11476 GCA_964480725.1 uncultured Polyangiaceae bacterium | reverse complement strand
GTGGCCTCGCCGCCGGTGCCGCTACCGGAGCCCCCGGTGGTCGGGACGCCGCCGCTGGCCGAGCCACCCGTGCCACCGGTGACCGAGCCGCCGCTGCCGCCAGCACCGCCGGACACGACGCCACCGGTGGCCAGTCCACCGGTCCCGCCGCTGGTCCCGCCGGTGCCCTGGCCGCCCATGGCCAGGCCACCGGTCCCACCCGTGCCGCCCATGCCGAAACCGCCGGTGCTTTCACCACCGGTTGTCAGGCCCCCGGTCGCGAAACCGCCGGTCCCGCCGCTGGCCCCGCCGGTGCCCTGGCCACCCGTCGCGCCGGTGTTCCCGCCGCCCGTGCCTCCGGTGCCGCCCGTGCCCGCCGTGACGGCGCCGGTGATGGTCCCGTCGATGCCGTAGTAGCCGAGGGACCCGTAGCTGGAGAACCCGTGGCTCGGCGTGCCCTCGGCGCCGCCCTGGATGACGAGGGTGTAGGTTCCTTCGCCGAGCGTCGCGTCGATGGTCGCGCTGCGCGCCGCGGTGGCGTTGCCCGTGGCCACCTCTACTCCGCTAGCGTCCCGCAGCGTCGCCAGGACGTCCAGCATCCCTCCCCCGGCGTACTCGATGCGGTCGATGGTCAGGGTGGCCCGCCCACCCGCAGGCCCGATCTGGAAGGTGAAGCCATCCGTGTCGCTGTTCCGCTCGATGAGGCCGCGATTGGTGTCGGAGAGGACCGCATTGGTCCCCGTGATGTCGAGCGGTCGCGTGTCTGCGACGTCGTCGTCTCGGTACGGTAGCTGGCTGCTGATGGTCGCCAGCATGTCCTCGGTGTCGATGGCGCCCGCGTACTCGCCCTGGCTCCACTGGAAGAGGGAGTTGGTTTCGTCGAACCCGCCGTAGTAGTTGCCCATCTTCGGGTACCACTTGTACTCGTCGAAGCCCTCGAAATATGCTGTCTGGGCCGTCCCGACGTCGAGCATGCCCATCATGTGGCCGAACTCGTGCGCGGTGGTGCGCCCGACGCCGTACCCGAGCGAGTCCTCGGCGCCGGGCCCGGTGTAGATCTCGCAGGACCAGTCAGTACCGAAGACACCCTCGTAGCAGTAGGCCCGGTCGTTGGACGAGGTGAAGTTGGCCTTGCCCCGGCTGCCGGCGGGGGTCCGCTCATAGACGGCGGGGTTGGTGGTGACGTTGACCTCGAAGGGTGAGAAGGCCGCCGCGACGCTCTGCCAGGCCATCCACATCTCCTCCTTCGAGAAGTCGACGGGGGTGCCGGAGCCGTCGAGCACGGTTTCGATGGCCAGGTACAGGACCTTCGAGGCGGAGGGACGGCTCTCGAGTGTCAGCAGATCGGCGCCGGTGTAGCCCCCGATGTGGGGCTCCTGCGAGCGCCAGATCGCCTGGCTGATGGGGGCCGAATGGACGGTGGGAGCGCTCTCGATCCCGTCCGTTCGACGGGGTATGGGGAGGTCACAGGAAGGGCAGATCCGCGAGAAGGGGACCTCCTCCACCAGGACCAGCCCCGCCTCGGTGCGGTAGCGGTAGGCGAAGCCCTCCGCGCGAAACGCGATCCAACCGCTGATGCGCTCGGCAGTGCCCTTGAGCATGACCAGGCCGGAGGGCATCCCCTCGACGTGCCCCTTCAGCGCGAAGTACCCCGCCTCGAGGGAGGCGCTCTCGACGACGACAAGGAGCTCCTGCTGGTCGCCGACGGGGAGGACGAACCCCGCGGAGGCGCTGAGATCGCTCTCGCTCACGGCTCGGTAGAGCCCTGCCGTAGTGTCAACCACCGAGTTCTCGGCGACGTTCGCGGCGGTCGCTGCCAGCTCGCGAGCTTCGCGCCCGAGCTCGGTCACCCGGGGCGTTCCTCGGGCCCAGGCGCCGGCGCTGCCGAGGGAGGGGTCCCCCCCGCCGAGCGCACCGTTCGGCCCGTCGGGGCCGCACCCCGCCGCGCCGAGCAGCAGCAACGACAGCCAACTCCGGTTCCTTGCCTTCATCGGGCGCTCCAGTTCTCCATTCGCGGGCGCGGGATCGCGGCGAAGCGATCGGTCTTCGCCACTCAATGGCCGGATGCTGCGGATCCCGTGGGGACGCTCGAGCATACCTCGCCCCTGGTCGGGGAGCGTGGCTCGGGTAGGATCGACGCCCGAAGGGAGGTGCGTTCATGGGCCGTAGTCCGCTTTGCTCTTGGGACCGGGTGGGCATCGCGCTGATGCTGGCCGCGTTCGGGTGCGGTCACGACGGTGACGAGCGCGCGGCGAGCGGGGGTGCTCCCAGGTCGGGCGGCGAAGGCGGAGGCGCCTTCGACACGGGGGGTGGCCCCGCCGGAGCTGGCACCGGGGGAGCGACCGTCCCCGGTGATCTCTGCGCCGGCCTCGTGCAGGACCGGGATGCGCACCCCATGACGTCGTTGCCGAAGCCCGACGTCGGCGAGGCGGTCACGGACTACGAGTTTGGCACGGTGATCCGTCGCGTCACGGCGGTGGATGCGGGGACCTCGGGGAACGATCCGGTGATCAAACCGATGTACTCGACCGTCTCGGCCTTCAACGCGGACGAGTCACTGCTTCTGCTCTACGACGTGGCCGCAGGCCAGCACGAGCTGTACGACGGCCGGAGTTACGAGTGCCTCGGTGCCCTCGACCTCCAGCCGCCCGATCTCGAGCAGGTCTACTGGCACACGTCGGATCCCGACGTCCTGCTCCTGGTGGAGGATCGCGACTTCGTCCGCTACCACGTGGGAGAGGCCCGCAAGGAGCGCGTCACGACCTTCGACTTCTGCACGGACTCCGTGACGGCCGGCAGCGATCCGATGTTCACGTCGTTCGACTCCGCGCGGATTGGGCTGGGCTGTGGCGACCAGCAGTTCCTCTACGACATCGAGGCGAACGAGGTCCTCGCCCGCATCACCTCGGACGGGAACCCGGCGCAGGTGGCCCCGAGCGGGGAGCTCGCGTACCTCAGCGACAGCGGTGAGGTGACGGACACGGGCCTGAACGTCCTGCGCACGCTCGATCTCGTGGAGCCCTGGGGCCACGCCTCCATGGGCCTCTTGCCGAACGGCGACGACACCTGGAACGGAGCGGTCTTCGACCCGGGGCCCGGTGGAAACGAGGACATCGGGACCCTCGTCACCTGGAACCTCGCCGAGGGGACCTCACGGGTCATCATCGGCCCGGACACGGGCTACCCCTACCCGCCGAGCGGGCACCTCTCCGCCTTGGCCTACCGACAGCCGGGTTGGGTCGTCGTGTCGACCTACGGGGACACGGCGGGCAGCGGCCTGCTGGACCTGGAGCTCTTGATCGCCGACACGGTGAGCGGCACGGTCTGCCGCGTGGGGAGGCACCGGAGCTGGGGCAAGGAGAACACCCAGCTCGTCGAGCCCTACTGGGCGGAGGCCCACGCCGTGCCGAGCCCGAGCGGGACCCGCATCGTCTTCGGCAGCGACTGGGGCAACGGAGCTACGGTCGACACCTACGTCCTCGAGCTCCCGAGCTACGCGCCCTGAGCCGATCGGTCGGGATCAGCGGCATCGAACCTCCTGGGTCGCGCGGACGCGGCGGTGATACCTTGCCCTCCATGGCCAGCACGGCGAGGGATCGGAGCAGCGCCCGCACTGGGCTCACGGCGCGGCTGCCGCAGCCGCAGCTGGCCCCTGGGATCGTTCCAGCGGCGAATCGCGATTGCGTCGGCGTTCTCGGGGAGTTCGGCGAGAACGGCCAGTGCATCTCGCGGCTCTGCAAGGACGCGACCGCGGACGAGGTGACCGGGCGCGCCTTCGCCGCGTCGCTCGTCGCCGTCGAGTCGGTCGCGATCCGCTGCGATACGGTGGAGATCACGGTGGCGGAGGACCTGCCCGACGCTGGCGCGCGCGTCTCCTGCGCGCTGTTCGCCGAGCCCGAGAACCGCTCGGAGCCGGTCCCCGGCCTGCCCCGCTGGGGCCTACTGCGTGACTCGGATCCCTTCGTCGGTAGCACCACCGCCGAGGCGCAGCCGAGCTTCGCGCTCGCCTTCGAGCTCGACTTGCCTTGACGCCGCAGGACGTCGCCCCTCCTTGTACTCGCCCACCCCCGAGCGAGCACCCCCCCAGGACTCTCCCCAGCCAGTACCCGGCTCGATTCAGGAACTGACGCCCATGCGACGACGAAACATTGGCTGCGCGACGTTGGCGTTGCTCGCGGCGTGCGGCGCCCAGCCCAAGGAGCCAGCAGCGTCGGCGGGAGCGCTCGCCGTGGGCCCGTCGGTCTGCACGACGTGTTCGTCCGTTGCGCCCCCGCCTCGGGGGGTGTCGGAGCCCGCTCCGGCTGCGGACGCCGCGCCCGACGCGAGCGCCGAGGCTGTGCCGCCGCCGAACGGCGACGGCGCCGGTTGCCAATCGGATGCCGACTGCTTCCTCGGCTGGCAATACACGTGCGAGGAGATCTACCACTGCCGTAGCTATCGGTGCGGCAACGGAACGCCGGTCGCGCTGCCCGTCGGGGCAGCGGTGCCCGAGCCGCGCTGCGACCCCAAGCGGCAGTTGCCCTGCCGCCCCAGCCCCTGCGCCCTTCCGGAGGTCGAGCCGAGGGCCACCTGTCGGAGCCACCGCTGCGTCTTCGAGGGGACCTGGCCGCCCGATACCGGGTACTGACGAGAGGCTGGCAGCTTCGGACGCGAGCGCGTCGCCTGGTGTCACGGCAACGGCGCGTCGACGCTCGATCACCCGGTTCTGACCGCTCGGCGCCGTCGCTCGCGCGCGAACAGCATCGCTGCGAAGGCCATCAGCCCCCACGCGGGGACGGGGCTCCGCGCACCGAGCCGGCAGGAGCAACCGCCTTCCTCGTCTCCCGACCGGGTCCCGGGTTCGGCCTCGGGCGCGCCGCCGCCGCTCGCGGTGCCGCCGCCAGTGGTCGTGCCGCCCAGCATCCAACCACCACCAACCCCGCTCAGGCCGGCTCCGCCGGTGGCGCCGACACCAGGCGCGGTGCCGCCGGCTCCGGTCGGCGCGCTGCCACCCGTGAGCAGGCCCCCGGTGGCCAAGGTCCCTCCAGCGGCGGAGGTGCCACCCGCCGGCGCTCCCCCTGTAGGGGAGGTGCCTCCGGTGGTGGAGGTGCCTCCCGTGGGCGTGCCTCCCGTGGCCAAGGCCCCTCCCGTGGCGGAGGTCCCTCCCGTGGGCATGCCACCGGAGGTGGAGGTTCCTCCCGTCGGCGTGCCCCCCGCTGCCGGGGCCCCGGCGGTGTTCGTCGTCCCCGCCGAGCCGCTTGCCCCCCCAGCGCCACCCGTCCCTCCCGTGCCAGCAGCGCCCGGTGGGGTGACCGTGAACAGCAGCGCACCCTCGTAGGGCACGCTCGCCGAGATCTCGCTCGTGGCTTCGGTGAGCTCCTGCTTCCGCCAGAGGTCCCGCACGACGACCTCGGGCTCGACCACGCCCAGGTCCGCGAAGCTGACCGAGATCGTGGCGTCCTCTCCCCCACGATTGAAGAAGGCGACGGCCTTGCCGCCACCGGAGAGGTCCCGGGACCACACCTCCGTGCTGCCGCTCTGCGCGAGGCGCCGGCCGCGACGACCCAGGGCGTCTTGATTGACCGCCAGCACCTCGTCGTTGGTCAATAGAGCGATGGTCCAGTCGTCGCCAGGGAGCCGATCGGGGATGCCCCCGAACATCAGGGGTGACGGCATGATGGACCACAGCGTCATGACGGTCACCTGCTGGTTGCGGCTGAACTGGGTGACGCGGTGCCCCATGTCACCGAGCGGCAGCATGTCTGCGTCCGGCCAATGCCCGGGCGTGATGCCGTCGGTTTCTGCCCACGCATGAGCCGCATCGAATTCGTCATCCATCGAGCTCAAACCGTCGGTGTCCCAGAAGTCGTTGACCGTGCGCCACATGTTGGCGTTGGCGTTGAGGACTTGCACGGCGCTTGTCGGGTGTGGCCCCGGCGAAAGGCTCAGCACGATGGAGCGATCGGTACCGTAGAGGGCGTTGTGGACGGCCTCGACCTCCGCGTCATGCACGGTGTTCCCGCCGTAGGGGTTCATCATGTCGTCGACCTTGACGAAGTCGACGCCCCACTCGGCGTACTGCCGATAGATCGAGTCGTACCACGCCTGGCCGGCTTCGGTGTCGCCTCGGACGCCCCACATGTGGTCGTCCCAGGGGCAGGCGTCGTCGCCGCTGGACGCGTCCCGCGCGCTGAGGCTCGAGTCGAGGATGGGCGTGTCCTGGGCGAAGGCGTTCCGTGGGATCCCGCGCATCAGGTGGATGCCGAAGTTCATCCCGAGGTCGTGGACGTAGTCCGCGATGGGCGTGAAGCCGTTCGGCCCGTTCGCGTTCGGGAACTTCTCGTCGTCGGGCAAAAAGCGACCAAACTCGTCGATCGTGTTGTCGTCGTGGTACCAGAGGTAATCGATGACGACGGTGTTCCACCCGAACGGCTGCAGGATGTCGTGCATTGCGTCGGCCGCCTGCCGCACCTGGGCCTCCGTGACGTCGCCGTAGTATGAGTCGTAGCTGTTCCAGCCCATGGGCGGCGTCAGCGCGAGGGTGTCGCCCGCGAGCAGCGTCAGGGTGGCTGTTGCGCTGCCCGACCCGTTGGTGACGGTGACGTCGATGGCGTAGGAGCCGGCGGGAGGCGTCGTCCCGGTGATGGTCCCCGAGGCGGGGTCGATCGAGAACCCGCTCGGCAACGTAGCGGCGTAGGTCAGCGGGGGCTCCCCGGTGGCCGCGACGGTGTAATGAAACGGCGTCGCCGGTCTCCAGCCGATGATCCTCGGGCCATTGATGCGCGGCTCTGACGGTGGCGGCGCCATCGAGATGGTGATCTCCGTCTGCTGCCCCAGCGCGGGGATGGCGCTCGCGGTCATCGCCATCGCCGAGGCGGCCGCGACGTGCCAAGGGCGCAGCGGTCGCAGCCGCGACCGGCTGCCGCCGCGCGAGCCGAAGGGAGCGGGCCCGAAGGAGATCTCTCGGTCGAAGTCGCGGCGCGTCATCCGTATCGTCCTTGCTGGCGGAGCCAAGGGGCTCCGTGGCCGCAATTCATCCCGGTGGCGCTCGCGGCCCGGCAGGGGAAATTGTTCGCTCCCGTGGTCCGAAGAGTTCATCGCGGGGGGGCGCGAATCGACCTCCCCGGGGTGCCCAGGGCGGCGGAAGCGCCATGAGTACGAGCCCTTGGCGTGCCTCGGCCCGGCACCACCTCGCCGAGAGTGCGCCGTCTCCGTTGCCCCGCGCGGCCGGACGAGCGGAGGAAGGGCCTCGTGGTCGGGGGAGAGTTTCCACCCCTGCTGCGTCACCGAAATCCGCGATAGACGGGGGAAGGGCTGGCTCCCGGGGCGATCTGGCTGGGCCACAATCCAGCCCGCTTGGAACTGCGTTGGGCTCTTCCCGGAGGGCCCGAGGAAGGTCATTCGAGATGCACCCGTCGAGCCCCGTCGCACGTCACGGTTTCCGCACGATCTCTTGGGCTCCGGCCCTGCTCGTCCTGCTGGTGAGCGGTCACTCCCTCGCCCAGCAGATTGGCGACTACGCCTCGCACGCCACCGCCGGCAGGAGCGTGGTGATCACCGGGGACTCCGGGGAACGGATCCGCATCACGCCCTACGGCGAGCACATCACGCGGGTCCAGGCCGTGCGCAGCGGCGAGGACTTCTACGCCGACGACCGGTACGAGATGGTCGAGCGCCACGACTGGGACGGCACGCTGACCGTGGTCGACGGCGGCTCGACGCTCGAGGTGTCCACGGCGGCGGCCGACGGCGTCCTGATCTCGGTCGCCAAGCAGCCGATCCGGCTCTCCTTCGCCCTCGGCGGCCAGGGGACGCCCCTGCTCGCCGAGCAGGGCGGGGTTTCCTGGAGCGGCAACACGATCACGGAGTCCTTCGCCCCCGTTGCGGACGAGCACTTCGCGGGGCTCGGGCACGAGGCGTACGGGCGCATCGCGCGGCTGGACCGGCGGGGCACGTCCCTGACGGTGAGCCGTGGCAATGAGGGGGCCTGCGTGGTCCCGTTTTACCTTTCGTCCCGCGGCTACGGCGTCTTCCTCAACACCACGTTCACGCACACCGTCAACCTGGGCCAGAACAACACCTATTCCCTCGCCATCAACGGGGAAGGGTACGGCGGGCAGATGGACTATTTCTTCATCGCCGGGCCGGACGTCGCGCAGGTGGTGGACCGCTACACCCAGCTCACCGGGCGCCCGCGCCTGCCGCAGCGGTCGCTCTTCGGTCTGCACCTCTCGGACAAGTCCGATCCCAACAACAACGGCGAGAACTGGTGGAAGACCGCCATCACCAACCACCGGAACGCCGGGTTCGCCTTCGATCACCAGGTCAACGACAACGCCTGGCGCGCCTCGAACGAGGCGACCTCCGGACAGATGAACTCCTGGTTCGAGTTCCGGGACGACCGGTACCCGGACCCAGCGGAGTACAAGCAGTGGACCGACGAGAACGGCGTCACCGTGACGCTCGACCTCAACCGCCCAGGGATCCCGTTGAACCCGAGCTGGAACAACGCGTACAGCATCCCCGGGACCACGGACTGTCCCGACTTCACCAACCCCGCCGCGGTCGAGTGGATCTGGAACCTCTTCTTCGACCAGGCGCTGGATCCCGCGCTCGGCTACCCGGGCGACTCGATCTGGCTCGACGAGTTCGACTACCCCGACCACGCCCACTCGACCACGCTCCACAGCGGGAAGCGATGGGCGGAGGAGTCGATCAACTACCACCTGAACCTGCTCAAGGCCTGCGTCCAGGAGGGGTGGGACCCCGCCATCGGCGAGGCGAAGCGGCCGTACTTCTGGAGCCGCGGCATCACCGCCGGCGCGCAGCGCTGGGGCCACCACTGGACCGGCGACCTCGACGGCAACTGGGAAGACATGGCCTCACAGGTCAAGGCGATGCAGTCCGCCGGGATCTCTGGGTTTCCGTACTTCAACCACGACGCCGGCGCGCACTTCACCCCGACCGTGAACGAGGACAACCTCTACCGGCAGTGGGACATGGGGTTCGGCAGCTTCACGCCGATCTGGAAGCCCCATGGGCCGGGGCACCAGCGGTGGCCGCTGCAGCGCAACGCGACCTGTCAGGACACCGCGCGGACGTACATCACCCATCGCTACCAGATGCTCCCGTACATCTACTCGTACGCGCATCTGGCGCAGCGGACCGGAATGCCCATGGCGCGGCCGATGTTCTTCGAGCACCAGACCGACGCCACGGCCTGGGACCGCGACATGCAGTACTTCTGGGGTCGCGAGCTGCTGGTCGCGCCCAACTGCTCCGACGGCAACAACACCGTGAGCGTTTGGCTGCCGAGCGGCGACTGGTATTTCTTCTGGGACGACAGCGTCCATCCCGGCGGCGGGACGGAGGAGGTCGACGCGCCGACGGGGACCGTGCCGGTCTTTGTGCGGGCGGGGGCGATCTTCCCCACGGCGCCCTTCGCCACCTCCACCTTCTTCATCCCCCAAGACGAGCTCTTGATCCACGCTTACACCGGCGCGGACGGCTCGTTCGTCCTCTACGAGGACGACGGCATGACGGAGCATTTTAGGACGCGAGGCGAGCTCCGGACGACGGCGCTTGGCTTCACCGACCAGGATCTGGTGGTGCGGATCGGCGCTGCGGAGGGCACGTACAGCGGGGCGCCGACCCGTCGATCCTACGAGGTCATCTACCATGGCCTTTCGGGTTCTCAGGACCTGTACGTCAACGGCACGGCCATCGCCTCGTTCCCCAGCGAATCCGACGTTCCGTCCGGCGAGGACGGGTCGGTGTGGGACTCGGAGAGCGGGCTGCTCAGCGTCCACGTCGCGTCCCGACCGGTGGATGCCACGGTGGTGATCTCGACCTCCGCCACCGCAACCGGAACGGGAGGATCGGGGGGCACCGGCGGCGCCGGGGGGGCAGCGGGGACCGGCGGCACGGCGGACACGGGCGGCACGGCCGGGACCGGTGGCGCGGCGGGCACGGGCGGCACGGCGGACACGGGCGGCACGGCCGGCGGCGGGGTGATCACCGGGGGCGACGCTGGGACTCCGGGCGCCGGGGGGAGCCCCACGGGCGGCATCACGGGCTCCGGCGGGGATCTGACGACGGGAGGAGCCTCGTTCACCGGCGGGGTGTCGACCACGGGGGGCGCGCTCGCTACTGGCGGCGCGAGCCCTGCGGGCACGGGCGGTGTGGGGACGACCTGTGCTCCCGGGCTCACGCTCTGCGGGACGGTCTGCGTCGACCTCGCGGCGGATCCAGTCAATTGCGGACAGTGCGGGGCGGTCTGCGTCGCCCCACAGGTTTGCTCTGCTGCCGCTTGCACCGCGAGCTGTCCCACTGGGCAGACGCAGTGCGGGCAAGCCTGCGTCGATCTCGCCAGCCACATCCTGAACTGCGGCACCTGCGGGAACAGCTGCCAGGCGGGGCAGACTTGCGTGGCCGGGCAGTGCACCGGTACGCCCACCGGCGGCGACGCTTCGCTGCCGGCGGCGGGCGACGGCAGCGGAGCCGACGACTCGGGTTGCGGGTGCGCGGTGCCCGCGTCGCGGCCATCGCTCGGGGGCCTGCTGACCGCGCTCCTCGGGCTGGCGCTGCTCGGGCGGCGTCGTCGTTGCGGGGGGCGTTTCGAGCGCGGGCTTCGGGCTGATCGGGCCGGGACTGTTTCACCGCCGCCGGAGTCTCAGCGCTACTGAACCGCGCGGATCGCGCCGGGTACCTCTGCGGGCTTGGCCCCGGGTGAGGGCGGCCAGGACGCCCTGGCCCCCCCTCCGGAGAGCCGCCGGAGCGGTCGCGCCACTCGGGCGAGGGGGGGGACAGATTTGTCCCTACTGGGTGGCGAGGCAGGGCTGCAGGGTGTCCATCGCGGTTGCACCCACGCGTTCGAGATCTTGTCATAGGGAGCGTTCCAGCTGGCGGGGGCGCCCGGGGTCGAGCTGCGATGAGCGGCTCGACTTGCGCCGCGACTGCACGAAAGCGTTGTCGCGGCATTCCGCGCTTTCTTGGACCGGTTTCGTGCCGCTCGGACGTCTGCCGGCCGGAACCTGGGTCATTCGTCTGCGTCGTGGAGCCTGAGCCATGAGAACGAACCTTCCGCCAATGAAGCCGCTGTTCGCTGGGATCCTGTGCATCGCCGTCGGGGGCTTCGGCTGTTCGGAGAGCGGGACGGCGGATGAGGAAGGAACCGGCGGGGCGGAAGCCACTGGCGGAGTCGCTGCGGGCGGGACCGGTGGCTCCGGAGTGCAGGCCACGGGTGGGACGCCGAGCACCGGTGGACAGCCCGCGACGGGCGGGTCGAGCAGCGGGGGCGGCACACCACCGACCACGGGTGGCGTCTCGAGCACCGGCGGGGTCCCCGAAACGGGAGGGACGACCGTCACCACGGGCGGCACCCCGACGGGCGGCTCGCCTACCGGCGGCAGTGTCACGGGCGGCACCGCCACCGGCGGAGCTGGCACGGGCGGCAGTGGGACGGGCGGCGCCGAGACGGGCGGCGCCGAGACGGGCGGCGCCGAGACGGGCGGCGCCG
>CAYZQO010000099.1:0-18755 GCA_964480725.1 uncultured Polyangiaceae bacterium | reverse complement strand
AGAGCCGTTCGCCGTTCGCCGTTCGCCGTTCGCCGTTCGCCGTTCGCCGTTCGCCATGGACACCCTCCCGTCCGGACCCGCAGTGGATCCTCGCGGCTCTCGAGGCTCGGTGTCAATCCGTGGCGTTGCGGGTCGACTCACCGATTCCAGGTTTCGCTCGAATGTGGAAAAACTCTGCCGCGCTTCGCTGGCGAGTGCCGGCATCGAGCGCCAGACCGGCGTGTCTTGGAGCGAAAATGGCGTCGAAGCCGGGCGTGCCGGCCGGGGCCGAGGGCGCTCCGGCCACAGCAGCCCTCCGCACCGCGGAGCGGTGCCAGAGCAGCAATCAGGTTGGTTGCTGCGAAGAATCAACGACCTGAAGCACCGAACCGGGAGCAGATCTCGCCCCAGGCGCCGCTGAAGACGCGCCCTCGCCCTGAGGGGGTGCGTTTTCAGCGGCGCTGTTGCCATTGGCAACCTGCTCGGTGCTTCAAGGGGCTCGCCCGACCGAGGCGCGAGCCGAGGGCGGGCGGTGATCCCTCGCGCTAGGTCGAGAGGGGCCTCCCACTCAGGGGGCGTGGGTCAGGGAGGACGGTGGCGAGCGCGTGGGCGACTCGACCGGGTCGCCCTGCGAGGCGACGTCTTCGAGCGCACGGGCAGGCGACCGCAGAGGCGTGACGACGACCGTAGAGCTCAAGGCCAGGCCCACGCGACCCCGGCGCCTCGGAGTTGACCCCTTCCTTGACAACGCCGAGCCGTTCGTCATAGTCCGGTCTTCCGGGAGCTGACCGTGAAGCACGTATCCATCCCCGCCCCGCGCGCCATTCCAGCCGGCTCTTCCCGGCCGATGGAGTGGCAGGGGCCGGTCGGGGCGTGTTTCGCCAGCGCGTGTAGCTAATCACCTCGCGCTTGCTCCGGAAGACACGCCGCGGACCTGGCCAGGTCTGGCGGCGTTTTCGCGTTTGGGTCGAGCGAAAACGGCGCCCGCTCCGGCCCGCCACCCCGCCGACCTCCCCAGCTTTCGTCCCTCGGTACCCGAGCTTACATGCACTCAAGGTGACCTCATGTCATCGGCAGCTCTCTCCCCCTCGGCGGACGCGCACCAACCAGAGCCGTTGGTGTGGAGCGCCCGTCCATTCGCCGAGCTCATCCGTCTCGCCTGGCCGATCGCGGTAGCGACCCTGTCGTTCACCATCATGACGCTCGTCGACACCCTGGTCGTCGCGCGCCTGGGTACGGCCGAGCTCGCCGGGGTTGGCCTGGGCGGCACCGCCATCTTCTTCCTCTTCTGCTTCTCCTTCGGGCTCCTCCAAGGCGCCAAGGTCCTGGTGTCGCAAGCCATCGGCGCCGGGCGTCGCGACGAGGTGCTGCGGCACGTCGCGGTGGCGCTCGCGGCGGCGCTCCTGCTGGGCGCGGCGACGGTCGCGGCGGCGGAGCTGCTCGCTCAGGCCGTGGCCGCCATGGCCGCCAGCGAGGCGGCCGGACGGGCAGCGCGCACGTACATGCGGATCCGCGCGCTGGGTGCGCCCATCGTGCTGGTGCAGGTGGCCTTGCGCGAGGTCCTGCAGGCGCAGGGCAACACGCGGGCACCCATGGTCGCCGCGCTGGCGGCGAACGTCGTCAACGTCCTGCTGGCGCTCTACTTCGTCTTCGGGTTGCGCTGGGGCGTGGCGGGCGCGGCGGCGGCCGCCCTGGTGGCACACACGGTGGAGGCCGCGGTGGTCATGCGTGTCCAGCGCTCGCTCGGCGGCTTCGGCTTCCTGCCCGCTGGTTACCGGCGGATGGCGGGGGTGACGTCACGGCTCACCGCGGCGGTCGAGTTGCTGCGCATCGTTCAGCAACGGGCGCTCAGTCCCTCGCATTGGCGGCAGCTCCTGCGCGTCGGGCTGCCGACCGGGCTGCAGTTCCTGCTCGAGGTCGGGTCGTTCGCCACCCTCACGCTCGCCGTCGCTACCTTCTCCGAGGTAGACATGGCCGCGCATCAGATCGCGCTGCAGCTCGTCCACTTCTCCTTCATGCCGTGCGTGGCGCTGGGCGAGGCCGCGTCGGTCCTGGTGGGGCAGGCCGTCGGCGCCGATCGGGACGATCTCGTGCGCTACGTAGGCCGTCGCACCGCCGCGCTCGCCGTGGCCTACGCCGGCCTCTGTTCCGGCGTGTTTCTCCTGGGGGGGCGCTTCATCGCGGGACAGTTCCTGGCCGACCAGGCCGTCGTGGCGCTGGCGGCGCGGCTCCTGTTGGTGGCGGCCTTCTTCGGCTGCTTCGATGCCCTCAATATCGTCGCGCGCTGTGTCCTCCGGGGCACGGGTGACGTGCGGTTCGCCGCCGCGGTCGGCGTCACGGTGGCCTGGGTCTGCACCCCGACGCTGGCGTGGGGCCTCGGACACGGGCTCGGTATGGGGGCGCTGGGTGGCTGGCTGGGGATCGCCGCCGAGATCTTGGTGACCGCCGTCCTGTTCGGCTTCCGCGTGGAACGTCTCGGCTGGCTCAAGGCCGCCGCCGCGGCTCGACTCGAGCTCCGCCGACAATCGAGCGAGCCGCCCGCTTGCGCGCCGCTCTGCCCCCGGGACTGGAAGCCCGCGCCGGGATGAGCGGCCGTCGTCACGGTCCCGAGCGACGGCGGCCGCGGGCGGGGGGCGCGCCGCCGCTGGCCGGCCCGCCGCGGGCGGGCCGCCGGAACGGGGCGATCGCGAACCCGAGGTCGCGCTCGAGGCGCTGGAGTCGCGGTCGCTCCGCGTCGCTCACGAACAGCACCGAGGTCCCCGTCCGGCCCGCGCGCCCGGTGCGACCGGCGCGGTGCACGTAGGCGGCAGCCGAGCTTGGCAGCCCGTGGTGCAGGACCCAATCGACGCCGACCACATCGACGCCGGAGGCCACCAGGTCGGTCGCCAGGAGCAGCCGCGCCCGGTCCTCGCGGAAGGCGACGAGCGCCTCCTTGCACTGCTGCTTGGTACGCTCGTGGCTCACGGTGACCGGCGAGAGCCCCTGCTCGGTGAGGAGGCGGAAGAGGTGGCGGAGCAGGGGCGCCGAATCGACGAAGACGATCGCGCGCCGGCACCGTTGCTCCTGGACGAAGCGCACCAGGGCGAGATCCTTCTCGTCCGGGTGCCGGACCCGGATGAAGCGGTGCTCGATCTGGGTCGTCAGGGGGTCGCCCGTGACCCGGGTCCGCACCAGCTCGCTCCCCATGAGGTCCCGGACCCAGCGCTCCGACTGCGGGCCGAACGTGGCCCCGGCCAGTACGAGCTGCACCTTGGGGTCCGGACGGGACAGGATCTCCCGCAGGCGCTCCGCGTCTCGCCGCGCGAGGATCGGCTCGGGCTCGTCGAGGACCACGAGGTTCGTGCCGGAGAGTTTGCGCCCGGCGTACGCTTCCAGGATGCGCTCGGGGGTGCCCACGACCAGCGCGGTGCCCTTCTGGAGCCGGGAGGCCTGGAGTCGCTGGTTGCCCTGCGTCACCAGCGCCACGGCGCGCAGGGTCGGCTCCTGGTAGCGCGCGGCGACGCGCAGGATCTGGATCGCGAGCTCCGTCGTGGGCGCCACGCACACCGCGCGCCGCGCCAGGCCGAGGCGCAACCGCTGCAGGACCGGCAGGAGATAGGCGAGCGTCTTCCCCGTGCCCGTCCCCGACTCGACGACCACGGGCCGTCCCTCGAGGATGGGCGGGATGGCCGCGAGCTGCACGGCCGTGGGCGTCGAGATGCCGTCCGCGGCGAAGCCGGCCGCGACGGCCGGCGTCACCTCGAACCCGGGGATGGACGCGAACCCGGGCGCCGTCGGGGGATCTTCCACGCCCTCTCACTACCACCGTCCGCCCTCCCCGTGCAGGCGGCCGACGCGCCATCCGTCGTTAGTGACGAGGCGAACCAACGCGGGGCGTCACCGCGCCGCGGACCCGTGGCCGGCCGTCGCGCGACGACCGGCCGCCGTGACGAGGGCGCCCGAGGCGGTGGCCGCGCTCACTCCGCGTAGTTCGGATCACCCGGACAGGGCGCGAAGGTGTCCTCGAGCAGGGGCAGGACCCCCGCGGCCTCCACCGCGGCGCAAGTCACGGGAAGGGTGCGGTCCACGGTGCAGCCGTCCTCGACCAGCGTGGTCCCGTCGGCTCGGTACACCTGCAGGCAGTCCATCGGCTGGCACGAGCGGCCGCCGAACCCGATGCTCGAGTGGGCGAAGCGATAGTGGGACCCCTCGAGGACGAACTCGATGGTGTTGTTGAGGTGGTTGCCGCCGTGGTCGTACAGGAGCCCCTCGAGCGGCGTGGTCACGCCGTCGATCGAGAGCCAGCCGGTCGCCTCGAAGCTGGTCGGCACTGCCCCCATGAGCTGCTGGCAGTCGGTGGGGGTGGCCTGCACGTAGACGTGACCATCGACCGCTCCATGGACGAACGTGCACACGTAGTCCTCGTCCATCAGCAAGGCCGGCTCGGTGACGCTCGGATCGCCCCCGGAGCAGGTCACGGTGCGCTCCTCCGGAGCGCGGAGCGTGAACCCGAGCGTGGTGGCGCCACTGCCACCGGGTGCGTCCGGCGCCCCAGCGCTCCCGCCGGGGGACGGATCCTCGCTCTTCCCCGCCACGCCGGCGGTGCCGCCGTTCTGCTGCTGCCCACCCGTGGCGCTGCCGGCGGTGCCGCCGGTCTGCGCTTCGTCGCCGGCCGCTCCGCCCGCGGCGCCAGCTGCTTGGCCGCCGGTCGCGTCGTCAGGCGATTTCGCCTGGTCTTTGTCGCTCTCGCCGCACCCGACGCCGAGCGTGCACACGAGCATGCCAAGGAACCAATGGGTCGTCTTCATGTTGCATTTCCTCACTCTGTCGAGGACGCGGCGCGGGTCGCGTACGGTCGGGCTTGCTTGATGAGCAGCGCCCGCTCCGGTCCGTGGAACTTGAACTCGAGATCGAGGGTGAGCAGGGTTTCGTCGAGCCCGTAGAGCGGCGCGAAGTGGGCCTGCACGCGCGCGGCCGCGGCGTGGAGCCGGGACACCTCCGCGTCGGTCAACAGCGGCGCCTCCGGGCTGAGCGACGAGAAACGCTGGCGGGTCACCTGCACGCCGCCCCCGGGGGCCGGCAGGATGGAGAACACCTCGGGCAGCGCGCCGCCTTCGGGGTTGGTGACGCTGACCTCGCCGAGCTGCACGTTGGCGTACATGCCCACGACCCCCGGGTTGGCGAGGTTCTGGGTGATCAGGACGCCGTTGGCGGCCTCGTCGTCGATCGCCGGATTCACCGCCACGCCCATGCGCACGGCCAGGTGATCGATGCTCCACAGCCGGCGCTCCTCGAACGCCTTGAACGCCCAGACCGACGCCCACACCTTACGGATCTCCGCCGACGCGCGGTCCTCGCCGGTGGCCACGGCCGAGACGGACTCGTACAAGCCCGCTCCGCTGAAGCTCGGGAGATCCTCGGCGTTCGTGCTCGAGCGCAGGCGCACCTGGGCCGTCCCGAAGAGCTCGGCGACCCGGGCGTCGAGCGCGGCGGCGAAGGCCTCGTCCACCGGGGCGTGGCGCACGAGGTGGGTGAGCGAGTCGAGGCACGCCTCGCGCAGCGGGGTGTCGCGCCCGACCTCCTCGTCCGCGAGCAGCCGCGCGGCGTAGGCGTAGAGCGAGTCGCCGGCCGCGGCGGCCGCCGAGCAGCGCTCGAACGCGCCGGCGCAGAGCACCTCGTCGCGCCCCTCATCGGCGCAGTCGCCGCGCGCCGCCTCGCACAGCGCAGCCGTCGCCGTCGCGGTCTCGAGGTGCTGGTCGTAGGCCCGGAACGGCACCACGAAGCCGGCCGGCGCCTCGTCCCCGAGCAGCTGCCGCAGCTCGGCGAGGTTCGCAGCCTTCACGCCGCAGAAGCTCGCGTCGGCGAAGCTGACCTCCTCGAAGCTCGGCAGCCCGTGGTCCTGGTCGTCGCTGTCGGGGGTGAACGGCTCGTGCGCCTGCGAGTCCCAGTACGCCTCTGCCTCGTCCTCGGTGGTCTCGGCGAGGGTGAAGGCCGCGCCGGTAACCTCGAAGCGCACCAGCCGGCCGAGCAGCGGCGCCACCCGCGGATCGCGGTCGGCGTCGCGCAGCGCCAGGTTCGGCGTGCCGCGGGCCCGCGCCGCCACGTTCACGTGGGCCAGCGGGGTCTGTAGCTCCGCGGTGATGCTCCCGCCCACCACCGGCAGCTCGTTGGGCAGGCGCGTGAGGACCACGATGTCCTGCGCGGAAACCACGGCGCGCGCGAGCTCCTCGGGCGAGTGGAGCCGCAGGGTCCCGTAGGCCAGCCCCGGGTTGAGGATCTGCTGGTCCACGCCCGCGTAGAGCTCGCCCGGATCGGTGTGGAGCGCGTCGACCGCGGAGAACTCCGCGGCGGCGTCGCGGAGCTCGGCCTGCTGCTGCTCACCCGCCGGGAGGTAGACCAGCCGGTGCGCGTCGCCGCCGAGGTCCGCGAGGAGCAGGCGCTCCTCGAGCAGCCGGTGCGCCCGGAGCACCTGCTCCGGGTCGGCGTCGTCGCTCGGGAAGAGGTTCAGGGTGATCGGCGCGCGGAGCTCGGCGCCCGCGGCCGCGCTCTCGAACGCGAGCTCGGGGTAGGTGACCAGCGTCCCCGCCAGCGCGTCGCGGTCGGCGCCGTGGTAGGTGGCCTGCTCGAACTCGGCCCGGGTGGCCGCCTCGCCGAGCACCGTGCGCGCGAAGTCGTAGTGGAGCGGGTGCGCGCGGGTGTTCTGCAGGTAAACCCGCGGAAAGGTCGAGAGATCGGTGATCAGGAACTTGACCGACCGAGACGGCCCGAGCTCGGTGTCGACGGGCACCGCGAGCGCGTCGAAGGCGTCGAGGCCCTCGTCCGGGCCGAGCCCGGTAGAATAGTCCTCGTTCTGCTCGAAGGGCGCGAGCGCCTCGAGCTCGACGACCTGGTCCTGGGCGCGCGGCGCGCGCTCCACCGCGACCGTCCGCCACGCGCAGCCAGGCGCCTTGACCGTGAGCTCCTCCACCGCGGGCCCGTCGCGGAGCGCGACGCCGTCGGGGGTGCACCGGATCCGGTCGCCGTCGTTCGACCCCGGACAGTCCGCGATCGAAACGCCGTAGGACTCGTCGACCATCACGACGCGGTAATCGGGCGGCGGCGAGCCGAGCGGGCTCCGGAGGGTCACTCCGAGGAGCGGGGCGGGGCCGGGCGTCTCCGCGGCGCAGCCGAGCGCGCAGGCGGCGAGCGCGGCCGTCGCGGTCGCGCCGAGCACGCAGCGACCGAGCGGGCCGCGCGGAAGCCAACGAGGCGACGAAGGGCGAGTGGCGGGGTTCATGATCCTTGACTCTCTCGGCGTGGCCTCGGGTCCCTGGTCGCGCCCTGCACCGAGTCCAAAGAGCAATCGCCGCGCCACTCGCGGCGCCGACCCGCGGTCGCGCCCATCGGCGTCGCGAAGAGGGGCGTTTCGCCTCGGATCGACCGCGCGGGCGGGCGCGCGCCCTGAGTTCAAGCCAGCCGCTGGCCGGTAGGGGAAGATGTGTAACGAAATCGTTACATGTCTAACCTCGGACGCCTTCGATCGGCGCCGAGAGGAGCTTTTGTCCTGTGATCACAAGCACCTGGACGTTTGGCGGAGCCTGGCACAACCCGCCACGCCGGGGGGCGCGCGCTCACCGCCTGCGCCGCAAGCCGTAGGCCTTCAGGCGTCGATACAGGGTGGGTCGACTCACCCCGAGCGCGCGAGCCACCTCGGCGACGTTCCATCGGTGCTCGGCCAGAGCGGCGGCGATGGCCTGAGCCTCCTGCTGGGCGAAGCCCTTTCGATCCAGGGGGCGTGGCGGGGCGATGCAGTCGGGGGAGAGCTCGACGTCCCGCGCGGAGATGCGGTCGCCCTGGGCCATCACCAGCGCGCGCGTCAGGACGTTCTCGAGCTGCCGCACGTTCCCCGGCCAAGAGCAGCGCGAGAGCTTGGTGAGCGCCGCGCGCGATAGCTCGGGCACCGCGCGGTGCATGCGCTCCGCGGCCCGGCGAACCAGGTGGTCAACCAGCAGGGGGAGATCCTCGGGCCGCTCGCGGAGCGCCGGCAGCCGCACGGTGACGCCGCCGACGCGGTAGTAGAGATCCTCGCGAAAGCGGCCCTGGGCGACCTCGGCCGACAGGTGACGGTTGGTCGCGCACACGAGGCGCACGTCGATGGCCTCGGTCCGGTTCGCGCCCAGCGGTCGCACCTCGCGCTCCTGGAGGACCCGGAGGAGCTTCACCTGCATCGACAGCGGCATCTCCCCGAGCTCGTCGAGCAGCAGGGTGCCACCTCGCGCCTGCACGAACAGCCCGTCCCGGCTCGCGCTCGCGCCGGTGAACGCGCCGCGGGTGGTGCCGAACAGCTCGGCCTCGAGGAGCGGCTCCGGCACCGCGGCGCAGTTGATGGAGACGAGGGGACCGCTGCGACGAGCGCAATTCTGGTGGATGGCCCGCGCGACGAGCTCCTTGCCGGTGCCGCTCTCGCCCTCGATGAGGACGGTCAGGTCCGTCTCGATGACGCGATCCAGCAGGTCGAAGACCCGCTCGAGGGCGGGGCTCGAGCCGATGATCGCGCCGTAGTCGTAGCGATGGCCCTCGCTCGGCCGGTGACGGAGCGCCGCCTCGGTCAGGCGCTCCACTTCCGTCTCCCGCTCGCGCAAGAGCTCCTGGATCTGCTCGGTCTGGGCCAATAGCTCGCGGTTCTTGCGCTCGAGATCCTGGTGCAGCGTCGCGTTGCCGAGCGCGATGGCGACCTGATCGGCGAAGGCCAGCACCAGGTCGACGTCCGGCTCGGAGAACCCGTGGGTCTTGAAGCGGTTGTCGAGATAGAGGGCTCCCAGGCGACCCGCGGGCGACGTCACCGGTACGCACAGCACCGACTGCAGGCGCAGGGCGTGCACGGACTCGTGGCCGGAGAATCGCTGGTCGGTCTGCGCGCACGCCGTGACCACGGGCTCCCCACTCGACACCACCTGCTCCGCGATGGCGCGGCTGAACTTGGAGTGCGAGCGCTCGAGCTGCTCCTGATCGACGTTGCGAGCCACGGCGACGGTCAGCACCCGCCGGCCCGCCTCCGGTACCGCCCGCAGCAGGAAGCCCCGCTCCGCGCCGGTGAGCTCGATCGCGGCGTCCATGGCGCACTGCAGGACCTCGTCGGTCCGGAGCGAGGAGTTGAGCCGGCGGAAGATCTCCACGAGCAGGCGCAGCTTGTGCTCCCGAGCCGTCGACCCGACGACGGCCGCGGCAGGCTCCGCGGCGCGCGCCGCGCGGCGTCGCGGGTGCTGCCAGAAGCCGTCCCGCAGCTCCGGTGGCAGCGCCGCGGCCTCGCGCTCCCACCGCTCGCGCGCGGCGAGGCGGTGCTTGGTCGCCAGGAGCTCCGAGCCGAGCGCCTGCCAGAGCTCGCTCGCCAGGAGCGCCGCCTCCGCCTCGAGCTCGGAGAGCTCGAGCGCCCTCGCCGTGCCCTGCGCCCCCTCCACCAGCGCCAGGGCCTCGCGCGGGCGGCCCCGAGCCTGGAGCAGCCGGGCGCGGGTGAACTCGGCGCGCACCGTGACGTCGCGGGCGTCGAGCCGTGTCACGCGGTCGCCGAGGCGCTCGACCCGCTCCTCCGCGAGCTCGAGGTCCCCCGCGAGCAGCGCGAGCTCGGCCAGGCGGATCTCGATCTCGACCTGATCGCGGGCGTCGCCGGCGGACGCTGCGTGCACCCTCGCCCGCGCGAGGAGCTCTCCCGCGACCCGAGGTCCCCGCTCCGCTAGCTCGAGCTCCGCCCGCAGCGCGACCACGGACGCCTCGACGGACGCGATCCCAGCCCGGTGCGCCAGCGCTTCGCAGGCGTCGAGCAGCGCCGAGGCCCGCGCCCGGGCCCCGATGTCGACGTAGAGATGGGCGAGGTTCAGCCGCGCGTGCGCCTCCGTCGTCGTCTGTCCGAGCGCGACGGCGAGGCGCAGCCCGCGCTCGTACGCCGCGCGGGCGTCGGCCCAGGCCCCGCACTGGTGGTGCGCGGCGGCCAGGTTGAGCGCCGCGCTGGCGAGCTGATCACCGAGGCCATGACGCTCGGCCACACCGAGCGCCTCGGCGTAGAGCCGGATTGACTCCTTCAACCGCCCCGCCTGGAAGGCGACCAGCGCCCGCGCGCTCGTCGCCCGCACCTGATGGCGCGGCGGCAGCCGCCGCCCCGGCACCCGGGCGGCCGCGTCGAGCCGGGCGGCGGCCGCCTCGAGACGACCGAGGGTGCCGAGGGCGACGCCGGCGGCTTCGTCGAGGCTCGCCCGAAGTTGCGCGTCGGAGCACCCAGCGAGGGCCTCGTCGGCGACCCGGAGGGCCTCCTCGTAGTTGCCCTGACGGCACAGGGCCTGCGCGACGAGATCGGCGAGTCGAGCGGTTTCGGCGGGGGAGCTCGCCTCGCCGAGGGCGCGGCGGAGCTCCAGTACGGACCGGCTCGCGTCGCCGATCCTGAGCCAGCAAGCGCCGCACTCGACGCGAGCCATCGCGCGCTGGTCGCCGTCGAGGCCGCTCCGGAGGAGTCGCTCCAGCCGCTCTAGCGCCGCCGGGGCGAGCCCCGCCATCTGCTCGAGCCGCGCGGTGGCAAGCTCGATCTCGAAGCCGCAGGGGTGCGCCGTGAGCGCCCGCGCCGCGGCGAGCCACGCCTGGGGGGCCATCGCGTGCTCGTCGCCGTGGCCGAGCAGCAGCTCGGCCGCACGCGCGAGCTCGCCCGCCCGAGCCAGGTGCATCGCGGCGTGGGCGGCGTCCTCCCGACCGCTGCCCGGGACTGAGCGCTCACCCGCGAGCCCCGACGAGTACCAGTCCGCCGCCCGCAGCTCGAGCGCCCGGGTCACGGTCCCGCCGAGCTCGACCAGCAGTCGACCGCCGTCCTGCGGATTGGCGAGGCGATAGCCGGCCGTCTCACGCACGACCACCCCGGACCGCAGCGGGGCGTCGAGCTGCTCGGCACGAACCCCGAGCTCGGCGAGCGGATCCTTGCCCAAGGGTCGGCCGAGGACCGCGAGGACGCCGAGGGCCTCACGCGCCGCCGACGGAAAGGCGCCGAGGACGGACCCGCCTCGTCCCGGACGACCCGGCGCTTCCGCGCCGCGGATGAGGTCCGACTCGTTGAGCGAGCCCGACGCGAGCGCGAGCAGCAGAGCCCGGAGCTCGCCCGGGTGGCCGCCGCTCAACCGATGCAGGTGGCCACGCGCCGCTCGCGAGCAGCCCTCGCCGACCAGCGCCTCGACGTCGCGCGGGCCGAGCGGACCGAGCTCCACGCGCCGCGTCGCCGCGCCGCCGAGCGCGAGCTCCGGCGGGCTCGCCACGACCAGGAGCAACGGATCCTGCGGTTCGAGCGAGCGCGCGAGCGCGGCCAGCAGCGCGCCCTCGGGGCCCGCGACCCGCTCGGCGTCGTCCACGAGGAGCACGCAGGGCGCCGACCGCGCCACGAGCAGCTCGCGGGCGCACACGGCGGCGTCGGCCTCTGCGGCCGGGAGCGGACCGCCGACCGCCTCCTCGAGCAAGCTCCGAACGCCGCGCGGCGCGTCAGGGTTGGCCTCGAGCACCGTGGCCCTGGCCTGGGCGAGCCAGTGGATCTCGCGCAGGAGCCGGCTCTTGCCCATGCCGGGCGCGCCCGCGAGGAGCAGGACTCGGGCCCCCGCGCTCCCCGTCGCGAGCGCCTCGAGCGCCTCGCGCGCAACGACGAGCTCGGCGTCCCGCCCGACGAGTCGTCCCAGGCCGACCGGGACCCGAGCTCCGCGCTCCTGCTCGGGCCACGCCACATCGAGCAGCTCGCCCACGTCGGCGGGCCGCCGTGCCGGATCGGGATCCATCAGGCGCTCGGCGAGCCTCGCGATCGGCCCGGGCAGCGGCTCGGCGAGCACCGCGCCGAGTCGCCGCAGGGTCACGCCGACGGCGTAGAGGTCCGACCTCGCATCGAGCGGCGCCCCGCCGAGGAGCTCCGGGGCCAGGTGGTCCGGGGTGCCCCGGGCGACGCCGCTGGCCCGCGCGCCCAGGGGCCATGCGCAGCCGAGGTCGATGAGCGTGCCGGCGCCGTCCTCACGAACCAGCACGTTCTCCGGCTTGAAGTCGCCGTGCAGCAATCCGGCGCGGTGCAAGAGGTCGAGCGCGCTCAGGGCCTCGCCGAGCGGTCGCCGGAGCGACTCCCACCGGCTCCCCTGGGCGTGCTGCCCAAGCGTCGTGCCGGGCACGTAGTCGGCGGTGAAGAAGGGGAGGGGATCGCCGGGGCCGCTCGACCCCCAGAGCTCGTGCACGTGGACGAGGTGGGGGTGGAAGAGCTCCCGGAGCCGGGCAAACTCCGCGTGGAGCACCTCGACGAACTCGGCGGAGGCATCGCGGAGCAGCTTGACCGTGACCTCCGTGTCCCACCGGCGGTCGTGGGCCAGGTAGGTCGTGGCGCTCCCCCCAACGCCCAGCTCCCGCAGGAGCTCGTACCGCCCCCGCAGGACGGCTCCGACCGTCAGACTCGCCAAAGCAGCAGCGGACATCGCTCACTGGCCCGCCGATCCCACCGCCACCGCGCCCGCACGACACGACCGCGGCGAGCTTGGGCGCACATCCCAACCAGGCTCACCCGTCGGTTCGTTCTTTGCATAGAATGTCTCCCATGGCCACGGACGCCGCGCGAAGCCCCGCCAAGACCGCCCGAGCCGCCCCGCTGGTGGCCGGCTTGGTCGCGGCCTGGCTCTCCACGGCCTGCAGCGTGAGTCCCAAGCCCGAGCCACCCATCACCGTCCCCAAGCCTCCGACACTGGAAGCATCGCTCGTTTCCTGGCGCACCCTGGATCCGGGAGGGGCCACCGTGATCGTCGGGCGTGCGGGCGCCGTGGATCCGGAGGCGGGCTTCGTGCGGGCCTACAACCTCGACACCACCGCGGCCGCCGTGGAGGCCCCGGTGACGGCGGACGGGGGTTTCGAGGCGCCGCTGAGCGTCGAGCCGGGCGACACGGTGCGGATCGAGGTGATCGGCCTCGCGGCGAGCTCGGGTCCCAGCGATCTCGTGGTGGCCGAGCCGGGCGCTCCGCTCGACCCCTCGGCATCGCCCCTCGGCGACTGCCTGGCCATCGAGCCCGGTGGGCTGCTCTGGGTCGAGCCTGGCGTCGAAGGCGAGGTCCGGGTGCAGGACACCTGTGGGGTGGGGATCGAGCTCACCGCGCCGCGGCCCCGCACCGACGCCGATCGACTCGAGGTCGGCGCGGAGCTCAACTGGCCGCTCGCGCTCGAGCGGGACGTCCCCGTCGGCCTCACCGTGCGGATCCTGAGCGGGGAGCCCGGCGACGAGTACCTCTTCTTCCTCGAAGCCACCGCCCCAGAGCCGGAGCGTCGCGCCGTGAGCGTGCGCCTCGAGGACTGACAGCACCGGGCATCGAAAGAGACTTCTTCAGAGCTCTCATGGCGTTCGTACCCGTGGTACCCGAGCGCGCCCTCTCCGGGCTCATCTTGCGGTGGCGAGCCAACGGGAACCCCTCTCTCCCAACTCGTGGCGCGCCTCGATCACCCGCAAGTCAGGTTCTCGAGATAGACGCGCCCGGACGGGCAGTCATCAGCGGAGGTGCAGTAGGTGACGCCCGCGATCTGGACCGCGGTGCCCTCGAGGACGACGGTGGACTGCACCAGCAGATCGATGCAGCCGCTCGAGACAGTGGTGGAGTCCGCGCTCTCGCGAATCAACGGCAAGCGAGGAGAGAGTCGTGGTGATCGAGGCGCGCCCCGCTCGGCCTCCCCGCGCTCGGACGCGGGACCTCGCTCGGCGGGCTCTTCCGGCGCGCCTTCAGCCCCCGAGCGCGCCAGCGCGGCGGAGCAGGTCGAGCTCCGTGCCCAGGAACTCGCGAACGTGCTCGAACTCGTCGTCCGGGACCCGAGCCGTCGTCACGACAGCCGCGCCGAGGGCCTTTCCGAACGCGACCAGCGGCAAGAGCACCGCCATGCGCCCGTCGAGCTCGACCAACGGGTGCGCCGGGAGCTGGCTGAGCAGGATGGGTGAGGCCTCCGCGATGCGATCCCCAGCCCCAAAGCCGAAGAGCACCCGCGCTGGGCCGGCCGCGTCATTCGGTCGCTCCAGCGCCGCGACCACGCAGGCGTCCACCCCGAGCTCGGGGAGGGTTTCGGCGGCGGCTTGGGAGAGCTGCGCGCTGCCCGAGAACAAAGCGGAACGCATCGCGCTCTCGAAAGCACTCCGCCGCTCGCGCGCCGTTCGTGCGCGTCGCTCCCCGGCCTGCTCGCCGAAGGCGCTGACGAGGACCCGAGCCTTGTGCAGCGCGTCCTCGAGCTGATCCCTCACGCTCGGCGCGCCAGCGACGCAGGGCAACGACTGCCACCGGAGCGCCGTCAGCACGTCCTGCAGGACCGCAGCGGTCACCGACGCCCCCTCGGACTTGTTCAGCAACTGTTCCAGTGTGCGGTGGAAGCCCCCACCGTTGCCACGGCTCAGCTCGCCGATCAGGCCGTCCACCAGCGGCACCTCCCACCCGGTCCCGGCGGCCTCCAGGCGTCCCGCCCCCGCGCGCGCCACCTCCCCCAGAATGACGTGGCGCTGTTGCGCGAACGCCACCTCGACATCCCCCGCGACCGGCCGGATGCTGTTGGCCAGCGAGACGTCCGCGGTGGAGCAGCCGCACGAGTGGCGCAGCACGAGCTGGGTCGGCAGCGAAGCCGAGAGCGGCGAGCGACCCTCGGCAAGCCCGTACACAGTTTCAATGCCGCGCCTGCCGAGCTGCTCGGTCGGCTGACGCGCGGTGGTCAGGGCCGGGTGCGCGAGGCGCGCGGAGTCGACGTCGTCGAAGCCAACGACCGAGAGCTCCTGAGGCACCTCGACGTTACGCCGCCAGAGCTCTTGCATGGCGCCGAGTGCCATGAAATCGTTCGCCGCCACCAGCGCGTCGACACGGCCTGGTAGACGCTGGTCTTCGAACAGGGACCGCACAGCCGCGCCGCCGCTCGGCTTCAGGAAGTCTCCCGCGACGGCCAGCCGCGGCTCGAAGGGCAGCCCGGCCTCTTCGAGGGCGTCGCGATAGGCCTGGAACCGAACGCGCGCCTCGGCGCTGGCGGCCGGCCCGCGCACGAAGGCGATCTGCCGGCGACCGTGGTGCCACGCCAGATGCAGCACGAGCTCGCGAATGCCGCTGGAGTTGTCGACCTCGATAGTGACGTAGTCCCGGATGGGAACGCCCACGCAGCAGAGGGGCAACCCACGAAATCGCTCGAGCCACCCCCGGAGCTCCGCGGGGCCCCTCGCGCTGCCGATCACGCTCGTCACCGCGACCACGGCGCTCACGGTCTGGGCGGTGACGAGGTCGAAGGCGACGTTGCGAGCCGCTCCCTCCGGGTCCTCGTCTCGCACGCGGCCGCCTGGCACACACAGCAGCGTGACCCCCAGCTCTCGCGCCGCGGACAGCGCACCCCTGACGACGGCCACCTGGTACTCGTCGTCCAGTCGGTCGATCAGCACGGCAATGGGGAGACGGAGGCTCGATGACATCGCTCGACTCTGGCGCCTAGATTGGCGCGTTCAGGCCCGTCTGGCGAGCCGAGATCGCAGTGAGAGGCGTCCGGCTGCCCTCAATTCCACGCGAGCGACGATCCTTTCTTTTGCCGCGCTCGTGCTTCCGGCCCCGACGGGCGCGCCCCGGGCAGTGGCGGCTCGGTCCACAGAATCGAACGCTCCCGGAGGCGCGGCCCCGCGACCCGACGCTACGCCGCACCTCGCTCGATGCGGAAGGCCGCCGACAGCCGCGTGGTCACCTGGCGATGGTGCGTGACTGATAACCCGAGATCTTCCTGGCGCATGCTGGCTCGCGCCACGCCCGCGAACGCGATCGCGGCCGGAGCGGGATAGGCGCGGGCCCCGGCGTCACCCGGGACGACCTCGCTGGCGCGGTGCGGAGGCCCGAGGCGCACACCGAGCGCCGCGGCCACGGCTTGCGCCTTCTGGCTGGCGATCGCGGCACAGCGGGCCAGCCGCTGAGCGCTGGCCGCGGGGCTCTCGTCGAAGCCCCATTCCATCCGTCCCATGGTCACGTTCTTCTGCCCGGTGATGGCGCCGAGCACGTCACCCAGCCGCTCCAGGTTCCGGCAGCGCACCCGTAGACTGTAGCGAGCGGACGAGCTCTTGGAGAAGATGCCGCTCTGCGTGCTCGCGGCGATGCCCTCCACGAAGATCTGGTCCTCGGCGATGCCAACCTGACCCAGGCTCTCCACCAGCGCGTGCACTTCACGCGCCTTGCTCAGCGCCGCGCGTCCGGTGAACAGCGACGAGCCCTCGACGCTCACGTAGAGATCGACCTTGTCCGCCGCCTCATCCTCCTCTAGCTCGGCCCTGACCTCGATGAGGTCCGCTGGTTCTCGCGCCTCTTGATCCGCCATGGTGCGCGCAAGTTACCACGTTCCGGGCGGCAATCGGGCGGCGCTCGAGGTTCGCCGACGGGAGGGCCGCCCGATCGCCGGCCCCTCACAAGAGAGCACGGCGCCGTCGCCCAGGACCGCGGTCGCCCGCCGGCACGACTCGGGGTGTGACGCGCGAGGGCGCTGGGCTATCGTCGGTCGATGCGGGCTGCTCGGGTTTGGATCTGTTGGTCTGGGGCGTGGATGTGCCTCCTTGGCCTTGGCTGCGGGCCCCGGCCGATCCCGACGCCCGCGCCGCGCGCGGTCGCGGTGGAGCCGACTGCGGACGACGCGGACGTCGAGCTGGTCGAGGTGACAGCTCCCGCGACGGCGCTCGACCTCGCCCGAGCGCTGCCGCCGGAAACCATCGCGCTGCTGCTCGTCGAGGATCCGTTCGCAACCGCGGACGCGCTCGGCCGGGAGCGGCTCATCGCCCACTTCCCCGCGGAGCATGCCGAGATGGTGCGCGAGCTGCGCGACGGTACCGGGGTGGACCTGACCGACCCCGCGGGGTTCGAGACGTTCGGTCTAGCCCCGCACGGTCCCGCGGGGCTGGCCGTGCTGCGCCAAGCGGACGGTGTAGTCCCCGCCGTGCTGATGACGGTGGGCGACCGGGCGACGCTCCGGGCGCGCCTGCTCGGGCTCGACCGCGACTGGCTCCCCATCGAGCGGGTCGGGACCGCGGAGCTCTTCGGTTCGGCCCGCGGCCGCTCCGCCTTCGTCCTCGACCGCGGGGTCGCGCTCTTCATCGAAGAACTCCGCCCGCCGGGGGGGGACTTCGCGCGCGGGCTGGTCGAACGGTCGGCGCTCGAGCGGCTCGACCGCACGGAGGGGTTTCAAGCGGCCATGGCGGGGCTCCCGGACACCGCCGACGTGCGCGCCTTCTTCAACCCGACCGTGATCCTCCCCGCCGAACTCGGCGCGGTGAGCTTCGTGCAGGACCTCCAGGGGATCGGGCTCGCGACGACGCTCCGCCCGGGCGGCGCGCAAGGCGAGCTGAAGGTCGCGCTCCGCGGCGGCTCCGCGCTCGAACGGGTCGCGCGAACGCTCCGGACGCCGGATGCGGCGGCGCTGCCGGCCGAACGCTTCGGCGCCGGGCCACCGGCTATTTCGCTGGCGCTCCACGGCGATCCCGAGGCGACGGCGGAGGCGCTCGCCGAGCTGCTCGGACCGGTCAGAACCGTCCTCGGTGCGACCCTCGGCCTGGACGTCGAGCGCGACGTCGTCCCCCTCCTTTCCGGCGATACCGCGCTGCTGATGCACACATCGCTTCGAGAGCCGCCCCCACGCGCGGCCACCGAGCCCTGGCAACCCGTGAGCCTGGACCTGTCCCTGCTGGTCGGGCTCCGAGATCCCGCCAGGGCAAGCCGCCTGCTGGAGCGACTGGCGACCCCGGCCGGGGGCGGCCTGCTGCGGCGTGCGGGCCGCGATTTCACGGGAGCGGGCCGCGTCAGGGGCATGACCATCGGGATCCGCGGGCGCACCCTGCTCATCAGCACCGACGAGCGTGGCCTGGCTCCCCTCGAGGCGAAGGGACCGGACGGATCGGCATGGGGCTGGGCAAGCGCCGCTCCCGCGCCCATCGACGCCGAGCTCGGAATCGGCGGGCTCCTCCTCGTGATGGATGCCCAGACCGGCGTGAGCGACACCGGTGCGCCAACGCTCCCCCCGGTGACCGCGCGCGAAGCCGCGCCCGCCCGCGCCAAGCGGCGAGAGATCGCCAAGCTCGTGGCGGAGCTTGGCCGCCTGCGCGAGGTCGTGGCGACGAGGGCCCGGCGCCGCGCAGACGCAGGACGCCACCTTGGGGCGCTGCGCCTCACGCTCGCGCCGGTGGAGGGCGGCCTTGGCGGCGCCGTCACCCTCACGCCGGGCGCCGCCACCTTCGGCGACGCCTGGATCGCCGTCGCCGACGCCCTGGAGGACGCCGACGACGGCGGCTGGGACGCCGCCTCCCAGATCTACGACCTCCGCTATCGCCTCGAAGCCGCCACGCAGGAGCTGCGCCAGCTCTCGGGGTCCACCCCTTGAACGGCAGACGACTCGATTGCCGAGGGGACGGCTCGAGTCAGGCGGCTCGACGGCGACGCCGCCCAAGGAGCAGCCCGGAAGCGACGACCCAGAGCAATGCCCCGGCGTTGCGGTGACGAGGGCTAGCGCCGACTCGGCACGAGCAGGAGCCGTCGTCGGAACCCGGCGCGGCGGCATCGGCGGCCGGACCAGCCGCAGCGCCGGTGCCCGCCGCCCCCGAACCGGGGGGCAGCGTTCCACCGGCACCCACCGAGGCACCGCCAGTCGCGGGGCTACCCCCGCTACTGCCGGGGCCGCCACCCACCGTCGAGGTGCCACCCCCGGAGATGCCGCCGCTGCCCGGGGGGCTGCCGCCGGTGGCTGGCGGGCTACCGCCGGTGCTTGGCAGGCTGCCCCCGGTGCTCGGCAGGCTGCCCCCGGTGGCCGGC
>CAYZQO010000098.1:0-18826 GCA_964480725.1 uncultured Polyangiaceae bacterium | reverse complement strand
GACGGGTGGCGTGACGGGGGGTGCTGGCGGCGAGGCCGGCGCGACGGGTGGCGTGCTCGGCGGTGGTGGCGGTACCGGAGGTATCGTTGCCGAAGAGGGTGACTGCGTGAGCGACGACGACTGCCCGGGTGGCACCTGCGAGCGGATCCCGAACGAGCCGGGTGGCTACCGGGTTTGCGTCACTCCGGCGGTTCCAACCACAACGTCCAGCGAGAATCCCGAGAGCGATGAGTGCACGAGCTCTGACGATTGCGGCCCCGATTGTGCCTGCTATCTGGCCAAGGAGCTCTACTCGGGATTTGTTCATCCCCATAACGTATGCGCTTGCGATAATTGCCAGTCGGATGACGACTGTGGGGACGACCAGATTTGCATTCCCGGTGGCGCCGTCGGCTTCCCGGCCAACACTTGTATCCCCGTCTCGTGCAACACCACCGCTGACTGCACTCGCGAGGCCGGCGGAACCTGCGTCATTGTTTACGATCCCTGCAGCAGCGACCCCGACCGGTTCTACGGCAAGACCTGTCACTACCCGAGCAGCCCATGCCGCGTGCACAGTGACTGCGCGGACCACTACTTCTGCACGGAGGATGAGCTCGATCCCGCGGCAGGGCTGGTCTGCAATCTCCCCGTTTGCCCGGGTTGATCCGGAGCTGCGTCCGGAAAGCCGTCGGGCTTCCCGGCTCGGAGCACTCTCAGGAGGTTCGGCGGGGTCGGTGACTCCGCTGAACCGACCTCAGGGACGCTTCACCGAGGCAACAGGTCCTCGATGGCCGCGTACCAGATGTCCGCCATGTAGGCGTATCCCTGATCGTTGGGGTGCACGTTGTCGTTCGCGAGGTTGGACGGCGGCATCGCGCTCATGTCGACCGCGAGGATGTGCTGACCGCTCGCCGCGCGAGCTTCGACGATCCCGGGGATCTGGGCGTTGTAGGCGCTCAGTTCCGGCGGGTTCCACGACACCGGAGTGAGCTCGGCCACCACGACGAGTGCCTCGGGCGCGGCCTCGACGATCTTGTCCAGGAGCCCCTCGAGCCGGTCCGCCATGCCGCTCTGCCCGGAGTCGGCGGTGACGTCGTTGGTCCCGATCATCAGGAGCACGATGTTCGGGATCGTGTCGAACGCGGGGCTAGGGACCAAGCTCGAAATGCCGCCCGAACCGTAGGGGCTGTAGCCGGGATCGATGGTCCAGCCGCTATGGCCCTCGTGGCTCTTGGGGAAGGACTGGCCGGCGACCTCGTTGGGGCCGCCGCTCTGCGAGCCGACGAAGGTTGCGTTCTGGTTGGCCGCAACGATGAGCTCGAACAGCCTCGACCGGTAGCCCGCCTGGTCGCTCGACGCCACGCCCTGGGTGATCGAGTCGCCAAACGGCAGGACCCGACAGGGCTCACCGCTGGTGGGGCAGGGGCTGTAGCCGCTCGAACCGCCACTCCCTCCTGTTGGCGGGGCTCCGCCGCTCGTCTCGCCTCCCGTTCCCCCCAGCTCGCCCCCCGAGCCGCCGGTGGAAGTGCCCCCCTCTGGGATCGTGCCGCCCGTCGCGCCCGCTTGCCCGCCCGTGGCCCCGACCCCGCCAGAACCGCTCGTGCCCCCCGTTTCGGTGCCGCCCGTTTCCGGCACGCTACCGCCGGCGCCGGCAGGGCCGACTCCACCCAAGCCGGCCAGTCCCCCGCTCGCCTGACCACCGGTGCTGGCACCGCCAGTCGTTAGGCCAGCGGTGCCACCCGACGGGCTAGCGCCGCCGGAGGAAACCCCACCCGTCGCGGCGTTGCCACCGGTCGGCGCACCGCCTCCGGTGCCCAGCATCCCTCCAGTGCCCAGCATCCCTCCAGTGCCCAGCATCCCTCCGGTGCCCAGCATCCCTCCGGTGCCCGAACCCCCTCCGGTAGCGGCGCTCCCGCCGGTGGCGCTGCCGCCCGAACCGCCCGGTGGCGCCCCCGATCCACCGCCGGTGGCCGTGGAGCCGGTCGTCTGGTCTTCGTCGTTGGCACAGCCAGGACCTACGAGGACAGCGATGAGCGCAACCGCACCGAGCCACACACCACGCATCGGAACCTCCGCCGCCGACCCCGGGGATCCTGACCGGATGTGCCGTGAGGTCACAGGGGCGGCGGAGTCCCCCCCGAGACTGAACGTTTCCAGCGCAGGGAGAAAGATGGGCCGACGTCCGGGTCAGGGGAGACGGTGCGCCAGTTTGAGCTTCTGGACGAGGAGGTACCTGGGGAGGATCTGGTGACGCTTTGGAAAGGCGCCGCCGCGAACGTGGTCGTAGCGCGGGAGACCATCGAGAGCGTGACCTACGCCGTAGTGCGCGTCCTCGGCGAACGGCCCGTGCTTGCCTGGAGCCTGCCCGGCGTCTCGCAGCGGCGGGTGGAGGGGCGGTACGCTCCGTGCGCTGGCGGCGCAACCTACCGTGGGGACGTGAAGCTCACGTTGAACGGGGTGGACGAAGGTGGGTGAGCTTCCAGACACAAGCGGTGGCCCCCCGGGGCGCCGCTCGACTGTGACGGGTCGCTGGGCACCACTCGCCAGAGATCATGGACCCGATCTAGGACTATCGACGTGGTCACTGCACGTCCCCCCACACGGTGAGCGCGGCCGCGAGGTCCGGGTCGATCGCGGCTGGTTCCCGGGGCGCGCCGCGACGGTCGGGGCGCGCCGCGGCGCGCTCGGCGAGGAAGGTCCAGCGCCAGAGCGCCTGCCCGACGAGGAACCGGGTGTCGAACAGATCGGTGGTGCAGGCCGGATCCACGTCGAGCTGACAGAGCAACGGGGCCTTCCCCGGCACGCCCGAGAGCAGCCAGGCGCCGACGCGGCTCGTGTAGCGGTTGCCCAGGGTCGCGACCAGCACGCGACCCGCCAGCGGCTCCTGCCGCGCCGCGAGCGCGAAGAGGTCCTCCCCCTCCAGCGCGTCGGGCACCTCGAGCCGGAGGGCGCGCAGGGTCGTCACCGCAAGATCGGTCGTGGTGGCGAGAGCGGTCGCGTCGGTGCCGCCCCGAGTGCCCCCGGGGAACTTCACGATCAGCGGGGTCACCAGCCGCTCCTCGGCGAGGGGCGGACTCGGGTCGTAGGGGACGCGAGGCGGATCGCCCTGCGCCACGTCGCCAGCGAAGACCACCAGCGTCTCGTCCCAGGCGCCCTCGCGCTTGAGCGCGTCGATCAGGCGCTGGATGGCGTCGTTCTGCTTGACCAGCGCCGCGTTCTCCAGGGCGCGGAGCCGCACCCACTCCTCGCTGGTGATCCGGCGCGCCGCGACCTGACGGCGAGCGCGGATGTGGCCGAGGACGATCCCGCCCCGACGCGCGTCGATGGCACCGCCGTACTCCTCGGGGGGGAGCCGGGCGACCTCGTCGCGAGTCAGATCCCAGGGGGGGTGCGCCCCACGCAGGTGGACGACCACCAGCTGCTTCTCCCGGCGCGTGGTTCTCAGTCGCCGTTCGAGCCAGCGCGTGGCCTCGTCGAGCGGCTCCGTCGCCGCCACGTCGTGAACGGGCGAGTACGCGGAGAACCGATCCCAGCCTTGGTCGAAGCCGAAAGCAGCGAACGTCGTCGGCACCCCTGTGAAGAAGGCGGTCCGCCCACCGACGGACTTCAGCGCCGCGCCCAGCGTCCGGGCGCCCGGTGGGAGGCGTGCGCTCCGGTCTTCGAGGCGGTGCGAGCGCGGGTGAAGCCCGGTGAGCAGGGAAGCGAGAACGCCCGCGGGGACCGTCGTCGGCGCGCGATAATCACTGAAGGTGACGCCGGTGCGCGCCAGCTCGCCGATGGCGGTGAGCCCGCCGATGGGGCCCCAGGGCGGGATCCGACGGCGATCCAGGGACGCGGCGACGACGATCACCACCGTTCGCGCCTCCGGCACCCGCGCGTCCGCACCCTGGCGGCGCACCAGGCGAGGCTCGCCGAAAACGACCCTCCCGCCGCCCTCCGTCTGGAGCGCGCGCAGCTCGATCCCGATCACGCGTCCGCTGAACCGAGCCAGGTCGATCTCGAGCGGGACCCATTGCGCCCCTTTTCCTCCGACGACGTGGCGCTGCTGCAGCGTGACCGGTCCCACCCCGTCCTCCAGCGCCCGGACCTCGGCCGTCCCGCTGCCATCACCCCAGTAGCCGAGGGCCACCCGGAGCACCGCGTCCGCCGCCGCTCGCACCGGGCAGCGCACGCTGCCGGGAGCACGCAGCACGATGGAGCGGCGCGGCGTGCCGTCGAGCTCGAAGTCCGCACGGAGATCCTCCTGCGTCGGCGCCGCGTAGGTGGCGGAGCTCTCGTCACGGACGCCGACTCGGATCCAGTCCACGTCCGCGAAGAACGCGCGACCGCTCGGCGCCGGTCCGGCGAACCTCAGTTGCAGGGTGTGGCGACCACGCGCCAGGTCCGGATTGGCGACGCCGAGCGAGGCGACCGAGGGCGCAGCGTTCTGGAGCCGGATCACGCCGACGGAACGGTCATCGACGCGGACGGTCACCGACCGCGCGGTCCCGCCACGCGCGCGGAGCCCCACCAGCAGGTCCCGCTCCACGGCGGCGTCGAGCCAGAACGTCAACTCGAGCGCGCGGCGGCGGATACGAGCGAAGGTGGCACCGGCCTGCTCGACCTCCTCGACGGTGGGGTCCGGCTCGAAGTTGAACCCGTTCAGTGAGTGGACGGACGGCGTCCCGAGATCGAGGGAGAGCCCACGATGGCGCACCTCGCAGGCGTCCAGGCGCTCGAGGAGATCGACGGGCACGGCCGTCGGCTCGACCGGGGCGGCTGGCGCCGGCGTCGTCGAAGCGGACGGGGCCGGCTCTGCGGGCTCCGGTCGCTCCCGCCTGCAGCCCGCGGCGAGCGCCGCGGCGAGGATGGCGACGACCGGCGCGCGCGGGGCCCACATGGCGAGCGCTGTAGGTCAGGGTCGCTCGCCCGGCAACCGCGGCCACGAGGCCCGCGCGGGCTGAGCCCGGCACCGCTCGTCCAACGCGGTCATTCGCCGAAGCTCACGCGGAGCCGACGTCCCGCCGGGAGCTCGACCGACTGCTGCCGGGAGCCGTCCTCCGTCCGGATCTCGATCCGCTGAGCGCCGGGCGCCAGCGGAACCCGCCGCGTCGGCCCGCGACCGACGAAGGTCCCCCCCACGTAGATGGACTCGCGGCCCGAGGTGACGATCTCGAGCAGGCCCTTGCCGTCCCCGACCACGAAGCCCGGGGGCAGCTCGAGCGCCTCGACCCGGGCCTCGGGCAACGGCGGCGCCGTCACGACCGCCGGCGGGGCCACGGCCGACGCCACCACGGGGGAGGCAGCGCTGCCGGCGGCAGCAGGGGTGTCCGCGACCCCGCTGCCCCCCGGAGAGAACGCGAGCCGCACGAGGCCGAAGGAGAGGAGAGCCGTGGCGATCGTGATGCCTGTGACCCGCAGAGCGCCGGTGAGGGACGCCGGGATGCGCGGGGACCAGCCCGGGGGCGGGGTGATCGACTCTTCGCCGGCGAATCCGCGCTCCTCCCCCACACCGGGCGGGGTGACGGAGGTCGCGACCTCGGCGAGGTCCTGGCTCGAGTCGGCAGCGAGGTTCCCCTCGAGCTCCGCCTCGGGAGCGGCCGGGCATTGCGCGGCTTCCCGCGCTCGCGGTGGAAACACGATCGGGCGCGCGGGCGGATCTCCCGCAGGCCGCGCGTCGGTCGGGCCCCGAACCGCGGGGCCCGAGGGGTCGTCGAGGCGCGGGGCTTCGGCCGGCGGTGGGGCGACTGCGCTCGCCGGGACTGGTACGGGCGCCGCGGGCGCGGGTGAGGCAAGGGCCTCGGCGGTGCGGCGACCGGGGAAGGCGATGCGCGCCTTGATGGCGAGCCCCCCGTCAACGCGGACCGGTGCGGGGAGCGGCTCCGGGCTCGCCCACCCCACAGGGGCCTCAGCGGAGGCCGCCGCGTCATCCGCCGACGTCGGGGGCTCTGGCCCTTCGTCTGGCTCCGGCGCGGGTCCGACCTCGTCCCCAGCTCGCTCGGCCACCGGCTGCTCGTCCTCTTCGCCGGCTCGCTCCGAGCCGGGCACGTGCGCGGCGAGCCGGGTGCCGCTCGGGGTCTCCGCCACGACACCAGCCGATGCCCCGGCAGCCGCCGCCGAAACCCCATCGAACACCCCAGCGGCTCGGGGCTCCTCCGGGCCGTCGGCGGGAGCGGGTTCCGGGGAGCCGCTCGCCACGTCGGGGAGCGCCGAGGGTCGTTGCTCCGCGCTCACTGCGGCCGTGGCGCTCCCGACCTCACTCTCGCCAAGCGCGACAATCGGCATCGCGGACGCGAGCGACTCGGCCGCCACCGGCTGAGCGGGCAGCGAGATCCCGACCCGCGCGGGCTCCGGCCCCGCGTCAGCCCCGTCCCCCGCCCCGTCGATGGGGAGCGGAGGGGGCGAGAGCGCGAAGGTGAACATCGGGGAGGGGGTGGGCAGATCCGCCGCGGCTGGGACGGTCCGCGCTGCGTAGGGCTCCGGCGCGCCCTTCAACAGATCCTCGCCATCGGCCCCGAACACGGCCTGGATGGCGCCGCGCCGGGCCACGTCGGCGAGGATGTCGGCGACCACGCTGGACGACAGGCCGGCCTCGGCGAGGATCGCGCTCGGGGCGACGCCGGCGCTCAGCCGCTCGATGGCGGTCCGCGCGTCCCGCGGTGAGGTGGCGAGGTACGCTTGCACGCGCTCGAGGTCGATCACCACCCGCGCCACCCGCGCGAGCCGCTCCGGCGCGAGCGCTCGGAGCACTGCGCGCGCGCGCGCGACGGGCGGTCCGATCAGCTCGGCGAGGGGTGCGTCGAGGTCGCACGCGCAGGGCCCGCCCCCGGGCGTGACGACGAAGCGACCGGCGGCGGCGCCGAGCAGCCCCGCGAGCGCGGGCTCTCCGCGGTCGAAGCGCCCGTCCGGTGCCGTCCGGACCACGCTGCGAACCCGACCCCGGCGCACCTCGACCTCGTACAGGTAGGCGGCGTCACGGAAGGCAACCTGAGCGTCCTCACCCCGCGCGCAGACCAGGTCCAGGACGAGCCGCGGGGTCAGCCCATCGAGGCGCCCGCGCACCTCCTGGCCCGCCTGCAGGCGGGCCTCGATGCGCGCCCGGGGACGCAGCACCTCTCGCACTCGCTCCAGCACGACGAGCTCCGTCGCCTCCTTCAGCAGGTACCCCTCCGCGTCTGCGCCGAGCTCGCGGGCCCGCTCCAGCAGGTCTTCCTTCCACGACAGCAGGATCACGGGCACGTCGCGCACGACGACGTCCCGCTTGAGCTCACGGGCGAGCGAGAAGCCATCGCGCCCCGGCATCAGGACGTCGGTGATCACCAGATCCGGGACACTGTTCAGCACGAGCTCGAGCGCGCGCTCTCCGTCGTGCGCCTCCAGGACCTGCACGCCCGCGCGTCGCAGCAGTCCGCTCAGGAACCAGACGACCGCCGGGTCGTCGTCGACGACGACCGCGCGCCGACGCGCGAGGGAAACCTCCAGGCTGCTCGCCTGACGGCGGCCGTGGGCCCCCGTCCGACGTTCCCCGCCGGCCCAGGGCGCGAGCAGGATCGCGCCCTCGGGTCCAGTCGCGCGGAACCGCACCACCCCCCCGGAGCGCATGGTGACGAGCTCGCGGATGCGCGCCACTGAGCCCCAGACCGCGGACAGTACGTCGACGCCCTCGCCGAGCGGTACCGTGAACGCCTCGCTACCGGCCTCCGCCGCGCCGACGAGGCCACGGCGCACCTCCTCCGCCAGGCGGTCCGCCAGGGTTTCGATCGACACGGTGCCGAGCGGCGAGCAGCCCGCGCGCGGCAGCGTACGGTCGGCGAGGGCGGCGTGCACGGCGCGGGCGAGGGCGTCCGGACTGGCCGGGCGCGGCAGGACACGGGCGGCACCGAGCGCCGCGTAGGGGGCCGCCGCCTCCGGCGTGTCAAAGGTGCCGACCACCACGATCGCCGGCGTCTCCGGCAGGCCCGCGCGAGTGAGCGCCTCCACGGCCTCGCGACACCCCCGCTGGTCGGCGTCGACCAGGACGACGTCCGGCGCGAGCGCAAGCGCGCGCTCGGGCAAGTCGTCAGCGCGGTCGACGGTCTGCACCTCGACGGCGCCGCTCGCTTCCAGGCCAGCCACGAGCCCGCGCGAGCCAAGGACGAGCACACAGACGGGGGCGACCGCAGCGGCAGCGACGGGATCGCCGTCGCTGCCGGCGTCGCGGTCCTGCGCCACGACCTCTGTCAGCGCCGTCAGCGTCCGCTCCAGGTCCGCGATGGCGGTGGGCGAGAGCGGCCCCCGGATGGCCGCGGCCTGCAAGCGCCCGGCCGCCCCCTCCAGGACGCGTGCCGACAGCTCCAGTCCCAGCGAACGCGCGGAGGCCGCGGCCGCGTGCACCCGACGCAGGACGTCGTCTCGGCGCGCACCGGAGCCCGGCTCCGCGGCCAGCTTAGTCAGCGCGCGGGTCAGAGCGTCGAGTCGGCGCGGGAGGCTGGCGACGAAGTCCCGGCGCAGCTCCTCCAGACCCAAAGTCGCGCTGGCGGTCGAGGCCAGTGACGTCATGATCACGGGGCCGTATCACAGGCCCACGAGGTGGCCGAGTTTTTGGGCCTTCAGTCACCGGCCAGCGAATCGAGCGCGGCCCGCACCAGCGAGGCCACCTGGGCCGGGTCGGCCTCGTCGAGATCCCCCACCAGAACTGGCGCATCGAGCAGGGGTATCCCGAGCACGGAGGAGGTTTCCTCCAGCACGGGACCCAAGGGATCGTCGAGCCGGATGAGCGCGGCGCTCCCGGCCAGCGCGAGCGTCCAGAGGGGCGAGTAGGCCTCCACGGTGGGCAGCCCCACCAAAATCAGCTCGGCGCTCTCGCCGAGGTGCAGGGTGCCGAGTTCGTGTGGGATCGGCAGCGAGGGCGGCGCCTCCGACGGGGGCTGCGCGTCGGTGACGCGCCGGAGCGTGTGGGCGACGGTGGCGAGCCGGCGCGGGCACCCGGCCAGCACGATCCGCGCGGGCCCGGCGAACCCCGGCGGGGCCAACCGCGCCGCCACGGCCGCCAGCACGGGCAGCTGCTCGGTCGGGGCGAGCGGGGCTCGCGCGGCGCCGCGCGGGAGCCGCCGCACCCGACCGTCCTCGAGCAACCGCTGCAGGGTCTCGAGCGCATCGTGGTCGGAGAGCGTGACCTCGTCGAGCAGCTCGTCGACGGTCCGCGGCACCGCGAGGGTCCGTAGCGTCGCTCCCTCCGCCTCGGGGTCATCGGGCCCCGGGCGCACGCTCGTGACCAGCACGTCATCGGACAGGCCCAGGGAGTCGCGCCAGCGCCGCACCTCGTCGAGTTCGCGCACCCCGTCCATCAACAGGGCACGGGTAGGGGCCTCGATGCGCCGCGGCGCACCGCCGCTGGTGCTGGTGAAGGCGAAGGTCCCCTCCTGCTCCGCGAGCAGCCGCAGCAGCGCCTTCTCCGCCTCGAGACGGCGGAAGCAGGCGTCCACCACCTCACCGTCGTCGAGGTGGACCTCGCCGGCGCCGGTGGCCGTCGTGAGGGCCAGCACTCCGGTGCGGCGGTTCATGGCGAGCAGCTGGATGAGGTCGATGACGCTCACCTGCTCGAGCTCCCCGCGGAAATCGTCGCGGAGGCTCGCCGCCGGGGGGGGCCGTCCCTGCAGGGAATGAACTCGCTGCGCGATGCCCTCGAAGTCGTCGTGGCGCAGGGTTTCGAGCCCCTCGGACGGGGCCGCCGACTCCCGGCGGGTCAGGACCAGGCGCGGGAGCGCCGCGAGGCTCGGCTCTGTGTCCAGCGCGCGGAGGACCCCGGCGAGGTTGGGCAGGGCGTCGCTGAGCAGGAGCACCTCGACGCGCGCCGATCGCGCCCGCTCGGCCAGGTCCCCGGCCTCGCTCGCCAGCGCCACGGTGAGCCCCAGCGGCCGGAGCCGCGACGCGAGCTCGCCCAGCGCGTCGACGTCGGGCTCGACCAGCAGCACCGATCGTGCCATCAGCCCCCCCCCCGCGCTCGCGTGGTTTCACCCAATCGTTGGATCAGCAGGTCCGCCAGGAGCGGGTCGGCAGCGTGAATGCCCCGGACGCGCCCGCGCTCGCTCCGGCCCAGAAAGGCGTAGCAAGATTGTTCTGCGACCAGGGCGAGGACCTCGAGATCGCGGCAGCCCGGGGCGTCGGCGACGTCCACCAGGTCGAGTCTCACCTCCCCCGCCTCCCGACCGAGGGCGGTGCGGAGGGCAGCACCGATGCCCACCCCAGCGCGCAGCGTGGCCACCAACCGCGCGCCACCGCCTCGGCGAGCCTCGCCGAGGGCGGCGACGACGAGCCCGACCACGTCCGCGACGGGCAGCTCAATGCTCTGCGGGAGTTCGGGGATCGCCTCCGTTCGCGCGGGCGCGGCCAGATCCCAGAGGATGGCATCGAGCACCTCCGCCAGCGGCAGCGACGAGAGGCCCAGCGACCGCACCACCGAGACGCGCGCCGCTTCGGCCCGGTGCTTCGCCACCCGGAGGAGCCGCGACAGGTCCGTGCCGTGCTGCGGATAGGTCGCGACCCCGATGTTCACGTCGGGGGGCGGGGTGCCGGGAGCCCCGCCGCTGGCGGCGAGATCTCTGAGCACACGGCGCCGGCAGGAGTGGCCCCCGATGCCACCGGTTTCAGGGAGCAGGAGGTAGAGTTCGAGGTCGTCCACCCGAGCCAGCACGTCCGTGGCCCGCACGGTGCCGAGCACGCGCTCCACGACCTCCAGCGCCCGGCGCTCGGCGACCGGGTCGGCCACCGCGCCCTCCGGCGGCTCGACGACGATGGTGGCGAGCGCGAAACGGCGCCCGTGGCGACGGGCCTTGTCGATCTCGCGCCCGGCCACGTCGACGAAGTAGGCGAACGTGTAGGCGCTGGAGGCCGGGTCCTTGATCGCGCCGCGGTGCGACTGCTCACGCGCCGCGATGAGCGCGAGGGCGGTGCCGGACTGCATCGCGACTTGCTCGGCGAGCGGAAAATGCTCTATGGGCGGCACGTCCGGCGGCGGCGCCATGACGAGGAACCCCGCTGTCTCGCGCCCGGCCTCCAGCTTCAGCACAGAGAGCCCGCGAGCGCCGGCAGCGCCGAGGAGCTCCAGCTCGTCGCAGAACGGAGGCAGTGACGGCAACGACCCCGTGCGCGCGGCCTGCTTGAGCTGACGCGCGGCGTCGGTCGCCGGAAGGTACGCGCCGACGGCGGTCGCGCCGGTGTGCTCGGCGACCAACTCGCAGAGGCGCGAGGCGGCCTCGCGACGGCTTCGCGCCTGGATGAGCGCCCCCATCCGGGAGAGCAGATCGAGGCCGCGATCAACGCGGCGGTCCCGCGCCTCGAGCTGCTCGACCCGTCGGCGCGCGGTTTCCCGCGATCGCAGCTCGGCCACCGCGCTCAGGATCTCGTCCCCGGAGAGCGGTAGCAGCAACAGCCCGTTCGCGCCGAGCGCGATCGCTTGCGTGCCCAGCTCGACCGACTCGTGCGGAACCAAGGCGAGCAGCGTGGCCTGGGGCATCAACGCGCGGAGGTGGTGCACGCCGGCGACCCCCGCTCCCCGGCCGATCGTCACGTCGATGAAGATGAGGTCGGAGGCGGTCGCGACGGCCGTCGCGAGCCCCTCGCCCAGGTCGGTGGTCACGGTGAACCGGTCGGCACGGGCGGCGCGCTCGAGCACACGCCGAAGGAAGCTGGCGGCGGCCGGGTCGGCCAGGATCCCGGTGATCTGGAGCTCCACCAGCGGTGGGGCCGACGAGCGAGTCAAGCGCTCCCCCACGTGCGGGCGCCCGGGGCGACGGCAGCGGTCGCGCCGCGGTGGCGTGGCAGGACGGCGATCATGCGGAGCACCGGGAGCGTAGCTCGGTCTCGGTGAGGCCGGAGATAGCGACCACCTTCTGTCGGCCGGTGGCACCGGTGATCACGGTCAACGCCGTGCGGGGGAGCCGGAGCCATTTGGCGAGCGTGGCGATGAGCTCGGCGTTGGCGGCACCGTCCACGGGGGGAGCAGCGACCGCGACCTCCAGGACCCCAGCGCGCACGCCCAGCACTCGGCTGACCGACGCGCGCGGCTTGACGCGGACCGCGAGCCCGAGGGCTCCGTCAGTGCGGGACGAGATGAGTGCGGTCACGCGGGAGTAGAGAGTACGCCCGGTCGGGCGCGGCCTCCACCGTCCGCCGTGCCGGCATCCCCGGGGACCTCCTGCGCCCGGGGGCGCCGCGTCGTGGCGCTGTTGCCTCCGGCCCAAACGTGCCATTTGTGCCCCATGAAACGCCCGCTCGTCGTCGTCGGTGCCCCGACCTCCCTGATCCTTTCGGTCGCTCGTCGGGTCGCCGAGTCCGTTCGCGCCGAGGTGCTGGATCTGACCGCGAAGGCGGGCCGCTCCCCGGAGGCGGTGGGGCTCGAGTCACCGGCCGAGGCGCTCGAGCGAGCCGTCGCCGCCGGGGAACCACGGGTCATCGTGGTCGGTACGGCGTGTCTGCGGCCGAGGACGACCCGGCTCGCGCTGCTCGACCGAGCGGTGCTGGTCGCCATCGACGAACCGCCCGAGCATCGGGGACGGACGCCCGAGGAGGGGGCGGGGCTCGCCGCCATCCGGGAGTCGGAGGCGGCGGTCTTCGAGGAGGTCCACGCCCGCCTCGACGGCGGGGTCGACGACGTAGAAACCCTCTCGCGCGCAGCGTTGGTCGCGTGGGAGCGCGACGGGGTCGCGGTCGCCGCGGGCACCCGCTCCTATGTCGTGGAGGTCGGGCGAGCCCTGATCTCGCCGCGCACGCCGGAGCTGGTGGGGGCGGCGCCGGTGGTCTGCGTGGTGACGGACGCGACCGTCGACGGCCTCCACGGCGCGCTCCTGGCCGAGCCGCTCGCGCGGCTGGGGCGTCCGGTCGCCCGGCACGTCATGGTCCCCGGGGAGCGGAGCAAGGTGCTGGGCTCCGTGGTTCGCATCTGGCGCCGGGCCACGGCGGCTGGGCTCGATCGCGGCTCGGTGGTGCTCGGGTTCGGGGGGGGGGTGGTCACGGACACCGCGGGTTTCGCGGCGGCCACCTGGATGCGTGGTGTGCGCTGGGCGGCCTTGCCGACAACCCTGCTCGCGATGGTCGACGCATCGGTCGGCGGGAAGACGGGAGTCGACCTCCGGGAGGCGAAGAACGCGGTCGGGGCCTTCTGGCAGCCGAGCGGAGTGGTGTGCGACATGGACACCCTGCGCACCGAGGCGCCGCGCGGCTTCTCGAGCGGGCTGGCAGAGGTGATCAAGACGGCGCTGATCGGGGACGCGGCGCTGCTCGAGCTGATCGAGGGAGGGCTCCACGACATCCTCGCGCGAGAGCCCGCCATCCTGACGGAGGTGGTTCGGCGTTCGGTGCGGGTGAAGGCGCGGATCGTCGGGCTCGACGAACGCGAGGCGGGGCTCCGGGCCGTGCTGAACCTCGGGCACACCGTGGGGCACGCCCTGGAGACGCTGGGCCGGTACACCAGGCTCACGCACGGGGAGGCGGTCAGCCTTGGCCTCGTCGCTGCCCTCAGGATCGGGGAACGTCGCGGCGTGACGCCGACGGACCTGACGCGCCGCCTGGTGGCGCTGCTCGAGCGCGCGGGGCTCCCCACGGACCTCGGGCAGCAGGACCTCCGCGCCGCCGGTGGGCTCATCGGACACGACAAGAAGCGTGCCGGCGACGGAATACGCTTCGTGCTCACCTCCGCGCCGGGCGCGGTCGTCGTGGAGCGGCTGTCGCTGTCAGAAGTGCGGGAGCACCTGGGCGCGCTCCAATAGCTGCTCATCCGTGCGGCATCGGCGGACCGTGCCGGAATCTTGGCGTGGGCTCGGCGGGGCCGATAGAGTTTGTGGTGTGGCGCGCCCGGTGCGGGCAGCGTCCGACGCTTCACGAGGAAATCATGGAACCGTCGCGCCTCCCGCTCGCCGCGCTCGTCGCGGTCCTGGCCAGCTCCACCACGGCGTGCGTGGACAACGAGAGCTCCCTGTTCATCCGGGGGGTCCTCTCGGTGGAGTCCGGTGACTGCAGCGCGAACGCCGATCCGGGAGCAACCCTGCAGGCGAACGGCATCCTCGACACGGCCTTGACCTCCACGTACATCGGCGCGCTGCTGGTCGGCAATCAGCTCGTCGCCCGGGGCTCGCCAACACAGCTCCGCACCGAGACGGCGCGGGTCGCCCTGCGGGGAGCCGAGGTGCGGGTGGCCTCGACGACGCAGGCGCTGCTCAAGTCTTTCTCGGTCGACGGCACGGGCTTCGTCGATCCCGCCTCGGGCACGGCGCCCGGGTACGGCGTCTTCTTCGCCACCCTCATCCCGAATCTCGAGGACATCGATCGCGACACCGTGATCGTTAACGTGCGCGTCTATGGCCGTACCCTCGGCGGGCGCGAGGTGGAGTCTGGTGAGCTCGCCTACCCGATCCAGCTCTGCAGCCAGTGCTTGATCTCGTTCCCGCCGGAGGCCGACAACCCGTCGACGCCAGAATACGACTGCCTGAACCCGGCCGCCGACGACCTGGACGAGCCGTGCTACTTCGGGCAGGACGAAACCGTCGATTGCCGACTCTGCACCAACAGCCTCTCCGCGTGCCGAGCCCCGTAGCGCGGACGGCTGATCGTGACGGGCGGGGGGGCCTGCCGCTGCCCGCGCTAACGAGGACGGGGACGGGGGACTCCCGATCCGTCGCTGGACGACGGCGGTGCCGCATTGCCCTCGGGCGCGTCCTCGGCGGCGCCCCCGTCGTCGTCCTCGGCTTGCTCGTGGCGCCGGCCGCGCTCGCGCTCGAGGGGGGCTCGGGCATCATCAACGGCGTCTGTGGGATCGGCCGCTCGGGTGACCTCTGGGAGGCGACCCGCTGGTGCGGCGCCGTCCGGGGTGACCTGCTCTTCGGCCGAGAGCGGGACGGGGAGGCCGCGCTCGGTGTGTCGAGCTCCCTGGCGACGGCGTCGTTCGAGGAGGCGACGTGGACGGTGGGTGCGGCCGGCCTGGCGCCGTTCACGAAGCGGTGGGTCGGGGAGCTCTCGGTCGGACCGATGGCGCGGTGGCGCGACGGGGCGGCGGGCGCCGGGGTCAGCACCTGGGCCTTCGTGGGGAGCCGACGACGCAACCCCTGGGGGCGGTACTCGATGGCTTGGAGCTTCGCTGTCGGTTACGAGGCGAGCTTCGGGGCGGTGGAGGCGTCCGTGCTCACCGTGGGCATACGCCTCGACGGCGTGGTGCTCGCGCTCCCGGCCTTGCTCGCGTGGGAGGGTCTGCGCGGCCGTCCGAGATGAGTCAGCGCTCGGCCGGAGCGTGCGCCCGACGCGAAACGAGGCGCACGGCGACCGCTCGCCGCCGATGCCTCGCGGCTCCGCCACCGGGCCGCGGGGCACAGCACTTGGCAGCGGCGGCGTGCCTTTCCATCGCAGGCGCTTGGTGGTAGCTTCGTGTCGATGGCAGAGGCGCCCGTCGAGGTCGTCGTGGGGGGAAAGACGTACCGCGTCGTGGCCTCCGCCGAGGCCGAGGTCCTGCACCGCCTCGCGCAGGTGGTGGACGCCAAGCTCCACGAGCTCGGGGGAGCGGGACGGCAGCTCTCGCCGCAATCGGTCGTGCTCGCGGCGCTCGCGCTGGCGCACGATCTCGAAGAAGAGCGGGCTCGGCGTCGTGACGTGGAGCGGCGCGCTCGCGAGCAGGTGCGGGCCGTGATGGCGCGGATCGATCGCGCGCTCGCCGAGGTCGAAGTGCCACCGGCGGTGGTGGTCCACGAGCCGTCGACCCGATGCGGCTACGATGCCGCGGGTGCGCACGAGGATCCCGGCTGAGCACGGCGCGACTCCGCCGCGCCGACGCGCGCCGTCGCGGAGAGGCTTGGCGCGAACCGTCGCCTCAGCGAGCGACCCTCCACGTGAGCTCCGCCAGATCCTCCGGGGAGATCCCGGGAACGTCCGCCCTCGTCGACCGGGTCGCCGCGGCGTGGGCCCACGCCGCGGCGAGCGCGCCCACCAGCGCGGGGCGCGGCGCCCGCGCGACCAGCCCACTCGCGTTCGCCACCGCGAGCGCATCGTCGAGCGCCTCAGCGAGCGCCTGGTGCACTCGGGTGGGTGGCACGCCGCAAGCGAGCCGGGTGGCGAGGCGCCCGCAGGGATCCGGTCGATCCGTCAGCTCCAGCCAGGCGCGGGAGAGGGCGCGGAGCCGCTCCAGCGGAGTCACTGCCGTCGACGCCGCGGCCCGCAGCGTGGTCCGCACCACGCGGGCCGCGACCCTCTCCGCGAGGCGCGTCAGGTGCCTTCCGTCGCCGAACAGCTGATACAGCGTCGTACGGCTCACGCCGGCTCGCTCCGCCACGGCCGCCAGGCTCAGCCCCCGTGGGTCGCCGCCCGCGAGCGCGTCCACCGCGCAGAGGACTACCCGACGACGGGTCGCGCGCTCCCGGGCGAGTGGGGTGGCGTTGCGGTCGTAGCGCCCGCGGCGGTCGCCTTCGGCGGTCATAAAGACGGCGTCGTTTTTATGTGGGTCGTGGTTGCGCTCGGGACTTGTTCGAAGAAAACAGCTTTGTCTGTATACCGTAATTCTTGGGTAATGCTTTTCTGAAGAAGCGGCCGGACGGCCGGTGCCTGTGGCGGGGGGTCGGGTTGGTTCTGGGTGGGGGCGGGGGAGGCGGGGGAGGCGGGGGTAGGGGGTCCGGTGAAGGCCGTGGGGGCGGCGTTCTCTTTCGGACGGCGGTGTCATGGACGCGGTCCCCGCCGAGGAGAAGCAATGGGCGTGCGGCGGGGTTACCGTCGGCGCCCGCCTGACGGGGGGCGCAGGGGGCCGGGGGGTTCCGGGCGGGGGTGGGTCGCGGGGAGTGGCGACGGGAAGCGCGTTGCTGCTATGCGACGCGCGTGAGCGCCACGGATTTCGTCCTGGAGGAGCTGAGACGCCTGGAGCGGGAGGGTGTGCTGCGGGCCCCCGAGCGGGGGGACGCGAGGGACCGGCTCGAGGGCGAGCTTCGCTCACGGGGCCGACGCCTCGTCGACGTGAGCTCCAACGACTACCTGGGGCTCGGGGCGCAGGGTGTTTCACGTGAAACATTCGCCACCCGGCCCCACCGTGCCGGGGCTGGGGCCTCCCGCCTCGTCTTCGGAACCACCGAGGACCACGACCTCCTGGAGCAGGACCTCGCCACCTGGCTCGGCTATCCCGGCGCGCTCCTCTTCTCATCCGGCTACGCCGCGAACCTCGGCGTCCTCTCCGCGCTCTGCGGACCCGGGGACCTCCTGGTTTCGGACGCCCTCAACCACGCGTCCATCATCGACGGGGCTCGCCTCTCCCGCGCCACCGTCCGTGTCGTGCCGCACCTCGACGTGGCCGCGTTCGCCGCGGCCCTGGCCGCGCCGGCACGCCGCCGCTTCGTGGTCACCGAGGCCTACTTCAGCATGGACGGTGACGGTCCCGACCTCCCTGCGCTCGCGCGCGTCGTCGCCGAAGCGAACGCCTTCTGGATCCTCGACGAGGCCCATTCCCTCGGCGTCTTCGGACCCGAAGGGCGGGGGCTCGCGGCCGCCGCGGGGCTCAGGCCCGACGTCCTCGTCGGCACCCTTGGCAAGTCCTTCGGTCTTCACGGCGCGTTCGTCACCACCACCGATCCCGTCCGAACCCTCCTCTGGAACCGCGCGCGCAGCTTCGTTTTCTCCACGGCCACTTCGCCCCTCCTCACCGCCCTCGCGCGCGTCCGCCTCGCCGCCGTCCGTGCCGCCGACCCCGAACGCCAGCACCTGCACGACCTTGCCGTGGCCGCGCAGCGGCGTTGCGCCGAGGCCCGGCTGCCCCTCCCCACCGACCGCCCCGGCCCTATCCTCCCGGTGCTCCTCGGCGATCCCGCGAGAGCCACCCGGGTCGCAGCGCTCCTCCTCGAGCACGGCTTCCTCGCCCGAGCCATCCGGCCTCCGACGGTTCCCCAAGGGACCGCTCGCCTGCGCCTGGTCCTCCACGCCAACCACTCCCCCTCGGAGATCGACCAGCTCCTGGACCTCACCCTCCGGGCCTGCGCTGGCTAGACCGGCAACCACTTCGATCGCCGCGAGGGCTCACCCTCCCGGGGCAACCGGCGACCATTGGATCCGCACCGGGTACCGTCGATCCACGGCGCCCGGCCTCCTGCGCGGCCATTCCCCCCGGCCCCCCGACCCCTCGCGCGAACCGCTCGGAGGCCTGGCCCCCGCCCCCAAACCCGTCAGCGGATCGGGTCCCGCCGAATCGCGCCCCGCTCCAGGCGCAGCCGACTCCCCCCCAAGCGCTCCGCTGCGCCTCCCTCGTGCGCCACCACCACCACCACCGTCCCCCGCGCGCGCTCCTCCCCGATCACCTCGTCCAAGCGCAACCGCCCCGCCGAGTCCAGGCCCGCCCAGGGCTCATCGAGCAACAGGACGGCTGGCCGGTTTACTGTGCCCCTTGCCAGCGCGACCCGCTGTCGCTGCCCCCGCGAGAGGTCCCCGGTACGACGTCCTCCCATCCCCTCCAGACCGAACCGCCTCGCCACCTCGCCCCACGCCCCCGGGCCCCCGACCCCCTGAAGCCGCGCCGCGAGCTCCACGTTCTCTCGAACGGTGAGCCCCGCGTACAGGAACCCCTCGTGTCCAACCCATCCCACTCGACCCCTCGTTCCCACCCCGAGCTCCCCCCCTGGCTCGAACCAAACGCGCCCCCGCGTCGGCCGCACCAGCCCCCCGAGCAATCCCAGCAGGGTGCTCTTCCCCGCCCCATTCGCACCCTCGACCACCGTGACGGTCCCCGCCTCGAATCGCGCGCTCACCCCCCGCAGCGCCACCACGGCGCCGTAGCTCTTGGTGACGTCCCGCGCCTCGACGAACTCGATTCGCCCCTCGCTTCCGACGCTCACCGCACCACCGATACCACGGCCCCCATGGCCCCCCCCCCCCC
>CAYZQO010000097.1:0-18932 GCA_964480725.1 uncultured Polyangiaceae bacterium | reverse complement strand
CGCAGCCGACATCCTCCCAGGCGGCGATGCACTCGGCGATCCCGTCCGGATCCTCCACCACACGGTCGAGGACGACGGTGTACGCGAGCGTCCCGAGGAGCCCCGTCGCGGTGCCGGGCGGGAAGGGATTGTTGCCCTCGTTCGAGTCGCGCATCTGGTAGGTGAAGAACTCGATGCACTCCTCGACGCTGGTGCCGGAGGTGGCTAGCCGATACGTGCGCTCACCATCGTCGCAGCAGCCGAATTCGTGGGCGCAGAGGGCCGCGACGAGATCGTCGATCCCCGCGGTTCCGGTGCCACCGCCGGTGCCACCCGTCTCCTCGCCGCCGCCGCCCGCAACGCCACCGGTTTCCTCGGTGCCGCCCGTTTCCTCGGTGCCGCCCACGGGCACGGAGCCACCGGTCTGCACGACGCCGCCGGTTTCCTCGGCGCCGCCGTCGGTCCCGCCGGTCTGCACGACGCCGCCGGTTTCCTCGGCGCCGCCGGTTTCCTCGGCGCCGCCGTCGGTCCCGCCGGTCTGCACGACGCCGCCGGTTTCCTCGGCGCCGCCGTCGGTGCCGCCGGTCTGCACAACGCCGCCGGTCTGCGTGGCGCCGCCGGTTTCCTCGGCGCCGCCCTCGCCGCCCGCGTTCGCACCCCCGGTGGTTGCGCTCGGCTTGTTGTCGTCGTCCTTCCCGCCGCAGGCCAGGGCCACCCCGCCTGCCAGCATCGCAACCATCAGCCCCGTCTGAAACCTTGGCATTCTCACCATCATGTCCTCGCTCCCGTTCGGTTGTACAAAGCTACGGTTCGACGCTGCACGCCGTGCATGCTCACCGCCGCCCGTCCGAAGCGGCCCCATGGTAGGGCAGGAACGTGGCTTCGTCGAAGCCTCCTTCGGGGGGCATGGCGACCGCCACGCTCGCTTCGCGGAGTAACCAGGGGAGGAAAGGAGCCCTCGGCCGCAGGGGCGGGCGGGCCGGTCTGGAGCCAACTGGCGGTATCTGATGCGGTAATCGTGTCTCGGCGGCTCGGACCAGTCGGCCGAACCGATCGGTGCGAACCACGGCCGCCGCTGGCGGAGCCCTTCGTTCGGAACCGCTGCGGCCGGACGGAAAGGATGAGTCGATTCCAGGTTCGGATGGAATCTGGATGGGGGTTGGGGTCGTGGAGAGAACGCGCTATCGCGCGTGGAGCGGGTCGCTCGGACGCCAGAGCGATGGGTAGCGAGGTCGAGGGCGCCCGTCCGGAGAGGTTCCAGGAACAGTGGCTGGGGTCGTAGCGCGTTACGTGGTGGTGATCGATCGCGACCGGGACGACGCGCTCGTCGCCGGCTTCGGCGACCCGAGTCTGGCCGTGGCCTTCGCCATGGCCGAGAGCTCCCGGGGTCGGCGGCTCGGCGTCGTCGAGCCGCGGACGGGCGAGGTCCTCTTCGAGGGCCCCGGGGAGATCCCGAGCGTCGAGCCGCCGCGCGCGAGCCTGACACGCCTCCACCTCGCGAGCGACGGGGACGAGGGCTGAGCGATAGGCAGGTGCGCCCCGCTCAGGGCGCGACACACTCGTCGCCGCGCTTGAAGCAAGTCCCGTGGACCCGGCACCCCTCGGATCTGCGGCAGTCGGCGTCCGACCCGACCACGCAGCCCTTGCGGAGGAAGGACTCGTTGCCCCCCACCTGCTCCTTCTCGTAGGTGCAGCGGCCGACCTTGCGACACGTCTCCGTTTTCTGGCAGTCGTCGCTGGAGACGAGGGCGCACTTGCCGTCCACGAGCTGGCAGTAGCCCTGCAGCGTGCAGATCCTGGAGCGCTCGCAGTCGGCGGCGGAGGCGGTGACGCAGTGCTCACCCCGCGGCGTGCAGAGGGCGAGGTCCCGGCAGAGCGAGGAGCGCGCGCAGTCGTCCCCTCGCGGGAGGCATCGGCCGTCCACGGCCGTACAGCGCCCCTCGCCGCGGCACTGCTCGGAGGCGGCGCAGTCGGCGTCGCTGGCGGCGACGCAGCGCCCCCCGACCGCCTTGCAGAGCCCCTGCTGCGGGCAGGCGGGGAGCTTGGCGCAGGTGGCGTCGGAGGCGACGCAGGCCCCCTCGACCAGCGAGCATTGCCCCTGCTCCGTGCAGGCGCGCGCGCGCGTGCAGTCGGCGGCCTCGGTGGCGATGCAGGCGCCCTTCGCGAGCGTGCACCGACCGGACGCGGCGCAATCGGCGCGGCAGCGGGCGGCGCCGTGCTCCTCGCAGGCGCCACCGAGGCCGAGCGCGCCGAGCGCGAGGGCGGCGGCGCTGGGGAGCCAGCCGAGGCCGCGACGAGGGGGTGCGGTGGGGGGAGCGTGGCCCACGGCCCGCACGGTAGCGGATCTCAGCGGGGGCCGCATCGGCTCGGGCCGCAAGGGGGTCGGTCGGCGGCGGCGCGTGGCGCGTGGCGTCGCCGTTGGCTACCTTGGGGGCACCGCCCGGCTGGCGGCGGTACGGACGGATGGTGCGGCGAACGACCGAGAGGCAGGGCGGGGGGAGGCGAGGGGGGGCGCTGCGCGCGCGCGCCGGCGGAGGGCTCCTCCTCGGTGCGCTGGGCGCCGTCGCGATGCCAGTCACCGAGGCGGTGGCCGAGGGCTGCCCGGCCGGCATGGTGAGCGTGCTGGGGCGGTTCTGCATCGATCGGTGGGAGGCCAGCGTCGACGTCGTGGACGCCCGCGGGAGGACCCTTCGGTCGCAGTCCCCTTACCAGTCGCCCGAGCCAGGGGCGGCCATCCGGGCGCGCTCGCGCGCCGCCGTGGTGCCACAGGCGCACATATCGCAGGTGGACGCCGCCGCCGCCTGCGCCGCCGCCGGCAAGCGCCTCTGCACGGACGCGGAGTGGGTGACGGCGTGCAAGGGACGCAGCCCGACCCGTTACCCGTACGGCGACCAGCACGAGGCGGGGCGCTGCAACGACGCGGGGGTTTCGCCGCTGCGCGCGCTGCATGGGCGGGACGACTCGGTGGCCACCTTCGGGTTCGAGGCGATGAACGATCCGCGCCTGAACCGCGTCCCGGGCAGCCTCGCGCGCACCGGTGCCTTCTCGCGCTGCCGCAACGCCTTTGGCCTCTACGACATGGTCGGCAACCTTCACGAGTGGACCGCCGCCTCGAACGGGACCTTCCGGGGCGGCTATTACCTCGACACGAGCCGCAACGGCGAGGGGTGCGACTACCAGACGACGGCGCACTCGACGCACTACCACGACTACTCCATCGGATTTCGTTGCTGCCGGTCGCTGCGCGGCGGCGCCACGGTCGCTGCGCCCGCCGCGCCCGCGCGGACCGCGAGGGCGGCCCGGGTCGCGCCCGCCCGGGGAGAGCGCCGCTACATCGTGGTCGCTGGCGACACGCTCAGCGGGATCGCCTGGCGGCACCGCGTCACCGTGGCGGCGCTCTGCGCCGCCAACGGGATCGACCGCGCCGCACCGATCCAACCGGGTCAGGAGCTCCGCCTCCCGACCCCCCACGCCGCGCCGCCGCGACCGGCCCCGTCCGGACGATGACGCTGGCGTCATTCTTGGGGCCGATTCGGCATCATTTTTGCTGAAAGTGGGGGCTTGGGGTGACTGACACGACTGTCATGCTATGACCCCGCCCATGCGGGATCTCGTCCTCGGGATCGACGTGGGCGCCGAGAGCGTGAAGCTGGTCGCCATTCGGCGCGAGCGCGAGGCGTTCGAGCTCACCCTGCGACGTCGTGTCGAGCACCGCAAGGCGCCGCACGCGGCGCTGCGCGAGGCGTTCGAAGGTGTGGACCTCGAGCGGGTGGCGAGCCTCGCTGTCACCGGGCGGCTCGGCCGCAGCCTGCGGGCGCCCGTGGTGCCGACCAAGGCCGCCCTGCGCCGCGGCCTGCGCGCGCTCTACCCGCACCTCGACGCCGCCACCCTGATCGGCATCGGGGCTCACGGCTTCATGGTGCTCGAGGTCCGCCCCGGCGGTCGGGAGTGGTTCCAGCAGAACTCGCGCTGCTCGCAGGGCACCGGCAATTTTCTCTCCCAGCTCGTCGAGCGGTTCGGGTTGACGATCGAGGCGGCCTCCGAGCTCTGCGATCGCGAGGAGCGGCCGGCGCCGCTTTCGGGTCGGTGCCCGGTCATCCTGAAGACGGACATGACGCACCTGGCCAACCAGGGTGAGGCGCGGAGCCGCATCCTCGCGGGGCTGTACGACGCCGTGGCCGAGAACGTCGTGGCCCTGGTTCGGCCCCGGCTCGCGCCCCCGCGCGTCGTGCTGGTGGGCGGCGTCGTCCGATCGGCGCGGATCCGTCGCACGATCGGGGGCTGGCTCGCGGAGCGGGGCATGGAGCTCGAGCCGGCCGGTCCGGATGACGAGTTGCTGGAGGCGGTCGGCGCCGCCACGCACGCGCTCGAGGCGGCGCCGGTGGCCGTCCCGCCCTCGGTCGATGCGCTCCTGACGACCGCCGCGGGGGCCGAGATCGAGCGCGTCCCGTCGCTCCGGGGCGCGCTCGCCCGGGTGCGGCGCCTGCCGCGCCCGGAGGGCGTGACGAGCTGGGACCTGCCGCGCGAGGTGCTCCTCGGGCTCGACATCGGCTCCACCGGGTCGAAGGCGGTCGCGATCGACGCCGGCAGCGGGGACGGGCTCTGGGAGGCGTACCTGCCCACCGAGGGCGCCCCCGTGCGGGCAGCGCAGCGTCTGCTCGCGCGGTGGGAAGCGGAGGTGGGCGCGCGCGCGGCGATCCGTGGCTTCGGCGTCACCGGGTCGGGGCGCGAGATCGTCGGCTCGTTGCTGCGCACCGCCTACGGCGACGGTGCGGTGTTCGTGCTGAACGAGATCGCTGCCCACGCGCGGGGCGCGGTGGTGTTCGATCCGGAGGTCGATACCATCTTCGAGATCGGCGGGCAGGACGCCAAGTACATCCGCCTCGAGGACGGCCGCGTCACGGACGCCGCGATGAACGAGGCCTGCAGCGCCGGCACCGGCTCGTTCATCGCCGAGCAGGGCGCCCGGCTCGACGGGGGCGATCCCCGCGAGCTCGGCCGGCGGGCGCTCTGCGCCAGCGAGGGCGTGTCGCTGGGGCAGCACTGCTCCGTCTTCATGGCCGAGGTGATCGACGAGGCGATCACCCAGGGCATCGACCGCGACGCCATCATCGCCGGGCTCTTCGACTCCGTCGTACAGAACTACCTGAACCGGGTGAAGGGCACGCGGACGGTGGGGCGCCGCGTCTTCTGCCAGGGGATGCCGTTCAGCTCCGACGCGCTGGCGGCGGCGGTCGCCCGGCAGACGGGGGCGACGGTGGTGGTGCCGCCCAACCCCGGCACCATCGGCGCGCTGGGGATCGCCCTGCTGGCTCGCGACGAGGGGGTTGCACGCCGGGGGACCGAGCCGCTCGCGCCGGCGCCGTTCCTCGCGGCCCGGCTCCTGGCGCGGGACACCTTCATCTGCCGCTCGACGCAGGGCTGCGGGGCGCCGGGCAACCGCTGCCGCATCGACCGCATCGTGACTGAGGTGAACGGCGTCGAGCAGCGCTTCCTCTGGGGCGGGAGCTGCTCCAAATACGACCGCGGCGCAGCGCGGCGCCCGCTCCCCGACGGGATGCCCGACCCGTTCCGTGATCGCGAGCGTCTCGTGGACGTTGTGCTCGCGGGGCTGGCGCCCGCGCCCGGGCGGCCGCTGGTGGCGTTCAGCGACGAGTTTGTCCTCAAGGGCCACACGCCGCTCTTCGCCACCTTCTTCGCGGAGCTCGGGTTCCGTGTCGAGGTGGCGCGGCGGGCAGGGGGCGCCGTGCTTCGACGGGGGATCGAGGGGGGCCGGCTGCCGTACTGCGCCCCGATGCAGCTCTTCCACGGGGTGGTGTTCGAGTTGGTGGAGCGGCACCCGGACTTCCTGTTTCTCCCCCTGGTGCGCTCGATCCCGCGGGTGGACGACGCCGACGCCGGCGAGCTCTGCCCGCTGGTGCTCGGCAGCCCCGACGTGGTCGGTGGCGTGTTGCCCCCCGATGGCCCCCGGGTCGTGCGCTCGGTGATCGATTTCGACGAGGGGGGCTACCACGGCGCGCGCTTCCGGGACGCGATGCGTGGCGTCGCTGGCGACCTCGGTGCCCCCGACGGGTGGGAGGCCGCGCTCGAGCGTGCGGTCGCCGTGCAGGAGGCGTTCGAACAAGGCTGCCTCGAGCTGGGCCGGACCGCGCTCGAGCGGTGCGCCGCCGAGGGCGTGGTCCCCGTCGTGGTCCATGGCCGCCCGTACACGGTTTACAACGACGTGCTCAACTCGAATGTTCCGAGTTTGCTGCGCACCCTCGGCGCGGTGGCCATCCCGCTCGACTGTTTCCCGGTCGGCTCGGAGGTGCCCGCACTGCCCCGCCAGTACTGGGGGTACACGCAGCGCAACCTGCGCGCCGCCCACGCGGTGCGCCGGACCCCGGGGCTCTACTCGGTGTTCTGCAGCAACTACGCCTGCGGTCCGGACAGCTTCGGCCTGCATTTTTTCGCCTACGCCATGCAGGGCAAGCCGAGCGCCGTCATCGAAACCGACGGGCACTCCGGGGACGCGGGGACCAAGACCCGTCTCGAGGCGTTCCTCTACTGCGTCGATGGTGACCTCAGGAGCGGCGCCTCGCAGCAGGGCGAGATCCCGGACTTCTCCCGCGTCGATGCGCCGGGGATCGATTGGGCGGAGACCCGTCGGCGCGACGCGCGCGTGCTCCTGCCCCGCATGAGCGAGAACGCCGTGGTCGCCGCCGCGGCCCTGCGCGGCGAGGGGCTGCGCGCCGAAGCGCTGCCGCCGACCACGCGGGAGGACGTCCGCGTCGGGCGGCAGCACACCTCCGGCAAGGAGTGTGTCCCGATGATGATCACGCTGGGCGCGATGCTCAATCGCGTCCGGGAACTGCCCGACCCGTCCGAGCCGGTGACCTTCTTCATGCCCACGGCGCGGGGACCCTGCCGGTTCGGCGTCTACGGGTCACTCCACAAGATCGCCCTCGAGCGCCTGGGGCTCGGGGAGCGCGTCGCGCTCGTCTCGCCGGACGACACCGACTACTTCGCCGGGATGAGCACCGGGTTCTCCGCCAAGCTCTGGATCGGGTTCGTGGTGCACGACCTGCTCGAGGCCATGCTCCTGTTCGCCCGCCCCGTCGAGCGCGAGCGGGGCGCGGCGGACGCCGCGTTCGAGCGCCACGTCGCGGACCTGCTGACGCTCATGGAGCGGGGCGGCGGCGGATCGCTGGCCGCGGCGCTGGTCGAGCTCGCGACGGGGATGTGGGGGACACGCGCTCTGGTGCGGCGCGCTGCCGCCGAGTTCGCGGCGCTCGCCGACCTGGGGCGCGACGTGCCGAGCGTCGCCGTCGTCGGCGAGATCTACGTGCGTCTGGACCCGTTCGCGAACGACTTCTTGGTGCGGAAGCTGGAGGAGCGGGGCCTGCGCGTCCGGTTCGCCCCCTTCACCGAGTGGCTCGAGTACACGACGTTCCTTGGCGAGGAGCGCGTGGCCGGCGGCCGTCCCACCTCGGGGGACCACCCGCTGGGGACTCCGCTCAAGGGGCTGGTCCAGCGGGTGTCCGCCGGCGTGCTCCGCGCCGCCGCGGCGGAGCAGCTGGGTTGGGGGCCCCCCACGACCGTCGAGCAGACGCTGGCGGCGGCCGGGCCCTTCGTGGATCCGCGTCTGGAAGGGGAGGCGGCGCTGACGCTCGGCGCCCCCCTGCACGAGCTCCGCGAGGGGCTCATCGAGGGGGTTGTCATCGTGGGGCCGCACGAGTGCTTGCCCTGCAAGGTCGCCGAGGCCCAGTACGGCAAGGTCGTGGAGGCGACCTCGTTTCCATACCTTGGGGTCGCGGTGAACGGGGATCCGGTCGACGGCGAGCCGCTCGACCGCTTCGCCTACGACGTCCATGCGGCGCATGCGCGCCTCCGGGGCGGGGCTCGGGTGCCGGTCCGGCCCCGGTCGAGCGTCCTGCCCGTCCATAACCGTCCGGGCGCGTGTGAGGCCTCCCGGGTCGCGGGCGGGAGCTGCCCGCACGCGGCGGCGCCGACGGCGGAGTGACCCCCGGCGCCGACGCCGGGCGCCGTTTTGCTGCAAAGCGGCGCCGATTCGGCGTAGGATCGCGCCGAAGTGGTGTTGGGAGCAGAGGGATCCAGGTCGCGCTCTGCCGCTGACCGGCGGCTGGGGCGCTACGAGCTCGTCGTCGAGGCGGGCGAAACCGCCATTGGTACGGTCTTCGTCGGGCGCGTTGCCCTGGGCGCGGATCGCGGCCGTCCGGTCCTGGTGCGTCGGGTCGAGAAGGGCGCCGACCACGACGATGGGACCTTGCAAGCGCTGCGTGAGGCCGCCAACGAGGTCCTCGCAGTCCGGCACCCGCGCGTGCTGCCGGGCCTCGAGGCTCGCCTGGGAACGAGCCTGGTCATCGCCACGGGGTACGCGGAGGGGGAGCTCCTTCGCCAACTCATCGAGGCGGCCCGGGCGCGCGCGGCCGCGATCTCGTCGGCGTTCGCGACCCGGCTGATCGCCGACCTGGTGACCACGCTGGCCAGCGTTCGCGACGTCCTGGCCGAGGCGGGCCTGGACCGCCCGCTCGCCGGGCTCTGCCCGGACTGCGTGCTCGTCGATCCCCAAGCGCGCTGCCACCTGGCCGACCTAGGGATTGCGACGCTCCAGCGACCGCCCCGGCAAGCGGAGCTGATGGCCTACCGAGCCCCGGAGCAGCTCGGGCCGCCGGGGGACGCGGACGAGCGCTCCGTGGTCTTCAGCGCCGCCGTCATCTGGTGGGAGCTCCTGGCCAACCAGAGTCTGTTCGGCGGCGGCGACCAGGCGGCCGTCTGGCAACGCGTGAGGCGTGCGGCCATCGTGCCCCCTGCGGCGGCGAGCCCGGCCGCGCGCGACGTGCTCATGCGCGCCCTCGCGCGCGACCCGACGCAGCGCTTCGCCACCCTGGACGACTTCGCGGCGGCGCTGTCCGGCCTCGAGGTGGACTCGAGCGCCACCGGCGTCGAGGCGGCCCGGACCGTGGACGAGCTCGCGGGGGCCGCCCTGCGGGCACGGAGGGCCGCGTTCGAGGGCGAACCCGTCCGGGCGCACGCCCAAGATGCACCGCAGCGCCCCCAGCCGCCACCGGGCGTTGCCGACGTGCCACCAGCCGCAGAGCTCCCGCGGCCGGCCTCATTCCTGTCGCTGCGGCCCACGGAGGGCGTGCCGGACGAGGGCGACTGGGAGGTCAGCGGGATCGGTGCGCCGTCGCCCGGACCGCCCAGGGACGGCTTGGTACTGCCGAGCCCGCCACGGCAGGCGCCGGTCGCGGCCTCCCCGATGGGGGTCGCGCCGACCGCGCCGCCGGTCGCTCCGTTGCCCACCATCGAGCCGCCCGCGACCGTGCGCGAGGGGAAGGACCGGCCTCGGCGTCCGGTGCGTGGCGAAGCGCCCGCCGGGGCGCCGTCGTCGCGGCGCCGGGCGGCGCCCGCTCCCGGCCGCGCGACCCCTCCCGCGAGCGCGCTCCCCGCCGCGACCCAGCGCGAGGCGCGAAGGCCAGCAGCGCCTGCGGGCGCGGCGCCGGTTTCGCCTCAGACGGGCGCCGTCGAGCGGGCGGGCAGCACCCCGCCCCGGCCGCGTGGCTCCGTCTCGCCGCCGCGGCCCGGGCGGCGGGCTGCCGAAGAGCCGGTGGGCGCGGCGCTGGCCCCCGCCGCGGGCGATGAATCGCGGACGGAGCTCGACGTCGCTCCGGACAGCCAGCGCGACACGGTGGAGGTGGGCCTCGTCACCACCCTCGCGGGCGGGTCGACTCCGTCGGCGGCCCCGGTTGCCGAGCGAGCGGTGGGAGGGGCGGCGGCTTCCACCGAGCCACCCCTGGCCTCTGAATCACTGGCGGGGCCGGTGCAGCGCTCGGGATCGAGCTCGCGTCCGCCGGAGCCGGAGCGACCCGACGCGGCCGCGACCCACGCCGAGAGCGCGGTGGGGCTCGAGCGGCTCGCGGCCTCGGTTCACGCGGAGGCGGAGGCCCTGGTGGCTGGTGCGGTGGCAGGGGTTTCGGCGGCCGCCGCGGCGCCTGCGCTCGAGCCCGTGCGGCGGCGCTCGCTCCTGCCGTTGGTGCTGGTGGCGGGCGGGTTGAGCTTCGCGGTGGCCTTCGCGGTCGTGGCCTTGCTGCTGGCGCGAGGCCGCGCCGTGCACGTCGCGGCGGCGCCGCCCGAGGCGGTGTCGGCGGCGGCGGTGTCGGCGGCGGCGGTCGAGGCGGCGGCGCCGCTCGCGTCGGAGTCGGCGGCGCCTGCGCCGTCGATCGAGGCGCCGACCCCGTCGGAGCCCGGTGTGCCGCCGGAGCCGCCAGTCCCGTCCGTGGACGTGCCGGAGCCGGTGGAGCCGCCGGTCCCGCCGCCCGCGGCCCCGCCGAGGGCCCGGCGCGGCGGCGCGACGGCGCGGACTTCGGCCGCTGAGGCGGCGCCGCCGGAACCGGAGCGCCCAGCGGAGGGGGACGGAGCGGCCGAGCCGCCGCCGGCGGTGACCGTCGAGGCGCCGCCGGCCCCTCCCGTCGCGGCGGTGCCGGACCCGGGAGCGCCCTCGCCGTACGATTGAGTCTCGCCGCTCGACGGCCGGGGCGACGCGGGCTTCAGGGGCGCTGTCGGCTCCCGGCGGCGCTGCGCTGGGGAAGCCACGGCGCGGCCCACAGCAGGCCGGCCATCAGCAGGTAGCCCAAGGTCCACGCGGTCGCCTGGCCCGGCACCAGGGCCTGGATCGTGTCGGCGACCGTGTACGCATACGCATGGACGAGCCCGACGCCGCTGAGCCCGGCGCCGGCCAAGGCCCAGAGGGCGGCGCGCCGAAAGCGGCGCTCGATGATCTCCACCGTCGCCGCCGACCAGATCAGGGACGTGAGCAGCGCGCCCTGCTCGAGGGAGAAGACACCCTCCGCGAACACGCCGGCCTCCGCGAGCCGGTCGACGATGGCGGGTGTGAATGGGGCTTCCGCGGTCCCGAGGCCAGCGGCGCGGAGCCCCTGCTTCAGCATCATGGCACCCCAGGCCGCGATCCCAGGCAAGAGCCCCACCGCCGCCGCGGGCGCATGCGCGGGGGGCGTCGCCTGGAAGGCCTGCGCCACCATCACGATCCCGATCCAGAGCACGATCGCCATGCCCGCTTCGATCGGCACGAAGAAGGCGACCAGGGCCGCGGCGCCCGAAAGGCCGAGGACGGTGAAGAACGCCGCGTTGAGGACTGAGTAGCCGATGCGGGCGCCCATCGCCTTCCACCCGGGGTGGCCGATATAGATCGTGGTCGGGAAGGGCGATCCGAAGGCGGCGCCGAGGAGCGTGCCGACGCCGTTCGTGAGCAGGGAAGGGACGGTCGGGTAGTCGTCGCCAGCCGCGGCCGCGCTCTCCAGGTTCTGCACCGAGCCGAGGAGGTTGAAGAGCCCCATCGGTAGCGTGATCGCCAGGAACGCGCTCAGGTGACCCTCGACCAGGCCCCGGTAGAGGCCGCCGAGCACGGGCAGCGGCGCGTGCAGGCCGAGGGTGCCGACCGCCCCCCGGAAGGCGCCCGGGTCCCAGTCGCGCAACGGGGTCGCCCAGGCGAGCAGGGCACCGATGAGCACGGCCACGAGTCCGCCGGGGATCCCGCGCGGGAAGCGCACCCCACCGAAGTAGGTGATCAGGATGATGGCGAGCGGCAAGAAGGCCACGACCGGGGCTGCGAAGGTCCGGAAGAGGAAATCCGCGGCGATGAAGGTGACCGCGACCCCCGCGAGCGTGGAGAGCATCGCCGCGCGGGGCGCGAAGCGGCGGAGCGGTCCCACCGCCCAGGCGCCGGCAGCCTCGATGAGCCCGGACCCGACGGCGGCCAGGATGCCCGCCCGGAGCCCGGTCTCCGCGGCGTCGGCGGCGGACTGCCCGGCGCCGAGGGCGGCATGCTTGACCGGGAGCATCACCAGGAGCACGAAGGCGAACACGCTGGGCGTGTTGATCCCGTAGGGCAGGGCGCAGACGTCGCGGCGCCCGCTGGCGAGGGCGAGGCGGCGCGCCTGCCAGGCGTAGAAGAGGTTTCCTACCACCAGCGAGACGCTGATCCCGGGCAGCACGCGACCGTAGATGGTGCTCGGCGCGAGCCCGAGCACCTGCGTCAACAGGCCAATCACCACCAGCACCTGCACCAGGTTGTCGATGGCCAGGCCGAAGAAGCCATCGATGTCGCCCCAGACGAGCCAGGGCGTGGCGCGTCCGGGCGCGGGGGCAGCGGGACCGCGAGCGTTCATGGCGCGGCCTCTATAACTGCCCGTCGCGGCGCGGTCACGGGTCACCGCGGGCGCGGCTGGGGCCGCCTCAGGCGACGGCGCCCGGGGGCCAGCTCACAGCGGGCATCGGGAACGCTGGGCGGGCGAAGAGGAACCCCTGCCCGAGCTGGGCGCCGACCTCGCGCAGGATCTCGTACTCCTCGCGGAGCTCGATGCCCTCGGCCACCACGGTGGCGTCCAGGTCCTGGCAGAGCCGCACCACCCCGCTCACCAGGCGCTGCTGCCGCTCGCTGCGGTGGATCCCGGCGATGAGCTCCCGATCGAGCTTCACCACCCGCGGCTCGAGATCCGCGATGCTTTTGAGGTTCGAGAAGCCCGCGCCCAGGTCGTCCACGACGAGGTGAACGTCGCCGCGGGCCCGGAGCTCCTGCAACACCTGGATGCACAGATCGAAGTGCTCGAGCGGGACCGACTCGGTGATCTCCAGGAAGACGTCGTGGTCGTGCTCGAAGATTGGATCGTCCGGGCGGACCAGCCAGGGCTGGCTCAGCTCGCCGGGGTGCACGTTGAGGAAGATGGGCTTGCCGGCGCCCAGCGGCACCGCCACCTCGCGCACCATGCGGCCGAGGCGGCCGACGCAGCCCGCAGCGTGCGCGCGGGCGAAGAGCTCCGGCGCCGTCGCGTACCGGCAGCGGAGTAGCGCCTCGTGGGCGAACAGGCGCCCCGTGTTCAGATCGACGATGGGCTGGAAGACGACGTGCAGATCCGCCGGATCGACGAGGTCCTTGATCGCGAAGAACGAGTCGCGCCGGGTGTCGCGCGGGCTGCGGACGGTGGGGGGGGCCTGGTCCGCGTCCCCGGGCGCCCGCGCGCTCGGCGCCTCGCTCAGGCGGTTCGCCGTCCGGGAGCGCGAGCTCCGGGAGTTGCCGCTCGGCGGCGATTCGGGGCGACCTGAGCGCGACTTCACGGTGACGTCATCGCACGGCTGGGGAGGCCGGGATAAATTCCCGGAGCTCTCCGGGGTGCGACCGCTGCTTTGATCGCACCGTGCCCGCCCGGCGCCAACACCCCGAGGGGTGATCGACGTGACGGATCCCGGCTGCTCCGCTGGCGCGCAGCGTGGGGTCGGTGGCCTGGCGAAATCCGTCAGGGTGGGGGCGGCGCGAGCTTCTCCTGGGCGAGCTGCGCGCAGGCCGACGTCGGGAAGACCGTGACGAGGTCGTCGAGGGTGGCACGCGCGAGATCCGGGCGCAGCTCTCGTTGTTGCAGGCCCGCCGCCTCCCAGAGGGCGCGCGGGACCTCGTTGCTGTCCGGGTGCAAGAGCAGGAGTTGGCGCAGCGCGTCGAAGGCACACCCGAGGTCGTCCTGCGTGGCGGCCGCGCGCGCGACCCGGGCGAGCGCTCCGTCGCCCAGCACCAGCTCCGGGCAGAGCCCGGTGAGCTCGCGGTGGAGCGCCACCGCCCGGTGAGGTTCCGCGACGGCGAGCTCGAGGAGCGCCCGGGAGGCCATCGGCGCGGCCGCACGGGCGTCGCCCGTCTCGGCCAGGAGGCGCGCTAGGGCGATCCGTGCCTCGAGGTGATCGCGGCGGGCGAGCAGGCCCTCGAGCAGGGTGCGCGCCTTGCCGTGCGCGCCGCTCGCCAGGTGCTCGAGCGCGGCGAGGAAAGCGGGGTCCTCGGCGAACACCTCGGACTTCTTCTCCTGCGCCTCCCAGCGGCGCGCGTCCATGCCCGACGCACGCAGCGCGACGGCGAAGGCGGCCCCGTAGAGGAAGCCCCCGACGTGGGCGGAGCGGGCGATCATCGAGCCCCCGTCGAGCAACGCGTTGACGACCTCCAGCGCGAACCAGATCGGGATCGCGACGGCGGCGCGCGTCACGAAGGTGCCCACGTAGAGGAACTGTCGGAACGGGGGCAGGAGCCACCAGAAGTACCAGAGCGTGAGCCGCGCCCGCCCATAGCAGACCACGAAGGCGCCCATCGCCGCGGCCACGGCGCCGGAGGCGCCGACGAGCGGGATGGACGAGCCCGGATCGAGGGCGGCGAAGGAGATCGCGGAGACGACGGCGCCCCCGAGGTAGAACGGACCGAAGACCTCCCACCCCCAGCGATCCTCCAGGTTGAACGCCGTGAAGTAGAGCAGGAGGAGGTTCCCGGTGAGGTGGAACCACCCCGCGTGCACGAAGGCGCTCGTGAGCAGGGTCGGGTGGATACCGGAGCGAGGGACGTAGCCGGCGACGGTGATGGGGTCGGCCACCTCGATGCCCCGGAGCCGGTACCAGAAGGCCAGCGCCCCCCAGAGCTGGACCAGGACGCACAAGCCGATGGTGGCGACGGCGAACACCGGCGCCCGAGACACCCGGGCGTCGTGACCGATCGGCAGGACGAGGGGGAAGAAGAGCAGGGGCGCCTCGCGTCCCTCAGGCTACCTCGTCGGCGCTGCGGGCGACATCGCGTCGCGTGGGGGCGAGGTCAGCGGGGGCGACGGACGCAGCGGAAGCCGAGCCCCGGTACCCGATAGCCTCGCACCGCGGCGGCGCGCCAGTCGATCTCCATGGCCACCGAGCTCCGGTTCCAGCCGCCCCCCATCAGCACGAACGTGTAGCACTCGCCGGCGAGCCGCGGGTGCGCGGCGGGCCGTGGGTCGGTGACGGACCCGGCTGGGAATGGGGCCGAGCAGTCCCGGGTCCACTCCCACACGTTGCCGCCGAGATCGTAGAGGTCCCCGTTCGGCCACGCGCTCTTGCCGCTCGGGTGGTCGCCGACCGGGCTGGTGCCGCCGCCATGGCAGCCCACGTCTCCGGCCGGATCACTCTTCGGGGCGCCGCCGGGGGTGAAGTCGGCGCGACCATTCTCGCAGGTGGGCGCCTCGTCTCCCCAGGGATACCGGCGATCGTCGCCGTGGCCCGCGGCCCAGACCCACTCGGCCTCCGTGGGCAGATCCTTTCCCAGAGATCCGCAGAACGCGAGCGCGTCGTCGAGGGCCACCATGTTCACCGGGTGCCGGTCCCGGTCTGGCCAGCGGTAGTTGGCGTTGATGTCGCCGAGGCGGGGCAGGGGGCAGCCGCGTCGCTCGACGCAGTCGCGGTACGCCTGCACCGTCACCTCGGTGGCGTCCATGCAGAACGGCCGCGTGAGCACCACGCGGTGGCGTTGGTCGTCCTCGCCAGGCTCGCCTCGCCCCAGCCAGAACCCGTCGGGCGGGGTCGCCGGGATGAAGACCTCGCCGATGGGGCAGGCCGGCGTGCACCCGCCCCCCTCGGCGCGCTCGAGGCTGCTGCAAGGGAGCGCTCGGCCGCCCGGCGGTGCAACGACGGCCTCCGCGCCGCTCGGGATCGACGCTGGCGGCGGGGCGGAGGCCGGGGCTTCGGGCTCGGAACGACCGTCCGAGTGGGGTGCGGCGCCTGCGACGGGGTCACACCCCGGCGCGCCGGCGGCGCCCACGGTGGCGAGGGCGATGAGGGCCGCGGGGGCCCGTGGGCGGAGCTCCACGTCGGGATCGTGTCAGACGAACGCCGGCGTGGCCAAGGGAGTGGGGACCGGGTCGGGCGGCTCAGCCGCCGCCGCCGCCACCACCACCGCCGCCGCCCTTCTTGCCCGTGGAGGCGGGGGGCTCCTGGCCGACGACCAGCTCCGTGTTGCCGAACACCACCTGCATCTTGCCCTCCTCCGTGGACAGCTTCACCTCGAGGCTCTTCGCACGGATGACGGTGGCGTCCTTGACGACGCCCGAGAGCTGGACCGTGTCGGCGTCGATCTCGCCGGCGATCTCGCCCTGGGAGACGAGGGCGCCGACCTTGGTGCGGCCGTGGACCGCCCCGGTGGTGCTCACGGTCAGCGACGGCGTCGCGACCTCTCCCTCGATGTGTCCGCGCACGACCACGGGACAAGACGAAACCATCGATCCCTTGAACTCCGTGCCTTCCTCGACCAGCGTTTGCTTCTGCCCCGCGGTCGCCTTTGCGTCGATCATCGGTCCTTCACCTCGTGGTTGGTGGCGTGATAAGCCGTTCTGTCCCGCGCTGCCCGCTCGTTCATTTGGCCTTGAGGATCCGCATGCGAAGCCGGCAGCCCGGCTCGAACGCGAAGTGGGTGGGGGCGGCCCCCTGCTGGACGGTGCCCTCGACCGTGCCCGTCGCGCTGACGACGAGCTGCCGGGGTCCGACGATGCCGGGGCTGGCCTCTTCGACGAAGCGCCCGTGGATGATGAGGTTGCCGGCGCCGGTGACGGTGCACTGCTCGAGCGCGCCGGCCTCCCCGACGACGAGGTGGGTGCCTTCGCCGAGGGCGATCGAGCAGCGCACGAAGCGGCTCTCGATCTCCACCGCGCTCTGGGCGCCGAACTCGAGCGCCGCGTTGCGGAGGACGTCGCCCTTGCCGAAGTAGCGGCGTCCGGCGCCCTCCGCGGCCTCGAGGCGACCGGCGACCGCGGCCAACGCCGCGTCGCCGGTGGTGCGGCGGTGGCCGTCGGCGGCCGGGCTCGCGTCGACCCACTCGGCGACCGCGCCCGTCAACACCACCCCCGCGGCCTCCACGCCGGCCACCTTCGCGCCCGTGAGCGTGGCGCCGGAGAGGTTCGTCGCCGAGAGGTTCGACTGGCGGAGGTCGGCGCCGTCGAGCCGCGCCTCGGTCAAGCTCGCGCCGGACAGGTTGGCGCGGACCAGGAGCGCGCCCGAGAGGCGCGCCTTCGGCGCGGTGACCTTGGAGAGATCGGCGTCGGTGAGGTTGGCGCCGGTGAGGTCGGCCTCCTCCAGGTTGCCCGAGGTCAGCGAGGCCTGCGCCAGGTTGGCGCCGACCAGGTGGGCGCCGCCGAGGTACGCGCTCCCCAGCTCGGCGTGGGAGAGGTCCGCGTCGCGCAGGTGCGCGCCGCCCAGGTCCGCCGAGTCGAGGGTAGCGCCGACGAGGCGGGCGGCGGTGAGGTTGGCGCTGGTGAGCGTGGCACCCTCCAGGCTCGCGCGATCCAGATCGGCCCCGGTGAGGTTGGCGCCCTCCAGGTTGGCGCCCTCCAGGTCTGCCTTGGCGAGCGTCGCGTCAGCGAGGTCGGCCCCCTTCAGGAACGCCTCGCCCAGGGTCGCATTCTTGAGGTTGGCGTTGCGGAGCTTGGCGCCCTCGAGGTTGGCCCCGCCGAGATCCGCCCGGCTCAGATCGGCCTCGTCGAGCACCGCCTGAGACAGGTCGATGCCGCGCAGATCCTCGCGCGCCAGCGACTGCTTCCCCTTGACCCTCGCCAGCACCTGTTCTCGCGTCAGTTGAGCCATCACGTCTCCTCACCGCGGTCGCTTCAGCGAGCCTTCCCGGGGCCGGTCGGCGAAGGTGGCCGTTCGCCCGCCCCCTCCGCCAGGTACCCGTCGAGCGCCGCGACCTTCCCGTGGAACGGGAGCCGCTCGAGGCGCTCCACCAGCGACACCTCGCCCAGTCGGGCGAGGAGCACGTCGATCTGCAGGACCACCTCGTTGCGCTCGCCGCGCAGGCGGCGCTTGTCGGCGGCGGCCCCGGGAGAACGTTCACGGGAGGCGAGCTCGAAATCCTCGTTCAGCTCGGCGAGGCGGCGCCGGAGGTCGGCGAGCTGGGCGCGCTCGCGCGACCGCGCCGCGTCGGGCGTCAAGTCGGCGACGTCCTCGCGGTACCGCGCAAAGCGCTCGATGATCCGCGCGGCGACCTCGCGCGAGAGCCCCGTCGCCTCCGCGATGTCGTAGGGCTTGGCGACGTAATACATCGAGAGGCTGGTCAGCCCGGCCGCGTAGAGCTTGTCCAGCGCGACCTTGCGCACCTCCGGCACCTGCTTCAAGAGCGACTGGACGATGATCGGCTCGCGGCGATCCCGCTCCTCGTCGAGGCCGAACGCCGCGGGCATCACGGCGACGAGGCCGGCGTAGCTCGCGGTCAGCAGCTCGCTCGCCTCGCCACCGACGCGGGGCTCGTCCAGGGTGGCCGCGATCTCGAGGGCGGCGACGTAGGCCTCCAGGTGGGTCACGAGCTCGCCGAGCCCCATCCCGGCGGCGGACGCGCGCAGGGAGCGGACCGCCGGCAGGACGAGCTCGAGCCACTCCCGCGGGGGATCGCCGAGCCGGAGCTCGATCATGAAGTCGCGGACCGGGCCCATGTGCGTCGCGGCGATCTCCGCGAAGAGCGCCTTCACCTCGCCGTAGTCTTCGGCCAACGGGGGCGTGGTGGCCGCGCCCGGCTGCTGGACGATGCGGTCGAACCCGTCGTCGATGTCGTCGAGCAGGTCGCCGAACGGCAGCGCGGAAGCAGCGTCGCCCGCGGCACCCGCCGCCTTGCCACCGACGTTCGGCGCGCCCAGGGCGTCGCCGGGTTTCGGTGGCGCCCCGCTCCTGCCGGCAGGGGCCTCCAGAGGGAGCGGGGGTGACGATGGGGGGAGGGTCGGCGCCGCCGCGGCCGGCGCCGTGGGGTTGGCGACGGGCGATCCTGGCCGCGCTGGGCGATCCGAGTCGCTGGCGGCCGCCGGTTTGGGCCGCGGCGCGGTGGCGGAGAGCGCGGCTGCGAGGGTCCTCGGGGCGGGGGACGCTCCCGCGGCGCGGTCGGCCGCGTCCGTGAGCGCGCCGGCCAGCTGCCCCTCGGCGGGCGCCAGCGGCTGCACGAGCAGGTCGGGAGCCGAGGGACGGAGGGGGAGGTGGGCGCTGCCGGTGGCGGTCATCCCGATCTGGGTCCGGGCGAGCGGCGGCGCCGCGTCGGCCTTCGGCGGTGCCGCGGCGGCGACGGGGGGCGGGCTCGGCGCGGGCGCGAGCCCCAGGGTTTGCATGAGGGATCGTCGCGGTGGCTTGCGCGC
>CAYZQO010000096.1:0-18999 GCA_964480725.1 uncultured Polyangiaceae bacterium | reverse complement strand
CGAGGCGAGCCTCGTCGGCGAGCACCTTCAGGAACTGGGCCAGGTCCTTCATGGCGGGGGGTCCGTCGCGATATGTGGGCATTCGTATATCCGGTTATCAGCATTAAGTCAAGGCCGCGCTCGGCGAGGTCGCCCGTGCTAGCCTCGGCCGTGCGCGGCGGCGCGGCGCGGCTCGCTCAGGCCACGCCGGTGCCGACCAGTGAGGACCCCAACGGGCATGGCGATGGCGATCCCCGTCCAGGACCGGCTCGCGCGGGCGGTGGCCGTGCTGCTGCCGGTCGCGGACGTCCTCGACGAGCGCGCGGCCGACGCGGAGCCACCCGCGTGGAGCGAGCGGCGCGGCTGGACCCGCTTCCTGCTCGCGCTCGACGACCGTGAGCTCGGGGCCTGCGAGGCGGACGGGCTGGCGGCGCACCTCGCGGAGCTGCCCGGGGCCCCGCCCGATCTGGTCGCACTCGGCCGAGAGGGGACCGAGGCGGCGCGACTGCCGGCGGTGGCGCGCGCGCGATCGATCGATCCGGCATGCCTCCGCGCGGTCCCGCACCGCAAGCAGGCGCAGCTCGCCGCGCTGCTCGGCGCGGTGGAGCCGATGGCCGCGCGCGCGGGGCGCATCGTCGACGTGGGGGCGGGCAGCGGGCACTTCACGCGCCTGGCCGCCGAGGCGTTCGACCGCGCCGCGGTGGGCCTCGAGCGACGCGCCGCGCAGGTCGCGGCCGCGACGCGCCGGCTCGGCGCGGGGCCGCTCGCGGGCTCGGCCACCTACGTGGCGGTCGACGCCGACTGCCACGCGCTCGCGCTCCGCGGCGACGATCTGGCGGTGGGGCTCCATGCCTGCGGCAAGCTCGGCGACGACCTGGTGCTCGCGGTCGCGGCGGTGCGCTGCGATCTCGCGCTCGTCTCCTGCTGCCTGCAAAAGCGCCCCGAGCCCTGGCGCGAGCCCCTGTCCCCAATCGCGAGCGGGCTGCGCCTGCGGCGCGGGGTGCTCGGCCTGACCAACCTGACCGCGCAGCCCCTCGGGGTCGAGGCCACCCTGGAGCAGACCCTGCGGGCGCGCGAGGTGCGCTACGCCCTGCGCGGCCTGCTCGCGGCGCGCGGCGTCGTCGTCGAGCCGGGCGCGGAGATGCGCGGCATCAATCGCCGCCGGGCCCACGCGGGCCTCGGCGACGTCGCCGAGCGAGCTTGCGCCCTGCGCGGGCTGTCACCCCCCACCACGAGCGAGGTGCGGCACTACGAGGCGCTCGCGACGGAGCGCCACGCCCGCGTGCGTCGCCTCTCGCTGCCGCGAGCCATGCTGGCGCGCCTCCTCGAGGTCGCGATCGTGCTGGACCGCGGGGCCTGCCTCGAGGCTCAGGGACTCGCCGTGGTGGTCGCCACGATCTTCGAGCGCGCCGTCACGCCACGCAACGTGGGACTGTTCGCGAGCGTCGACCGGTCGCGCCTCCCCACGGGCTGAGCGCCCCGCCCGCAGGCGAGACGGCGCCGAGGACCACCTGCGACCATCCGCCGGCGGTCGTTCACTGCGTCGGGCAGGCTGGATCGGTGGTGACCTCGAAGTCGTCGAAGGTCGCTCGGATCTCGGGGATGGTGTTGGCGCAGGCCCCGGAGCCACCGTGGATCTGGAGCTGCACGAGGAGCCCCTGCCCCGCCGCCGCCGGATCGAGGCAAATGACCCGCTCAGCGTACGCGCTCTGCTCCTCCAGGAGCGTGATTTCGCTGGCGACATGGACGGTCAGATCGCCAGCAGCACCGGTCCGCGTGTAGAAGAAGCGGAGCGCCGGTCCCGCGGTGCCGGTCGGCACCGGCACCGTCAGGACCGCCCTGGCCGAGGCGTCCGTGCAGAGCTGCGTCGAGGTCAGGACCAGCGCGCGCGAGCCGCCGTGAGCGACGGATGCGTCGTCGACGATGGTCGACGACACCGAGCCCGGATGGCCGTTCTCGTTCAAGGCGAGCGACCAGTAGCGGATCGGGCTCGTGGACAGCTCGAACCCCGGGTCCAGCAGCGAGGCGTCAGCCGGGCACTGGCTGCCGGTGACGAAGGACAAGTCGTCGATGTCGAAGGTGCGCGCGTCGCCGTTCGAGCAACCTCCGGTGCTGTTCGAGGTCCGCCACTCGAGCGGGCTCACCATGCCCTTGGCGTACTCGGGGATGCAGACCGTCTGCCGCGCGAGCGCACCGCCGGAGCCCACGTAATCCGCCCACGGGTTCCCGAGGGGATCACCGAGGACGAGGGCCTTGCCTGCCGTGCCCGTAAGGCTCACCTCCAGGGCGGCGCCGTCCCCCGCGGGCCAAGAGGCGGCCCCCGCCACGCCGGGGCTCTGGCAGGTGGCGGCGGCGGTCTGCAGGCGCCAGGCGCGAGAGCCGCCGACGCCGACGCCGTCCTCATATCCCGAGCTGCCGCTCCCATCCGTTGCGGTCCAATTCTCGTCGCCCTCGAAGTCGGCGTTCCCGATGGTGCGGGGCGCGGGGCACGCGGCGTTGGGCTTGATCTGCAGGTGGTCCACCTCCAGTAGGTAGGCGGTCCGGTCGGCGGCGCAGGCGGCGGTGCGGGCGCCGTGGCGGATCACCAGCGGCGCAGTCGCGCCGAAGGCGCGCTCGCCCAGACAGCGCGTCGACGTCGCGTAGACGCTCGAGGTTTCGAAGCTCATCGCCCCGCCGTTGAACAAGACGTTGACGGGCGAGACGAGACAGGAGTCGAACTCCATCGTGCAGGTGCCGCGCGCCGTGAGCTCAACCTGCATCGGCTCGGCGTCCTCGAACCTCGGGATGGTGACCGTCTGCGCGACGCTCCCGTTCCGCTCACAGATCGTCGACCGGTCGAAAGTCACGTTCCCGCTGGCGATCAGCGCGGAGGCACTGGGTCGGAGCTCGACCCCCGCGGACAGGGTCCACGAGCCCGCCGGATCGTCCTGAAAGCTCGGATCTGCGGGGGTGACGGCCCAAACGCAGCTCCCCGGTGAGCCGACGTAGCCGGGCACGCAGGCGCAGGTCGCCGCCCCCGATGAGTCCGTGCACGCCGCGTGAGCGGGGCAGGAGAGCGCCGCCGAGTTGCAGTCCGGGAGACAGACGCCGTCCCCGTCGTTGTCCTGGGTTCCCCAGCCGCAGGCGACCACGCCGCCAGCTCCGCCCTCGAGCGAGCCGCCTTCGCCCGCGGCGGGCAAGCCGCCGCTGCCTGGCGTCCCACCCTCCGGGGTCCCGCCGGTCGACGGGGCGCCCGCGTCGCTGGTCCCACCGGTCGCAGGAGCGCCACCCGACGGAACACCGCCGGTGCCTGTCGCGCCCGCGTTCGATGCCCCTCCCGAAGTGGCAGTCTGGCCCGCCGCACCGCCGGTCCTCAAGCCCCCCGAACCCGCGTCCTCCCCGGCACCGCCGCTGATCTCCATCGCACCGCCCGGTGTACCGGGCTCGCCCCCGGCTCCCCCTTCGCCGCCACACTCGCAGCCACCGAACACGCCATCGGCCCCGCACTCGCGCCGCGAGGTCGCCCCGTCCGGACAGACACAAGGCTCGGTCGCGCCGGCTGTGCAGCGCTCGTCCGTCCTGGTCGTCGTGGTCGAGGAGCAGGCGAGCAGACTGGCCAGCATCCACGGCGTCGCCCAGGTCAGGGTGAGATCACGAGAGAGGTGGATCGTCATGGCGTCGCTCGTCCAGTCCGTCCGTTGCGCCCAGCGTGGAAGGGTACCGCGCTCCACCGGCCGCTGCCAGCCAGCGCAAGACCGGCCGCGGCCACTGGAACCCGCCCGCCGGCTCGGCCGCCATGGCGCCGTCGGTTCGGACGAAGCATCTGGCTCGATCGATGAGGTCACGTCCTCTGCTCGGCTCCACGGCGTTCGTCCTCGCCGCGACGACCTCAGGGGTACGCCGCCACGCGGCGGGCGAGCGCGGCCACGGCGGCCGCGTCGCGGCTGAACCGGCATTCCGCGCGGCGCTCGTGCTCGTAGTAGCCCCCCGTCTCACCCGGAACCTCGGCGCGAGTCGCGAGCCAGAGCGGCGTGCGCGCGCCCGCCTCGGGACTCTCCGCGCCGCCGAACCCGAGGTCGAGGCTAAGCTTGGACGCGACGTCGCCGGGGTGGCAGGCGTGGACCGTGATGCCGTCGGGGGCGAGCCGCTCCGCCACGGCGCGGGTCAGCATGCGGTTAGCCTGCTTGGACTGGCGGTAGGCCCGGTCGTTGTCGTAGCGGCGGCGCACGAACTCCAGGTCGTCGAGGTCGAGATCACCCGCCCAGTAGCTGGCGACGTTCACCACCCGCGGCTCACGGCCACGGCGAAGCGCCGGCAGGAGCTCCTCCAGCGTCCAGACGTAGCCAAGCACGTTGGTGGCCAGCACTACCTCGATGCCGGCCGCGGTCACCGTGCGCTGACGCGGGGCGGTCGCGGCCGCGTTCACCAGCGCGTCGAGCGGCCCGGTGAAGCGCCGCCCGAGCGCGCGGACGTCCTCGTGAGACGACAGGTCGACGAGCTCGCCGCGCACCCGCCCGGCCGCGCCGCCGCGCTCGAGCTCGGCGACGAGCCGCTGGAGCCGCTGCGGATCCCTCCCCACCACCACGACCTCGTGATCGGGCCGCGCGACGAGCCCCGCAGCGATGGCCCGACCGATCGCCCCGTAGGCCCCGGTGACCAGCGCGACGCGGTGACGAGCGGCCATGACCCGGAGGATTGTGGCGCCGCCCGGCGGGCGGCCACAACCCCGGGTCGAGACCACGCCCGCTCGCCCGGCGGCGCTCGCGCGCTGCGCGCTTTGGGCTAGACTCCGCCACGCGGTCGGCTCCAAGGCGCTCGAGATCGGGAGGTTCGATGAAACGCCAGTCAGCGGCGGGGCCGGTCGAGATCGGGGCGCGAGCGGACGCGGGGCGAGCTCGCCGGTCGCGCGCGGGGCTCGGGCCTGCCGCCGGCGCGAGCCTCCTCTTCGCGCTCGCCGGCTGCGGCAGCGGCAACACGACGGGCGACGCGACGAGCTCGGCGGCGGATGGCGGCGCCGCGGTGGGCGGCGCCGCGACCGCGGTGTGCGTGCCGGGCGAGACGCGCGAGTGCGTCGGGCCCGGCGCCTGCCGCGGCGGCCAGGCCTGCGCGCGCGACGGCGCGAGCTGGGGTGCGTGCGACTGCGGGGAGGCCACGGGCGGCGCGGCCGGCGCGCCGGGGACGGGCGGCGACGCGACCTCGGGCGGGGCCGCCGGCGCGAGCAGCGTGCCCGGGACGGGCGGGGCCGCCGGCGCGGCGACGGCGCCCCAGGGCGGGGGCGCGGCGATCGGCGGCGCGGCGACCTCGGGGGCCGCCCCGGAGGCAGGCGCAGAGACGGGCGCGGGTACCGCCGGGGCACCGGACGGCAGCGGCGGCGCGGCGGGCGCCGCGGGCAGCGGTGGTGCAACCGGCGCCGCGGGCGGCGGGGCCGCGGGCGGCGGCGGCGCGTTCGTCCCCTGCGACGTCGGCGACGGGATGGTGACGCTGCGGGTGATCTACCGGGACTTCACGATGGATCACCCCGACTTCGAGCCGGCCGTCAGCGGGACTGAGGCCGCGACCCCGGGGCTGGTCGGCGGGGAGCTGGGCGAGGACGGGCTCCCCGTGCTCGTGGGCACCGACCCGACCATCACCAGCGCCGAGACGTTCGCCCAGTGGTTCACCGACGTCCCGGGCGTAAACGGGACCATCGCTGGCGAGCTCCCACTCTACAACACCGAGCACGGTGACTTCGTCAACCGCTGGGACGACGGGGGCGCGCCGTGGGTGGCGTACGAGGACGTGACCTGGTGCGGGCGGGTCGGTGAGGCCTGCTCCTCCTGCTCGGAGCTCGCCGAGGGGGCGCGGTGCTACGACCCCTGCCCGGTGCCAGCGTACGACTGCAGCTGCTCGGCGATCGCGGCGTCGTACGACGGCACCCCCACGTTCTTCCCCATCGACGGCGAGCCCGGCGCCATCACGAGCGAGGACGAGCTCGAAGCCGCGACCATCGCCCCCGCCTACGGCGGCGCCTGGGAGCTCGAGCCGGGGGAGCCGCGGCACAACTTCCACTTCACCAGCGAGCTCCGGTTCACGTTCGTCTACGGCGCGGCCACGAGCTACGCGATCGAGGTCACCGGCGACGACGACATCTGGGTCTTCGTCAACGGCCGGCTCGCCATCGACCTCGGCGGGGTCCACACGCCCGTGAGCCAGCAGGTGAACCTCGACGGCGCGACGTACGGCCTGGTCGACGGCGAGCGCTACGAGGTGGCGCTCTTCCACGCCGAGCGGCAGACGACGGGATCCACCCTGCGCCTGAGCTTGAGCGGCTTCGGCTGGTCCGGCGCAACCTGCCTCGTGCCCTGACCCGACCCGGCGCCGGGCGCGCCCGCACGCCGCCGGTACCACAGGCAACCTCGCACAATGCGGCAGCGAGTTCGCGTCCTGTGGCACACGGCGCCCACGCTCCGCCGATCGGGGGTGCCGAGGCGCGTACCGCCGCGATGGGTTCCGATGCAACGGTGTCGTAAATGGTCCATGATCGGTCGAGCGCGCGGGCTCGTCGCCGGTCTAGGCTGCTTCGCGCAGCGGTGAAGAAGAGAAGCCATGACGAGTCGTTCGCGAAAGGTCCACCAACGCGGCCGCGGCGCGTGCTGCCTCGGGCTCCTCGGCCTCATCGGGTTCGCTCTCTTCGCGCTCGCCTGCAGCGAGACGCCCGCGGGGGGCGCGTTGCCCGGCGGCGGCACGACTCCCGCGGGGGGCACCGGCACGGGCGCCACGGGCCCGGTCACGGGCGGCAGCGGAGCGTCGATCACGGGCGGCAGCGGCGGCGGCGTCACCTGTCAGACCGGGCAACTCCAGTGCGGGGCGTCGTGCGTGTTCCCGGACCGTGACGCGGCCAACTGCGGCAGCTGCAACAACGTCTGCCCCACGGGCGCGTCCTGCGTCGCCGGTGCGTGCAGCTGCCAGGCGGGGCTCACCGCCTGCGGCACCGAGTGCGTGAACCTCACGGCGAGCGCCGCGCACTGCGGGGCCTGCAACTTGGCTTGCGCGGCGGGCAACGTCTGCTCGCTCGGCGCCTGCTCGTCCACCTGCGCGGCGGGCCTGGCCCAGTGCGGGTCGAGCTGCGTGGACGTCGCGGTGGACCTCGGCAACTGCGGCGCCTGCGGTAACGTCTGCCCCGGCGGGCAGACCTGCGCGGCGGGAGCCTGCACCTGCCTGTCGGGCACACTCTGCGGCGGCGCCTGCGTCGACACCGCGAGCGACCCGGCCCACTGCGGCGGCTGCGGCCTCGCCTGCGACGGCTCCTGCGCCGGCGGCGTCTGCACCCCGACCCCGGGCGCCGGCGGCACCGGCAGCGGCGGCGACACCGGCAGTGGTGGTTACACCGGCAGCGGCGGTGACACCGGCTCCGGCGGCAGCGGCGGCGGCTCGAACTGCACCGCGGTGGGCTTCATCAACGAGAAGGGCCGGGTGTGCCCGAGCGACGCCACCTTCGGCATCGACGGCAACTGGTACGCCTTCGGGGATGGAGCGACCTCGACCCAGAGCGGCAATCCGTACCTCGACGGCGCCTATTGCCTCGCGGGCGAGGCGCCGGGCGACGAGGATTACGGCGCCCACTGGGGCGCTGGCCTCGGCCTCGATCTCAACAACCCCGAGGGCGGCTCGGACACCAAGCTGCCCTACGCCTGGGACGGGACGGTCACCGGCTTCCGCATCCGCCTCGAGGGCGAGGCGCCCGCCGGAGCGCGAGTGCACTTCATAATGGATACCGCCGCCGACGTGTCGCCGTTCATCACGGCGACGCTCGGCGAGTCCGTGGTCTACAACATCGCCGAGGCCCAGGTGCCGCTCGAGTGGGACGTCGACAACGCGGGCCAGCAGGTCGACGGGGCGCCGCTCTACGCCCTCCAGATCCAGACTCCCGGCGCCGAGGCCGCGGGCCCGATCGACCTTTGCATCACCGAGTTCGAGCCCATCTACGATCCGGGCAGCGTGGTCGTCCCGGTCGATGGCCCCTTCATCAACTCCGACGGCTTCATGCTCGCCGAGGACAACGCGCTCGGCATCCAGGGCCCGGTCTACGCCATCGGCGACGGCAACTCCACGACCCAGAGCGGCAACCCGTACGCGGACGGCAAGTACTGCGTCGCCGGCACCTTCTCCGGCGCCGAGGACGACTGGGGCGCTGGGATCGCCTTCGATCTGAACAAGGCCCCCGGCGGCGGGGACCGCCTCTCCTACGCCTACGACGGGAAAGTCGGCGGGTTCCGCATCGCCCTCGGCGGCCACAGCCCGGGGCCGGTGCGGGTGCAGTTCATCGTCAACGAGCCGCAAGACGGGGCCCAGCCGTTCCTCGCCGGGCTGCTCAACACCACCCTGGTCTACCGGATCGGCTGGGCGCAGGTCCCGACGAGCTGGGACGTCGCCAACTCCGGCGCTGAGGTCGGCGCGTCGCTCTACACGGTGCAGCTCTACCTCGCCGGCGACGAGCCCGGGCCGTTCGAGGTCTGCGTGGAGGACTTCGAGCCGCTCCCGCCTGCCGAGCTCGACAGCGACGCTGATCCCGCCGCCTCCGGCTTCACCGGCCCACGACCGGTCGACGCCGCGATCCTGGCGCAGGAGTACGATGCCTGGAAGGCGAGCCACTTCCGCGACTGCGGCGACGGCTCCGCCTGCGTCCCCCGGGACGGCGACCAGAACGACTGCATCTCAGAGGGCGTCGGCTACGGCATGCTCCTCGCCGTCGCCTTCGACGATCAGGACGCCTTCGACAAGCTCTGGCAGTACTACCAGAACCACCGCAGCGGCAGCGTCATGGACTGGCGGACGAGCGTCTGCGGCGGCGTGCTCGAGTCGGGGTCGGCAACCGACGGGGAGCTCGACACGGCCATGGCGCTCATCCAGGCCGGCTGCAAGTGGGGCCGTGGCTACCGGAGCGACGCGACGACGCTGATCGGCGCCATCCGCAGCACCGAGGTCACCACCTGCAGCGGCCAGACCGTGCTCCGGGCAGGCGCGGATTTCGGTGGCTGCGACCGGACCAACCCCTCTTACTTCTCCCCCGCCTACTACAAGGTGTTCGCGGGCCTGGACACGGCCGGCGCCGCCACCTGGAACGCCCTCACCAACGACAGCTACACGCTGCTCGCCACGCTCCAGGGCAAGATGGACGGCCTGGTGCCAGACTGGGCGGACTCGAGCGGCAACCTCGTCGATGGCGACTACGGGCCCGACGCCTCACGCACCCCGTGGCGCATCGCCACCGACTACGTTTGGAACAACGAGCCCAGAGCCGTTACGTTCCTGGACAACGTTGCTAGCTACGTCGAGGGGCAGGGCGGCGTGGCCCGGTCGCTCGAGCCGAACAGCACCTATCGCGGTCCCCTGGCCCTGAGCGGACTGCCCCAGGGAGCGACGACGGCCAAGACCTACGCGGACGCTTGGCTCACCACTGCGGTGGACGACCAAACGTACTTCCCGGGCACGCTGCGCCTCATCTACCTCTTGCTCGCCACCCAGAACTTCTCCAAGGGCTGCTAACCGGCACCCCGCCCGGCCGCCCGTCATGCGGCCGGACCCGGCGCCGCCTCGCCGGCGCCGGCTTCAGGGTCCCCGGGGGATCGCCCCCCCCACTCCCCCTCGGGTGCGGTGGGGCGTCGCAGAGCTTTTCCCTCCCTCGGCCCGCCCTGGGGCGCCGGGGCCGCCCGGAGCCGGTGGGCGCGCCTTGCGAGGCCTGGACCGGGGTGCTCTCCTTGTTCGAGGATCGCCCCGAGATGAACCCACAGCTCCTGATCGATCCCATCGTGCGCCAGACGATGGTGCTCATCGCGCAGCTCTCGACGGTGGACGGCGTGCGCTCGCCGCTGTCTCACGTCGCGGACGAGGTCTTCGTCAACCTCGTCCGCGAGCTCGAGAGCCAGGGCGTCGGCAAGAAGGTGATCGCCGACATGTTCGGGCTGGCCCTGCGCTCGTACCGCCAGAAGGTCCAGCGCCTGCGGGAGTCGGTGACGACGCGGGGGGTCACGCTGTGGGGCGCGGTCCACGCCTTCCTGGCGGGGCGGGACTCGGCGACGCGCGCGGAGATCCTGGCCCATTTCAAGCACGACGAGGAGGCCACCCTCCGCAGCATCCTCAACGATTTGGTCGAGAGCGGCCTGGTCCTGCGCAGCGGGCGCGGCAGGGACACCCGCTACCGGAACGCGACCGCCGAGGAGCTCGAGGAGCTCGGCGCCTCGAGCACCGCGAATTCCGTGGAGACGAACGCCGCGCTCGTCTGGGTGCACGTGTACCGCGAGGGCCCGGTGCGCCGGGACCAGCTCGCCGGCGCCGTCCCGTTGCGGTTGCCCGCGCTGGAGGCGGCGGTCGAGCGCCTGGTCGCCGACGAGCGGATCCGGCTCGAGTCGCGCCCGGACGGCGTGTACTGCGTCACCGATCACTGCCTCATCCCCGTCGGGCAGGCCGCGGGCTGGGAGGCCGCGGTCGTCGACCATCACCGCGCCGTGGTCAACGCGCTGGCCGCGAAGGCCATGAGCGGCCAGCACGTCGCCGAGGCGGGCGACCAGGTGGGGGGGATGACCGTCTCCTACGACCTCTGGCCGGGCCATCCGCGCGAGCAGGAGGTGCGGGAGTTGCTCGCCTCGACGCGAAACCGACTCACCACCCTCTGGCACGAGATCGAGGAGTATAACCGCGCTCAGGGCCAGGAGGTCACCTACAAGGTGACGATGTACTGCGGGCAGTTCCTCGTCGAGGAGGAGGACGGCGCGTGATCGCGTGGGGACCCGCCAGCCGGAGCCGGCTCCTGCCGGCGCTCTCCTTGCTCCTGCTCGGCGGCTGCGACGCCAGCGGCGGGCCCCGGGCGGGCGGGTTGACCAACTGGCTCCGAACCTGCGAACGCGACGCCGACTGCGGGGACCTCCGGTGCCTCTGCGGCGCCTGCACTCTCCCCTGCGACGCCGCGGCCGCTTGCGCCGACCTGGACGGCACGGCGTGCGTCGACGCCGAGGAGACCGGCGCCATCGCCCTCTGCGACGGTGACGCGCCGGCGAGCCCCGGCCTCTGCCTCCAGCGCTGCTCGGACGACGAATGCGGGGCGGGGGCGGCCTGCGTCGCCGGCGTCTGCAGCCCCCTGCCGGAGCCGACAGCCCACGTCACCATCGACACCGGGCGCCGCTACCAGACGCTCCTCGGCCTCGGCGCGGGCGTCACCTACATGAACGACGAGCTCGCTGCGCACCCGCTCGCGGCGGACCTGTACGACGTCCTCTTCCTCGACTCCGGCTTCGAGCTGCTGCGCCTCCGCAACCGCCACGGCGTCGAGGGCGCGGAGGATCTGACCAGCAGCGCCCAGATCGTCGCCGCCGCGACCGCGCGGCTCGGTCATCCGCCGACCACGCTGCTGACCTCCTTCAGCCCCCCCGCCGCGCTCAAGGCCAACGGATCGACCCGGTGTGAGGGGACCCCGGACACCTGCACGCTCGTGCGCCTCGACGACGGCGCCTTTGACTACCCGGGCTTCGCCGCGCACTGGCGCGCGTCGCTCCAGGCCTACGCCGCAGCGGGGATCGTCCCCGACTATATCGGGCTCCAGAACAACCCTAACTCGGTGCCGCCCGACACGGACGCGCTCGAGGCCTGCCGGTTCTTGCCCACCGAGGGGACGGCGTCAGTCACCATCGACGGCGTGAGCGTGGAGGCCGCCTACCCCGGCTTCGACCGGGCCCTCACCGCGGTCGTGGCGGCGATCGCCGACCTCGACCCCGCCCCGAGCATCTTGGCGCCCGAAACCACTGGCTTCGAGTCCGTCGCGGAGTACCTACCACACCTCGATCTCGCGAGCGTGGACGCCCTCGCCTTCCACCTGTACGGCACCGACCCCGCCGCCGTGGACGTCGACGCCCTGCGCAACCTCGCGACCCTCGGGCAGACGAGCGACCGCCCGCTCCTGCAGACCGAGATGGAGTCGGACGGCCTCGGCACGGCGGTGCTCGCTCACCACGCGCTGGTGGACGGGGGTGCGACGGCGTATCTGCAGAACGACCTCGTGGGAGCGGCGGCGGCGCCGGATGGGAGCCCGCAGGCGCTCGTCGCCATCGACGCCGAGGGCTTCTCCCTCCGGGACCCGTACCACAGCCTCCGGCACTGGGCGCGGTTCACCGAGCCGGGCTGGTTGCGGGTGGCCACCGACGACGAGACGGAAGACCTGCTGGCCTCGGCCTGGCTCGCGCCGGCGGGGGATTCGCTCTCCGTCGTGCTGGTGAACGCGGGCCCGGACGAGTTCGCGGTCGAGCTCGCGCAGGATGGGGTCGCGGCGGAGCACTCCAGCGTGACGCGCACCGTCTTCGACGGGGTCGAGCGCTCGGTCGACCTAGGGGCGCTGCCAAACGCGCGGATCGTGCGCGTCCCCGGGCACTCGATGGTGACGGTGGCGTTCTCACCCTGATCGCCCGCCGACCGCGCCGACGCGGGCGGCCAGGGCGGGCCCTGCTACGGTTCCGTCGTGGACCTGAAGAAGCGCCTCGACCGGCTCGGCCCCGCGCGCCGGCGCGACCCGGGTGGGCCGGGCGCGACCGCATCCAGCGACACGGCGAGCACGGCGGCGCCGCCGCGGCCCGGCCCCGAGCCCTCGACCCTGGAGGCCCTGCGCCAGAAGATGGCGGCGATCCTGGGGCGGCCGCCGGAGCCGCGCGCCGAGCCCGGCGACCTCGCGCTGACCGGCCTCCCCTTCGCGCGGGAGGAGACGGAGGCCGGCCCGCTCTTCCGGCGGCTCGAGCCGCTCCGCTCCTCGCGCCACGTGGGACGCATGCCCCTCGACGCCGCCCGGGCGGCGCGCGGCGAGGTGCTCGCGCTGCTGGCGCTCGACCCGGCCCTCGCCGCGGTGGAGATCGACCGAGCCGTCTTCTTCGACACGGAAACGACCGGCCTCGGCGGCGCGGGATCGATCGTATTCCTCTTCGGCGCCCTCTGGTTCGACGCCGACGGAGGGGCGTGGCTCGAGCAGCTGCTGCTGCGGCAGCCAGGCGAGGAGCTGCCCCTGCTCCACCGAGTCGGCGAGTTGTTCGCCGGAGCGGGACTGCTCGTCAGCTACAACGGCAAGGCGTTCGACGCGCCGCTCCTCGCCACGCGCCGCGTGATGAACCACCTCCCAGCGCTCGCACCGCGGCCCCACCTCGACCTGTTGCACGTCGCCCGGCGCCTGCACCGGGCGCGGCTCGGGGCCTGCCGGCTCACCACCCTCGAGCGCGACGTGCTCGGCTTCGTGCGCGGCGAGGACATCGACGGCAGCGAAGTGCCGAGCCGCTACTCGCACTACCTGCGCACGGGAGACGTCGAGGGCCTGCGCGCCGTGGTGGAGCACAACGCCTGGGACGTGGTGACGATGGCCGCCCTGGTGGGTCTGTATGGCGAGCCCCTCGACACGCTCCCCGACCTGGATCTGGTCGCGCTGGCGCGGACCTACCAGCGCGCGCGCGCCTTCGACCAGGCCGCGCGCGTGGCCGAGGACGCCGTGTCACGCGGCGTGGGCGACGCGGCCCTCCGCGTGCGCGGCGACATCGCCAAGGCGCGCGGGGATCGCGCCGCCGCGCTCCATGATTTCGCCGCCCTCTGCGAGCGGCTCGACGATCCAGGACTGCGACTCGAGCTCGCCAAGCTCTACGAGCACCACGCCCGCGAGCCGCTCCGGGCGCTCGAGCTCACGCTGGCGGGCACCGGGGAGAAGGCCGACGCCGCCGAGCGGCGGCGAGCGCGGCTGGAGCGGAAGCTCGCGCGCGCCAAGGGCTCGACCGGGCGCTGACCGCGACCGCCTGCGCTAACTGGGGCCGAGCTCGTACAGGTGCGACCAGCCGCTCACCGCGGTGGCCAGCCCCGCCAGCCACGCGGGCTCGACGCCCACGGCGCGCGCCTTCGCGTCGAGATCACCGAGCCACTCCGGCGCGAGCGGGTAGCGGTGCCAGTCGTCGTGACGTCGACGCACGGCGAGCCCGCGGCGCCCGAGCTCGGCGATCGCCGCCCCCACCTCGAGGTTCCACGCGGGGTGGTCGGCCCAGAAGAGGCCCGCGGCGCCGTCGCGCCGGAGGCAGGCGGCGCCGTACTCGAGGAAGGCGAGGCAGGGCTCGAGGCTGCGGATCGGATCGGTGATGACCGCCGAGAAGGCGCCCCGCCACGGCACCGGCGGCGGATCCTCGAAGACGTCCACGCAGCCGACGCGGATCTCGCGCCCGGCGGCGCGCCCCGCCGCGACCGAGAACTCGAGGACGCGCTCGTCGACGTCGACCACGCAGAGGTCCTCGACCCCGAGCAGCGCGAGCGCCACCGCCACGCCGTCGTCGTCACCGACCGCCAGCACCGGCCCGGGCGCGGCGGCGAGCCGCTCGTGCACGACGGCAGCGCGTCGCGCCACGGAGGCAACGTCCACGTGGAGCTGTGCGTGCTCGGGCGCGAGCGCGGGGCGGCCAGCGAGCAGCGCGTCCAGGCGGGACACCAGGGCCGGCGCGGGCGCGGGGAGCGGCTCGCGCTCCCGCCGGTAGGTCACGGCGGCCATCGCGAGCAACCACCAGACGAGCTCGCCCGGGTCCGGGTCCGCGTCCTCGACGACCGCACCCGGCGTGGCGAGCCCGAGGCGCTCGGCCCAGGCCCGCGCCCACTCCTCAAGCACGCCCGGGGCCGGGGGCTCGACCGTGGCGCCGACGGGCGCCCCGGGGCGAAGCAGCCGGGCGAGCGCGGCGGCGATCGGCGTCACCCCGCTCGCCACCGCTCGGGTGCCCACGCTCGTCACCCGACCGAGGGCAGCCCCGCCAGGGCCATACCGATCTCGGACTGGCTGACCTCGATGTCCTTCAGGTTGCCGGCGAAGTAGTCCATGTACGACTGCATATCGAAGTGACCGTGCCCGCTCAGATTGAACAGGATGGTCTCACTCTTGCCCTCGCGCTTGCAGCGCAGCGCCTCGTCGAAGGCGACCCGGACGGCGTGGCTGGACTCCGGCGCCGGGGTAATGCCCTCCGTCCGTGCGAAGGTCACGGCCGCCTCGAAGCACTCGGTCTGGTGGCACGAAACGCCCTGCACCAGCCCCAGGTCGACCACCTTGCTCACCAGCGGCGCCATCCCGTGGTAGCGGAGCCCCCCGGCGTGGAAGCCCGGCGGGATGAAGCTCGCGCCAAGCGTGTGCATCATCGCGATGGGCGCCAGGTGCGCGGTGTCACCGTAGTCGTAGGCGTACTTGCCGCGGGTCACGGTGGGGCAGGCCGACGGCTCGACCGCGAGGAAGCGGCGCTGGCGGCCGCCGCGGAGCTGCTCGCCGAGGAACGGGAAGGCGAGCCCGGCGAAGTTGCTGCCGCCGCCGACGCAGCCGATGATCACGTCGGGATCGTCGCCGGCGAGCGCCATCTGCTTCTGCGCCTCCAGGCCCACGATGGTCTGGTGCATCAAGACGTGGTTCAGAACGCTGCCGAGGCAGTACTTCGCGCCCGTGGTGACGGCGCGCTCGACGGCCTCCCCGATCGCGATCCCGAGGCTGCCGGTGCAGTCGGGATCCTTGGCGAGGATGGCGCGACCACACTCCGTTCGGTCGCTGGGGCTGCCGAAGACCTGGGCCCCGAACAGCTGGATGAGCGCGCCGCGATATGGCTTCTGCTTCAGGCTCACCTTGACCATGTAGACCTCGACCTCGAGGCCGAAGATCTGCGCCGCGAACGCGATCGAGGAGCCCCACTGTCCGGCCCCCGTCTCGGTGGTGAGCTTCTTGACGCCCTCCTGCTGGTTGTAGAACGCCTGCGGGACGGCCGTGTTCGGCTTGTGGCTTCCGGTCGGCGAGACGCCCTCGTACTTGTAATAGATCTTGGCGGGGGTATCGAGGACGCGCTCGAGCTTGCGCGCGCGGTAGAGCGGAGAGGGCCGCCACTGCCGGTACACGTCGCGCACGGGCTCGGGGATCTCGATCTCTCGCTCCTGCGACACCTCCTGCAGGATGAGGCCCATCGGGAAGATCGGCGCGAGATCCTCGGGTCCGACCGGCTGCTTCGTCGCCGGGTGCAGGTACGGGGGCGGGAGCTCCGGCAGATCGGCCTGGATGTTGTACCAGCTCCTCGGCTTCTCCGTTTCACTGAGGAGGTACTTGATGGAGTTCTGGGGCATGCTCTGATTCCTTCTCGGCCGTCGTCCGGGTGCGCCCCCCGGGAGCGGCGCGCACCGGTCAGGGCGGCCTCTTCCCGGGGGTGGGGAGATGGGGTGGCGCCTTATAGGCGATCCCCGACTGGCTGTCGCCCACCCGGAGCCCGACCGCCCGAGGGGCGACCTTCTCGCTGCCGTTTCCTGGATTTCCCGGGGCCCGGCGCCTAATCATGAGGCTCCATGCACCGTGGCGGCCATCGCGGCGCTCGGCTCGGGCCATCGGCTCGAACCGCGGCGCACCGCCGAGACCGCGCGAGGGGCCATTCGACGCCGGGGTGGTCGCCACACCCACCCGAGCCGGCTCGGATTTGCATCGGGGCCCGCCGCCCACCGTCGAATCCATGCCTGACGTGAAGCCAGGAAGGACATCCATGGGAAAGAAAGCGACAGGTCCGTCACCCACCGCGATCGAGGTCCCCACCCCCGCCGAGCCGGCGCCGCGCCTTCGACCCCGAGCGGCGCACGGGCGACGTCCCATCCCCTGCTCCCATGTCCGCCGGCGTGAACGGCCCCGTTGAGCCGCCATCGCTCCACGTGGGCCCCGTGGCCCACGCGGGGGCCCGCGCACCGCTCCCGAAGTTGACGCCAGGGGCAGCCGGCGCCGTGGTGGGTCGCCCACGCGGCGCGGTCGCGCGCCCACGCAGCGCAGACTGACCGCGCCAGAAGAGCGCGTGGGCGCCCGACCACCCGGCGCGGCTCGGCGTCCACCACCTACCCCGAGCCGCAACGGCGCCGCGTCTTGGACGCGGGATCGTCGTGGCGCCGCGGCGGCTCGAGGGGGCGGACCTGTGTTCGCGCTCCCAGGGAGAACGCCGGCACGTCGGTTGCTGTTCCCGTCCCCAGCGGGCCGCGAGCCCGGACGGGAGATCGGCGATGTCACAGCGTGGTTGGATCGGGATGGTTCGGGGATGGATGACGATGTCGGTGCTGGCCGTCGGGCTGCTGGGCACGGCGACGGTGGCCGCGGCGCGGCTCGACGCGCACCGCTCGACCTCGAGCGAGACGGCCCGCGCGGCGGCGACCACGTCCGCCGCGACCGCGACCGCGCGCGCCCCGCGAGACTCCGCGGCGGAGACCGCGGCGAACGCCGCGCCGACCCCCGCGCCCGAGGCGCCACCGGTCCGCACGCTCCGCCGCCTCCGCGGCAACGAGCTCAACCCGGGGCTGGTGCGCCAGGCCTCCAGGATCATCCGCGAGCACCACCGTGAGCCCTTCGGCACCGAGATCCCCTTCGAACTCGACGGCCGCGCCTACGTCGGCCGGATCGAGCAGCACTACCACCCCGAGGGTGGCCCCCTGAAGCCCTGGGGCGCCCACGCTGGCTGCTCGCTCTTCGCCGTGGAGGGACGCTGAAGATGCTCCACGATCGGCTCGCGCCCCCTGGCGCCGCGGGCGTTCCGTGTGCATGGTGAGGCGCGTGGCGGGCGCGGGAGCGGAGGTGGAGCTGCTCAGGGACGGCCGCTTCGCCGTCTTCGGCCGCCTCGGGAGCGGCGCCCAGGGGGAAACCCTCTCCGCCGTCGACCGACGCGAGGGCCGGCCCGTCGCGGTCAAGCGCTTCCGGATCCGGGGCGCGAGCTCCTGGAAGGACGTGGAGCTCGCCGAGCGTGAGGCCCGGGTCCTCGCGCGCCTGCGCCACCCCGCGCTCCCGCGCTACGTCGATCACTTCGAGGAGGGCGGGTGCCTCTACCTGGTGATGGAGCTGGTCGAGGGCGAGTCGTTGGCCTCGCTCCGCGCTCGCGGCCACGCCTTCGATGAAGACACCGTGGTGCGCTTCCTCCGCAATGCGAGCGTCGTGCTCGATTACCTCCACGGGCAGACCCCGTCAGTCATCCACCGCGATCTGAAGCCGGCCAACGTGGTCCTCCGTCGCGACGGCTCCTTCGCGTTCGTCGACTTTGGCGCCGTGCGAGACACCCTGCGCTCCGAGGGCGGCTCGACCGTAGTGGGCACGTTCGGCTACATGGCGCCCGAGCAGTTCCAGGGGCGCGCGGCGCCCGCCAGCGACGTCTACTCGATCGGCGCGACGGCGCTCGCGCTGCTCACCGGGCGCGAGCCCGAGGACCTGCCGCACCGCGGCCTCGCCATCGACGTGCGCGCCGCGCTCGGTCCGCGCGCGAACCCCCGACTGGTCGTCGCGCTCGAGTGGATGCTGGTGCCCGATCCCGACCAGCGCGCGGCGGCGCTCGCGCCGCTGCTCCAATCGCTCGTCCGCGACCCCGAACGGCCCACTGGCGACGCTGAGCCGGCGGTGAACCCAGCGTGGGCGGGCACGCCGTGGGGAGCGAGAGAGGGCGCCCCATCCGCGCACGAGGGGCGCGCCCACCGCCGTCACCGACGCCGACACCGGGGACCTCGCCACGGCGGCGAGATCCCTCGCGCGCTCGCGCTCGTCGGGATCGGGATCTTGCGCTGGCTGCTCGCGCTGCTCTTCGGGCGCGTGGTCCCGCGGGTCCTCGCCAAGAGCGGCGTGCTCGAGGGGCCCGAGGCGGCACGCACCCGGGCTGCGATGACGGACCTCGAGCGCTCTCTCTCGGAGAAGCTCCTCGGACTCGAGGGACGGGTCACAAGCGGGGACGTGCCGTTGGCGGAGCCGATCGAGCCCGGCGCCCCCAGCGCGCCGCGCCGCTACCGCACCACCGACCCGCCCGCGCCGCGCCAGCGCGTGGCCCCGATCGACGTCGAGGGCGAGGACGTGACCGCGCCCCCACCGGAGGCGGCCGGTTCGGCGCGCGCGCGGTGAGGGCCGGCCACGAGCCGCAGCCGGCGCCGGGGCGAGGCCTACGGCTTGGCCGCGGGGGGAGCGGAGGCGGCCGGGGTGCCCGCGGCCGGGGCCGCAGCGGGAGCGGAGGCGGCCGGGGCCGCAGCGGGAGCGGAGGCGGCCGGGGC
>CAYZQO010000095.1:0-19450 GCA_964480725.1 uncultured Polyangiaceae bacterium | reverse complement strand
GGCGCGCCGCGCGGAGACGAGGCCGAGCTCGCGGAGCAGGCGGCGGTCCTGGATCTCGAGGCGCAGGATCCGGCTCCATTCCCGGTAGTAGGCCCACATCGCGGCCTGGGCGGCGGCCGCGGCCGCCGCCTTGGGGGCGCGGGCGGGCGGCTCGGGCGGGGGCAGGGTCTGGAGCCGCACGATCTCGGCACGCGCCTCGGCGAGCACGGCCTCGCTCAGGCCGCGCCGCGCGAGCAGGGCCCGCGCCTTCTTGCCCTCGCCGTCGCCGCGCTCGCGGCCGAGCGCCTCGACGCGGTCGAGCAGCAGCGGCACCGAGACGAGCAGGCGCACCCCGCTGGTCTGCCCGAGGTTCGAGAGGACCTTCTTGGCGAGCCGGGGGTGGTGGCGCTCGAGCGTGGCCTTGACCACGACGTACCAGCGGTTCTCCCACCGCTCGAGCCGGTCGAGCCCGAGATCCTCGGGCGGCGGCGGCGGGCGATCGAGCCGGGCGGCGACCGGCGCGCGCAGCAAGCGCCACCCCTCCTCGTAATCCTCGTCGGTGAAGCCATAGCGCTGCACCGCGGCGGCCGCGCGGGGATCGCGCAGGCCGGCGAGCAGCCGGAGCAGCCGCTGGAGCTTCTGGTGGAGCGACGTCGCCATCTCGAGCACCTCCCTGCCCCGGACCGGGCGCCCGCGCGAGCGGTCCGAGGGGCGTTCCTCGCGGTAGTTTCGCTCGAATCCGTGGTCCTGGCCATTGTTTCCCACCCGTTGTCCCCCGTGGCCCATCGAATCCAGCTGGCTTCCCCTTCCGCTCGAGCCATGGATGGGGACTGGATCGTGGATTCCACCAGAAAATTCCGTTACCTATGCCTTCCTGCGGTTCTTCCTCGCTGGTCCGCACCCCAAAAGCTGCAAGTCCCACGGCTCCCGAGGTGCCTCTATCCGATCCCTCCGTGGCAGCAGGTTATCCTCTCGTCGGATTCCTAGAGAACGGAGAGGACTTGACCTCGCGGAGCGTGGAATCGACCTGTCCAGGCGTGGCATCGACCTCGCCGACCGTGGAATCGACCTCAGTAACTCCGGAGAAGACCCTCCGGAGCTTCTTCTCCCGCGAGCGCGGCGCCGCCTCCACCCGAACGCCGAGCGAGATCGCTTCAGAGAAGTCTCGCCGCCGGGTCCTCAATCGGGCTGGAGACGGGGCGGAACAGAACCGATACGGGACGACGTGAGCGCTTCGCGTCGGCGCCACCACGCCGTTTCAGTGCGGCCTCCCCCTCGGGGGGGTTGTCGCTGCAGGGCGACAATCGCGACGGGGCCGTTGACTCGGCCCTTCCCGGATCGGCGTCCAGGCTCCGCTTCAAGGCCCGGCTCGCAGGGGCTAGACTGCTCGCCATGATCGCGGGGAGGGCGTGGACGGTCGGGCTCGCGCTGGGGTGGGCGGTCGCCTGCGGAGGCGACGGAGGCGACGGAGGCGACGGAGGCAACGGAGGGACGCGAAGCCCGGGGAACGCCGGCGGCGCGGGAGCCACCGGCGGCGCGGCAGGCGACGGCACCGGCAATGCGGGCAAGGGTGGCGCCAGCGGGAACGGCGGCTCGAGTCCCGCGTCCGCCGGCTCGGACAGCATCGGCGGCGCGGGGATCGGCGGCGTGGGCGGCGCGGGGATCGGCGGCGTGGGCGGCGCGGGCATCGGCGGCGCGGGCGGCGCGGGGATCGGCGGCGCGGGCGGCGCGGGGATCGGCGGCGTGGGCGGCGTGGGCGGCGTGGGCGGCGTGGGCGGCGCGGGGATCGGTGGCGCGGGCGGCGCAGCAGGGCAGGCGATGACTTGCACCGGGACGATGGAGCCGGCGCGGCCTTCGACCGCGCGCTTGGTGTTCATCCTCGACAAGTCGGGCAGCATGGGTGCCCAGGACGTGAACGGGGACGGAGACGTCCTCGACGATGGCGAGTGGGACAACTCCGCGGAGCGCTGGGAGCCCCTCCGCGACGCCCTCACGAGCTTCTTCGAGGATCCCACCAACGGGGGGCTCGCCGTCTCGCTCGAGGTCTTCCCGCAGGGCGGCGCCACCTCGGGACCGGACACGGGGGTGTGCAACCAGGAGGAATACGCCTCGCCGCTGGTGCCGCTCGTCGGCCTCGACGATGCGGTCGGCGTCGCCGATCTCGTCGCCCAACTCGCCGCCATCGTGCCGAGCGGGGGCACCCCGACGCTCCCGGCGCTCGAAGGCTCACTCGAGTATGCAGCCTCGCTGCGCGCCGGCGATCCCGAATCTCGGGTCGCCGTCGTGCTCGTCACCGACGGCATCCCCAGCGTCTCGACCAGCTCGTTCGTGAACCACAAGTGCGTCTGCCTCGGCGAGCCGGGTTGCGAGGACGTGGACGAGAGCCCCTACGTCGCGCGCGCGGCCGCCGACGCCCTCGAGAACCTCGCGATCCCGACCTACGCGATCGGCATGGCGGGCGCGGACTTCACGGGGGTGGACCTCATCGCTGCGGCCGGGGGGACCGAGCGTGGGTACTTCGTCACCACTGGCGATCCCGCTCAGACCCGGGCCGAGGTCCTCGCGAGTCTGGTCGCGTTCCGCGACCGCGAAACCGCGTGCCGGCTCCAGCTGCCGAGCCCCGCCGCAGGCGCGGACTACGTCCCCTTCGCTGTCAACGTCGAGCTCGCGGCCAACGACGGGGCGACAGTGCCACTCGCCTATGCGGGCCCGAGCAGCGCGAGCCAGCTCGCCTGTCCGCCGGCCAGCACGACCTCCCCCTGGTTCTGGACCTACGACGATGAGGCCGCGCCGTCGCGCATCGTCCTCTGCGAGAGCGCCTGCCAGACGAGCCGGACGACCAGGCCCGGCACCTTCCGGATCGAGTACGGCTGCGCCACCCGGTGAGCGCGCGGCGTCACCAGGTGGCCGTGCTCCGCCGCAATGCCGCCAGGCAACCCTCACGGGCATGCGTGGCACGTGCCACCTCGCCGAGGGTGGGGCGGGTCCACTCGAGGGATCCTCGAAGCAACGGCCATCCCTCTCGGGGGAAAGCTCGTCGGTCACTCCCCGCGCGCAACAGGTGTCGGCACAACCCGCGACGGCGTCCAGGCGTTGGCGGAGCTCACCGAGCTGCGCCGCGAGGGCCGCGGCCGCTTCGCCCAGCGGCGCCGACGGGGACGCGGCCGAGGACGCGCCCGGCCGGGGACCGCGCTTTTGACACCGGACACCGGCCTCGCGCCAGAATGCACCTACGGTTACGACTGCACGCGCGGCGCCGACGGCCGGCGGCTCAAGATCAGCGTCCTCGACATCACCGAACGCGCCGCGCCCGTGCCCCTGCGCGAGCTCTACGTCGACGGCTCACTGATCGGTGCGCGGCGCACGGGGTCCATCGTGCACACGGCGGTGACGTTCCCGCCCTTTGCGCTCCCGGGCGTGGCGGCCACGCCCGCGGAGCTCAGCGAGTGGGTGACGACGCCGTGCGACCAGCTCGATCCCGCGGAGTTCGCCTACACCGAGTACGAGGTCCGCGCCCTCTTCGCCCGGCAGGAGTTCGCGAACATCGAGGCGCTGGACGCCGCCTCGATCGACGACTTCCTGCCCACCGTGACGGATCGCCGCCTCGACGGCGAAGAGACGGAGCTCGAGCGCCCGCTCCTCGAGGACTGCGCCTCGCTCTATCTCCCCCGGGATCTCGCCGACCCGAGCCTGACGGCGCTGCTCTCGTTCGACCTCGCGGACCCGACCGCGCTCGGAGCGACCACCATCGTGGCCAGGCCGGGGCTCGTGTACGCCTCGCCGTCCGCCTTCTTCCTCGGGGTGGACCGGTCGCGCTACTACGGTGAGCCCTGGTACGCCGAGGCCGCGCCCAATCGGGCCATGGAGCTCCACGGCTTCGCCCTCGAGGCGGACGCGGTGGCCACGACCTACCTCGGCAGCGGGGTCGTGCCCGGGTACGTCCTGAACCAGTTCTCGCTCGACGAGCACGACGGCGATCTCCGCGTCGCCAGCACCGTCTACCTCGGCGGCGCGGAGACGCGGAGCGTGGTCACCGTGCTCCGCCCGGCCGCGGACGGGCTCGAGCCGATCGGCGTCGTCGACGGCATCGCGCCGGGCGAGGACATCCGCTCCGTGCGCTTCGACGGCGACACGGGGTACGTCGTGACCTTCGAGAAGACCGACCCGCTCTTCGTCGTCGATCTGGCGGATCCGGAGGCGCCCACGCTCCGCGGCGAGCTCGTGATCCCGGGCTTCTCCACCTACATCCATCGCCTCGACGACGACCACCTGCTCACCATCGGGTACGACGCCGACGACCAGGGTGACTTCTCGTGGTTCCGCGGCATCAAGCTCCAGCTGATCGACGTCAGCGATCCCGAGGCGCCGACCGTGGTCCACGACGAGACGATCGGCACGCGCGGCACCTCGAGCGAGGCCGCCACCAACCACCTCGCGTTCACCTTCTTCCGCGAGCGCGAGCTGCTCGCCCTGCCGCTGACCCGCTGCGAGGGTGGCGAGGGGAGCGAGTACGGGGAGATGACCTTCAGCGGTCTGTACGTCTATCGGGTCACGTTGGAGGATGGGTTCGAGCACCTCGGCGGCCTGCCGCACCCGGTGGATCCGGAGGTGTTCGGCTGTTCGAACTGGTGGACCCAGAGCAACTCCGTCGTGCAGCGGAGCGTCTTCATGGAGGACTTCGTGTACGCCGTCGCCCTGGACCGGATCGACGTCGCCGAGGTCGACGACCTAGAGGAGCCGGTTGCCTCGGTGGCGCTCACGGCGGATTAGGGGCGCGGCGGCCCTGGGCCTCGGGCTCGCCGGGTGCTCGGCCCCGCCGGACGCGCCCCGACGTGCGGAGACGAGTTCCGCGAGCTGGCAGGCCCAGTACCGCGGTGATCCCAGCCGCCGCGGCCTCTCGCCGCCCGACGCGGACGACGCGCGGGGCGGCGCGACCGCGTATTTCACCTCCGGCGACGGCCGCCTCCGCGCGGTGGACGCGGCGAGCGGTGCCGAGCGGTTCACGGTCGTGACCGGGGACGCCATCCTGTCTTCACCCGCGGTCGCGGCGGGCCGCGTGGTGTTCGGCTCGCACGATGGGGTCGTGCGCTGCGTCGATGCCGAGAGCGGCGAGCCGCGCTGGTCGTTCGACGCCGGCGCGTGGGTCTCCTCCTCGCCGACCCTCGTGCTCGGCAGCGATCTGGTGGTGATCGGCACCAACGCCGGCGAGATCCTCGGCCTCGGGCTCGCCGCGGGCGAGCTCCGGTTCCGGCTGACCGTCGCCGCACCCGTGACCAGCATCCCGGTCGTCGTCGGTCGCTCCCTCTTCGTCAACGACGACTCCGGAACCGTTTACCGGTTCGACGGGGAGTAGCGCCCCGGTTTTTGCGGCGGCGAGCGCCGCCGAGGACGGGGGACTCGGACCCGAGACCTCGAGCGGAGCCGACCCCGGCGTCCACGGCGACACCGCTCAACGGGGTCGAGCCTCCACGGTTCACGAGGCGCCGGGCGGCTTGCGGAACGTCTCGTCTGTCCGCATATCCATCGGGTGACAGGAACGAATCCCGTCTCAGGCCGCCCCGTGGATGACCTCGCAGAACGGCATTGCCGAACGTGTGCGGGGGGGGCCCCGCCGCTGGAGAGGGAAGCGATCCAGTTTTTGCTGAACCAGGTGAACGGTTGGTCGCTCGATCCAGCGGGCGGCAGCATTGCTCGGCAGTACGCGTTCACGGACTTCCACGAAACCATGGCGTTCGTGAACGCGGTGGCCTGGATCGCACACCGGGAAGACCACCACCCGGAGCTCGAGGTGTCCTTCCGCGCCTGCACGGTCCGCTACCGCACACACGCGGTCGGCGGACTGAGCGAGAACGACTTCGTCAGCGCCGCGCGAGTCAATCGGCTGGTGTCCGGGTGAGCGACCCGCCCGCGGAGGCCGACCCTTGCTAGCGGGTCACAGGATCGGGAAGCCCATGCCACCTTGCGCCACCGCCGTCGCTCACCCCAACATCGCGTTCATCAAGTACTGGGGCAATCGGGACGACGAGCAACGGCTGCCCGTCAACGGCTCGATCTCGATGAATCTCGCGGGGCTCGAGACGCGCACGACGGTTGCGTTCGATCCAGCGCTGGCCCGGGACGAGCTCACGCTGCAAGGGAGTCCGCAGACCGGGGCTCCGCTGGCACGGGTGTCGACCCACCTGGATTGGCTCCGACGCCGGGCCGGGGCGTCCTGGAAGGCCCGCGTCACCAGCGAGAACAGCTTCCCGACCGGCGCGGGCATCGCTTCGTCCGCCTCCGCCTTCGCCGCGCTGACCTTGGCCGGGGTCGCAGCGCTGGGGCTTCACCTCCCGGAGCGGGAGCTCACCCTTCTCGCTCGGCGCGGCTCCGGCTCGGCGAGCCGCTCCGTACCGGATGGCTTCGTCGAGTGGTACGCCGCGGATCGAGACGACGGCTCGTTCGCGCAATCCATCGCAACGCCGGATCACTGGCCGCTGGTGGATCTGATCGCCATCGTCAACCCCCATCACAAGGAGGTTGGCTCGGCGGCGGGGAGCCGCCGGGCGAGCACCAGCCCTCACCAGGAGGGGCGCGTGGCGGACGCGCCGCGGCGACTTCAGGTGTGCCGCGAGGCCATCCTGCGTCGGGACTTCGGGGCGCTGGCTGGGATCATCGAAGAGGACACGCGCCTGATGGTCACCGTGATGCGAACCTCCCAGCCGTCACTGACGTACTTCGAGCCCGCCACCGCGGAGCTCTGGCGCGACATCCCGAGCTGGCGCGCCGGGGGCCTGGCGGTCGCTTGCACGGTCGATGCCGGACCGAACGTTCACTGCCTGTGTCTGCCCGAGGCCGCTGCCGAGGTGGAGCGCCGTCTGCGCGCCAACCCTGCCGTGCACCACGTTCTAACGGCCAGGCCGGGATCGGGCGCGCGGTTGATGGCGACCGCTCTCGATTCCGACCCCGTAGCTCGAGACGGCGGGGGCCATCCTGCCGCGAGCCCTCGGGTCCAGGGGGCACGCTGGCATCCTCCGCCGTGAGCTCTGCCCTCGAGGCCCCGCGGTCACCGGCTGCAGCGACCCCGCGGCGCAAGGTGGCACAGCCGCTGCACCGGAGTCGGCCGATGGCGGGGACTTGGGGGTTGGCCCGTGGATTGCAGAGCGATTCGCTCATGCGCCAGACGACCCTCCTTGTTGGCACAATGCTGCTCGCCACCATGGCCTGCTCGAACCGCTCCGGAACGGACGGCGCCGCGGGTTCGGGCGACGGCCCCTCCGGCGACGGTTTTGCGGTGGGCCGGCAGCCGCTCGAGCTGCTCCCGGCGGCCCCCGGCCTGTGCCTGGGCGCTGGAGCCGACAAGGAGTGCGCCGATCCCGGCGGCTGCGAGGCGACCACCGACGTCTCCGACGGGCTCCCCGCGACCAGCACTGGCACGACGGACTTGTCCACGGGGGGCTCTTCGGGGACCTATTACCCCACCGGGACGGGCGGGGCCCCCGCCTCGATGGGAGGCAGCTACGATCTGGGCACCCTCGGCGGCATGAGCTCGACGGGGGGGGTCACCAGCGTGGAGCCAGAGCCGGCGAGCGGGGGCAGCGCCGGAACGGGCGGGCTCGCTGCCGCCGCCGGAGCGCCCGCCAGCGGCACGGCAGCCGCGACCGCCGGGGCTGCCGGCGCGACGGGCATCGCCTCCGCGGGGACTACCAGCGTCGCGGGTGCTCCGGTCGCCGACGAGGCGGGGACGGCGGGCAACAGCGTCGCGGGCGCGCCCGCTGCGGCCCCCGCCGACAGCGCGGGCCTGCGCCCCCGCGCCGAGCCCGCGGCCTGCTCCGCCCTCGATCGGACCGAGCCCGCCACCCTCTACCTCTCGGCGGACGACTCGAACTCCACCGCGTCGCCCGTCATCGCGCGGCGGCTGATCCGCTCGGGGCTCGCGGTCGACCCCCGGGTCGTACGCTCCTGGGAGTTTCTGAACTACTACGACTTTACCTTCGATCCCGCGGACGCTGGCGAGGTGCGGATCGTCCCGCAGCTTTCGGCCTGCCCGGTCGACGGGGAGCTGAGCTTCCAGGTCGCGTTGCAGGCGGAGGCGCGGGCTCCGGAGGGCCGCGCGCCCCTCACCGTCACCTTCGTGCTCGACACGTCCGGGTCGATGAGCGGCTCCCCCATCGAGCTCGAGCGCGCGGCCGTGCACGCCATCGCGGGCGAGCTCCTGCAGGGAGACGTGGTGTCGATGGTGACCTGGAGCGTGGACCAGGCGGACATCCTCACCGGCCACGAGGTCACGGGCCCCGACGATCCGGCGCTGGTCGCGGCCGCCGACGCCCTCTCTCCGAGCGGCGGCACCAACCTCGCCGCGGGCTTGCGGCGGGGGTACGCGCTCGCCCGCGCCAGCTACGCGCCCGACCGCATCAACCGCGTGGTGCTGATCAGCGACGGCCAGGCCAACGTCGGGGTGACCGACGAGGAGCTGATCGGCGCGGCCGCGGACGACGAGGAAGGGGACGCGGGGATCTACCTCACCGGGATCGGCGTCGGCGACGGCGTCAACGACACGCTGATGAACGTCGTCACCGACCGCGGCCGCGGCGCCTACGTCTACCTCGACTCCGCCGCCGAGGCCCAGAAGATGCTCGGGGACCGCTTCCTCCAGGTCGTCGATCTCGCGGCGCGCTCCGTCCGCCTCGAGATGACCCTGCCCTGGTACCTGGCGGTGGCGAAGTTCTACGGGGAGGAGATCTCGATCGACCCGACCCAGGTGCGTCCCCAGCACCTCGGCCCCAACGACGCGATGCTGTTCTTCCAGATCCTCAATGCCTGCGACGCCTCGCTGATCCACGGCGACGATCGCGTCCGGCTGCGCGCGACCTGGGAGGACCCGTTCACGCGCCGGGCCCGCGAGACCGTGCTCGACGCCACGCTCAACGAACTGGCCGGCGACGACGCCGAGCTCGCCAAGGCCGCCGCCGTCGCCGGCTACGCCGAGGCGCTGGTCGAGGCTCACGGCCTCACCGGACGAGAGCGCGCCGCCGTGCTCACCGAGGCGCTCGACGCCGTGGAGGCCGCCGGCGCTGCCGCGCCCGACCCGGACCTCGAGGAGATCGCGGCGCTGCTCACGGCCTACCGCGAACGGGGGTGAGCGCGAGGCCATGGGGGCGGGTGGCGCTGCTGGACTTCCGTGCCGCCCCGCGTGAAAGAGGATAGAATCGGTGGGTGCCGCCGACGATCACCACCTACCTGCCCGCGCTCCACGCGCGCCGTGCCGCGGAGCGGGCGGAACGGGAGCGCACCGTGGCCGCGGTCCGCGCGCGGCTCGGCAGCGCCGCGGCTGCGGTCCGCGCGCGCTTCGGGGTGACCCGGATCGTGCTCTTCGGCAGTTTCGCGAGGGGCGACGCCGACGCCGCGAGCGACGTCGATCTGCTAGTCGATGGACTCGCGACTGGAGACTACTTCGTCGCGGCGGCAGAGCTGGCGCAGCGGCTCGGGAGGGACGTCGACCTCGTGCGGAGCGAGGACGCTTCCCCGCTCCTGCGGCGCCTGACCGCCGTGGAGGGCCTGGTGATCGATGGTTGATCCGGCTACTGCGCGCCTGCGTGTCCTCGCCGCGGAGCTCCGGGCGGACGTGGCGAGGATCCGCCGTAGCGTGGCCGAGATCGCCGAGCTCGGGCTCGCCGACCTCGACGCGACCGCTGCCGGGCGTACGCGTCAGTACGCGGCGGCTGCGCTGCTCGAGACGTTCTACACGGGCGTTGAGAAGACGCTCCTGCGCGCGCTGCGCGCCTTCGGGTGGCGCGAGGAGGGGCCGAGCTGGCATCGGGACGCGCTCGACGCCGCCTCGCTCGACGTCCCCGACGTCCGCCCTCCAATCCTGTCGTCGACGTCGCGTGCCGATCTCGACCGCTACCTCGCGTTTCGCCACCGCTTCCGCAACCTCTATCTCTTCGATCTCGCGCCGGAGCTCCTCCAGCCGCTCCTCCGCGACGCGCCCCACGTGGTGGCGGAGGTCTGCGCAGATTTCGAGGGCTTCGCGGGGTTCCTGGTCGAGCTCGAGCGTGCCGCGGCATCGACGAGGTGACGGACACGGAAAAAAGAGACGGAGGACCTCGCGACCACCGTAGCGGATCCGTGAGGCCCAAGCGGACAGTTGCGCGGTCCGCCTCCCGCCAGCACCACCCCGTTCTCGATCGACGGGACGGTGCGTGGGGGGGGGTGATGGGTGGCGACCTGCACTCCTGATGAGCGGACCATTCCCGGCGCACTGGCCAGTGGGCTGCGTCCCGGGCCGGCTCAACTGCGCTCGCGCGTCATCTCCAACATGGTGGGCATGAAGCCAAACCCCGCCACGAGGCGCTGAGCGCCCTCGTTCTGCACCATGGCACGGGCCAGGATGCGCTCCGCGCCGAGCCCCTCGAGCCGTCGAATCATCTCCAGGGCTAGCTGGCGTCCAATCCCCCGGCGACGCACGTGCTCCGCGACGCACAGGTCGTGGAATGCGCCGTGGCGGTCCACCAGGATGCTCCAGTCGCGCTCCTCGATGGCGCCGTAGGCGAAGCCGACGACCTCCCCGTCGAGCTCCGCCACGAGAACCACCGCCCCTTCTCGCCGTATCTCTTGGGCGAGCCAGGCGGCGTAGCCCGCCGGTATCCCTTCGAACCAGAAGAAGCGGTGGGGATTCGTGTCGTGATGGAGCCGCACGATCTGGGCTCCCAGCTCCGCAGCGGGCCCCAGGTCATCGGTCGTCGCGTCGCGAATGAGTGCATCCACGGGGAGCTCCTACCACGTCCGGGGCCACGCTCGACGCCCCCGTCGAGGTGGCCCCGCAGGCGTCCGGCGCCGCTCAACCGCCGCAACAGCCCGGACCGCAGCAGCCGCGGGCGTCCGGCTTGCGCCCGGAGATGCGCGCTGAGGCGACGTACTGCTCGGCGCCCGAGCCCGGGAGCCAATCGCGGATCTGCGCGCGGCTCGCTTCGTCGATGGCGATGTCCACGTCCTCGAAGCCAGCCGCGACCAGCCATCGCTCGAGCTCCGCGACGGGGGCGGCCCCGGCGACACAGCCGGTGAGCGCGCCGACGTCGTCCGCGATGGCCGCCGGCAACGGCGCGGTCTGCACCACGTCGGCTATCGCCAGACGCCCGCCCGGGGCGAGCACGCGGAAGGCCTCGGCGAACACGGCCGCCTTGTCCGGGCTGAGGTTGATGACGCAGTTGGAGAGGATGACGTCCACGGTGCCGTCGGCCACGGGCAGGTGCTCGATCTCGCCGAGCCGGAAGTCCACCTGGGTGACGCCCGCCCGCTCCGCGTTGGCGCGCGCGCGAGCGACCATGTCCGGCGTCATGTCGACGCCGATCACGCGCCCCGTTGGCCCCACCTGCCGCGCGGCGAGCAGGGCGTCGAGGCCGCCGCCGGCGCCGAGATCGAGCACGGTCTCGCCCGGGCGGAGCGCCGCGATGGCCTGCGGGTTGCCGCAGCCGAGGCCGAGGTTGGCGCCGTCGGGCACGGCGGCGAGCTGCTCGCTGGTGTACCCGAGCGCGAGGCTCGCGGCTGGGTTCGGGCCGCAGCAGCCGGTGCCGCAGCCGCAGGGGGTGACGCTGCGCGCGACCTCGCCGTACTGCTCGCGGACGGCGGCGCGGATCTCGTCGGGGGACCGTTCGCTCATGGCGCTGGCTCCTGGGTATTGGGGGGATCGGGGGCGGGGATTGCCGGCAGCCGCCACGCGAGGCACGCGGCACTGGCGGGGAAGATCGCGGTAACCACGGGCGCGGACCGAGCCACGGGCGCGGGCTCGTGGCCGGTCACCCGCAACCCCCGCAGCCCGCGCCGGTGACGTCGAAGCCCTCCGTGAGCTCGTCGATGAGCTCCCGCAGGCGGGCAAACGCTGCTGGATCCGCGCAGTAACAGACACGGGGTCCGTCCACCTCACCGCGGACGAGCCCGGCGCTCGTGAGGACGCGCAGGTGCTCGGAGACCGTCGACTGGGCGAGGGGGAGCTCGCCCACGATCGAGCCGCACACGCAGGCGTTCCTCGCGATGAGCAGGCGCAGGATTCGGAGCCGGGCGGGGTGCGCGAGCGCCTTGGCGAGGGCGGCGAGCTCGCTCATGCGCTCGTCCTCGTCGGCGCTGCGCCGCGCGGCAGTGCGAGCTGTCATCGTTGTTCGACGATGAACGATGAATCCCCCAAGGTCAAGGCCCCGCGCGCTCGGACCGGCGGCCAACCGTCCCGCCGCCGAGCCGCGGCGTCGCCTCGGGCCGCGGTCGCGGGGCGCCCCACTGCCGGCGGACCGCTCGCGGTCCCAGGACCCGTCCATGGTGAGCCAAATCTTCGTCAACCTCCCGGTCAAGGATCTCGCGCGGTCAAAGGAATTCTTCGCCGCGCTGGGTTTCACGTTTCAGGCGCAGTTCACGGATGAGAAGGCCGCGTGCCTCATCCTGGGCTCCAATCAGTACGCGATGCTGGTGACCGAGCTGTTCTTCGCGACCTTCACCCCGAAGCCGATCAGCGATGCACACCGCGCGACCGAAGCATTGGTGGCGCTCGCGGTCGAGTCGCGGGAGGTGGTGGAGCGCCTCGTCCACACCGCCCTCGCCGCCGGCGGCACGCGACACCTGGAGCCGCACGACCACGGCTTCATGTACCAGTGGAGCTTCGCCGATCCGGACGGTCACGTCTGGGAGCCGTTCTACATGGACCCGGCGTACGTGGCGCCCGCCGCGGCCACCGGCTGACCCCCGCGGCTGACGCGGCGCGGGTCCGGTCGGTTTCAGGGGCGTGGTCGCCGCAGCGCCCACGCCCGCGGTCTCGTGACTCCAGTGGCGTGCCGCGCGCGGGACACTCCGCATTCATCGAATCTACGTCGTTCGCCACCCCCAATGCCTTCTTCTGGTACGGCCTCGACGCCGACGGCATCGAGGAGGCGCGTGGTGACTGCGGCGCGTTGAGCGGCGCGTTCAGTGAGCCATAGCGAGGTTTGGCTGGGCTCGGTGGCCCTCAGTGACGGCGACGCGGGAGCGTGCTCACCGCCTTCGTTTGGCCGCGGGCTTGCCACGTCGCGCGCTGGCCGCGACGGCCGGCTTGGCCTTCTTGGCACGGGCACGGTCCGCGTCCTGCAGTTCCTCGACCGCGCTCTCCACGTCGTCGGCGAGCGAGCCCGCGAGCACCGCGACCAGGCTGGCACGCTGGATCGGTGATAGAGCCAGTGCTCCTTCAACGAGCGCATGGGGGAGCGCCGTGAACGGATCGTCCCCACCGCAGCCGCAGTCGCAGCCGCAGGAGCAGCCGTCGGCCTCCTCCGCGAGCTGTCTCCGCTCCGCCATGTCCCGCGTGAGATCCTTCGCGGTCGCGCGGAAGCGCTCGGGATCGAAGCCCTTCGGTACCCAGTCCAGAATCTCGGCGTGGTCTTCGTGCTTCGGATCTGCCAGCGCGGCCAGCAGGTTCGCGTAGCCGGGGATGCCACCGCAGTCCTCGGGTGGGCAGGCACGCGCGCCAGCCAGGCAGCGCGGCGCGACGGGCTTCGCCGCCGGGGTGACGCGCTTCACCTTCACGTCGTGCTCCCAGCTATCACCGAAATCGTACTCGTATCGGAACGAAGAGCCGCGCTTCGCCACGTCCTGCAGCAAGTGCGCACGCTCGTCCTCGATGTCCCCAATCTCTTCGAGAGCGTCGAGCATTCCGTATCGGCGCTTGCCGATCGTGAACATGTGCAGGTGCGAGTTCTCCCAGCCCATGGCGAGCTGGATCGCGTAGTGGACGTCCTCGAGCGTCGCGCTCCCCGGGACCTCCAGCGTGCGCCAGATCGGGGGTTCGATGTCACGCAATTGCACGTGGAGCTCGTAGGCGGAGTGCGTCATGGCGGTGCGCGCGACGCTAGTGCCGGACGCCGCCACCGGCAAGGGCCGCCGCCGGCTGCCGGCCGTACCTGGCTGACCGCGCGCGGACGCGGCGCTCAAGGCGCCGTCGTGAAGGAGCGGGCGCCCGACATGGTGTAGCTTCCGCTGCCCAGGCTTGGCCCCGTGGGCTGCGCGTAGTCCCACGAGAAGGCATCGAGGAACCCGTCGGCCCCCGCGAGCTCGTCGACCGTGCTCTGCTCGCCGTGAGTCTCGACCCACCAGACGTAGGTGGCCGCGGGCTGCAGGCCGAACGCGCCTCCGGCGACCTCCGGGATGGTCACCTCCTCGCGCGCGGTGACGATGTAGAGGCCGTCGTAGTAGTCGACGCGGTCGAAGACGACGACAACCGCGCCGCCGCTGTCGGGGCTGGGGAGGAAACGGAACGGAGTCTCGCGGGTCACGTCGGTGGCGGCGGTGGCCGGAGTCAGCAGCGTCGACGGGGTGGGGAGCGTGACCTCGACGTCCTGTCCGGGGGCCAGCCCCTCGACGTGCGCGAGGGCGAGCGGCGGGCTGAAGGCACTACCCACGGAGGCGGCGAAGGTGAGGCTCGAGCCCGGGAGGCTCGGGACCAGATAGGAGAAGGTGCCCGGGGCCTCGTACTCGCGGGCGACCTCGATCGCCGCGCCCGTGGCAAAGCGGACGAACGCGGAGTGAGTGCGGTTGGCGGCGCTGCCGAGCACCTCGCCCCGCAGGTTGGAGGAGGCGATGGAGTCCGGGGACAGATCCAGCGAGAACTCTGTCTTCACGGGCTCCGTCAACGCGATCAGGGTGGAGTCGTAGGCGAGATAGGAGATGGGCAACTCCGTGGTGGTGTCGTACTGCCACAAGAGGCCGTGCACGGTGAAGGTCGCGGTGTCCGGGCCGCGCCAACTGACCGAGCCCGGATCGATCCCGTTGTCCCCCACGTCCTCGTGCGTCGAGGTCCCGTCCGGTCCGCCGAAGCTCATGGTCAGGTTCCAGTCGGCGTCGAACGGCTCGGTCGTCAGCGACAGGGCGAAGTCGCCGGACCGCAAGGGAAGCCCCCCGTACACCTGCAGGGTGGGGTCCCGACGGGTGAGCCCCTGGTAGACCCAGCCGTAGATGCGACGCCCCGGGGCGAGGTAATCGACCACGAGCGACGCATCGTACTCGGCCGCGACCTCGGCGACCGTGAAGGTGCCGTCGCTGCCGGTGAGCGTCACCTCGCCGCCGATCTCGACCGGGACGTTCGGGATCGGGTGGCCCCAGAAGTCGATCACGCGGCCGCGCACGGTGGTGTCACCGCCGGCGGCGCCGCCGGCGCCGCCCGTCTCGTCAGCGCCGCCGCCCGCCGTGCCCCCGGTGGTTTCGACACCCGCCACGCCGCCGAGCGCGGCGCCGCCGGTCGCGGTGCCGCCGGCCGGGCTGCCACCGCTCGGCGCCCCCGCAGTCCCGCCCGTGGGTGTGCCGCCGGTGGCGGGCGCAGTGCCGCCGGTGCTGGCCCCCGACGCTCCCCCACTGCCGGGCGCGCCGCCAGCGCCACCGACGGGGGCGCCTCCCGTCGCCGGCGGGCTCCCGCCGGCGTCGCTGCCTGCGTCCCCCGCCTCGGCGTCAGCGGCATCGCCGCCCGCACCACCGATGCTTGGGATGCCGCCGCCTTCACCGGGACTGACCCCGCCGGTTTCGTCGCCCGCACCGCCGGCTTCGTCGCCCGCACCGCCGGTCGTCGAACTCTCACCGGCCACGCCGCCGCTTTCCGGCGCGTCGTCGGCCCGGTCTACGGTGGTGTTCGAGTTGCACGCGAGGGCGAAGCCGCCGACGAGGACGGCGAGGGCGAGGTGTACTGTACGCATTGATCCCCGGTGGCGCCGGGCGAAGGGCCGCGCGCCAGGCGCGAGTATGCGCGCTGATGGACCTCGAGGCCAGCCGCGTCCCCGATGCCGCGCCTCGGCCCAGCGCCGCGCGGGCGCGGAGCGGAAGGCCGGTACCGGCGGCGGCTCGCCCTGCCCCGCCAGGTCGCACCGGCGCCCGCCGTGGGCCACCGGGCAACTACTCGCGCAAGAGCCGCGCGCTCCCGTCGAGGGGCACGAAGCCGCCGTCGCAGCCGCCACCCTCGAGGACGAGGCGGTACCGCTCCACGTCGAGCGTGACGGTGACGCCGTGGTGATCCACCACGGACACCTCCCCGAGCGCCTTCGCCGTGGCAAGCTCGTACACCGCGGTCGTCGTCGTGGCCGGCAAGACCAGGCACGTCCCCTCGTCGACGCTCTCCTGGGGTAGCGAGCGGCCGGGGGCGACCCGGAGCCGCTCTTGCGCGGTCGTCACCGTCACCAAGGCGCTGCTCGGGCTGAAACTCAGGGTCGAGGTCCCGCCGCAGCGAAGCGGCGCGCTTTCGATCCGGACGCTGTGGACGAAGAAACGGTCACCGCCGATGGGGGCGATGAAGGACCGCTGTGAGGCGCCCGGATCGTGCGCGTAGGTCGACTCCCAGGGGCCGTCCCCCTCGCAGCCGCGGCTCCCGTCCGCGGCGGTCGCGGGGAGCGCGCAGGTCTGGCCCACGAGCGCGTGGGCCTCCGCGGCGGTCATCGTCGCGGCCTCCGGACAGCGGCCGACCTTGCGGCAGACTCCGAGCCAGCCCGTGACGACCTGGGGACCACCGATCGCGCGGATCTCCGCTGCGCACGCGGCGCGGTCGCCAAGCTTGGCGCGAACGCTCGCCTGCTCGCGCCGGAGCAGCGAGCGGCCGAGCGCGGCGCGCTCGCGCTCCGCCTCCCCCTGCCGCGCGTAGAGCAGGGCGAGGTTATACCAAGCCTGGGCCTCGAGCTCGGCGTCTCCGCTCACGGTCCCCGCCTCGAGCTGGCCCTCGAGCTCGTCGAGCGTGAAGGGGACGGTCGTGCCCGCGCCGCGCGTGAGGAGCATGTGGGCGCGCTCGACGACGGGCCGCACGGTGACGAGCGGATCCTTCCCCGACGCCGCGATGAAGGCCTGGCTCGCCGCCTCGATCCGGCCCTCGGACAGGAGCTGGCGGGCGCGACCGAGCGCGGCCGCTTGCCCGGGGTCCATCGCGACGGGCGCGACGGTCACGACCGGCGCGGCGGGCGGCAGCGGCCGGCGCGGCGGCAGCGGCGGGGCGAGACGGAACCCCTCGCCCCGCCAGTGGAGCGCCGTCCCGTGCAGACCCACGGCGAACAGCTCCTGCGATGGCGTCCCCGTGACGCCGCGGAGCCAGCGCCAGTCAGGCTTGGCGCCCGCCCAGCGCTGGCCGTCGAAGCGCAACACGGCGCCGTCCTCGCCGACGGCCCAAGCATCGTCCCGCGCCCGCGCCCAGAGCCCATTCAGGCCTCGGGAGGCCGGCGACGAGACCTCCGTCCAGCGCGCGCCGTCCCAGTGCAGCAGCGTCCCCCAGCTCCCCGCGGCCCACACGTCGTCGCTCGCGGTGCCCGCGAGCGCCTCGAGGTTGGTCCACCGGGGGAGCGCGACCGGCACCCAAGCCTGGCCGGTCCAGTGCAGCACGGTCCCGGAGTTGGTGCCGTCCTCGCCGCCGCCCGCGGCCCACACGTCGTTCGAACTCGCGCCCCACACCGCGAGGAGCCAGCCGCGAAACGGCGTCGCCACCGGCGACCAGACGGTGCCGTCGAAGTGGGCGGTCTGGCCGGCGTCGCTCACGGCCCAAACGTCGTCCCGCGCCACGGCGTACACGCCGTGGAGCTCCCCGGCCACGGGGACCGGGAAACGGCGGAGCTGCTGCCCGTCGTAGAGGAGCGCCGTCTGCGCGCCCACCAGCCACACCGCGTCCGCCGCCACCCCGTGCACGTGGCGCAGGATCCGGAGGCCGGTGGCGCGCCCGGTCCAGCGCACGCCGTCGAAGTGGTGGTGCATCCCCGAGAGGCTCACGGCGTGGACGTCGTCGGGAGCGGCCGCCCACACGCTGGCGAGGCTCTCCCCGCCGTCGTCGGGGTGCAACCCGCGGAGCGGCTGCGGCCGGCACCAGCCGTGCTCGTCGCAGCGCTCCTCGGCGGCGGGCCTCGCGGACTCTGCCGCCGACGGGGCCGCGGGCGGCGACGACCGGGGCCGGAGCCCCACCACCGCGACCACCACGCCCCCCATCGCGAGGCTGGCGCCCGCGGCGAGCAGCGTGAGCTGGCGCCCACGCGTCATCGATCCCCGCCCCCCGGGAGCGTGGCGCCACGCCCGCGAGGCGCCGCGGCCGAGCCCACCCGGGAGGCGACCGGCACGCTCCAGGACTCCGTGTGCGGCATAACCAGAGACTATCGCACCACGCGGAGTGCTCGCCAGCGTCCCCGACGGCGGCATGCTGGTGCTGGGGGACGACGCCTGCGGGATCCAGTCGCCGGACGACCTGTTCTTGCTCCGCCTGAGCGCGGAGGACGAGACGCTCTGGCAGCGGCGCGGCACGGGCCGGCTGGTGAAAGCGTCGACGGTCGGCTCGAGCCAGGCGTACGTTGCCACGGAGTTCTCGGGTCGGGTCAGCCTCGATCCGGATCGCGAGGACCGCTGCCGAGCCGAGCGCGAACCCGAAGGCGTGCCCGGGCCAGCGCCGCGGCCGCGAGGGAAGAAACCGCGGTGCCGCGCCCGTCTACTGACGCTTGGGCGGGGAGCAGGCGGTGAAGGAGGGGTTGCACGCGTCGTCGGAGTACTTGAGGCCGACGAGCGGCGTCGACTCGCTCCAGCCAGTGGGGCTTGCCTTGGCCGCGATGATGGCGGCTTCGAGCGATACCGGACCGGGCGGACTGACCGGATGGAAGGACTCGAAGACCAGAACCTCGCGCGCACAGCCCAACGGGTCGAGTGGCAGGTCCACCGTGCACACCCGCGCGGTGACCTGCCAGCGGGAGCTCCCGCTGCAAGCCCAGTAGGGCTCGACCGCGGGCAACGACGGATCGCCAAGCACAGCGAGGTTGCCACCCCACGACGCGACGCCACTGTCGTGCGAGCCGAAGCGGATCCACGAGCGGCGGCTCGGCTCGCCGACGGGACCGACGAGCCACGTGCCAAGCAACAGCTCATCGAAGTGACCACGGACGTACTCTGGATCCAGAGTTGCCCGGTCCACGGCGCGGTTGGCCTGGGCCAGCCCCGCCTCCGGCGCCGGTCCGCTGCTGGTCGTCCGCAACCCGCCCGAGGTGCACGCGAACACCAGTGGGAGCGAGCCTGAAAGCCAGCGTCGACCCATGCACGCACTGTATTCGGTGTCGGCTCCCGTTGTCTTCCCCCCTCAGCGCTCCACCGGCTGGAGGCGGCCGCCGTCGAGGAGGAGCGTGCCGACGTCGTCGGGGAAGCGGCGCGCCGCGCCGTCTTCGAGGGTCACCACCTCCACCGCGTCGTCTCGTCGTCGAAGGCCGAGCGCCTCGGAGTCGCTGAGCCGGTCGGGCCAGTCCGCGGACGCCGCGGGCACCTGCCCCGTCCGGGTGTCGAAGACCAGCGAGCGCCCGGCCACGGTGACCGTGAGCCACCGCCCCGCGGGAGAAAACTCGACCTCGAGCTGGTTCGTGCCGGCGTCACCGAGGGGGAGCCGTCGCACGACCTCGCCGCGCTCGAGGTCGAAGAGGCTCAGCTCGGCGTCGACCCATAGGGGCAAGCCGCCTTCGACCCGCTCCCGCACCGTCGCGACGACCAGCGAGCGGCGATC
>CAYZQO010000094.1:5595-19639 GCA_964480725.1 uncultured Polyangiaceae bacterium | reverse complement strand
CACCGTCGCGTTCATCGGCCTCGGCATCATGGGGGGGCCCATGGCCGCCCACCTCGTCGACGCCGGGTTCGCGCTCCGGGTCCACAACCGGACGGCCGCCAAGGCGGCGCCACTGGTCGAGCGCGGGGCGGTCGCCTGCGCCACGCCGCGCGAGGCCGCCGCGGGCGTCGACGCCGTCGTCACCATGGTGACGGACACGCCCGACGTCGAGGCGGTGCTCTTCAGTCCCGACGGCGCCGTCCACGGCGCGCGCCCCGGCGCGCTGGTCATCGACATGAGCACCATCGCCCCCGAGGGGGCGCGCTCGATCGCCGCGCGCCTGCGCGCGCTCGGCCTGGCCCCGCTCGACGCGCCGGTGACCGGCGGCGACGTGGGCGCGCGCGACGGCACCCTCACGGTGATGGTCGGCGGCGACGAGGCCGACTTCGCGCGCGCGGTGCCGCTCTTCGCCGCCCTGGGCCGCCGGATCGTGCACGTGGGACCGAGCGGCGCCGGGCAGACGGCGAAGGCGGCCAACCAGATCCTCTGCGCCGTGCACACGATGGCCGCCTGCGAGGCGCTGGCCTTCGCGCGCGCCGCCGGCGTGGACGTCGACCGGCTGCTCGAGGTGGTGACGACGGGCGCCGGCGGCTCCTGGGTGCTCACTCACCTCGCCCCCCGGCTCGCCGCGGGCGATCTCGCGCCGGGGTTCATGGTCAAGCTCCTGCAGAAGGATCTCGCCATCGTCGACCGGGCTGCCCGCGACGCCGAGCTCCCGCTGCCCGCGACGGCGCTCGCGACGCAGCTCTTCCGCGCGACGGCCGCCGCGGGGGGAGCGGAGCTCGGGACCCAAGCGCTGGGGCTCGCGTACGAGGCGCTGACGGGACGGCGGATCCGCGAGGGGTGACGGGAGCCGAGGCAGCACCCGAGTTGGCCCCTCCAGTAGCGCGCGACCCAGCCCGTCCAGGCTCCGCTGGCCCCGAGGTAGATCCGCTCCGCACTCACTGGTGCGTTTCCGTCGTGGACTTGTGCAGCTCGGGGCTCGACCCGGAAGGATCGGCCGTCCACACTGGGGACGGAGGTGGAGATGAAGACGTTCGACCTTGGCCTTACTTCCTTGTTCGCGCTGGGTTGCCTCGCGACGGCCTGCGCCTTCTCCTCGAGCGACGACGAGGGCGCCGGCGGTGACTACGGGTACGGCGGTCCCAGCGTCGCGTCCGGGGACGCCGAAGCGTCCGAGCCAATTCCGGCCGGGGATCAGTACGACGCGGTGGGCACCAACCCGTTCGTGATCGCGGCGACCGACCCGCTGTCGACCTTCGGAGCGGACGTCGACACGGCGAGCTACGATCTCTTCCGGCGGGACGTCACCGATGGGGTCCTGCCGGATCCCGCGAGCGTGCGGCTCGAGGAGTACGTCAACTACTTCGACTACGGGTACGCGCCCCCGGACGCCGACGCGGAGCACCCGTTCTCGCTCGATCTCGACGCTTCCCCCGGGCTGTTCGACCACGACACGGTGCTGCTCCGGATCGGGATCCAGGCCGTGCCGCCGCCGGCGGACGGGGAGAAGCGCCCGGCGAACCTCGTCTTCCTCATCGACACATCGGGCAGCATGATGGACGAGGAGAAGCTCCCCTTGGTTCAGTACACGCTGAGCCAGACCCTCGAGGTCCTGGAGCCGACCGACACGGTGGCGATCGTCACCTACGCCGGCAGCACTGGCGTGCGGCTCCCGCCGACCCCGGTGGCGAACGCGGAGGCCATCCTATCCGTCATCCGGTCGCTGGAATCGGGGGGCTCGACGGCCGGGGCGGCGGGGCTCGAGCTCGCCTACGCGCAGGCGCAAGCGGGCTTCATCGAGGGCGGGATCAACCACGTGCTGCTCTGCACGGACGGCGACTTCAACGTCGGTCCCTCCTCCACGACGGAGCTGGTGGCGATGATCGAGGAGGAGCGCCAGACCGGGGTTACCCTCACCGTGCTCGGCTACGGCTCGGGGAACCTCAACGACGCCATGATGGAGGCCATCAGCAACAAGGGCAACGGCGTCTACGGGGTGATGAGCGACCAGGTTTCGGTCGCGAATTACGTCGCCGAGCGCCTGCTCTCGACCATGAGCTTCGTCGCCAAGGACATGAAGCTCCAGGTCGAGCTGAACCCCGCCCTGGTGTACGCCTATCGGCTGCTCGGGTACGAGAACCGCGCCATCGCCGACGACGACTTCCGTGACGACGCCATCGACGCCGGCGAAGTCGGCGCCGGACACAGCGTGACCGCCCTGTACGAGCTCGTGCTCGCGGGGCACGAGCTCCCGGCCGTGGCGGGCGCGCCCGCGCCACTCGACGGGGCCGCCTACACGGGCCCGGTCGAGGTCGCCCCCGAGGATCTGGTCAAGGTGAAGGTCCGCTACAAGGACGTGGACGCCACAGAAACTGATCCCGCGTACGAGGTCTCCGCGTCCCTCGCCCCCGAGGCGGTCGGCGCGAGCGAGGCGGAGCTCGACGCGTCGTTCCAGTTTGCCATTGCAGTAGCGTCCTTCGCCGAGATCCTGAAGCAGAGCCCGTACGCGGAGCCCGACCGCCTCGGCACGATCGGCGCGGTCCTAGCCCGACCCGCGTTCGACGGGGATCCCGACAAGGAGGAGCTCGAGTCGCTCTTCAGCGCGGCCGTGGAGCTGATTTCGGAGCGGTGACGGGCGCGACGTCCGGCGCGCTCGCCGCTCCGCCCGCGGGGCATTGACCTTCGACGACCGAGCGACCTCGGGCGGGGTGAATGCCCCCTCCGGCGCGCGGGGACGTCGCCTGGCGAGGGCATGCTCGCCGTCAACTCTGCCTCGCGGCGGCTCCCTCCCGCGGCGACGTCCACCACAGGTAGGCGAACAGCGCCGCCGGCGCACTCATCGGCACCCCGAGCGCCACCGAGCCCGCGGCTGACCCGTGACCGAGCGCGGCGAACGCGTCGCTCAGGGTGATGGCCAGCGCGGCCAGCGTCACGCCGAGCAGCGCCAGCACGCCGCGCTGGCGCGCCACGGCGTCGGCCCCGGCGCGGCGGTACGCCTCGACGGCGCGCTCCAGGGCCAGCGCGATCACGGGAGCGACGAAGACGAAGGAGTGATTCCAGACCAGCGGTGCGGAGAGCAGGCTGGCGACCAGCGACAGCGCGTCCACCAGGGGCGGCTTGAGTCCCCCCCTGGCGGCCAGAACCGCCGCCGCCAGCGCCACGATGACGAAGCACGGCAGCGCTGGCACGGCGAGCCCGAGCTGGTGTAGCGCCCGGACCAGGGTGACGGAGTCCTGCGCGGCAGGATCGAAGGCGGGGAGCGGCGCGAAGCCTCCGCCCGCGGCCGCGAGCGCCGCGGCGACGACGACCGCCACCAACCCGCTCGTCAGCTCCGGCGAGCTCAGGCGCCGGCACCGCCAGGAGCTGCCCGCCGCATGTGCCAGGAGCACCAGCGGGACGACCGCGGGGAGGGGCTTCAGCGTGATGGCCAGTCCGAGCAGGACGCCCGCCCCGGTCGCGTGCCGCCGCCGCCAGGCGAGCGCCGCCACCGTGAGTCCGGCCGTCGCCGTCGACAGGTTGCCCAGCGACAGCGACTGCGCGACCGGAGACCAGCAGAGGATGGCGACGGCGCCCAGGCTGGCGCGCGCAACGAAGGACCAGCGAGTCAGCGAGAGTGAGACCCACAGCGTCACGGCCGCGCCGAGCCAGATGCTGGCGCGCAGCAGGACCAGCAACGCGATCGGTCCCCCCAGCGTCACGACGGTGGCAGCGCCGCGCCCGACGACCTCGGCGTACAGGTAGCGCTCGCACGAAGCCGGGCTGCGCCCGTCGGCGAGCGCCAGCGCCGCGCACACGGTGGGCGCCTCGTCACCGAGCGGCCGGGTCGCGGTCAGGGGTCGCCACCAGCCGACGACCGCCACCGTCACCAGCAGCGTCACCCCCAGCGCGTGGTGACGGAGCCCCTCCATCATCGCGCGCCGATGCTCCCCAGCAGGCGTCTCGCCGCCGCGTGGTTCGGATCGAGTTCAAGGGCGCGCCGCAGCTCGGCGCGCGCCCGCGCGCGGTCACCGGAGCCGAGCAGCGCCGCGCCCAGGTTGTAGCGGTGGCTGGCCAACCACGGCTCGAGCGCCACCGCACGCTCGGCCGGGACCAGGGCGAGGCGCGGGTGCCCGAGCTCCAGCAGGCAGCCGGCGAGGTTGCGCTGGGCGCGCGGGTAGCCGGGCTCGAGCGCCACCGCGCGCTCGAGCAGACCGATCGCCCCCGCGCACCCCTCGCGCCGACGCACGGCATGCGCCAGGTGGTAGAGCGCGCGGCCGTCGTCGGGGGCGGCCGCGACCGAGGCGGCGTACAGCGTCAGGTCGTCGCGGAAGGTGCCGGCGGCCTGCCGAGTCCCCAGCAGCGCGAGCAGCGCGACGGCCGCCACCACGACGCGCACGCCGCTGCGCACGACGCCGCGTGCCCTGGCCTCGATCGCACACAGGCCCGCTCCCAGCACCAGCCCGAGCCCCATGAGGGGGAAATAGCCGTACCGATTGCCCCACAGGCCGAGGATCGGCAGCGACAGCACGTGCGGCGTGAGCGCGATGAGGAACCACCCCAACCCCAGCAGCGCCACGCGAACCGGGGCCGAGGCGCGCCCCCGCCAGAGCGCCAGCAGGACCGCCGCGAAGCCGCCGAGCCACGCCGCCGCGGTCGGGCCCGCGAGCGGCCTGACGCTGGCGATGGTCGGGGCCGCCTCGAGGCTCACCGACAGCAGCGCGTAGTGCCGCACGATGTTCGCGTAGTTCTGCAGGTGCACGAGCGGCGGGGCGTGTAGCTGCTCGCTGCCGCTGGGAATGCCGAGCGCGCGCCGCACCACCAGCACCGCCAGCACGCCACCGACCGGCGCCAGCCACGAAGCCGCGAGGCGCAACAGCGACTGCCCCCGGGGCCGCTCGAGCAGCGACAGCGCCACGACCAGCGCCGGGACAACCACGTAGGGTTCCTTGCTGGCGAAGGCTCCCGCGCTGCACAGCGAGGCGAGCAACAGCCGCCGCCCGCGCCGCTTGGCGCCCGGCGCCGGGAACGCCAGAAGCCCGAGCAGCGCCAGCAGGGCCGCCACCGTGTCGTGGCGCCCGGTGAGCCACATCACGGGCTCGGTCACCAGCGGGTGCACCAGGAAGACGAGGGTCGCGAGCCAGGCGCCCGGCTCGCCGAGTCGGCAGCGAAGCATCAGCGCCAGCAGCGACAGCGCGCAGGCGGCGTGGAGCAGGACGTTCACCAGGCGAAACCAGGGCAGCGACACGCCATGAAGCTGCGCCTGCAGCCAGAAGCTCGCCATGGGGACCGGGTGGTAGAGCTGGCTGCTGCCCTGACCCGCCGAGCCCCACAGGTCGCGCGTCAGCAGCACCCAGAGGCCTCCCGGCTCGATCAGCGCCCGGTTCTGCTGGACGAGCAGCACGTCGTCCCACACGAAATCCCCGCCCAAGCTGCCGCCGAAGGCGACGGCCAGCAGCACGGCAGCCGCCAGCGCGACCAGACCGGGACCGCCCGCGAGCCGCGAGCGAAGACGACTCAAGACCCCGCTCGAGCCGCGGCCCGAGGAGCGCTCGGCGCCGCCGGGCGCGTCGCTGCCGGGATCGAGCTGCGTCTTCGTCATTTCGTCGCGCAGGTCCCCAGCGTACCAGCGTCCGCCCCGACGAGTCCCGCCGGACCAGGCGCGACGAGCTCACCGGATCCCTCGACGGTAGCAGAGTGAGATCCCCGCTCAACCCGCCCTCTCTTGCCCCATCCCCGCCCCCAACCCCATCCCCAACCCACAATCCCGGATCCCCGCCCCCGACGCCAAACCCATCCCTGATCCCCGCCCCCGCCCCCGCCCCCGCCCCCGCTCCCGCTCCCGACCCCATCCCCATCCCCAAACCCGCTCCCGCTCCCGCTCCCCGCCCCCCACCGCTCGAGCTCACCCCGACCCCCGCGCCTTTGCTCGCTCCCCCCGCCCGCGCTAGCAAGAGGGGCAGATGGTGCGTCCGGTCTGGCTGGTGGTGGCGGCGATCCTGCTCTCGCGCCCCGAGCTCGCCCGCGAGGAGGCCGAGCGCTACGCCCGGGTCCTCGTCGAGGAGGCGAGCGCGCGGGATTTCGATCCGTTCACCGGCGTCGCGATCATCCACCACGAGAGCGGCTGGCATCCCGACGTCATCTCGCGCAGCGGCGAGGACTACGGCCTCGGCCAGATCCGGGCGCGGTACGTGGGCGCCTGCCGGCGCGACGAGGATCCGCTGCACGCGCCGAGCGAGGCCTGCCGCGCCGAGCAGGCGCGCCTGCTGGATGGCGAGCAGAACATCCGCACGATGGCCGCGCTCATCACCCGCAACCGCGAGTTCTGCCAGAAGAAGGTGGGGTCGGCGGCCTTCCCGCGCTGGCTCGCGAGCTACCAGGGCCGCAACTACCCGCGAGAGAACCGCTGGTGTCAGCCCGGCAAGGGCACCCACCAGGTGATCGCCTACCGGCGCTGGCTCATCGAGAAGCTCTCGCGCGCCAAGCCGCCGCCGGAGGGCGGGGCGGCGCCGCCCCCGTGACGGGCGCCGAGCCCCGCGGCGGCCGCGGTGGTCAGTACTGGAGGCTGAACCTGCCGCTGAGGTGCAGCATCGAGAGCAGGTACAGGCAGCCGTCGTAGTAGCGATACTGCCCGGTGGGGACGGCCACGTTCCAGGCGGCCTCGAGGAAGGGCCGCCCGTCGGCTGCGGGCAGGGCGAAGGCCAGCATGGCGTTGACGCCGACGAGCCCGGCGCCATGGCCGTCCGCGAGCTTGCTGCCGCTCAGCGTGTACTTGTTGCCGTAGCTACTCAGCCCCTCGCGGGTCCAGAACGCCGCTAGGCGCTCGGCGTAGGTCACTTGCCAGGGATCGGCGCCGTTCAGGTGGTGGTCCATCATCACGTTCATCGGCACCCGCCAGGAGTCGGCACCGAAGTCGCTGCCGCTCTGCGGGCTACCGTCGAAGTTGGAGTGATCCGGGGCGAGGCCGGTGGTCGCGTCGGTCGCTACCTGGAAGAACGTGCGCGCGTAGGTGGTCGCGCTCTCCCACAGCGACCGATGCGCCGAGTCGACGCAGGCCCACTCCGAGTAGAAGAGGGGCAGCACGTAGGACGCGTCCGTGAAGGGCTGCGTCGGGCCGAAAGTGACGACGGGGGGGTTGGCGTTGAACTCGCCCTGGGTCGCGATGGCGTTCATGACGGCCTTCGCCTCGGCGCCGTAGTCGGTGCCGGCGGCGTCGCCCCAACGCCGGGAGGCGAGCAGGAGCGCCATGGCGAAGTACTCCTCGCCGTCAGGGGCCGCGTAGGGCGAGATGATGCCGCCCGAGGTGTCGAGCTGCCAGGCGAACAGTCCGTTCGACTGCCGCATGCGCTGCACGGCGAAGCGCCACAGCTTGTCGAACTCGGTCTTCATGTCCATCGTCACCGCGATGAACATCCCGTACGACTGGCCCTCGCTGCGGATGTCGTCGTTGTTCACGTCGAGGATGTAGGCCTGGTCGGCGCCCATCTCGTAGTAGATGGGCTGGTCACCGGAGCCGTGGAAGAGCTGCTGGACGGCGGCGTCGAGCTTGGCGTCGACCTCCGCGGCGGACTTGCCAAGGATCTCCGCGAAGAGATTGCGGTAGCTGGCGGGGGCCGTGCACGCCGCGCGCTCGCCGCGCGCGCCGTCCGCGCTGCCCCCAGTGCCAGGGCCGCCGCCGCTCGCGGGGGTGCCGCCGTCGCCGTCCGCGCCGCCCGTACCCGGCGCGCCGCCGGTGTCGGGGGCGAGAACGATCGGCCCGTTGTCGTCGTCGCCGCAGCCAGCCGTGGCCGCGCCGAAGAGCAGGATCGAAGCAAGGAGGAGTGAAGCAGAAGGGTTGGCCAAGAGGTTCCCCGGTGTGAAGCGGCAGGAGCCGAAAGCAAGGCGAGCGGAGGCCGCTCGCGTCGGGGCCTCGATTCCCGCCACGGCGCGGGCCGATCGCGCCGGGCGCCCGGACGGTCCCGCCACGGCGCGCGCTCGCCCGCCCCTGCCGCCCGCGATCATTCCGTCAGCGAGGGCGTCGGGGCCCGGCCGCGACCGGCTGCTCCGGCCAGAGGCGAGCCGTGGCGGCCGCGATCCGCCCGAGCAGCGAGTAGCGCGGCCCCCAGAACACCCGCAGCGTGAAGTCCGCGGCCAGCAGCGGCAAGAGCCAGCGGCCGTCGGTGAGCCAGGCGCCCGCGAGGGTCGTCACCACGAGGGCGGCGAGGACCCGCGCGGCGCGCTCGTTGGTCAGCGGATTCCTGGGCTTCGGCGTGATCATGGTTCGGCTCTCCGTGGGTGAGGGCCGCGCCGACCGCAAGGTCGCCGGACCGCGAAGCCCGCGACCCTGGCGGGGGGCGGGCTCCGTGGCGCGATGCCAACCGAGCGTCGTCTAGACGCCGTTCGGCCCGAGGGGAGCCTGCCCCCCGCCGCGACGGCTCTTACAGACGCACCGGATCGTCATCGATACATTGCTTGGGGCCCGCTCCAGCCGCGCCAAGCCCCAGCAGGACGTCCGGCTCTGGCAACCGCCCGCTGACGACGCGCCAGGACGATTCGGGTGCGAACTTGGAATTCCTACTCCATGCCGACCTCGATTTTCCCCCTTTTCGGGAAAACATGGACTCGACGGGCGAGTCAACTTCTGAGTTGACCCCCCCCCCCACCAATACAGGTATCCTCGTCTCGCAGTTCGGGGGCGGATCGAGCGCCCGGGCGCGTCCGGAGGGACCATGGGCGGGCCGCATCTCGAGAGGGATCAGCCAGCGCGTTGGGTCGGAGCTCCCGGCTCGACGCGGGCAAGCGGAATGGCGCACAAGCCTGATCTTCTTGCAGGTGGCATGAAGGGCGAATCCGCCCCAGCTCGGCGGATTTCGTCAGCGCCGTTGCCTCACGCGCGGAGGCGATGGGAGTTGCTGCTGGCGGGGGGCAGCGCCTCCGCGCGGCGAGCGTACTCCACAGGGCTTCAGTCGGCCGGTTTCAGGGTCACTCGCGTCGGTACGGACGACTCGGACGCCGGCTCGGTCGCGCCGCACGAGGGTGACGCGATCGTCCTGCTCGCGGGCACGAAGCCGGCCTTCGAATGCCAGACGATTTGCATCGAGCTGCGCCGGGCCGGCTGCGAATCCTTCATCCTCGTGGTAGCGAGCTCGAGTTCCGAGAGTGAGCACATCGAGCTCTTGCGGGCGGGTGCTGACGACGTCATCGGACCCCGCGCTCCGCTGAGGTTGGTGGCGGCACGCCTGGAGGCCGGCCTCCGGCGGGCAGGTTGGGTCGCCCCTCCGCCGAATCGGGGTGCCCAGCCCGCGCAACCCAGCCCCGGAGTGCACATGACCAGGATCGAAGAGCGCCTGCTGGGGTGCCTTCTGGCTTCCCGCGGTGCCGTCGTTCCCTTCGACACTCTGTTTCGTTGCGCTTGGCCCTGCCAGCGGGTCGTGCGCCACACGTTGCACGTGCACCTCAGTGCTCTGCGCGAGAAGCTCGGCCCGGCGGGCTATACCATCAAGAACGTGCGCCGTAAGGGCTACTCGCTGCGCCCCACTGAACCTCCGTCCGACGGCGCTTCCGGTGCACGGCACGAGGCGAGGAAACGCCTCGTCGAGCATTCGCGTTGACTACCCTCAAGAAATCTTGAGTAACGCTGCTGCGGGAGCGGGTGCTATCAACGTTCCCGTAGCCAGGAGAGCTCCACAATGCGCCAAGTACAGCTTCACCGGTTGTGGGTACTGTCCCTCGCGTTCATGGGCGCATCGGAGGTCGCCCACGCTTCCGTGGAGGACGCGAACAGCACGCTCGGGTTCGAGGACGCTTCGCAGTGGACGGTGGAGAACGGCGCCATCGTGGGGACCACGACGACCCGCACCCAGGGAGCCGCTGCCCTGGTCGTGAATGCTCCCGGATATACGGTGCTGCACAGCCGCGTTCTGGGGCCGCTGGGGGAGGTTTCGCCGCAGCTCTCCTTCGATCTCCTGCTGCCGGACATCGACCCGGAGCCCAGCTGGCGCGGAGCCACCCAGCTACTCGTGAGCGCGCCCTCTCAAGGGCTCTACAATGCCTACCTCGGCCAGGTTGAGCTCACCGGGCTCGCGCCGGGCGTCTTCAACCGCGTCCAGTTCACGGTACCGCAGGACGTCCTCGAAAAGCTGCGTGGCCAGTACTCCGACGCCTTCTTCTCCATCGTGCTCAACGTACCGAACGACCCCGGCGCTGAGTATATCCTCGACAACCTCGAGGTTTCGTCCACGATCCCGCCTAACAGCACGGTCGGGGATGCCGAGCGCCTACTGGTTCTCGGCTTCGAGAGCGAGGACGCCTGGGAGCTCAACCCAGGCTCTCTCCAGGGCTTGAGCGCCAGCTACACCACCCAGGGGAACTTCTCGTATGCCGTGAGGCCGCAGGGGTATGCGGTGCTCACGAGCCGCCCGCTTCCGAGCATCGGGCCCGTGGACCCCGTGCTCACGTTCGACATACGCCTCCCGGCAGAGCAACCGAACCCATCCTGGTACGGCGCTGCGCAACTCTTCGTGAGCATTCCGTCGCAGGGGATCTACAGCGCCTACGTGGGTCAGAACGAGCTCACACCGCTGCCGCTGGAGCAGTTCAGCACGCTGAGTTTCAGCCCGCCCCCGGAGCTGATCTCGGTGCTCGACGGCAACTACTACGACCTCGAGTTCTCGATCGTGCTCAACGTTCCCTACGGCGCCCCAGGCGTCTACCACATCGACAACCTGCAGGTCGGGGCACTCACGACACTTCCGGAGGTGCTCCCTCCCGACACCCCGGTTCGGCGTGACCTGGTTGGGCTCGGCAGCTCGGGCCTCGTGTACATCGCCGCGGCCGACGAGTCGGCGTCGCCGGATCTCACGCTCGGCGCCGTGTATGTCGAGGAGCGCGATCACGACTGCCTTCCTTCATCCACCCGGGCCTGCCGTTTCCTCGTCCACCTCGCGCGTTTCCGCGCCGGTTCCTTCTCGATGTTCGACGAGCACTTCTCGGGCGTTCAGGTCTTCAACGTGGACCCGTTCGAGGTGGTGATGGGAGGCAATGGCCCGAGCTCCTTGTCGAGCCCGATCCCCTCCAACGTGCTCTTCGCGGTGTTCGCCGAGGGGCACAACAAGGCGTTCAGCGCCTTCCCTGCCTCTCACTCCTCGATCACGGTCGATCCCAGCGGCGGCGGCATGGTCGCGATGAACGCATCGCTTCACACGACCATCGATGGCACCGGGGTCGACTTCGACTTCAGCTTCGTCGCGGACTCGCCGCTCGCCAATCGCCCACCGGTGGCCAATGCCGGGCCCAATCGGGTCGCGTCTTCCTCCGGGCCTTGCGAAGCCGAGCTTCTGCTCGATGGCTCGGCGTCTTCCGACCCCGACGGAAACCTGCTTCGGCTGCGCTGGTCCGAGGGCGAGGTGGTGTGGGGCACCGGTCCAACGCTGCAGGCACGGTTCCGGGAATCAGGGGAGCACCTGGTCACCCTTGAGGCGCTCGACACCTTCGGCGCGACATCTCAGGACGAAATGCTCGTCCAGGTCAGCCTGCCTCCCTCGTGCGAGTAGGGGTGGCATATGTCCCGGCGCTGGCTCTTCGGTATCATCGTCGGCGGCGCGATAGCCGTCGGGGTGCTCGTGACGTACTCCTTCGCCGGCTCAGGCGGCGGTGCGGGTCGGCCCTCGACCGCGCAGAGCGAACGCCGCGGTTCGTCCGACGTCCTTCGGAGGTTGTTCAGCAGCAAGCCTCGGGCCAGCCGCGCGCCTGAGTCGGACGCGCCAAACCCGCCCTCGGAGGTCAAGGGCCTCAGCCCCGAGGAACACGGGCGTGTCGAGCGGTCGCTGGCGGTGCTCGGGCGAATCGAGCAACGCGCGATCGAGGATGACGACGACGCGCTGCTCGCGCGCGTGAACGTGGAGCGAGGTCGTCTCCTGAGGGCAACAACGGGCGTGGGTGAGACAGAAACGGCCGTCACCGGCACCAAGTAGCGGGAGCAAGACGATGTCGATGAAGCAGAGGAGTCTTGGAGTTACTCTGGTTACAGCGGGAGCGCTGGCTCTCTTGTTCTGCTGGGGATGCAACGGGCCGCTCTGGCCAACCTGCAAGTCAAATCCCGAACATGAGGCCCAGCCCGGTTGTGTGTGTCCCTGCAACAATGATCCAAGCGCGGAGGTGTGCTCGGACGAGAACAACGCCTGCTGTTACGGGACCAATGGTGCCTGCAGGAACAGTACCACAGCCACGCCCGACGCGGATGCCGGCGCAGCTGCATCGCTCACCCCCTCCAACAAGGACGCCGTCCGGGGCACCCTGATGCGTTGCCTGAACGAAACCGGCACCTGCTCGAATGCCTACCCCTTGCTGCCCTGCCAGGCGTTCTACGAGCGCGTCGGGTACCGGAACTTCAGCGACGTGGAGGTGGGTCCTCCAGAGGAGGACGAGTTCACGCCACGCCTCATCATCGGGCCGGGAGCGCCGCTACCCTACGCGTTCACCTATCCGCCCAAGGACGTGCCATGGGGAACCCTGGCTCCCGGCCAAACACAGGAGGTCCCGATTGAGATCCGCACGACCGGCTCGGGAGGCACCGAGGTGGCCGGGTTCGATCCCGGTGCCCAGCAATGCGCTCAGTCCGCTAGCTTCGTTGTTCAAGTGCTAAACGTCCCTGAGCTATCTCTTCACCCGAACGGTGTCTACGATGGGCCGCTGGTGCAAGGATTGCTGTCGGAGCCCTTCGGGTCTTGCTCGCCGGGGCCCGGCTGCTAAGCTCCGACTGATGCGCCCTTCGCAGTTGAGGTGGCTCGTTGTCGCGGCGTGCGCGGTCGCGTGCGGCGGCAAGACGAAGGCGACCACCGACAACAGAATTGTTGGCGAGCACGCGATCGACGGAACACACGTATCGAACTCTCCCCAACCTGCAGGTCCTCCTGCGGGCATGTACCAGCCGAAGCGGAGCGAGCCTGTATTCAAGGTGTCGGCACTGTCCGTTAGTGAGTTTCGGATCACGAACGAGCACGATGGTCTGTCGTTCGTAGCTCGTCTCGAAGGAGACGAGCTTCTGGCCGAAGACGCTCCTGTCACCATTGATCCGGCTGGGAGCGCCGCCGCGGCGGGCTGGACCAGCAGGACGATGGCGCACTTGCGATGGAATCTTGCGACTGGCGTCTACACGGCAACTACGCGCACGGTAACCGACAATCCGGGAGGTGGGTTGTTTCTCGGCTTCGTGGATGCACGTGGTGTTGGCAGCAGCGATAGGATTCGCAGCTGGGTTCGCTACCGAGCCGAAACCAACGCCCCCTGGGACTTCCCCCACGGCGACGAGTGCCTGCTCGGCGGGGGCGGCACGTCGGAGGGCTACTTCGGGCTGGCGTTCGGCGCGGACCGGCAGACCCTCGAGGTGTACGTTCAGGGGATCGGCTGCTCCTTTGCCGCCACGAGCACGGACGGCAACACGTTCACCGCCGCCGACGCGGATTGCCCGCTCGATCCGACGATGAGCATCGCCTTCATCGGCATCCTCACCTGGCGGGTGGAGACGTTCTCGCTGGACATGTCGGCGAAGCGGGTGAGCTTGCTCGCGCGAGCTACCCGAGAGCGCGGCGACGGGATGCTCGTCGATCTGTGCTGGAAGCTCGACTCGGACCTGGCGGGTGAGCTGCCGCGCTGACCTCCGGGACAGAGGGCTCGCCCTTCCGAACGCGGGCGGCGAGCGTCGCGCGGACGCGGGGCTACTCGACGAGGTGCAGCGACACGCGCGGCGCGCGGGGCGGCGCGGGGACGTCGAGGCCGCGGCGGCGCGCCTCTCCCGCGAGGTGCTCGGCGTCGGTGGACTCGCCCCGGCCGGAACCGGACGACCGGAGGTTGCCGAACGCCCTACCGACCGTCGGGATAGGGGCCTCCCAGAGGGAAGAACCAGGCATCCCGGCCTCGAAGAGCGCGGATCCCGGGGTCCACGAGGCGGATCCCCGCGCGGGGGACCGCGATCAGAGGGTGGGATCCGCGCAGTCAGAGGGTGGGATCCGCGCAGTCAGAGGGTGGGATCCGCGCAGTCAGAGGGTGG
>CAYZQO010000094.1:0-5495 GCA_964480725.1 uncultured Polyangiaceae bacterium | reverse complement strand
GATCCGCACCGTCGGAGGGTGGGATCCGCTCCTCGAACCCTGGGAGGCGCGCGGTGGGAGCGCAGCGCGGAGTGCCCGGGGCTCCGCGCGGCAGGATTTCGGCTAGATCCCGGGCAGCCGGGCGTTCAGACGGGGCTGGCCGCGGCCGCGGGAGCCGCGGCGGCCGGACCGGCCGTCATTACGGCGCTCGGGGCGGTCGGCTGAGCGACCTCGACCTCCGCATCGTCGTCACCGCCGCGCTCGACGCGCAGGAAGCCGAGCCCGCGGAGCAGGTTCCGTTCGTTGATCGCCCGCCACGCGATGGTCGACCACTCGAGGCAAGCCGTCGTTCTACGGCTCTACTCCAGCGCCCGAGCCTTCAACACCGCGAGCTCGTCGGCGGTGACGTCGTGTGCCGCGAGGTACGCATCGACGCCACCGGCCGTCTCGATGCGAGCCGGCACTCCGCTCATCCAATTCGCGGCTGTCGAGCCGACGCTCGCCTGGTTCCTGGCAGTTCGATACCACCAAGCTCGACCGCCAGCTCGCGGACGAGCGGTTTCACGTTCCGAGCGGCCCACCGCGCGGCAGCGAGCGATGATCCTCCTCTGGGTCCTGGTCGGCACGCTCACGGGCGGAGTGGTTTCCGTCCTGCTCGCCAGCATGGCACCGGCACTGGTCCCCGGCTGGCACCATGCCCGAGGCGGACCTTCCGAGCTCGGCGCGGCCGGCAGCAGCGGTGACCAACGTGGCACCCGGCGCCGAGAAACCGGCGGAGTCGAGCGTGCGCCTCGCGGCGCTCGAGCGAGCCATGAGTGCCATCCAGGAGCGCTTGGATCGCCTCGCGAGCCTCCTCGTCCCTCCCGGCACGGACAAGAAGCAGTAGACTGCACCGGCCCGCCAGTCCCCCGAGCTCCGGCTCGCCACCATTCCGGGCACATCGACGTGCCCTGCCGGCGCCCTCGGGACCAACGACCTCCCCGTGACCCGTTTCCTCCGCCACCGTTACTGGACCGCCAAGGACCCGCCCGCTCCGGAGGCGGGCTCGGGGTCCGTGGGAATCAACGGGTTGCGCGCCTCCTCATCGACCAACCCGGCCGGGGGACCTGTCTCCTTGTCCAGTCTCGAGGGCGGCGGCTCGGCAGCGCGGCACGATGAGCTCGCCGCCCTGGCGACGGCGGCCGAGCGTGGCGATCCGGTCGCGACGAGGACGCTGCTGACGACGATCATGCCCCTCTTGCTGCGCGTGGTCCGCAGGGTGCTCGGGCCGGGACACCCGGACATCGAGGACACCGCGTTCGAAGCGGCCCACGCCATGCTGGAGGGACTGCCGCGCTTCCGAGGTGAGGGGACGCTCCGGCACTACGCGTGCCGCGTGGCGGCCTTCACGGCGATGAACCTGCGGCGCCGGGAGGCAACGGATAAGCGGAGCCACCGGCGAGGGAGCGTCGACGTCGAGCGCTGTGCTGCCGTCGGTCCCTGCCCCGAGGCGCAGGCGCACACCGCGTCGCTCACGCCGGTCGTCCGCGAGCTGGTGGCCACGCTGCCGGAGGCGCTGGCCGAGGCGCTCGTGCTGCACGTGATCCTCGGCTACACGGTGGAGGAGATCGCGAGGACCTGCCAGGTCCCGGCCGAGACGGTGCGAAGCCGGCTCCGACTCGGAAGGCAGGCGCTGCGCAAGCGCGTGCTCTCCAGCCCGACGCTGCTCGAAGCCCTGGAGGTCGAGCCATGACCGACAGCCTCGCGGACCTCAGCGCGCGGACCCGCCGGGGCGAGCTCACGGACGCCGAGCAGCGCCAGCTCCGGTGGCTGCTCACGAGCTCGCTCGAGGCCCGGCTGACCCATCGTGCCGGCTGCGAGTTCGACGCCGAGGACTCGGTGCTCCCCGGCGACGACGCGGTCGCGGCCCGCCTGACCGAGCGCGTCCTCCAGCGGGCGCGGCCGGCGCCGAGGTGGCGACGTCGCCTCGGCTGGAAGCTCGTGGCCGCGGCCTCGCTCAGCGTGGCGGCGGCCGCCGCGGGCCCGACGCTGGTGCATCGGCTCGGCGTCTCCTCGCCCCCGCCGGCAGAGAGCGCCGAGGCCGCGCCGCCGCTCTGGACTTCGCCACCACGAGGCGCAGTGCCGAGCCATCGACCGGAGGCGGCTCCAACCGCGGCAGCCCCGGGGTCTTCCCCGCCGGCGAACGCGGCGTCCGCGCCAGGACGGCGCGCGCCGGGCGCGTCCCCGCCCGGCGGCGTGAGCGAAGCTGGGCCGAGCACCGCGGCCGGGAGCGACCCGAGCACGCTCTTCGCCGAGGCGAGTCGGGCCCGGCGTCAAGGTGAGGTCGCGGGGGCGATCGCGCTCTACCGGGAGCTCCAGCAGCGCCATCCGTCCGCCGCGGAGTCCCATGCCGCGGACATCGCGCTCGGGATGCTCCACGCCCGGGGCTCGCCGGCCTTGGCCTTGACGCACTTCCGCCGCTACCTCGAGGTTGGGGGGCCTCTCGCACCGGAGGCGCTGTGGGGAAAGGCGGAGGCGCTCGCCGCCCTGGGGCGCACCGAGGAGGCTCGCGACACCTGGCGGACCCTGCTCGAACAACACCCACGATCGGCCTATGCGAACGCCGCCCGCGCCAAGCTCGGATCCGAGGAGTAGGCCAGGCTCACGGGCACTCGTGCTGATCGTGGCCGCGCTCCTGTGCGTGGCCGCGCCAAGCCGAGCAGAGCCGCCGGCCCTGGCGTCCAGGAGCGCCGTCGAGGTGGTGCTGGTCGGTTCGATCGGGGAGGACCCGGCCTTCACCCGGCGCGTGACGAGCTGGTTCGATCCCGAGCGGTATCGCGTCGCCGTGCGCAGGATCCCCCGGCTGGACCCGTCGAGCATCCTGTCGCCGAGGCGTGACGGCGCCGTGTACGTCTGGGTCCTCCTGTGGGACCCGCACCACGCGCGCCTCTACTTCGCCTGCGCGTCGGGGTCGAGGTCGGAGCCGCCCACCTACCTCTGGCGCGATCTGGCGCTCCCGGCGGGGCTCGACGAGGTGGGAGCCGAGAACATCGCGCAGGTGCTCCACCTCTCGACGGTGGCCCTGCTCGAGGGACAGGCCGGAAACCAACGGGAAGAGGTGGAACGCGCGCTCCGTGAGGAGCCCACCGCCGCCGCGCGCGCCGAGCCCAGCGCCGAGCCCAGCACCGGACCCAGCGCTGAACCCAGCGCCAAACCCAGCGCCGAGCCACCCACGTCACCGAGGCGGGCACCCGCCGAACGCAGCGCGCAGCGCGGCGCGGGAGCGCCGGAGCGCGCACCCCGGCTCGGCGTGGAGCTCGGCCTGGGCTACGGGGCGAGCCTGCGCGGCGACGAGGGGCTCTGGCACGGGCCGCGAGTTTCCTCGGCGCTCCAAGGTCCGAGCGGGTGGGGGCTCCGGGCAGCGGTTGAGAGCGCGCTGCCGACCCGTCGGGACTTGGGGCCCCTCGCGCTCGAGTTCTCCGGCGCCCTCGTGACCTTCACCGGGAGCTACCGGCGAGCGCTCGGACGAAGCGTCGCCCTCGAGTGGAGCGCGGGTCCGGGGGTCGAGGTCGTGCATTACCGCCCGACACGGAGCCTCGAGCCGACGGTGACGGCTGGCAGCGGCGATACCGAGGCGCGTCCGGGCGTCGTGGCCGGGATGAGCGGGGTCTTCCGCCCTTCGTCACCCCGCATCGCGGTGAACGCGCAAGGCCTGGTCCCGCTCGAGCGGACCCACTACGACGTCGTGACCGGTGAGGAGCGCCGCGTGATCGGTCGCGCCGCCCCCGTGGTCCCCTCGCTTGGCGTGGAGGCCCGGTTCTGAACGGCGCCGGCGGCGCCTTCGCGGCAACTCGTGACCGGATCTCGGTCACGCGGCCACTGGGGTGGGCGTGAGCGATCGGGCTCCGGTGGGGCTGCTATTGGCGTAACTTCTGGGCGGCGCCGATTGCGGGACCCTGCCCTCCTGCCACTGGTGCGGCGGCTCCCGCGAACCGAGCTCGCGGCTCACAGGCAGCCGGACGCGCTCTGCGCGGTCAGCCCGGAGGCGGCGGTGAGCTCCGACGGGCAGGGGGTGGCCTCGTAGACGAACGCCGGGTTGTCGGCGACCTCGAACCAGTCCACGAACCACATGCAGCCGTCGAAGAGCTCCGGGAAGCGACTGCCGAAGACGGCCTCGCACCGGGCGGCGACGCAGCTCTTGTACTCGGCGAGATCGGCGTTGTACCCGAGCTCACGCTGGCAGGTGGTGAGGAAACCGCCGTAGCGCTCCCCGATGTCCGCGGTGCCCCACTGGGAGGTGCAGGCGTCGAAGTCGCCAACGCCGCCGCCGGGGATCAAGAGGTCGAACTGCCCGCCCTCGAGGCCACCCACGTTCGTCACCTGCACAATCATCTGCTTGCCGGCGATCGCCTGCGCGCCGAGGCTGGTGCCGTTGTGGGAGCCGCCGTTGAACTCTAGGCGGTAGCAGCGCCCGCAGACGCTGCCGGTGTTGCTGACGGCGGCGAACCCGTAGCTCAGATCCCCGTTCGAGGCGCTCACCCAGGGCGCCATCCCGTGACACATGTGGGCGGGGCCGCCGTTGCAGGCGCTCTGGAACGTGTCGGGATCGCCGCCCAGGACCTGGTCGTTCGAGTCGCATTGCTGGGTGGGGTTGCCGGAGACGTTGGCGCGCCACGCGCAGTGGGGCTTGCAGCAGTCCCAGTAGCGCGAGGCCCAGCCGCTGCAGTCACCGGTCACCGGGGGAAGGTCCGACTGCGTGCCGCCGCTGCTACCGCCGCTGCCACCGCCGCTGCCGCCGGTGCGCCCGCCGCCCGTCCCCCCCGACGTCCCGCCGGTGGTCGGCTCGTCGGGGCCCGTCCCTCCCGTCGGGCCCGTCCCGCCGGCGCCCGTGCCCCCCGCGGGGTCGTGGGGGACGTCCCCGGAACCGACGACGAGCGGCTCGTAGCCGCCGTCCGAACACGCGAAGCCGACGATCGCAACGAGGGCAGCCCAGGTGGCGGCGCGACCCGGCGCACGCCAGCGAAGGAGAAGCATGGCCGATCGAGTAGCATCGGGATCCCGGGTCAACAACCGCGCAGCGAGCGAGCGCCCCCACGAGCGCGCCCAGCAGGCCCGCCCCGAGCCGGCGCCCTGCGATCGGCGACGGCCTGGCGGGCCGTCGCCGATGGTGGGGCGAGCCTTCGACTTGGGTCAGGCCAGATCGAAGCGGTCGAGGTTCATCACCTTGTCCCAGGCCGCAACGAAGTCACGCACGAGCTTCTCTTGACCGTCGGCGCACGCGTAGACCTCGGCGATGGCCCGGAGCTGCGAGTTCGCGCCGAAGACCAGATCGACCCGTGACCCCGTCCACTTGAGCTCACCCGTCTTGCGGTCGTGTCCCTCGAACCGCTCGGGATCCGACGTGGCCTTCCACTCGGTGCGCATGTCGAGCAGGTTCACGAAGAAGTCGTTGGTGAGCGTCTCGGGGCGCTGGGTGAACACGCCGAGCGGGGATCGCCCGTGGTTCGCGCCCAGGACGCGCAGGCCGCCGACGAGGA
>CAYZQO010000093.1:0-19690 GCA_964480725.1 uncultured Polyangiaceae bacterium | reverse complement strand
AAGGCCCGCGGTGACGGCGGCGCCCGCGGCCGGATCCCCGCGCGATTCTGACCGGCAGTCCATCGCCCACCGCAATGGATCCGCGGCGCGGCTATCTCGTTGGCCACAGCGAGGATGGCGGCCTGGTCCGCGACCCGAAGGAGCACCGAACTGGATGCTCACCGAAACCATCGACGTCATGCTGGCCGTAACTGGGCGGCTCACGCGGATCGCCCTCAGACACCACGCCGTTGGAACGATGGTCTGCTCGGAGCACGGCGCCCCGCGCTCAGCGAACCGAGGTCGAGTACGGGTGACGTCGCGGTCCGTGGAAACGGGCGGTCAAGCCAGTCCATCTGTGACGCGTCGCGCCACGGCCTCTCTGCGCGGCGTCCAGGCCCTCGACGCGGCCCCCAAACTCGCGCCCCGTCCGCACGGCTGAGCGCCGTCGGCGTGGTGAAAGTCGGGCTGCTCCACTGCCCGGGGACACTCCGCTCGGATGACCTAAGCGCTCCCGGCTGAGCCTAACCGCGGCGTCGCGGCGTCCGGCGACCACCCTGCCCCGGATCACCCCTGGGGGTGATCCCACGCGGAGAGATTTCCGCCACGGGGCGAACGCAGCCATACCCTGGGCAGGTCCCCCGGGCTCCCCGATTTCCCAAATTTACCGCAGGCTCTCGCCACCTTGAGGGCCAGTCCGGTTGGCCGAAACCCGGGGCAATCCGACCGCGGGCACCACCCAACGAAAATTAAATGCTTGACCCCCCCCCCAATTCGCATACCCGTACAACCACGGGGCTTGGGGAAGAAGTGGGCCTCGGTCCAGAAGACCAACCTATTGGTCACGGAGCCGCGCACGGCCATGCCATCAACCAAAAAGAGTAGCTAAGCCAATGGTGCTCGCGGTTTCTAACTAATCGCTTCGCATTAGAGCCCTGCCCATTTGAGCACAAAAAGCCGGTACCTTTGAGGTTCCTGGGATGAAGCCCGTGACTCGCCGCCGCGAAAGCCCTCAAGGCAGCCGACGTCTTTTCGGTCAACGACGCTGCGCCGCACTCAGCGTGCTTGCTGGAGTAGGTATCGCCTTCTTCCTCTTTCACCCCAGCCTATTTCCGAGGCGAACGCTGTCAGCAAGACTCGTGTCGCCCGCAACCGCAGCTTCGCGCCACCTCCAGTCTTGTCAGCCGGGACGTTGGCGGATGGCGAACTCGCAGGACCTGGCAAATTCGCTGCTGTCTCTATCTCACGTTCTCATTCGGCACGAGGGAAGCCTGTCCCACTCGGCGCCGCTCACCGTTCTCGACTGGAAGGTCGACCTGCCGCCATCTTCTTGGACGAGGGTTCAGGCCCTCGCTCTCGCAAAGGAACTCGCGATACGTGCCAAACAGGCGCCAGAATCATTCGCTCAGCTCGCTCGAGACTACTCGGAGGACCCACTGACCAGGGAAGCCGGAGGTCGCCTGGGATACCTGCCGGCAATGGAGCTCGCGTACTGGCCCACCGTTCTGGACTGTCTTGCCGGACTGAATACGGGAGAAGTGACGCCCGTTGTGGAAACGGAGTTCGGATTCCATGTCTTCGTCTTGGACCCCATACCCCACGAGCAGGAGTATTCAGCTAGACGCATCGTCATCGGCTACGACGGGGCGGACTTCCTGAGGTACTCCGTCCGACTGGAGACGGGTAGCTATGCCCATACCCGGCGAAGCAAGGCCGAGGCGCGTGCCCTGGCCGAACGCCTTGCCGGCGAGTCCTCGCCCGAGACCTTCGAGTCGCTCGTCCGTCGTCACTCGGACCACTGCGATGCCGCTCGCGGGGGCGATCTCGGCGTTTGGTCCTCGCGGGAGCCCACGCATTTCCCTCGCCTCGTTGACGCCATTCTGGCAGTCGAGGTTGGGAAGACTACCGCGCCAGTGGACTCCGAGCTCGGCTACCAGGTCCTGCTCCGCACCCCCGCCGCGGCGCGGCCCCGGTATGCCGTGCGGGCGACCTATTTTGCCTTCGACCCCGCTGCGGGAGCCGGGCCATCAAGTCAGGATGCAGCGCGGGGCCGCGCCGAAGCGCGCCTGAAGACGCTCCGTCAGGCCGACGGAGCCGATGGAGATCGAGGCCTGGTGACCACCTTCACCGCTGGCAGAGGGCCTCTCGGCTTGGAAGAGGCGATAGCCGAGGTCGAGATAGACGAGTATGTTCCCCGACCCATCCTCCTCGACCAAGCGTGGGTAGTCGCGAAACGCGTCGCGCTCCCGGACGACGAACCGCTGCAGATGCTACTAAATCGTCTCCCCGCGCCTGTCAGGCCGGATCTTGCCGAATTCGTTGCGACCTCGCCAGACGCCGTGGCCCAGCTTCTCGCTGACGTCACTGACACCATGCCATCCGGTGAACGACGGGTCTGTCGCAGGCTGCACCGGAAGCTTCTGCGAGAGCTATCGCAGGGTGGCGACGCGGCTTCGCGTCGAGCCGCGTGGGCTCACCATGAGGCCGAAGCCGCAGGGATTTGGGGAGCTGCGATCTGGCGGAAATACAGGCGCTCCGTTGAGGCCTGGGTCGAGAGTCGACAACTTCAGCATGTTTCGTCCAGCGTGGTGGGCGCAATGGGAGGATGATCCGCGCTGCATCGGCAGTGGCAGTGCTTAGGATTTAAGCTTATGCTCGTATTCACAACGATAGGGAGAGAAATCGAACAATGAGGCTAAGGAACATGGTACTTGGCGTGGCGACCCTCGGCTGTCTTGGTGCTCTGCCAACCATCGCGCTGGCCGGCACTTGTCAGGCGTACAGTGGGACGTGGCTAACGAGGATGTACTGCGGGGACACGGCACGGGGCTGGGCCGAAGGATACCTGGACTATGGGGAGAAGGCCCTGCGAGCGATGAAGACGAGCAACAATGCAGTTTCCGTCGGTGCCAGGGGTATCGACTCCAGAGGAAGGTCGCTCGACTGCTATGCCGTCGACAGCAGCAACAATGGTGTTCCGGCAAGAGTAATCGGTGGAGCGTGTGAATCGGGAGTGCGGTTTGCGATCCAGATCAACTACTAGAGCATGACCTGGCGATGATGCCGTTGCGTGGCCGGGGACCTCGACTTGACCCTAGCCCGAGGGTCCCCGGCTGCGCGCCCCGGAGGCGTACGATGCGTGTGGGAAGCTGTATGGTTCTGCCCGTCTTGGTTTGGGCTCTGGCGGGGTGCCTCGGTCGAGACGTCGGGTCTGAGCGCCCGCGCGGGCTCCAGGGCGCCGTCACTCAGCGCAGTGACGAGCAGCACCTGCTCGATTGGGTGGACGTGGTGCTCGTCGTCGACGATTCGGCCTCAATGCTCGACAAGCAGAGGGTGCTTCGGGATTCTCTCTCTTGGCTCGGCAGATACGCATCGAGTTGTCAGAGCAACGAAACCGGGGCGTATGTGGAGCCTGAGAACGGTACGTGTCCACAAAAGCATCAGTTCACCAGCATTCTCAACGGGGACTTCGCTGTGATCCGGACGAGCGTCGGGGCGGGCGGCCTGGCCTGCGCGGCTGTGGATCGGGGGGCGCATCCCTTGGCGCCGAATGGCGTTGAGACGCCCATCGACCTTTCGGGTGTTGCGCCCCAGCTTGATGCCATCGGTGAGGCCGGTTGCGGCTACGAGGCGCCACTCGAAGCAGTCTTCCGCTTCCTGGTCGATCCAGAGCCCCCCCTCCAGATCACGACTGCGGAGGCAAGGGGAGAGACCGTTACCGTTGCCGAAGGTCTGGACACCACGCTGCTTGCCGAGCGCGAGGCGTTCCTCGATCCCGTGTCACAGGTTGTCGTCATCATACTCACGGACGAGGATGACTGCTCGGTGAGGGACTCGGGTCGTGCCTGGCGGATCGGCGCCGACCCTGGGCTGCCGCGTGCCACCGCGGTCTGTTCGAGCGCGCCCAACGACCCTTGCTGCCGGAGTTGCGGCGCTCCCGATCCGGAGCCGGGCTTCGGTTGTACGCTGGCGGCCGACGATCCCGGGTGCAGCGCGCCGAGCGAGTGGGACGCGGCGGAGGACTCCCGCAACCTCCGATGCTGGGAATCGAGGCGGAGGTTTGGCGAGGATTGGCTTTTTCCCCTGGAGCGCTACCGTGAGGCATTCAGCTCTCCCACTCTCACCTCGAGAAGTGGTGCGAGCGTCGCTAACCCGCTCTTTGAGCACGGGCGGACGCCAGACATGGTTTCCTTTCTCGTGCTCGCGGGCGTACCGTGGCAGCTCATCACTTCGCAGGATGCCGGCGCGGATCCCGACGTGATGGAGTTTCTTTCCCCCGGTCAACTCGAGGGCGCGGGCGTTTGGGCGCGCCTGCTTGGCGATCCCGGACGTGACGTCGCACCGAGCGATGCGCATCTGGTCGCGTCGAGCGACCCCAGACCGGGGCTGCCTCTCGCGGGCGAGCCGCTCGATCCCATTAGCGGACATGAGGTGGTGCGCGCCGAAGCGAATGACCTCCAGTACTCCTGCATCTTTCCGCTGCCGGAGCCCCGTGATTGCCGTGCCGAGGCGATTTGCGACTGCTCGGGTGCGCCGGTTTCTCCCCTCTGCCTGCAGGAGGACGGAACCTACGGCGCCCGCCAGCGATTCGCTAAGGCTTATCCCCCTCCCCGCCTGCTCGAGTTCACTAGATTACTTGGTCCTCAGGGTCATCTCGGCTCCGTCTGTCCGCGGCAGCTGGACGATCCCCAGGCGCCCGGATTCGGCTACTCAGACGCGATCCGCGCCTTCCATGACCGTGCGTCGGGCACGATCTGGGACCTGAGCTGTTTTCACCCGGCGCTCCCGCTCGAGGCGGACGGTACCCCGCGTTGCAGGCTGGTCGAAGGCCACCTTGACAGCGTCGACTGCGCCTCACTCGGCCGGGTGGACGCGGACCCGCGCTATGTCGACGCCTTTCTTAAGACCGTAGTCTGGCGCTCGGGGGGCGTGACCCCGAAGACCTACTGCGAGATCCCGCGCCTGGATGGGGACCCGAGCGATCCGAGTTCCCGCTACCATGCCTGCGCGAACCAGATCAATCCCGCTCCGGGGCTTCGCGGGTACTGCTACATCGACGCGCAATTCAACCTCGGCAACCCCGCGCTGGTCGACTTCTGCGCGCCCCTTGACCGCCGCCGGGTCCGACTGATTCCCCAGAACCTGCCCGAACCACGCACCTTCACAGAGCTTGTTTGCGACTACGGGGAGTAGCTGGCTCTATTCTCGTTTCCACGCGATCTGAAGTCGCCCGCCGCGGGCCGTCGCAGGCGCAGCGACCGCGCGCGCCACACGCGCCAGCGCCGGTCGGTGGCCGGGACAGCGCCGATGGCGCGACGGCCGAGCGAGGCCGCGCGACCCGACCAGGAACGCAACCGCGCCACAATAGCCCCGTGAGCACGGTCGAACCACCATGCACCCAACGCGCGACCGCCGCCCGGTTCCAAGGTAGACGCGGTCTGATGCGCAGGTGGGCGTGGCTCGGCGGGTTCTCGGTGGTGCTCGGCTGCGCCCCCGCGGCGGCGCCGCGCGTCGCGGCCCCGCCAAGGCCCGCGGTGACGGCGGCGCCCGCGGCCGGATCCCCGCGCGATTCTGACCGGACGCCCCCCGCTCCCCGGCGCCTCGCGGCCGAGGATCTGCCGCTCTTCTTCGACCAGGGGCCGCTGCGCCTCGCCGGGACGCTCCGGTTGCCGAGCCGCGCCGCGGGCGAGCGCGTGCCGGCGGTCGTGATCGTGCCCGGTAGCGGCGCGCTCTCGCGGGACGGGCTGATGCGCGGGCAGCTCGGGCTGGGTTTCGGGTTCGAGCTGCCCGTCTACCGGAGCCTCGCCGCGGGGCTCGCCGAGCGCGGCTACGCGGTCTACCGCTACGACAAGCGCTCCTGCGGGCGCTTCAACGACTGCGCCGACAACCGCTACCCGACGGTGCCCTGGGCCCTGCAGGCGGTGGAGTACAGCACGGCCGAGTACCTCGCCGACGCGGCAGCCGCGATCGCCGCCGTGACGGCGCACCCCGCGATCGATCCGCGGCGCGTCTTCGTCGTCGGTCACAGCCAGGGCGGCAGCCTGGTCCCCGCCCTGCTGCGGGTCTGCCCGAGCCTGCCCGCGGGTGTGATGCTGGCGCCCCCCTTCCGCCCGCTCGCGGCCCTCTTGGAGCAGCAGAGCGCGCGGCTGCACTGGGCGTACGCCCTCGCGGGCAAGCCCGAGGAGGCGGTCGCGGAGCGGGCCACGCTGGCCGCCGCGGCGAGCGCGCTCCGGCACGTCGAGGCGGGCAACCACCTCGGCGAGCCCATCCTCGGCGAGCCGCCCGGGGTCTGGGCCTCCTGGATCCAGCTCGGTCAGCTCGCGCCCGAGCTCGCGCGCTCGCTCGATCGGCCCCTCCTCGTGCTCGGTGGGGCCTACGACTACAACGTGGAGCCTGCCGACATCGCGGCCTGGGGCGCGCTGCTGCGCGGGGCGCCGGGCGTCGCGCACCGGGTGCGGCTCCTGCCCTGCGTCACCCACGCCCTGAACTGCATCACGCAGCCTGACCCCACCCGCATCGAGCCCGCCGACATCGGCCACCAGGTGTCGCCGGAGCTGGTCGCCGAGATCGCGCGGTTCCTCGACGGGGTGTGAGGGGATTGGGGCCGCGGGCGCGGTTTCGCTGCGGTCTGGCTCGCGTCGAGGGCGACGGGGCGCTAGAAGCGACCTCCCTCTCGGGGATGCCCGGGAAGTCGAGGCCAACATGACAGAGAGAGACAAGTCGAGCACGACGATAGCGGATGCGCTGGCAGGGCGCCCGGTGCCGCTCATCGAGCCGCCGCCCCCAACAGTGCCCGCGGGGGAAGACCCGCGGCTCGACGTCTGGGGCTTCAAGGACACCTGCTTTCGCGTCAACGAGGCGGGCCACGTCGAGCTCACCGGCAACCGCTACCTGCTCTCCGGGCAGGAGATGCCGGAGCTCTTCCCCTGGGTGCAACAGACCTTCGGGGTGACGATTGACCCGAGCGATCTCAACGCGCCGGTCTACCCTCCCGTCATCCCGGAGTCACGCGCGGGGGAGCCCCTGCTCACCGCGTTGCGCGAGTCGCTCAGCGCGGAGCGGGTAGTGCTCGATGCCGAGCAGCGCCTCCGCCGGGGCCACGGCCACACGCAGTCCGAGATGTACGCCATCAAGTACGGCTGCCTCGAGCGCGTCCCCGACGTGGTGGTGTTCCCCGAGAGCGAGGACGAAGTGGTCGCCATCCTCGCCGCGGCCGAGGCCCACGGCGCCTGCGTGCTGCCCTACGGCGGCGGCACCAACGTGAGCGAGGCCCTGCGCTGCTCCCCCGAGGAGGCGCGACCGATCATCAGCGTCGACCTGGAGCGGATGAACCGGATCCTCTGGATCGATCCGGTCAACCGCACCGCCGCCGTCCAGGCCGGGGCCATCGGGCGGATCCTGGCCGGGCAGGTGCGCGAGTATGGGTTCACCATCGGGCATGAGCCGGACAGCATCGAGTTTTCCACGCTCGGCGGCTGGATCGCGACCCACGCCAGCGGCATGAAGAAGAACCGCTACGGAAACATCGAGGATCTCGTGGTCGACGTGCGCGCCGTCACGCCGCGCGGCGTCGTCTGGAGCAAGCCCGGCGCGCCTCGCGAGTCGCTCGGCAGCGATCCGCGCCGCTGGCTGTTCGGGAGCGAGGGCGCCTTCGGCATCATCACCCAGGCGACCATCAAGCTCTTCCCGGCCCCGGAGGTGCAGCGCTACGCCTCGGTGCTCTTCCCCGACCTCGAGCACGGGATCGCCTTCCTCTACGATCTGATGCAGAAGGGCGCCCTGCCCGCCAGCGTGCGCCTGGTCGACAACGATCAGCTGCAGCTCAACTTCGTCCTCAAGCCGCGCAGCAGCGCGCTCGGGAAGCTCAAGAGCCGGCTCGAGAAGCTCTATGTCACGCGGCTGCTCGGCTACGACCGGTCGCGGATGGTCGCCTGTACCCTGGTCTTCGAGGGCTCCGCCGACGACGTGGCTCGGGAGGAGGATCGGGTGCGCGAGATCGCGCGCGAGCACGAGGGGCTCCAGGGCGGCGCCGAGAACGGCGAGCGCGGCTACATGCTCACCTACGGGATCGCGTACATCCGCGACTGGATCCTGAACCACTGGCTCATCGCCGAGAGCTTCGAGACGTCGACCTCCTGGGATCGCATCGTCCCCGTGATGGAGGCGGTCCGCGCCTGCGTCGCGCGCGAGCACGCCGCCCGGGGCCTGCCCGGCAAGCCGTTCGTCACCGCGCGGGTAACGCAGGCCTACGTCACCGGCGTGTGCATCTACTTCTACTACGCGTTCTTCTTCAAGGGCGTCGAGCGGCCGAGCGAGACGTACCACGAGATCGAGGCCGCGGCGCGCGCCGCGGTGCTCGAAGCGGGCGGGTCGCTGTCCCACCATCACGGGGTTGGCACCCTGCGCGCGGGGTTTCTGCCCGAGGTCTTCTCCGAGGCGGCGCTCGACTGGCGTCTCGGCGCCCGCGCGGCCATCGATCCCAAGGGGGTGCTGGCGGCGCGCACCCTCCGCCCCGCGGCGTCGTCGGGGCGCGCGCCGGAATGAGCGACGCGGTCGTCGTCACCGGCGCCACGGGGTTCCTCGCGCGCCATCTCCTGCCGCTCCTCGATGGCGAGGTGATCGCGTGCGTGCGCGACCGGCGGACCTGGGACGCCGAGCCCTGGACGGGGGCGGTCCCGGCGCGGGTCGTCGAGAGCTCGCTCGCGGAAGCCGAGCACCGCCTCGCCGAGCTCGGCTCCGCGCGGGCGGTGCTCCACCTGGCGGCGCTGGTCGAGCACTCGCGGGCGCGCGCGAACGCCGTCCACGCCGCCAACGTGGACGGGACCCTCGCCGCCGTGCGCCTTGCGGCTCGGCTCGGGGCCTGCCTCGTCTTCGTGTCGACCTCGGGGACGGTCGGCTGCTTTCGTGACGCGAGCGGCCGCGCCGACGAGACGGCGCCGTTCTGCGAGGAGGTGGTCCGGTCCTGGCCGTACTACCACTCGAAGCTCGTCGCCGAGCGGCTGGCGCGAGTGCTCGCCGAGGAGCTCGGCGTCGAGCTCATCGTCGTCCGCCTCCCGATCCTGCTCGGACCGGACGACCACCGGGGCCGCTCGACGGGCCACATTCGGCGCTTCGTCGAGGGGCGGCTCCCGTTCCTGGTGGCAGGTGGGATCCAGGTGGTCGACGTCCGCGACGTGGCGCCGGCGCTGGCCGCGCTGGCCACGCTGCGCAGCCACCGTCCGGTCTACCACCTCGCGGGCTTCGCCGGCTCGAGCGCGGACTTCTTCGGCGCCTGCGGCAAGCTGGTGGGCCGCGCCGCGCCGCGCCGGTTGCCTTACGCGGCGGCCTGGGGCCTGGCCGCCGCGGGCGCGCGCGTCGCCCAGCTCACGGGCGGCCGCTCGCCCCTGCCGGACCCCGTTGTGGTCGAGATGGCGCGCTGCCACTGGAACGTCACCTCCCGCTGGGCGGACGAGCTCGGCTTCGCCGCGCGCCCCCTCGAGCAGACCCTCGCCGACACCGTCGCCTGGCTCCGCGGCGCGCCGTCGCGGTGACGGGTCCGGCTGCGTGGCGGCCACCGGGTTCAGTGGGATCGCGCTCACCTCCGCTGGGACGACGACCGCCAAGCCGGGGTCGATGGTACGATCCGGCTCCGTGATCGCACCGAGGAAGCCAGCTGGCGGGGCGAAATGGCGTGGGCTGACGGCCGCCGCCAGAGACGGCGCCATCGAGGAGCTGAAGCGGCGGGGCCGGGCGACCTGGGGCGCGACCTATTACAGCCAGCTGGCGCCACCCGAGCTGTGTGTGCTGGCTGGGCGGACCGGAGCGGTCCAGTACGGCGCGCTGATCGGTTGGCTCAAGCGGTTGGGGAGCGCGAAACGCTCCGACCCCGCGAGCGCGATCGAGCTCGTGGCCCACCTGCTGGGGGCTTCCCCCGACGACGACGAGCTGCTCACGACCGTTCCTCCTGCCCGCAACCGCACGGCCCCTCGCCGCGGCGCCGAGCGCGACGGGTCCGCGGACGAAGGCTTCGAAGTGAACTGCCCGAGCACGGTCCACGATCACCGGTTCGTGGTGGTCGGCGAGCTCCCGCGCGCGAACCTGCACCCCGTCGTGCTCCTGCAGCCCCAGGACGGGACGGGGCTCTGGTATCCGCAAGTGGGTCGGCACAACCCGCTCCGGGCGGGTCGTGCCTTCTCCTGCTTCGTTCGGCTCGGCAACCCCGGTGGCATCTGGCACGAGAAACCGCTCCCGCTCGACGCCAAGATCCGCGCCATGGCTCTCGAGCACGAGTGGAGGGCGGACTGGTCGGGGAGGATGAGCGAGAGCGAGCTTGGACAGCGGTTGGGAGAGCTGGGAGTGGTGGCCGAGAAGGAGTCCCTCGTCAGTCGGGCGTCGCTCGAGTTGCTCGAACCCACGCTCCACGATCACGGGAAGTTTCGGGACCGCCCGCTGCTGTTCGACGAGCCGAGCGCCGAAGCCTGCGTGGCTCCGGTGACCCTTCGCTGGAAGGGCGGCGCGGCCTACCTCGAGATCCGCGACGGAGACGGGGACCGGCTGGTGTACGGGGGCACCACCGCCTCCGGGGCTACCCTGGTCGTGCGCGGTGGGTCAGCGCCGCCACCGGGCGCGACCGTGGCCTTCGTCCTGGACCGGCCCGGCCGGTATCGCCTGCGGCTCTACCCCGCCGTGTGGAGCTTCGTGGACCCGGCCTACGAATGGTGGCTGGACGTCGCCTGAGGGAGTCGCCAGCCCTCCTGGGTCCCGCCCTGCGACGTGTCCGAGACGCGTCTCAGACGCCTCGGCTGGTGCCGGTCCGGGTCCGGTCCCCGAACGAAGGCGTCCCCCGGAGTCGTTTGCGGTGGGTCGTCGCGACTCCCTGCCGGCGTCGAGTGCTACGCTCCACGGGACGCTGCATGCTCAAATCACCCTTCTTCTTGCTGCTCCCGCTCACGCTCACGCTGTCCACGCCGGCCGGCGCCGTCATCAGCGCCGAGCTCTACCGCCCCGCCGCGCACACATTCGGCAAGTTCGAGGCGCGGATCCAGTTCGCGGCGGGCGATGGGGTCGTCAGCTCGTTCTTCCTCTGGAAGGACGGCTCGGAGCGGTCGGGCGTGTACTGGAACGAGCTCGACTTCGAGAAGCTCGGCGCCGCCTGCGAGCTGCAGACCAACTCCATCTTTGGGCTGCCGCAGAGCAACCACGAAGGGCGGGGCTACGCGCTCGCGGGGCTCTGCGAGGGCTACCACACCTACGCGTACGAGTGGACTCCCGCCTACATCGCCTGGATCGTCGACGGGGCCGAGATCCGGAGGGACACGGGGGAGGACGCCACCGCCTACGCGGAGAACGCTGCCGAGGGCATGCAGTTTCGCTTCAACGTCTGGCCTGGGAATGCGTCCTTCGGGGGCAACTTCAGCGAGGCGATCCTGCCTGTCTACCAGTACGTGGCCTGGGCCCAGTACTCGGAGTACACGCCTGGCGCCGGTGACGGTGGGTCGGACTTCACCCTGGCGTGGCGTGAGGAGTTCGACGCGCGACCAGCGGGGTGGCAGACGGGCTCCTGGGCGTCGCCGCTGAACGGCTCGACGCACGGCAGACAGAACGTCGCCTTCGTCGACGGCATCGCGGTGCTCGCGCTGACGGCTGACGACGCCACCGGTTACGCCGGCACCCCACCGTCGGATGGAGGCGGCGCGGGCGGCGCCCCCGCGACCGGCGGGGCTGGTGGTGCTACCGCGACCTCGACCGGTGGGGCCGCGCCGCCGGCTACGGGCGAGGCTACCCCACTCACCGTCGACCACGACGGCGACGGGTGCAGCTGCCGGGTCGCGCCGGGCCCGTCACCTCGCACGGGAACCCTCACGCTGCTGCCCGGCGTCGCGCTGGGCCTCCTGGCGCACCGGAGAGCCCGCGCGACCACCTCGCGGGCGAACTCGCTCACAGCAAGAAACCCGCGGCGGACCGCCGCGGTGGTGGGGCGGAGGATGGCATGAGGCGCACCTCGACACGGGGCGTGGCGTTGGGGCTCCTGGCCGCGGGTCTTGCGACGGGCCTGCCCGCCACGGGGCACGCCAAGCCCTACAAGGGGGGCGAGCTCTACTCGTCCCAGGCCTACCGGTACGGGCGGATGGAGATGCGGATGCGGATGGCTCGCGGCAGCGGGCTGCTGTCGACCTTCTTCACCTACAAGAACGGCTCCGAGGCCGCGAGCACCTTCTGGGAGGAGATCGACATCGAGGTGTTCGGGAAGGAGGACGCCGTCAGCTGGCAGTCCAACATCATCACGGGCCTGGGCACCCGCACCACCTCGGAGGAGGTGCACACGCACCCCTTCTCGCTAGCGGACGCCTACCACACGTACACGCTCGAGTGGACGCCGGACTACGTCGCCTGGGCGCTCGACGGCGTCGAGGTGCGGCGGACCACCGGGGGCCAGGTCGGAGATCTGACCAACCCGCAGTCGTTGCGCTTCAACATCTGGATCGCCGAGGCGACCGACTGGGTCGGCCCCTTCGACGCCGCCGTCTTGCCGCAGTATCAGTACGTCAACTGGATCAGCTACTCCCGGTACGAGGGCGGCCAGTTCGTCCAGGAATGGAAGGACGACTTCGACGGCCTCGACGGGGGGCGGTGGGCCCGCGCGGACTGGACCTTCGCCGAGAACCTCGCGGACTTCGATCCGAACAACGTCGTGGTCCGCGATGGCACGCTCGTCCTGGCCCTGACGCGCGAGGGGGCGACGGGGTTCAACGGTACGGTCCCGCCCGACGATGGCCGCATCACGGGCGGCACCGGCGGCACCACGGGCAGCGGCGGCTCGGACTCGGGCGGCGCTGCCTCGGGCGGGGACACGGGCAGCGGCGGCGCGGGCGGCGCCGCGCTCGGGGGCAGCGAGACGGGTGGTGTCGCGGGCAGCGGCGGTTCGGGTGACGGCGGCAACCTGGGGGGCGTCTCGGGCAGCGGCGGGGTCGCGCTCGGAGGCAGCGACACCGGAGGCACCGCCGGCAGCGGTGGCGCGGGCGTCGGTGGTGTGGGGCCTGGAGGCAGCGGCTCCGGTGGTGCCGCGGGCAGCGGGGGCGCGGGCGTCGGTGGCCTCGTGGGCAGCGGGGGCAGCGGTGTCGGCGGAGGGGGATTGAGCAGCGGGGGCGCGGGCGTCGGCGGTGGCCTGGGCGGGGCCGTTGGCTCGGGCGGAGCGGTCGCGGGCGTCGGCGGCGCCGTGGCCAGCGGGGGCGCGGTCGGCACCGGAGGCTCCTCCCCACCGACCCCGCCGGGCGCGAGCGGCAGCACCGCGGCCCCGGCGATCCTGACCGAGGACGACGGTGGATGCAGCTGCCGCCTCGGCCCACGTGGCTCCGCGAGCCCCGCGGGAGGGTCGCTCGGATGGATCGGCCTCGCGTGGGTGCTCGGGCGGAGGCGGCGCGGGCCTGTCCGGGTGCAGGCCCAGGTCGTCCCCCGGTTGCGGTGAGCTCGCTGGGGTCGTCGCGGGGCCGCCGCGGGGTGCCCCTCAGGACGGCCAAGCCCGATGCTGGCGGAGGTGGGCGAGCAGCGCGTCGAGCGCCGCCTCGTCCATGGCCGCGAGCGCCGCGTGGCGTTTCGGCGACAGCTCGATCGCGAGCACCTCGCAGAGCGCCTCGATGGCGGTGCGGATCCCCTCCTGCCGCCCCTCCCCGCGCCCTCGCTCTGGCGCTGGGGCCGCACCCACTCGAGGTGACCTTGAAGCGGCGGTGAGGCTGACGAACAAGTCGATGAGGCTGCCGATTCGGCCGCAAGGGTCTTGGTGTAGCATGGAGGGCGTAACTCGACGGCCGGCCCGCAGCTTGTCGGCGGACCCGCCCTTGAATGGCGCTCCTGTCGGTCGCGGCGAGCGCCTTCGAACGCAAGACCGGCAGGGACTTCGACCACGATGTCCCGGTTAGCTACGAAACCTTCAGCAACGCCGTCGGCCGGGGCGGCCGGAGCGGGTGAACGCGCCCGCGTCCGGGCCCTAGCCACGCCGAGGGTACGCTCCGCGCTTTGACTCCACCGCGAGCTCGCGTCAGGCTCACCGCGTCGGCGGGGAGCTCGTGCGGGAGCGGTCGAGAGCGTCCGTCGCCCGCCGGCGGCCCCTCGCGCTGGCGCGGATCCGGTTCGGGACGAGGTGAGACGATGGCGCGTTCTGTTGCTGCCTGGAGCGAGGTGCTGCTGCTCGGTCTGCTCGCCGTGGGGTGCGGCGGGGATTCGACGGAGGACGGGGACGAGGGCGCTGCGCGTGGTGCTGGCGGCTCTATTGCGGTGAGCGGAGGCACCGGAGGCCACGCGGGGGGAGCGGTGGCCACGAGCGGCGGCTCCGCATCAGGACCGGCGGAGGAGGGTGGAGAACCCGGCAGCGGAGGCGTGACCGCGAGCGGAGGCGAGGCTGCCGCGCCCGCCACGGGCGGCGCGTCGCCGAGCGGCGGCGTCTCCGGCAGCGGCGGCGTCGTCGCGGGTAGCGGCGGCACGAGCGGCAGCGGCGGCACGGCGGGGTCCGGTGGCATCCCCGGCAGCGGGGGCGCGAGCGGTGACAGTGGGACGAGCGGGGGCACCAGCGGCAGCGGGGGCGTCGCTGGCAGCGGCGGCACGAGCGGCAGCGCGGGGACTGCCGGCAGCGGCGGCACCGCCGGGACCGGGGGTATGGGTGGGAGCGGGGGGATCTCCCAGAACGGGGGCGCGGCCGGAGCTGGCGGCGGGGCCGCGGGCGCCGCGGGCGCGCCGCCGATCGGAGAGGGCTTCGAGTGCGCGGAGCCGGAGGACTGCGCGCTCGATCGCGCCGCCTGCGGCTGCGTGGCGTCGCCGGTCGCCATCGCGACGACCGAGCTCCCGCTCGAATGCGAGCACGACGAGTGCTCGGACCTGGGGGTGAGCGAGGCGGACGTCACCTGCCTCCGCGGCCGCTGCTCGCTCGGCATCGACTGCGACTTCACCGACGTCATCTGCGAGGCGATGCCGCCCGACTGCGCCGAGGGCATGACGCCGTCCATCGAGGGCGACTGCTGGGGACCCTGCGTTCCCCTGGAGACGTGCGCGCCGAGCGCCGGCATTTGGGCCGGGGACGACCGGGGCCTCTTCGCCGGCGTGTGGCTCATCGGCTGGGAGGGGGGCCTGCTTCACTTCTCGGCGCTCCGGCTGCCACCGGAGGCCGACGGCGGCTTTGAGGGCGAGGTTGAGCTTCTGGCCGATCCCGGACTCGACAACAACGTGCCCTACTTCGACTGCTCCGGCGTGGGGACCTTCACGGTGGGGGCGAACTCCGCCAACTTCACGATCGATCCGCCCCCGGACTGCGACGGGACGATGGAGCGGAGGCTGTTCATGTTCAGCGGGTTCGTGGACGCGGGTGGCCGCTGGGGCTCCACGTTGATGGCCACCGTCGAGGCGACCCCTGGCGACGCCGTGGTTGCCTACTGGTTCCCGCCGGAAACCTGCGACGCGACGATGAGCCACTGCACGTTCGGCGGGCCGTGATCGCTCACGGCCCCAGGACGAAGCAATCGACCTGGACGTCGGGGAGCAAGGTGGCGGCGCAGACGGCTCGCCACGTGTCGCCCTCGATGGTTCCCTCCAGGGAGGTGGGGCACCCCAGCGGCCAGCACAGGCTGTTATCCCGGCATGCGCCGGACAGGGGCAGCAGCGTCGCGAGGTCGGGCTCGAGATCGCTGGAGGCGCACACGAGGACGTCGTCGCAGTAGTCCCCCTCGGCGAAGGTCGCGGCAATTCCGGCGCCAACGAGCGCCTCGGCGTTGCAGCGACCCGCCGCGGCGCAGGTCGCCGCGCAGTCGGCGGCGGTGGGGAAGAGCGAGGCGCAGTCGTCAGCGCAGCCACAGCCGCTCCAGGGGCGGCAGACTGAGCCGTCAAAGCCCCAACCGATGAAGACTTCGCAGTCGCCGAAGTCGCCGGTGACCGGCGCGCAGGCGGTCGCCGCGGCGCCCCCCGCGCCCCCGGCGGCACTGGTAGCGCCGGCAGCGCCGGCAGCACCGGCACCACCGACGTCTCCGCCGCTACCCACGTCGCCGGCGCTCGTCACGCTGATGCCACCCACCGTCGCGCTCGCGCCGCCACTCGCCAGGGCAGCGCCGCCGCTCGAGCGGCCCCCCGTCGTCTCGCCCTCGCGCGTCGTCGCCCCGCCGCAAGCTAGCGGTAGCGACAACAGGGACAGCACCGCCACCCGGGTCGAGCGTCGCCGGGATCTCGCGGACGCTGGAACCCGCGGTTCAGGGGACACGGTCCACGCTCCCGGGCACGGCCCCGCCCATCACGCTCGAAGTCTGCCGCGCCGGCCCTCTGCTGTCCACGGCGATGCCGCGGACCGACCGCCCCCGCGCTTTGACTCCACCGCGCCCTCGCGGCAAGGTTCGCTCGTCGGCGGGAAGCTCGAGCGGGAGCGTCCGAGCGCCTCCGATCCCCCGCCCGCGCTTCCTCTTGCCGCCAGGTGACGAGCGAGGTTGCTCGGGAATGGACTCGGTGATGACGCGACTTGGTGCGGGATGGGGCATGGTGTGGCTGCTCGGCTTGCTCGCCGTGGGGTGCGGCGGCGACGCGACCCACGATGGGGACGGGGGCGACGTCGGGGGTGCGGGCGGCGGGGTTTCTGCGAGCGGCGGCGGCACGAGCGGGAGTGGGGGCGCGGTCGGGAGCGGGGGCACCGCCGGGACCGGGGCCGCTGGCGCCGCGGGCACACTGCCGATCGGGGAGGGCTTCGAGTGCGCCGTTCCCGAGGACTGCGCGCTCGACCAGGCGGCTTGCGGCTGCGTCGCGTCGCCCGTCGAGGGCGCGACGGTCGAGCTGCCGCTCGACTGCTCCCACGATCGGTGCTCGGAGCTGGGGGTGACCGCCGCGGACGTCACCTGCCTCCGGGGCCGCTGCTCACTCGGAATCGACTGCGACTTCACCGACGTCATCTGCGCGTCGATGCCGCCCGACTGCGCCGAGGGCATGACGCCGGCAACGGGGGGTGAATGCTGGGGACCCTGCGTCCCCGTGGAGACTTGCGCGCCGGGCACGGCCATCTGGAACGGGGACACTCGGGGCCTCTTCGCCGGGGTGTGGCTCATCGGCTGGGAGGGTGGCTCGCTGCACTTTTCGGCGCTCCGACTGCCGCCGGAGGCCGACGGCGGCTACGCGGGCGAGGTCGAGCTCCTGGCCGATCCCGGGATCGACCACAACGTGCCCTTCTTCGACTGCTCCGGCGTGGGGACCTTCACGGTGGGGGCGAACTCCGCCAACTTCACGATCGAACCGCCCCCGGACTGCGACGGGACGATGGAGCGGAGGCTGTTCATGTTCAGCGGATTCGGCGACGCGGGCGGTCGCTGGGGCTCCACGTTGATGGCCACCGTCGAGGGGACCCCCGACACCGCTGTGGTCGGCTACTGGTTCCCGCCGGAGACCTGCGACGCGACGATGAGCCGCTGCACGTTCGGCAGGCCGTGAGGACGCGCCGGGGACGAGCCTCACCGCGCCGGATCGCGTGCCCAACGGAGTCCGGGCTCACGGGTCGGCGCCGCGTCCCCCCCCCCTCCGCGGCGAAATCATGGTCATCCGGCGTAGGCGTCGTCCTGCTCGATGCGCGAGAGCACCCAGTCGAAGACGCCCGAGCTCACTTTGGCCCCGCAGTAGCCGCAGGCGCCGGACATGGTGATCTGCAGGGGCGCGCCGCAATTCGGGCAGACCGGATCGGTGCGGGTCGGGCCCGTGCGGCCGGTGCCGTGGATCAGCGTCCAGTACTCGGAGTACGCGCGCTCCCGCGAGGCGCTGCCGCCGACCACCGCGCCGTCGCTCCCCCGCACGGTGGAATCGGGGCCGGTCGCCCAGAGCCGCACGGTGATGGCGTCAAAACAGCGATCCGAATCGATGCGGCCCGGTTCTGACCGTGCGTCATCGCCGATGGGCGGGGCCGGTGACCCGATCCTCGCTACTCCGTTACTGGAGCGGTCATGAACAATCGCGCGGTGGTGGGGCTCTTTCTGACCGGAATGCTGGGGGCGGCTGCTTGCAGGGACAACGGCAACGACGTTGGCTTCGACGACCCCGGCTCGGGTGCTTCGTCCGGCGGCGCTGCTGGTGGCGACGACAGCGGGGGAACGGCGGGTAGCGGCGGCAGTACCGAAACCGGCGGCGGAGCGGCAGGCAGCGACACCGGCGGTAGAGAAACCGGTGGCTTGGGCGGGACTGGTGGCGGGGCCGGTGGCTCGGGCGGTGGAACCGGCGGTCATTCCACGGGCGGCTCGAGCGGCAGTTCTGGAGCGTCGAGCGGCGGGACCGGTGGTCACTCCACGGGTGGCTCGAGCGGTGCCGGGGTCGGGGGTGCCACGGGTGGCCTGGCAGGCAGTTCCAGTGGCGGGACCGGAGGAGGTGGTGGCACTGGCGGTGGGGCCGGCGAAAGCTCGGGCGGAAGCGGCGGCATTCCCGCTTGCTGCGGCGTCGCCGCTCCCTGCCCCAGTGGCTACTCGTGCCAGGGAACCCGCGACAATCTCGCCGACACCGTCGGCACCTGCGAGCCAACCCCCACCGATGGCGGCTGCTTCAACGACCTCGACTGCCCAGCAGATGGCGTCTGTACAGGCGCAACGACCTGCCCCTGCGACGTCTTGTGCGACTCCCCCCCGTCGCCTGGCACCTGCACCCCCATGGGCGAGTCGTGCTGCGTCACCTCCGAGGACTGTGGCGAGCGGATCTGCGTGGGCGCGGACGCCTTCACGAAGGGTCGCTGTGTGGACGCACCCGTTGCCGGCTCCTGCTACACGGACGCCGACTGCGCTGTCGGCACCTGTGACGGTGCCTCCGTATGTGCTTGCGGCGCGAACTGTCCCACCTTGGTCGGCACCTGCTCGGCCGGTACGGGTGGCGCCGGGGGCGGGGGTGGCGCCGGGGGCGGGGGTGGCGCCGGGGGCGCCGGGTGCGGGCCGTTGCCCTCCTGCAACTGGTGCCACGGCGAGGAGGTCAAGGACGGCACCGGCTGCGTCACCGGCTGGATCTGCGCCAATGGCATCGACCCCTGCAGTGGTGTGTCGTGCACCGACGAAGCGGACTGCGAGGCCGACGAGGACTGCGGGGAGGACAACCTCTGTTGGCCCGACAGTCCGACGCAGCTCGACGTGGGCGTGTTCGTGACGGTGGGCAACCCCTGCACCACGGATCCCTGCCTGCCCGGCCAGGTCGGGGCGATCACGAACCTCGGGACCACCTACATCATCACGATCGACGGCAGCTGGGTGCAGCCCGGCGATGAGTGGCCGGCCGAGTTCGACTTCAACGTCGTGGATGGACAGACGGTCATGGCGCAGGGGACCGTCAGCTATCACACGGAGATCGACGGTCAGGTGTACCTCGAGCTCGAGCTCACCTCGATCACCAACCGGATCATGTAGGCGCTGGCTTGCGGCAGGGCGCGGGGCGCCGAGAGGCTCGGTGGCGTGCGCAGGAGTCGCGAGGAGGCATGGGTGGTCCCACGCCCCGACGAGAAGCGGCGAGCGAGGACGTCACGGCGAAAGTCACCCCCACTGCCCGCTCATCGTCAGAGGCACGTCCCCAGCACGTGCACCGGTGCAGTGGCGAAGCCTTGCATGCCGTCACCCAGCTGACCGTACCGGGCCCATCCCCAGCAACGGACGCCACCGGACGTCATCAGAGCGCATGAATGGTGATCTCCCGCAGAAATGGCCTGCACGTCGGTGAGCACGTCGCCCGTGATATCGCCCGTGGGCAGGGGCAAGTTCGC
>CAYZQO010000092.1:0-19972 GCA_964480725.1 uncultured Polyangiaceae bacterium | reverse complement strand
GTCGTCGCTTTCATCTGCAACCACTGCCCCTACGTCATCCACGTACAGCCGGAGCTCGTGCGGCTCGGGCGCGATCTCGCGACGCGCGGGGTCGCCATGGTGGCCATCAGCTCCAACGACGTCACGGCCCACCCCGAGGACGGGCCGGAGCAGATGGCGGCGCTCGCCCGCCGCCTCGGCTTGGCCTTTCCGTACCTGTACGACGAGAGCCAGGCCGTGGCCCTCGCCTTCCAGGCCGCCTGCACCCCGGATCTCTTCGTGTTCGACGCCAACGCCACGCTCGCCTACCGCGGCCAGCTCGACGCGAGCCGCCCCGGCAACACCAAACCCCTCGACGGGGCCGATCTCCGCGCGGCGGTCGAAGCGCTCCTCGCCGGGGGGCGACCGGCTGCCGACCAGCGGCCGAGCCTGGGCTGCAGTCTGAAGTGGCGCGCCGGCCAGGCGCCGCCGTGGGCGTAGACCGCCGCGTCCGCACGCCGCGTCTGCGGCGGTGAGGCGCCGAAGCCTAGCGACCCCGCTTCACCGGCTTGCGCGTCACCTTCTTGGCCGGTCGTGTCACGCGCTTCCCGGCGGCCTTCTTGGCGGCCCTGGGAGCCGCCTTCTTGGCGATCTTGGGAGCCGCCTTCTTGACGGCCTTCTTGGCGGCCTTGGGAGCGGCCTTCTTGGCGGCCTTGGGGGCGGCCTTCCTGGCAGCCTTGGGAGCCGCCTTCTTGGCGGTCTTAGGGGCGGCCTTCTTGGCGGCCTTGGGCGCTGCCTTCTTGACGGCCTTCTTGGCGGTCTTAGGGGCGGCCTTCTTGACGGCCTTGGGCGCTGCCTTCTTGGCGGTCTTCTTGGGGGCCTTGGGCGCTGCCTTCTTGGCGGCCTTGGGGGCGGCCTTCTTGGCAGCCTTCTTGACGGCCTTGGGGGCGGCCTTCTTGGCGGCCTGCGTCGTACCTGGCTCGACCGGCGCTGCTCGCTTCGACGCCGACCCTGCGACGTTGACGGGAACGGGGGCCGCGCGCTGGCGCCGCACCTTCGCGGGGCGGGCCGCGCTCTCCGGCGCCGGCTCGTCGGCGTCGTCGCTGGTCCCGCCGGAGCGCACCGTCTGCCGTCCGGCGACGAGCGGTGCCGGCTCGGACGGCGCGAGGTCGGACAGATCCTCGGCGCTGCCGTCGTCCACGTCGGCGCCGTCGGGGCGCCCGAAGGCGCCGCCGCGTCGCCGCTCGAGCGTCGTCGCCAGCTGCTCGTCCAGCTCGCGGAACTCGAACGGTTTGTCGAGGTAGGCGTCGGCGCCGTAGAGCGGCGACGTCATCTCGTTGAGGCTCTCGCCGATCCCGGTGAGCATCAGGACGCCCGTGTGCGCGAGCGCGACCGTCTCCCGGAGTCGACGGCAGACCTCCCAGCCGCTCATGCCCGGCATCATCACGTCGAGCACGATGAGGTCGGGGAGATGCTCCTGGGCGAGCGACCAAGCTTCGTCGCCGTCGGTGGCCTCGAGCACCTCGTAGCCGCGGTTCCGCAGGTGGTTGGACACCAGCGTGCGTGTGCTGGGCTCGTCGTCGGCGACGAGCACGACCGTCTTGTTGAATGGCGACATGGTGGCTCCGGGTGCGATCTCGGCGTATTCGACCCAGCGCGCACCGCGGGGTCAAGGGCCGTCGACCGGTGCCGCGACTCGGGCGCCGCGCGGCGCTTGGGCTCCACCGTGCGCGCAACGCGGTCGGCGAGGGCCAAGCCGTGACCTCCCCCGTGCGTCGAAGACCAGGGCTCGCTGCGCTTCGCCGCGGCCTCGTCGATGGCCCACGCCGTCCGTCGTCAGGACCTTTTTATCGTGCGACCGGTCGTGGCCCGTGGGCCGGGCTCGATCTCCGGGAGCACCCTGGCCTCCGGAGAATCCACCGCCGGGCCCCGGCCCATCCCCCAAGTGGCGTCGTGGCGCTAGGATTCGCGCCCCGGTGGACGCCGGCGAAAGCTCCGGGAACTCTGGCGCGTTCCAGTCGTCATCAGACCTTGCTGCGAGGAGCATCGAGCGCGTTGCCTCCGTCCCCGACCACCCTGAGCCAGCTCCGGCGCGCCGCCGCGCGTGTCGCGCTCCGGCAGCGGCTCCGCGACGGGGCGAGGTGGCTCGTTGCGTGGCTGCCGGTCCCGCTGACCTACGCTGTCGGCGCGCTCGCCTACGTGAAGGTCGCGCACCCGGCGCCCGACACCCAGGCCTGGCTCCTGTGGATCGCCGTCGCGCTCCTGCTCGGGGTCGCCCTCGTCGGCGCATATGCCTGGCTCCGGCCGCGGGCCCCGCTCGCCGGGGCCCTGGCGCTCGACCATCACCATGGGCTCGACGGTCGCATCTCCAATGCGGTCGCCTTCGCCGCGCTCCCCGCCGGCAGCCGCTCCGCCCTCATGGACGCGGCGATCCAGGACGCCCTGGCCAAGGCGGGGCGGCTCCAGCCGCGCCGCGCGGCGCCCATCCGCTGGCCGCGGGAGCTCGGGCTCGTCGCGCTGCTGCTGGTCGGCCTCGGGGCGGTGGCGCTGCTCGAGGTCCGCACCGAGCGGGAGCTGCCGCCCCCGCCCGCGCTGCGCCCGCTCGTGATGTCGCCGGACGACATCGAGCTGTACCGGGAGCTCGCCGAGGTGCTGGCGAGCAAGGCCAAGGACGCGGAGAGTCTGGCGGCGGCGAGGCGCTTCAACCAGCTCATCGAGGACCTCGCCGATCGGCGGTTGGACCGCCGCGAGGCCTTCCAGCGGCTCGAGGAGCTCGAGCGGGACCTGCTCCGCGGGGCCGAGTCCGAGCAGCAGGCGCTCGAGGAGGGGCTCGCCGGGATGGCCAAGGAGCTCGAGCAGAGCGAACTGGCGCGCCCCATCGCCCGCGCGTTCGAGGAGAAGCGCCTGGAGGACGCCGAGCGAGCCCTGCGCGCCCTCGCCGACCGCCTGCGGGACCCCGCCAAGCCCCCGTCACGCGCGGATCTCGAGCGCCTCCGGGAGGCGCTGCGCCGCGCGAGCGAGACGAGCCAGGCCCGCGAGGAGCGGCTCGCCGAGGAGCGGCGCCGCGTGGCCGAGGAGCGCGATCGGCTGCTCAAGAAGAAGCAAGAGGGCAAGGCCACGGCCCGCGACCAGGAGGAGCTCGACAAGCAGGAGCGCCAGCTCGAGCGGCTCGACCGCGAGTCCAAGCGCGCCCGCGAGTCGCGCCGCAAGCTCACCCAGCTCGACCGCGACCTGGCCGAGGCCGCCCGCGACCTGATGCAGGCGTCCGGCGACAGCGCGGAGGAGCTCGACTCCGCCGCCGAGGACGTCAACCGGATGGCGCGCGAGGAGATGTCGCGGGCGGAGAAGCAGGAGCTGCTCGAGCGGCTGCGCGAGATGCGGGAGGTCCTGCGGCAGCAGGGCAAGGGCGGCCAGCAACAGGCGGACCGGATGCGGCGCTTCGCCGAGCGCGCCCGTGGCCAGCAGGGCGGCGGCAAGGACGGCCAGGGGCAGGGCAAGGCCGGTGCGGGCACGGATCCCGCGCGCCGCGTCGTGCTCCGCCCGGGTGCCGGCGGGATCCCCGTTCCAGCCGAGGGCGGGGCCGGGCGACCCGGACCCGGTGGCAGCGACGGTCTGCTCGGCAAGGGTCGCGCCGGCGGCAAGCCCGGTGGCGCGGCGGGTGACGGGGACGACCCCGGTGGCGGCGCGGAGCGCGGTGGGCTCGAGGCGGGCCGCGGCCACGACCCGAACCTCACCGGGGACGCGAGCGAGGTGCAGGGCGAGCTGCAGGACGTCTCCGCCGTCGCCGCCGACACCGGCGAGGGGACCGCGTCGAGCCAGGTCATCATGGGGGCGGCGGAGCGCGGGTTCGTCGGGCGCGGCTACCGCGACGTCTACACCGAGTACCGCACGGTCGCCGAGGAGGAGATGCAGGCCGACGAGATCCCGCCCGGTTACCGCTTCTACGTCCAGCGCTACTTCCAGCTGATCCGGCCGCGGGAGTGAGAGGTCCCCCCTCCTTCTCGCCGCCACCCCTCACGAGGCACCCATGAGCACCGAAGAGCAACCCGAGGCGCGCGTCGCCGATTTCCTCTCCCGGATCGGGACCCTGCGCGAGCAGATCGCGCGCGTGATCGTCGGCAACCGCGAGGTGGTCGACGGCGTCGTCACCTGTATGCTGGCGGGGTCGCACGCGCTGCTCGAGGGCGTGCCCGGCCTGGGCAAGACCCTGCTGGTGCGCACGCTGGCGCAGGCGATCGGTCTCAGTTTCTCGCGCGTCCAGTTCACGCCCGACCTGATGCCCGCCGACATCATCGGCACCACGGTGCTCGACGAGACGCCGAGCGGGAAGCAGATCTTCGAGTTTCGCAAGGGGCCGCTGTTCGCCAACGTCGTCCTCGCCGACGAGGTGAACCGCGCGACCCCCAAGACCCAGAGCGCCCTGCTAGAGGCGATGCAGGAGCAGCGGGTGACCGTCGGGCGCACCACGCACGAGCTCGAGCTGCCGTACTTCGTGCTCGCCACCCAGAACCCGCTCGAGATGGAGGGGACCTACCCGCTCCCGGAGGCGCAGCTCGACCGCTTCTTCTTCAAGCTGCACGTCCCCTTCCCCTCGCGCGAGGAGCTGCACGCGATCATCGAGCGCACCACCACCGAGCATGAGGCGACGGTCGACGTGGTGCTCACGCGCGACGAGATCCTCGCCATGCAGCGGCTGGTGCGGTCCGTCCCCGTCGCGCGCCACGTTCAGGACTACGCCGTGCGCCTCCTGCAGGCGACCCACCCCGAGCTCGCTGGCGCCACCGGCAAGGTCCGGCGCTTCGTCCGCACCGGCGCCTCGCCCCGCGGCGCGCAGGCGATGCTCCTCGCCGCCAAGATCCGCGCCCTCTTCGCCGCTCGCTTCGCCGCCTCCATCGACGACGTCCGCGCGGTGGCCCCGGCCGCCCTCCGCCATCGTATCCTGCTCAACTTCGAGGGGGAGGCGGAGGGGGTGAAGACGGACGACGTGATCGCCGAGTTGCTCGACGAGCTGCCGGAGACGGTGCGTTGACGCGGAACGGCGCGAACCTTCGATGAAGCTCCTCGACTGGCTCCGTCGAGCGACCGCGCCCGTCTCCCGGCGCCTGGCCTCGGTCCGCGCTCAACCGCGCGAAGAGCTCTTCGACGACGACTTCCAGCGCAAGCTCGAGACCCTGGCCATCGTCAGCCGGCGTGTCTTCGCCGGCCGCCTGCGCGCCGAGCGCCGCACCAAGAAGAAGGGCAGCGGGGTCGAGTTCGCCGACCACCGCGTCTACGCCCCCGGCGACGACTTTCGCTACGTGGACTGGAACGTCTACCAGCGCTTTGGGCGCCTCCTCGTCCGCCTGTACGAGGAGGAGGAGGATCTGAGCATCTACTTTCTGGTCGACTGCTCGACCTCGATGGGGTTCGGCGACGGGAAGAAGTTTGATCAGGCCCGGCGCCTCTGCGCCGCCCTCGCCTACGTGGGGCTCGCCAACCTCGACCGTGTCACCATCGTCGGGGTGAGCGATGGCGTGGTGGCGCGCATGCCCACCACCCGCGGCAAGGGCCGGATCTTCAAGGTGCTCGGCTTCCTCCGCGACCTCGAGCCCCGCGGGACGACCGATCTCGGGGCCGCCCTGCGCACCTTCGTCGCGCAGCACAAGCGCCGCGGGCTCGCGGTGCTCTTCAGCGATCTGTACGACCATGAGGGCCTGGAGAACGGCATCAACGTGCTCCGCTATCACAAGTTCGAGCCCTACGTGGTGCACCTGATCGACCCGCGGGAGGACCACCCCGCGCTCCGCGGCGACGTACGCATCTACGACTGCGAGACGGGCGAAGAGCGCGAGGTGACGGTGACTGACCGCGTCCTCGAGCGCATCGCCGAGGCCCAGTCGAGTTACCGCGCCGAGGCCGAGCGCTTCTGCACCCGGCACCAGGTCGCCTATTTCCCGGCTGAGATCGGGGTCCCCTTCGACGAGCTGGTGCTCCGGGTCTTCCGGCGCGGAGGGTTCCTGCGCTGATGGTCTTCACCGGGCTCCCGCTCGCGACCCTGCTCCCGCTCGCCGCCGTGGCCGGCGCGCTGGTCGTGGTCTTCTACGTCCTCAAGCTCCGGCGGCGCCCGGTCGCGGTGCCCTTCGCGCGGATGTGGGAGCGGATCCTCCGGGACCAGGAGGCGACGGAGCTGTTCTCCCGGCTCAAGCGGTTGCTGTCGCTCTTGCTCCAGCTCGCACTGCTCGCCCTGCTGCTGTTCGCGCTGGCGGATCCCCGGTTTGCTGAGACGCTGGTGGAGGGACGCAGCACCGTCGTGCTGGTCGATACCAGCGCCTCGATGAAGGCGGTCGACGTCGAACCGTCGCGGCTGGGGGCCGCGCGGGGGGAGCTGCGCCGCCTGGTGCAGGGGCTCGCCAACGCCGATCGCCTCCTGGTCGCGCGCATGGACGCGACGGTCGCGCCGCTCTCCACCATGACCGACGACGTCGCGGCGCTGGAGGCGGCCGCTGACGCCCTCACCGCGACCGACACGCGCGCCGACCTCGGGCGCGGTCTCGCCTTCGCGCTGGACGTGCTCCGCGGGCTGCCGCGGCCCGAGATCGTGGTGGTGGGCGACGGCGCCTACGGCGATCTCGAGGCGGTGCGCGCCCAGGTGCCCTTGGGCGACGTGCCGGTGCGCTTCGTCCCCGTCGGCACCGCGGAGCGCAACGTCGCCATCACCCAGTTCTCGGTGCGCCGCTACCCGCTCGACAAGGCCCGCTACGAGGCGCTCCTCGAGGTCACCAACACCAACGACACCCCCGCCGAGGTCGAGCTCACGCTGCTCGGCGACGGGGACGTCGTCGACGTCACCCGGCTCAAGCTCGGCCCGCGGGAGCGGCTGCCGCGGTTCTACGCCGACCTCGCCGGCGCCAACCGCACCATCGAGGCGACCATCGCTCTCACCGGCGGCGATCGCGACTTCCTCCCGGCGGACGACCACGCTTACGCCCTGATGCCCGAGCGGCGGCGCGCGCGGGTCCTGGTGGTCACCCCCGGCAACACCTATCTCGAGGCCGCGCTGCTCCTGGACGAGTACCTCGACGTCACGCTGGTCGAGCCGGGCCGTTACCCGCCGGCGGGCGCCTTCGACGTGACGATCTTCGACGGCGTGGCCCCCCCCCTGGCGGCGGGCACCGGCGCGTCGCTCTACCTCGATCCCCCGGCGGAGGGGGGGCCGGTCCCGCACGAACGCGCCCTCGACGAGGTCTTCGGCTTCGACGTGTGGGACAAGAAGAGCCCGCTGGTGCGCTGGATGGCGATGGGGGATATCCAGGTCGCCAGCGGGCACACGCTCCGCCCCGGTCCCGACGATCGGGTGGTGGGCGCGAGCGAGCACGGGCCGATCCTGGTGGCCGGGACCCGCGCCGGGCGGCAGTTCGTGGCGCTGGGCTTCGATCCGCGGCGGAGCGATCTGGTGCTCCGCGTCGCCTGGCCGCTCTTCGTCCTCAACGTCGTCGATCAGTTCGTGCAGGAGGACGCGAGCTACATCTCGTCCTTCCGCACCGGCGAGGTGTGGCGGATCCCCACCCCGAGCTCGGCGGCCGTCGCCGAGCTGCGCGACCCCGCCGGCCGCACCCGGCCGGTGCCGGTGCAGCACGGGCGCGCCGTCCACTTCGGTGACCAGGCGGGCTTCTACGAGCTCCTGGTGCCCGGCGATCCCGAGCCGGTGCGGGCCGGGTTCGCGGCCAACCTGGTCGATCTCGGCGAGAGCGAGATCGCGCCCCGCAAGGAGCTCGCGCTCGGCGCGCCGGCCCCGCCGCCGCGAACGCCGCTGGCGCCGGGGATCCGACGCCAGCTCTGGATCTACCTGCTCCTCGCCGCGATCGTCCTCTCGCTGGTGGAGTGGCTCACCTATCACCGGAGGGTGACGGTGTGACGGGGCGCACCGGACGCCTCCTCTGGGGGCTCGCCCTCGTCGCGCTCTTCGGCGGGCTGGTCTGGCTCTTCCGCGCCCACGTCCTCGCCGCGCCCGAGGGGGCCTTCGAGTGGGTGCGCCAGGGGATCACCTACGAGCTGGTCGATCCGCGTTGGCTCGGGGTGGTGCTCGTCGCGCCGCTCCTGCTCTTCGTCCTCGGCCGTTCGCTCGCCGACCTGCCCTGGCAGCAGCGGGTGATGGCCTTTGTGGTCCGGCTCGCGTTCCTGCTCGCGCTCGGGCTCGGGCTCGCGCGCCTGGTGCGGACCGCCCAGAGCCAGCAGATCGCGACCGTGTTCGTGGTGGACGTCAGCGACTCGGTCGCCGACGAGGCGCTCGAGGACGCTCGGGCGGCGATCGTGCGCTTCGGCGCCGCCCGGCGCGGCTCCGACGTGGTCAAGCTCGTCACCTTCGCCCGGCGGCCGCGGCTGGTGGACCTCCCCGTGGCGGGGGGCGAGCTCGCGCCGCCGCCGGTCGCCGCGCTCCGGCACGCCCCCGATCCGGGCGCGACCGAGCGCGAGCGGCCCGCGGCGGGGAGCGATCTCGAGGCCGCGCTGCAGCTCGCCTACGGGGTCTTCCCGCCCGGGCACCTCAAGCGCCTGGTCCTGATGAGCGACGGTGTCGAGACCGAGGGCGACGTGCTCGCGGAGGCCAACCGCGCCCGGGACCTCGGCGTGCGCCTCTTCGCTGTCCCCTACCGCCGAGCGCCGCCGGCGGAGGTGGCCGTTCGGGAGCTCCGGATGCCCGAGAAGGTGGAGATCGGCGCCCCGTTCACGGTGATCGCCGATCTGTACGCCAGCCGCCCGACGCGCGCGCGCGCCCGGCTCTACCAGGGCGAAACCCTGAACGGGCTCGACGGGATCCGCGACCTGGAGCTCGTCCCCGGCACCAACGAGATCGAGTTCAAGTCGGTCGTTCGCGTCGGCGGCGCCGTCACCTACCGGCTCACCCTCGACCAGCTCGGTCACGACCAGTTCGCCGAGAACAACGCCTACGCCACCACGCTGGACGTGCCCGGTCGTCCGGCGGTGCTCTACGTGGAAGGCCAGCCCCAGCGCGCGAGCTACCTCTCGAGCGCCCTGACCGCCCAGCAGTTCGACGTGGACGTCCGCTCACCGAGCGGCTTCCCCGGCTCCATCCAGGAACTGGAGCGATTCGACTTCGTCGTCCTCTCGGACGTGCCGCAGGAGGCGGTGAGCGTCTCGTCCCAGGAGCTGATCGCGCGCTACGTGCGCGATCTCGGCGGCGGTTTCCTGTTCGCGGGCGGCGAGGCCGGGTACGGGCTCGGCGGCTGGGCGCACACCACCATCGAGCGCATCCTGCCGGTGCGCATGGACGCCGAGCGGCGCAAGGAGATGCCTGGCGTCGCCATGGTGCTGGTGATCGATCGCTCGGGCTCGATGACGGGCCTGCCGCTAGAAATGGCCAAGGCGGCGTGCAAGGCCACCGTGAGCACGCTCCAGGGCGACGACCTGATCAGCGTCATCGCCTTCGACTCCGAGCCGATCCGCTACGTGAAGATGCAGCCGGCGCGCTACCGGAGCCGCATCCAGAACGACATCCTGCGCATCCAGCCGGGTGGTGGCACCGAGATCTTCCCCGCGCTCGACATGGCCTACCAGGACATCACGGTGGTCCAGGCGCGCAAGAAGCACGTCATCCTGCTCAGCGACGGGCGCTCGCCGACGCAGGGGATCCTGGACCTGGTCCAGGCCATGATCGCCGAGTCGGTGACCGTTACCACGGTCGGCCTCGGCGACGGTGCGGATGGGGAGCTGTTGCGGTCGCTCGCCGACGCGGGGGGCGGCCGCTACCACGCGGTCCCGGACCCCAGCGCGCTGCCCCGGATCTTCACCCGCGAGACGGAGCTGATCTCGCGCCAGGCGGCGGTCGAGGAGTGGTTCCCCGTGCAGCAGGTGGCGCCGGCGGCGTTCCTGCAGGGGATCGCCATCGACTCGGCGCCCCTGCTCCACGGCTACGTGGCAACGCAGCTCAAGGGGCCGCCCGCGCAGCTCGTCCTCGCCAGCGACCGCGGCGAGCCCATCCTCGCCCGCTGGCGGGTGGGGCTCGGGCAGACCCTGGCGTGGACGAGCGACGTGAAGAACCTCTGGGCAGTGGACTGGCTGCGCTGGCCGGCGTTCGGCAAGTTCTGGGGCCAGTTGGTCCGCGAGCACATGCGGCACCAGGACCGGCGCGAGCTGCCGATGTCGGTCGAGGTCGTCGGCGGGCGGCTGCATGCCATCGTCGATGCCTTCACGCTCGACGAGCGCTTCGACAACGCCATGCACTCCTCGCTCGCCGTGATCGGCCCCGAGCCGAAGGGGGAGCGGCGCGAGGTGCCGTTGCTGCAGACCGCGCCGGGCCGCTACGAGGCCTGGCTCGACTTCGAGCGCTACGGGTCGTTCCGCCTCCACGCGGCGCACCGCAAGGAGGACCGAGACGGCGGGCTCAAGGCGATCGCCGAGAGCTTCGGTCACGCCTCCAACCCCTACCCGCGCGAGTACGCGACCTTCGAGCCGGACGTGCAGCGCCTCGAGCGTGCGGCGCTCGCGGGCGGCGGCGCGGTCGACCCGACCCCGGCGGCCGTGTTCGACGCGGGCGACGAACGGATCGTCTACCACGAGGAGCTCTGGAATCGCTTCGTCCTGGCGGCGATCTTGCTCTTCCTGCTCGACCTTCTGGTCCGCCGCGTCCGCCTCTTCGATCGCAAGTTCGTGCCCCGGCGGGCACGCCGACCGGCTCCGGGGTGACGCGCGCTCGCGCCGCCGACGCTTGCGGTCCGGCGCGCGATCCCGGAAAGATCCCGCGATGGCGAGCGACGAGCCCTTTTTCAGCCCCTGCCCGCACCAGCCTGGGTGCCCGGGGTGCCCGCTGCTCGGGCGCCCCTACCCGGAGCAGCTCGCCGAGAAGCGCGCCGCGGTGGTCGCCGCCTTCGCGCCCTACGGACTGATCGACGCGGGGGCGATCGAGGCGGCTCGCGGCGCGGTGGAGCTCGACGGCTACCGACTGCGCGCCAAGCTCGTGGCCAGCGACGCCGGGCTCGGGCTGTTCGAGGCGGGGGGCCACCGCGTGGTCGACACCCCGGACTGTCGCGTCCTCCGCCCGGCGGTGGCGCGCGCCGTCGCGGCGCTCCGCGCGCTGGCGCTAACGCGCGCTGGGGTCTCGGCGGTGGACGTCCGTGAGGTCGATCGCGGAGTCATGGTCACGCTCGCCGCCCGGGACCCGGGTTCCCCCGCGCTCCGCGCGCTGATCGAGGCGGTTCGGGCGAGCGTGCCGGAGCTGGTCACGCTCTCGGTGAGCCGGCGCGAGCCGGACGCCGCGCAGGTGATCGGCGCCGAGCCGGTGGTGGTCTTGGGTGAGCGCGCCGAGCGGCACACCCCGGACCCGGACGCGCCCTATCACTACGCCGGACCCGGCGCCTTCACCCAGGTGCACCCCGGCCAGCTCGTCGCGCTGCACCGCGCCATCGAGGCTGCCCTGGTCGCGCGGCTGGGCGCGCTCGCCGGCCGCCGTGTGCTCGAGCTCTACGCCGGCACCGGCGCGCTGGGGCTCCGCCTCGCCCGCGCCGGGGCGAGCGTGACCCTGGTCGAGAGCTTCCCCACGGCGGCGGAGCTGGCGGCGCAGGCGGCGCGCGAGCAGGGGCTCGAGGTCGTGGTGCACGCGATGGACGCCCTGATCGCGACCGCTCGCCTCCTGGCCGCGGGCGAGCGCTTCGACGCGGTGGTGGTCAACCCGCCGCGCCGCGGCGTCGTGCCGGAGGTGCGGCGCGCGCTGGCCGCGGTCGGCGCGCGCGTCGTGCTCTACGTCTCCTGCGCGCCGAGCACGCTCGCCCGCGACGCGGGCCACCTCGCGCGACTCGGCTACGCGCCGGTCGCGGTCGAACCCTACGACATGATCCCGGGCTCCGGGGCGGTGGAGGCGCTCGCGATCCTGGAGCCCGTTCCGCGCGCGGCGCCGCGCGTGCTTCACGCCGACGGCGAGCTCATCGCGGTCGAGAAACCCCCGCACGAGCCGGTCACCCCGCAGGGCGAGCACATCGGCTCGCTGCTCGAGCGCGTCCGGCGCGATCTCGACGCCCCGGAGGCGGTGCCGGTGCACCGGCTCGACCTCGGCACCAGCGGGATCTGCCTGTTCGCGCGGCGCCCCTCCGCCGTCGGCGAGCTCGCGCGGGCGCTCGCGGAGGGCCAGAAGTCCTACCTCGCCCTCGCGCGCGGGATCACCCACGCCAAGGGGACGCTCCGGCGCGCGCTCGGGAGCGGCCACCGCGCGCTCGAGGCGACGACCCGCTACACGCGGCAGCGGGTCGTCGGTGGGCACTCGCTGCTCGCGGTGCTGCCCGAGCAGGGCCGCACCCACCAGATCCGTCGGCACCTCGCCGGCATCGGGCACCCCGTCACCGGCGACGCGCGCTACGGCGATCCGCGGACGAACCAACACTTCGAGCACCGGCACGGCCTCGACCGCACCTTCCTCCACCTTCAGTCCGTCCACCTAGCGCGCGCCAGCGGCCCGCTCGAGCTCCGGTCCGACCTCGCCCCGGACCTGGTGGCCGCGCTCGAGAGCCTCGCCGGAGAGCGGCGCCCGTGACCGCGTCGCCACCTCGCCGCGCCGGGTCTTCTACGGACTCCCGCCAGACCGTGCCGCGCTCGGGCCGTCCGACGGAGAAGTGAGGGTCGGGGGGCTCGCCGGTACCGCCGGCGGAGGATCGCGCTACACTCCGCCGTATGTCGGAGCCCGCCCGTCGCTGCGCCGGTTGGGACGACCTGCTGGACGTCCGTGAGGGGTTCGTCGGCGAGATCGTGAGCGGACAGCTGCAAGTGCATCCGCGCCCGGGCCCCCCGCACGCGGAGACCGCCTCCGATCTCGGCGCGGTGCTCACCCCCGCCTTCAAGTTCGGGCGCGGCGGACCGGGCGGCTGGGTCATCCTGGACGAGCCGCGCGTCGATCTCCCTGGCGACATCCGCGTACCGGATCTGGCAGGCTGGCGGTTGGAGCGGTACGAACGCCCGGCTCGAGGACCCTACACGGTCGTACCGGACTGGATCTGCGAGGTGCTGTCACCGGCCACGGCGACCCTCGACCGCACCGAGAAGCTCCCGCTCTACCGGCGGTGCGGCGTGAGCTTCTTCTGGCTAGTCGATCCCCTCGGCTTCACGCTCGAGGCTTATCGCCTCGAGGAGCAAGGATATCTCCTGCTCGTCACCGCGAGCGGGCGCGACGTGGTTCGAGCTCCACCCTTCGACGCGATCGAGCTCGAGCTCGCGCTCCTGTGGGGTGACCGGTTCGAAGGCGCCGCCGCGAGGCGCGACGAGGAGGACTGAGCGCGCCGGGTCCCCGCCGCGTGAGCGACGACGGAGGCGCGGCGGACGAAGCGAAGACCGCGCCGGCTCACGCCAGGACGTGGCCGGGATCGTCCCAGGAGCCGTAGAGGTGGCCATCCGGCTGGATCACGGCGTGGCGCACGACCCGGTCCTGGGGCGCGGACAGGGCATCGGTCACCACGACGCCCATCCCCTGGCAGGTGAAGGCTCGTGCCCAGGGGAGCGAGGGCTCCTCGCGGCCGCGCTCGGTGAGCAGGGCGAGGATCAGGTCCGGCTCCATCCGGTTGGCGCGGATCCAGGCGGCCACCGGCTCCGAGCCGGCGCGCGCCGGCTGGCGCGGCTCGCCCACGCGGCGGAAGGTGAGCTGGTGCACGCCCCTTTGCGCTGACCAGTCGAGGAAGGCGGCGAGCTCGTCGCGTGAGTCCAGTCCGCCTCGAACCAACACGGCGGTGAGCCGGACCAAGAGGCCCAGATCGCGGCCGATGCGCACGATGCGTTCGAGGCTCCATTCGCTCGCGTCGTCGGCGAGCAAGCGCTGGTTGACCTCGTCGCGATGGCTCACGCAGCTCAGCGCCAGCGTGTTGAGGCCCTTCGCCTTCCACCGGGCGAGGCGGCGCTCGTCGAGCAGGGTGCCGTTCGTCTGTAGCTCGGGGATGAGCCCCCGACCGTTGGCGTACAGGACCTCGATGATGTCGCCGATCTCCTCGGGCGGCGCCAAGGTCGGCTCGCCCTTGCCGGTGATGATGCCGTAGGGCAGGCCGGCGCAGACGCGCAGGTACTTGTCGGCGAGGAAGGCGATGCGCTCGAGGGAGACCGCGGAGCGCGCCGCGCTGCCGACGCGGTAGGTCTGCTTGCTGATGCAGAACGGGCAGCGGAGGTTGCACGCGGGGCTGCCCACCATGACCGAGAGCGACGAGATCTCGAGGTTAGCCATGCCGGCCGACCTCGCGCGCCACGAAGTAGGGGGTCAGGCAGAAGCGGTAGCCGTCGGCGCGGCGAAAGCGGGCGATGAGCTCACGCTGCGGCGCCGCGAGGCCCGCGGCCGCGGCGGCCGAGAGGTGGGCCAACAGGAAGGCGTCGCTCGGCTGCAGGGGCAGGCCGGTGTCGTGGCGGATCTGGGATACGATCGCCTCCTGGACGGGGCGGTAGGTCCGGTGGAGCTGCTCGGGCGTCAGGCCGCGCACGACGGCGTCGGCGATGAGCAGGGCGAAGACGCTCTTGAACCACTTGTTGGCGACCAGGGAGGGGATCTCCCGGCGGGCCAGGGTGAAGCCCACCCGGTCGTAGAAGAGCCCGTAGGTCTTGGAGAAGGAGAGGGCGACCGCGAAGACCGCCGGATGGGAGAGGTCGTAGCGGTGGGGCGCCGTGGAGCCGAGGTAGGCCAGATCGTAGAACAGGCGATGCCCCGCCTCGGCGATGGCATGCACCGCCTGGTCCGGCAGAACGTTGCCGTCGATCGCCGACGGGTTGGAGAGGAACCAGACCCCCGGCGCGAGGCCTCGGGGGTCGGCACCGCGCTCCACCTCGACGGTCTTCAGGCCACGCTGCTCGGCGACCGCCTGAAAGCCCTCGTACTCGCCGCGATGGACGTAGATGGACCGTACCCCCTCCTCGCGCAACAGGGACATGACCTCGCGGATCCCCTCCTCGGAGCCGGAGGTCGGGTAGCGGTGGGGGAAGCTCGCGAGCGCGGGGACCGCGGGCTGGTAGAAGTCGAGCACGCGGTCGATGATCGGCTCGTGGAAGGCGTCCAGGGCCCCGGGGGGCTCGGTGGCGCGCAAGAAGACGTCGTGCGGGAAGCCGTCGCCGAGGAGCCGGTCGATGATCCGACGCGTCTCGGGGTGACGGTAGCTGTAGACGGTCGTGAGCGCCGACAGGGACATGACTCGAGGCTCAGAACTTGGGCGCTTGCCGGCGCTGGAGGGCGGTGATCGCGGCCCCGATCGCCCGGCGGCCCTCCGGGGTGCGATAGCAGGGGAAGCAGTAGTCACGGCCGCTCTCCCCGCAATCCTTCTTGGTCACCAGGCGCTGCAGGCCGCGGATGGCGCGCCGATCGCCCACCTCCCCCGCCGTCGCGACCAGGGGCTCGGCGCCTTTGCAGTCGTCGACCTCGCGGAGGTCGAGCGCCACGGCGAGGGCGGGCGAGGCGTGCGCGCGCACCGCCTTGCTGAGCACCAGGCGCTCGGCCAGGACGGTGGCCGGCGTCCGCCCCGGCACCCCCGTCCAGAGCTCGAAGAGGACGTCGGTGGTGGTGGGGCGCTCCTGCGCGGCGATCAGCTCCTGGGCGGCGACGGTGGTGACGGGATCGCGGGCGAAGGCCAGCAGCTTGGCGAGCGTCTCGGGCTGGTCGGCCAGCGTGGGATCGGCCTTCAGGCGCTCGCCGAGGGCGGCGAGCTCGGCTTCTCGGACGGCGGCGTCGCCGCGCGCCAGGGCAATGGATTGCGCCACCGTGAGCTCGACCGGCGCGATTGCGTCGAGGGTCGCGCGTGCGTCCGCGTCACCGCGCGCGGCCCGCTCCGCGACCGTGAGCTCGGGCGGCGGGGGCGGCGGGGGCGGCGGGGGCGGTTCGGCCGACACCGAGGCCGAGGGCGCCGAGGTCGAGGCGAGCGCGACGGGCGTCGGCGCGGGCTGCCCGAGCCAGTCTCCGACGGGGAGCCCCGCGTAGGGCGCGGCGATCCCGCCGCCGGCGGCGGCCGCCGTGGTGAAGAGGAACAACCACACGGGGACTCCGCGGCGCCGCACCGGTGGCATCTCGAACGAGGGCTCGGAGCGAACGCGGGTGGCGGGGGCGATCGCCACCGGGGCCGCCATGGGCGCCGCCGACGGCGCGGCCGCGGCGGGAGCCACCGAGGCCGGTGCGGTGACGGGGCCTTCCGGACGAGCCTGAACCGGGGCCAACGAGGAAGGTGCAGGTGGCGGAGCGGCGCTCGCCGTCGCTGCCGGCGCAACGCTCGGCGCGGGAGCAGTCCTGACGACCGAGGGTGGGGAGGTGACGGGGCGCGGGGCCGCGGAGAGCGGCGGTGGGGCGGGGGCTGACGCGGCGAACCGCGTGGACGGGGGAGGCGGCGCCGACGTCGGCGGCAAGGGACGGTGCGGCGATGAGGTCGACGCTCGCGGCACCGGCACCGGACCGCGCGAGGCGGCCGGTCTCGGCGGGCCCGAGGGTCCCGGCGACAGCAGGGCCTCGGCCAGCTCGTCCTCGTTAGGGGCCGCCACCTCGCTGGCGAACGACGGCAGCGCTTCATCGAAGGAGGGCAGTGGCGACGACGGGCCACCCAGGGGAGGCGGAGGCGGAGGCGGGGGCGGAGGCGGGGGACGCAAAGTGCTTCCTTTCGATGGCGACGCCTCGCCACGTCGCCTTGCGCTGGCCAACGCGGCGCGGCCTGGACGATGCGCCGGCAATCTTGCACCGATCCTGGCGCGATGAGATCACAGAAGTTGGGTTCTTGAGGGCCCCCGGGCGGTCGGCGAGCTCCAGTGGTCCCTCCATGGGCCCGAGATCCCGCCACTTCCTGGCCTTGTCGCGCCAGTCCCGACGGGTTCGGAGCCGAGGGCATGGACACGGGGTGAAGCGAGGGCAGGGGTCCAGCGGCGAACCCGTGGCCGGCCGCGCCCGGGCCGCGACGCTTCGTCCGCAGATGGCGCTATTGCGCCTGCCGTCACGGCCTTAGGTTCCCTGCCAGGACGGTGCGGCGCGCGGCCGCCGGAGGAGGAACGACTGTGCACTACCGATTTCTGGGCAATACCGGGCTACGCGTCTCGGAGCTGTGCTTCGGAGCGATGACGTTCGGCGAGGGGTTCTACGGCATCGGCGAGGTCGAGCAGGTGGGGGCGACCGAGCTCGTCAAGCGCGCCCTCGAGGGCGGCATCAACTTCTTCACCTGGACCGCCGAGCAACTCGCGAAGCTCGCCACCGTGACGGCGCCGCCCTCGACCTATCCCCACTGGATGCTCGAGCGGTTCAAGCGCGCGTGAATCCAATGGTGGCCGCGCCGCGCAGCGTCGCGCGCACTCGATAGCGCTGAGTGCAGCTACGGCCGAAGCTGCAGCATGGCTGCAACCCCTGGATCGCGCGACATCGGTCGTGTCTCCGGGATCCCACGGCCAGGGCCATTGGTCGCCTTGGCCCCGTCGCGATTCGGACATTGGCAGGGCCGCGGCGGAGGTGGGACTGCGCCGGGACCTCGCGCCGTCGTCAGGGACTCGGCTCGGACGCCGCCTTCTTCGCCCGCCGGCGTCCGAAGGCGCGGAGCGCGCGTCGTCCGAGCCAGAGGTACAGCGAAGCGTCTTTGCCGAGGGCGAGCTCGGCGCGCGCCCGATTCATCAGGTGCTCGACCTCCACGACGACGTGACGTTGTTGCTCCAGCGCGTTGTCAACGGACATACTCGGTCCGCATCATGGAATGCGCCGCTTGGTACGCCGTGAAGAGCGCCACCGAGTAACCGACCGTGCTCAGGAGGGTGTTTCGAAAGAACGGCAGCGCGGCCAAGTAGCACTCGCCGAGGCCCGCCCATGTCCTCGGGCACATCGTGCCGACGCTCCAGACCGCGAGGTTCGTGGAGAGGTAGAAGACGACGGACGCCATCGCCGCCACGGACGCCGTTCGAATCACGTCCGGCCGGCGTCGGAGGGCGAAGCCGAGGACGACGCTGGCAGCCACCGCCGCGTACACGACCGGCATGAGCAAGTGAAGGCCCCCCAATCCCAAGAGCTCCAGGGCAAGGTCGCTCAGGAGCATGGAGGCCAAGGGCACCGCGAATGCCATCCGACGGCTCGAAAACGCGCCGCCCCCGAAGATGGCGATGGCGAGGATGGGCGTGACGTTCGGCGGATGCGGGAGGAGCCGGGTGACGGCGGCGGCGACGATCATTCCGCTTGCGGCCAGGGTCAGCGCGCGACTGGGCCGATCGGTGGGGGACGCCTGGAACATCGGGGACCTCTTCTGCGCTCGCCACCCGCAAGCGCCGTCGGGGACTCGCGAAGCAACGAGACGAGAGGTCTGGCCGACCGCGCGGCCATCGCCCCTCGCTCCGGTACCCCGCGGAGTCGAGTTGGGGGATTGCGCACGCCAGCAGGTTTCCTGGCTCCCGGATCGTCCTCCGGCAGACCCTTCCCAGGCTCGTCGCCCAGTGGTGTGTCTGCCTTCGTCCCCGGTCACAGTGGCGGGGGCCGCACCGGTCTTGCACCGGTTTCCCTTGCCTGGTCGTGCCGGCGGATCTTGCGTCCGCCTGGGGGATCCTCGTAGCAGCGACTCGCGCTACCGTCGAGGGTCATGGCGACCCCGCGAAGGGCGGTGCTCTCATGGAGCAGCGGCAAGGACAGCGCCTGGGCGCTCCAGGTCCTTCGGCGGCGATCCGACCTGGAGGTCGTGGGCCTCCTCACCACCATGAACGCCGCCTTCAATCGCGTGGCCATGCACGCCGTTCGGAGCGCTCTCGTTCGGGCCCAAGGCGCGGCGGTAGGGCTTTCGGTCACTGAGGTGCCGCTTCCATCATCGAGTCGCCCGCCTCGGGACGGGAGCGGTCGTCAGCGCCCTTCGTGGGCTCATCCACCGTCAAGGCTGGGCCTCTTTGGGCGAATCCAGACCCGTCACCCCCTCGCCGCGGCTACCCCCGCACCAGCCCCAGCAGCGTCTCCTCCGTGTACTCCACGGCCTCGAGCACCCACCGCCCGCCTAGCTCGTTGGCGCCGACGGCGAGGGCGCGGCGATCGTCATCCCATCCGTTGACCGACGGTCAGTCCGGACCGTTGCGTCCCGCCACTCCAGTAGCCGCGAAACGTCCGAAAGGACTCCTCGACGGCTACGGTCGTTAGCTCCGTTTCGGGCAAGGTCGGACCCGTCCGATGGGAGGGCTCAGGATGGCTCATGCCCAGAGCAGGTGAGCAAGCGGCGTGCCGAGCCACGGGGAGTAGCTCGCGGTGTCCTTCGCCAGCCCGATCCAGGGCATTCCGGCAGGAGCTCCGGATCCTTCGCCGCGCCGGTTCGACCGGAATGGGGCAGGTCGGGCATCAAAGTGATTGGCTTGGTGAGGGCCGCGCCTCGCGCCCCGCGATGGGGTGGCTCGCGGCCTGCGGCGGCACACTCGGTGGCGCCCAACATCTCGACCTTGCGTCCCGAGCGTTCCGGAGATGGGGGCTTTCGGAACGGCCGCGCCAGGCTAGAAGGCGCTGGTCGAGGTGGAGGCATGATCATCGAACGCAAGCGAGGTTGCTCCAGCTCATGGCCAGCCGGACTTGGGTTGGTGCTCTCGCTGCTCGGCGGCTGCGCCTTCCCGACCACCGGCACGGTGGGGGGCCTGCTGGCCAAGCCGCCCATCGCCGAGCGCGAGGTGGTCTGCGTCCGCGCCGTCTACCGGGGCGCACTCCGCTGCGAGCCCTGTCCCCCGGACGCGCTCTGCCAGCCCTGCATGCCCGTGGTGCTGCTGGCCGAGGCTGCCGACAGCCCGGACGATCGGGTCATCTGGGTCTTCGGGGTCGCCGACGCGCTGGTCGTGGGACGCACCTATACCTTCAGGCTCCGGCTCCTGCCGGGGTTCGACGAGCAGCTCCGCACCCAGGACAACAACCCCATCTACTTTGACGGACCCCCGCCCGTGGAGCTGCTGTCGGCGCGCTAGAGCACCGATCAGGTTGTTGACCGCGACGAAGGCTTGGAAAACGTCTCCGTGCAAGGCGAGGAGACGCTTTCCAAGCCTCCTCTGTCGAGATCTGCTCCCAGGTCGGTACCCCACGCCCTCACCCACCCAGCGGTGGCTGGGTGGG
>CAYZQO010000091.1:0-21536 GCA_964480725.1 uncultured Polyangiaceae bacterium | reverse complement strand
GCGGGGCGGACGGGACTCGAACCCGCGGCCTCCGGCGTGACAGGCCGGCGTTATAACCGACTTAACTACCGCCCCAGGTTGGGGACGCGGTGAATACCACAAGGGGTGCGGAGCACAAGCCCGATCCGCCGCGGAGCTCAGGCGGGCCCCGGGGCGGGCGGGCGGAGGCGGGGCGAGTCGCCCAAATCCCCGACCGGGGCGCCCCTTCGGGTGTACCGTTGGTGGGCCTCGATGCCCGCGCTGGTGGCCTTTGAAGTCCCCCCCGCGACGGCGCCGGACCTGGTGGCCGCCGTCACGGCGAGCTGCAGCGCCGCCCTGGGGGACGGGGCATGCGTGGTCGCGGACGGCGGCGTGCAGACCCGCTATGTGGCCGTGGTGCGCTGGAGCGGGGCGGGGGGCGTGGACCTCCGGGTGGAGCTCTGCGAGGGCGGTGACGAGGGGGCGACGCTCGACACCCGGGTAATCCTCTTCGCGGCGGCGGACCGCCTGCGGCAGCGTTGGGCGTCGGCCGGGCTCGTGGTCGCGGCCCTGGTGGTCCAGCGCGAGGCCGGCGAGCCCTCCTCCCCCCCGCCTCGCGTCGAGGCTCCGGGGGAGGAGACGCCACCGGAGCCTGTCGGGTTGCTCATCGATGAGCCGGTCGAGGTGGCGCCAGCGCCGGCGCCGCCGCCGACTCGGTGGATCTCCATCGACCTGGCCGGCGCCATCGGCCCTGCGCTCGGTGACGGGACCGTCCGCGGGGGCCCGGTGTTGCGGGTGACCTGGGCGCCATCGCCGCTGCCGCTCGCCCCGCACGTCGGGCTGCGCACGGTGTCTCATCCCGGGTTGCCCGGGGTGACGTGGGTCGCTGGGGATCTTGGGGCGACGGTGCGATTCGGGGCTTGGGACGCGCCAGTGAGCGCCGAACTCCGGGCGTCGGGCTCCGCGGAGCGGGTGTTTCTCATCGGCCGTGACTCCGTTAGCGGGGTCCGGGACCTCGTGGCGGTCTGGCGCTTGGGGGGGCGCTTGGGGGGCGAGGGTGCGTGGGTGGTCCAGGGCCCGCTCGGCGTCCTGGTCGGTGCGGAGGTGGCGTTGCTCCGCCCGGAGCTCCGGATCGAGGTTGCCGGCAAGTCTGCCGGGACCGACCCGCCCGTCGGAATGTCGGCCTGGGTGGGCCTCCGGCTGCTATTGCCGGCCTCGGGAGGTCCCTAGCTGCCTGCCCGACCGGGACTGGCTCGACATACACGAGGTGGCTTTGACCATGACAGCCGAGCGCTCGCACCCGCGCCTTCGGGTGGTTACCCCTCTGGTGCCCCCGCCGGCGCCGGGGGACGACGCGGCGATCGTGGCGGGCGTGCGCAGGGGCGACGAGCAGTCGGCAGACGTGCTCTTCGACCGCGTGCACACCGTGGTGCAGCGCACGCTGCAGCGCGTGCTGCGGGCGCCGGCCGAGGAGGTCGAGGATCTGGTCCAGGCCACGTTCGAGCGCATCATCGTCACCATCGTCGAGGATCGCTTCGCGGGCGCGTGCAGCCTGACGACCTGGGCGAGCGCCATCGCCGCGCACGTTGGGATCGACGCGCTCCGGACGCGCGTCCGGGAGCGGAAGCTTTTCCAATCGGCGCTGGGGGGCGATCCGGACGCGGGCAGTCTCGCCTCGTCGCAGCCGCTCGAGCGATCGCTGGAGGCTCGTGACGAGGTGGCGCGCTTGCAGGCCACGCTCGCGCGCATGCGCCCCGAGCAGGCGCGGACGCTCTTGCTCCACGATGGGCTCGGCTACGAGCTGGCGGAGATCGCCGTGCTCACCGGGGTCACGGTGGCCGCCGCTCAGTCTCGCCTGGTGCGCGGCCGCAAGGAGCTCTTGCGCCGGTACGGTGTCCGGACCGGGAGGTCCCGATGATGGAACAGGAAGCACGAAGCGCGCGGGAGCTGCTCGCGCCCTTCCGGGTGGATCCGGGGGTGGCGCTGGGCGCGTCGGAGGTGGCGGCGTTGCGGGCGCGAATGGTCCCGGCCCTGCGCGGTTCCCTGCGGCGTGCTGTGTCCCGTCGCGCTGCCGTTCGACGGTGGCGGCAGGCGGGACTCGCGGCGTCGGGGCTCGCGGCCGTGGCGGCCGTGATGCTGTTCGTCGCGACGCGCGGGCCACGGGCGGAGTCGGACGCGGGTGCGACGCTCGAGGTGGTCGTGGAGGGTGGCCGGGTCGTGCACCGATCCGCGAGCGGCGAGGTCCCCGTCGAGACAGGGCGGCCGGTGCGGATCGCGGCCAACGGCGCGCTGGCGACGCTCGAGGACGCGCAGGCGCGGCTGACCGTGGGCGAGGTGGAGATCGGGCTCGCCGGGCGAAGCGAGGTGGGGCTCGAGGAGCTGGGCGCGGGCGCGATGGAGCGGGTGCGACTGCACGGCGGCTCGGTGCGTTGCGTGGTCCCGCCGCTGGGCGATAAGGGTCGTTTCTCGGTCGTCACTCCGGACGCGACCGTGGTGGTTCACGGGACCGTGTTCAGCGTCGAGGTGTCGCCGGATCTGCGGGCGGTCCCCCGGACCTGCGTCGTCGTCGAGGATGGCGTGGTGAGCGTGCGCCATCGCAGCGGGATCGCCCGGCTGGGAGCGGGCGAGAGCTGGGGCTGTGCGGAGCGCGGCGGCGCGATGCCGGCGGAGAGCGACGTGGCGGCGGAGAGCGACGCGGCGGCGGAGAGCGACGCGGCGGCGGAGAGCGACGGGCTCCTGTCGGACGGCGGCCCGCTGGCGGCGGCGAAGGTCCGGCCGACGGCGGTGCCTCGGGCGGCCCGTCCGGGGCCGGAGGCGGCGCCGGCGGATCTGGCCGAGCAGAACCGGCTTTTCCAGGGCGCGCTGGCGGCGGAGCGGCGCGGCGATCGGGTTGCGGCCACGGCGGCGCTGCGGGAGCTCTTGCGCAAGCACCCGTCCTCACCGCTCGCTCCAGAGGCGCGGACGATGCTGCGCCGGCTCCGGGAGCGGTAGGGTGGCAAACGGTCTGGCTGCCGACCTACCGCACGACGATCGGGTTGCAGCCGAAGAAGAGCTCGAGCTGGTCGCCCGAGGCGGAGCGGATCCGCTGGCAGCTCGCGGGGCAGAGGGTGACACGTCCGCCGTCCCCCGTGAAGCGCCAGCCCTCGTCGCACGGGTCCTGATCGTCGCGGAGTAGCTCGTACTGGCTGCCGTCTTGGAGCGTCCAGACCACGTGCACTGCCAGCGGGTCGAGGGTCTTGCCGGCGGGCGGAGCGGGGACGACGTACTCGCAGGGCATGATGGTGCCGGTGATCTGGCCGAGGGCCGTGCTGAGCCCCGAGGCGAAGTCCGGCTCCTCCACCATGTCGAAATGGCAGAAGTCGGGGCCATCGTGATGGCAGCCCTCGCGTGCGGTGCCGCCGGCAGACGCCGCGCGCGAGAGCCACGGCCGCGCGTCCAGGCCACTCTCGCCCGCTCCCTCGCTCCCGGGGGAGCCGATCACGAAGGTGCGGGCGCCGTTCTCGCGCGCCTCGGCGATGGCGCGGACTATCGGCTGCTCGTCGACTGGATCCTCGGCCTGCCCCGTTCCCAGGCAGCTCAGGCTGAAGGTGGGTTGGCCGTCGGTGATGAGCAGCACGTGCGCAGCGCCCTCCGGCATGCTGACGCGCAGCGCCGAGAGCGCGTAGGTGTAGGCGTCGTGGGTCGGGGTGCCACCGGCGACGACGTCCTCGCCCCAGAGCGCGGACAGCAGGTGGTCGAGCTGTGTCATCGACGGATCTTGGAGCGGCGCCACGGGCACCAGTCCTGCCACGTTGACGCAGGCCGCGACTGGGCGCGGCTCGTCGCTCGGCGAGGTCTGGCGGTTGGGGAAGAGGAGCATCCCGACCAGCGTGGAGCCGGGCATCGTCGCGATCGCCTCGGTGAGCGCGATGCGGGTCACCTCCCACTTGGTCGTCTGGGCGCTCACCGTCTCGTCCATCGAGCCGCTGACATCGACGACTAGCATCAGCAGCGTCGGGAGCGGATCGGGGTTGGAGCGCCACTCGACGCAGGCGTTGGCGCGGATGCTGGCGGCGCTGCCCGGCGCGAGCGCGACGATGCCGCCCGCGTTGCCCGCGCCGCCGGTGCCGGTGAGGGTGTCCGAGGGGACGCAGCGGCCACGGCTGGTGCAGGTGCGGCTGGGGCCGCACAGGGCGCCGACGGGTGCGCAGTCAGCGGTGCAGTAGCCCTGGGCGCTGCAGTACAGGCCCGGTCCGCAGGTGAAGTCATCGGTGCAGGGCACCCCGCAGCTCTCGGCCGTCTCGCACACCGCTTTCGAGGGCAGGAGCTCCACGAGCAGGGAGTCGTTGCAGGCCGAGGCGAGCCCCGCCACGCCCGCGAAGAGCGCGGAGGTCGCCGTTACCCGGCGCAGCGTGGTGGCTCGGGACCTCACCTCGATCCGATGCCCCCTTCCGGCGAAGAACGCAAGGCCACCCCGGGAGGGACCAGCGCCCCCCCAGCTAGAGGGCGTCTGGGGTCCGATAGAGTGGTTGAAGGTGGGAGGGCCAGGTGCCGTGACCCTCCTGCGCCCGGCGTCGCTGCGGCGGCCTCAGCCCAGGGCGCCGGTGATGAGCCGGTGCACGGGCTCGAACAGGAGATCCCGCGGCGAGATCGTCTGGAGGATCCCGTCTGGATCGACCCCGGGGCGGCGCTCCGCCAGCTCCTCGACGAGCTCGTCGTGCTTGTTGTGAAGGCCCCGGAGGGCGGCCTTTTTCTGCGACAGGGAGGCGCTGGGGACGATCTCCACGTGCAGCAGCGCGACCTGACCAACCACGTTGCCCGTGGGGTTGCGTAGCGGCACGAGCAGCAACGTCTCGTCGCCGCGGGCGCCCGTCGCCGTCCCCGTGACGCCGGTGCGGAGCACGCGGCGCTTCGACCCCGTCGCGGGCTGGGGCGTGCGGTATTTGGACTGCTCCACCGTGGAGCCGCCGAGCCCGCGCACGGCGCGCAGCGTCCAGGCGGGGCGCTCCGCGGCGGTCGGGTCGGGCGCGACCTGGTACAGGAGGCCCCCGGCGACCCCGGCGAGCAACGGGGAGACGATCTCGAGTACCTCGCGATCGATCTGGTGGAGCTGCTCCGCCGAGACGTCCAGCGTCGAGAACGCCTCGAGCAGGAGCGGGGAAATGGCGCGACCCGGTCGCGAGATCCCGACCGTGACGGTCTTGGCCTGATGCCGGATGGTGTCGAGCGGCCGCGTGAGCTCCTCGACGACCTCGGTGAGCAGGGGCGCAAGCTCGACCAGGCGCGCCTCGGCCGCCGAGATGGCCGGGGGCTGCGTCGCGAGCCAGGCCGCGTAGCGCGCGACCCGGACCACCAGGCGCGGTGGGAGGGCGCTGTCCGCGCTCCCACCCTGGACGGCGTCGAGGGCGGTTTCGAGCGTCCCGGCGAGCTCAGTCGCCGAGAACGTCGCGGGCTCGACCGCCACCCGGGAGAGCACGGCGCGGACCGCGCGGAAGGGGACGGCGCCCTGGTCGATCGCGCGCGCCGCCGCGATGCCGAAGAGGTGGCCGACGACGGTGGCGACCACGAACCCGAGCCCACCCCCGATGGTGGGGACGGGGAGGGTCGCCTGAGCCACGCCGTCGAAGCGCGTCTCGCCGTCGGAGCAGACGACGAGCGGGCGGCCGTTGTGGGCCCGGAAGATGCTCACCTCCTTGACGGTGTCCTGGATCACCATCTCCGAGAGGTCGTTTGCGATCACCAGCGTGAGCGGCTCGGTGGACAGGTCGATGTGCTTCTTGTCCTCGGTGACGTCGCAGGGGATGCCCTTGTAGCAGAGCTCGCTCAGCTTGATGCGGATCTCCTCGGCCGCGACCCGGTTGGCGCCGTTGCCGACGATGGCCCAGTTGCGCGCGCGCGGCGCCCACTCGCCCGCGACGGCGAAGACGCGGTCCTTGCGCTCGAGGACGGTGCGGATGCGGCGCGGCAGCTGCTCGAGGGCGTCGATCTCCTCGCGGAGCAGGCGCGGCGGCAGCGTGCCGAGCTCGCTGCCGAGCAGGAGCCCGAGGAGCTTGCCCGCGGCGACCTGTGAGTAGAACGCCTTGGTCGACGCGACCGACATCTCCACGTCGCGCCCGTCGCTCGTGTATAGGACGCTGTCCGCCTTGTGCACGAGCGCCGAGTTTCGGCGGTTCACGATGGCGTGGATCCAGGCGCCGCGCTCGCGCGCCATGTCCACCACGCGGTTGGTGTCCGTCGTGGTGCCGCTCTGTGACACCGCGACCACCACGGCGTCGTCGAGCCGCTCCTCGCTGGTGAAGCCGAAGAGCTCGCAGGCCTTGGTGGCGGTTACCCCGATGCCCGAGCCCGCGAGGGACTGGCGGATGAAGTGGGCCGCGCCCATGCCGGCGATGGCCGCCGTGCCCATGCCGATGACGACGACCCGGCGCACCGGCGGGCGCTCGCGCGACCGCAGCCGCGCCCGGAGCCCCTCGCCGTTGCCGAACCCCCCCATCACGAACTCGATGCCATCGGCGGTCCGGCGGTACTTGCCGGCCAGGGTTTTCTCGACGCTGCTCGGGGCCTCGGCCACCTCCTTCTCGATGTAGGTGGCGAAGTCACCCCGGAAGATGTCTCGCGAGTAGATCTGGATGGGATCGGACTTCGGCTCGTAGCGGGTCCCGTCGGCGAGGCGGATGCCAGCGAGGTCGAGGTCCCGACCGGAGGTGCCGAGCTCGACGGCGATGCCGACCTCGCCGCCGTCGTTGAGCGGGCGGCTTGCGCGGCAGTGGGTGGCGAGCCCGTAGACCTCCGAGGCGACGAGCCAGCCGTCGGCCAGCGCGCCGAGGTAGAGGGCTTGGCCGCTCCCCTTCTGGCCCACGATCAGCGTGCGGGGGTGCTCGAGGTGCTGGAGCACGGTCGCCAGGGAGCCCTGGCTGCGCTTGACCACGGCCCCGAACCGGGCGGCGATGGGCTCGGTCGCGGTGGTGTCGAGGGTGAAGAGGACCGGAAGGATCTTGGCGTCCGTGCTCACGGCCGGGTGCAGTGTCGCGCCGCGGGCCACAACCGAGGTCTGCACGAGCGTCGCGTAGTTGTCGACGTCGCCGTTCAACACCATCGCCACGGGCAGTCCGGCCGGGTCGACCGCCGCGTTGCGGTGCACGCAGCCGTCGACGGGGTGGCAGTTGGGGACGTTGATGATGCCGTTCGAGGCCCAGCGCGTGTGGCAGAGGAGGTTGACTGAACGCGCCGCGGCGGCGACCGACCAGAGCAGGTCGTCACGGCGGAGCGCCGCGCGCAGCGCGGCCCCGTTGTCTCCGAGCCTGCCCACGAGGTTTGCCACCCGGTGGACGAAGCGCGCCGCCAGCGAGCCCGAGGCGGTGCGCACCCACGCCACCTGGCGAGCGGTCGTCTCGTCGCCGGCCGCGTCGGGGTCGGTGCGCAGGCGGGGCTCGAGCGTGTCCGCCGCGGCGCCGGCCACCTCGATGGTGACCGCGATCCCCGCAGAGTCGCGCCCGCGCACCTCGAGCTTGTCGAGCGCGCCCAGCACCTGCTCGAGGGACCAGCCCACGAAGTGCTGCCCCGGCGCGGCCGCGCGGAGCTGGACCGGGACGACCTGGGCCACGCGATCGATCGAGGCGAGGAGCTCCCGGTCGAGCTGCCAGGCAAAGTCGGCGAGCAGCTCGTGGACGCGTTCGAGCTCCTCGGTCCGGCCGCTGCCAGCGATCTCGGCCGCGGTCCGCACGCGGAGCGTCGAGAGCTGGGCGGCGAGGTCGACGAAGAGTTTTCGCGCGCCGTCATCGGTGGCGATGGCCCGGTGGAGGGCGAAGGACCCGAGGTCCGCGAAGCGGTCTCGGAGCGCCTCGAGGGCGACGGCCAGGCGGGGCCAGTCCGGCGGGGCGGTGGCCGCGGCGTTGACGGACACCGCGATCTCGCGGAAGGGATCGAGCGCCGCGGGGGACAGCCAGGCGTCGTTGCCAAGGAATCCGACGATGCCGCACATGATTTCTGAAACCCTCCAGGGAAGCGGTCGAAGATAGCCACGCCGTCAGCCGCGACGCAACGCCGCCGCCGCGCGAGCTCGCCCGCAGGCCCGACGGCCGCGGGGCGGCGGCGTGCCGACATCGAGGCCCTTTCACCCCGCGCTGGCATCGACCATGATCCCCGGCGGGAGATCATCGCCAATGCAGCTCGACCGACCCTTCCGCCGCGCCCTCGCCCGCGCCGTCACCGCGCTCGCCGTCCTGGCCCTGCTGGCTGGTTGCAGCCAGAGCCTCACCCTCACCCGAATCAACTCCGCCGAGGACGAGCCCAACAACGTCTGGGTGTTCTTCACCGTCGAGCGCGGGGACGAGCCGGTCGGGGGCCTCGGGGCGAGCGACTTCGAGATCTACGAGGACGGGCAGCGCGTGAGCGAGTTCGAGAGCCAACAGCGGATCCTGAACCCGGAGGTCGCCGCCGTGATGTACACGCTGCTGCTCGTCGACGTGAGCGGGAGCATCACCGAGTCCGGGAGTCTGGACGATCTGGTCGACGCCGCCGAGGAGTTCATCGAGCGCGTCGGCAAGACCCAGAAGGTGGGCGTGTACTCCTTCGATGGGTCCGAGAAGATCCAGCCGGTGGTGCCCTTCACGGAGACGGAGGGCGCGCTCAAGGGCGGGCTGGAGGGGCTTCGGGGCTACCAGCCGAAGGATCCGTCCACCAACCTGCACGGGGCGGTCGTGCAGGCGCTGGCCGAGCTGGAGCGGGGCCTGGAGCGGGAACAGAAGCCGCTCAAGTTCGGGACCCTGGTGGTGTTCAGCGACGGCGCCGATCGCGCGGCGCGGGTGTCGCGCGAGGAGATGAACGAGGCGCTCCGGTCAGATCAGTACGAGCACTACGACCGCTTCGCGATCGGCGTCGGCGACGAGCAGGAGCTCCAGGAGGCGAGGCTCGACGACATCGGTCGCGATGGCACGGTGGAGGGCAACGACCGCAGCAAGGTGAAGGAGTCGTTTGAGCAGATCGCAGGGCGGATCGAGGCGCACTCCAAGCGTTTTTACCTCTTGAGCTACTGCACGCCCGCGCGCGCCGGGGCCCACGAGGTCGAGATTCGGGTGGAGACGGAGGAGCCGAAGGGTCGCGGCAAGCTCGCCTACGAGTTCGACGCGACCGGTTTCGGGCCGCCACCGGACTGCGATCCGGAGCGCGCGCCGACCTTCGACATGGAGGAGGTGGAGCCGGTGCCGGTCAACGAGGCGGGGAAGAGCGGCTCGACGGACCGCGGCGGTGCCCGGTCGGGCGGCGCCGCCAGTGCCGAGGTGAAGGCTGGCGCCAGCGCCAAGTGAGCCCGCCCCGCGCCGTTCGCCCTGACCGGGACCGGCGCGGCCGAGCTGGCGCTAGAGCAGCAATCAGGTTGATTGCTGCGACAAATCAAGGACCTAGGGACCGGCGTCCTCCGGGTCCCAACCAGCCACCGCTGGGTGGGTGAGGGCGTGGGGTACCGAACCGGAAGCAGATCTCGCCAGAGGAGGCCTGGAGAACGTCTCCTCGCCCCTGGCAACCAGTGGTGCCAGGGAGACGTTCTCCAGGCCTCCGTGGCTGATGGCAACGATCGGTGCTCTAGGACCTCTCGAGCAAGATCCGCAGCATTCTGCGCAACGGCTCCGCCGCACCCCAGAGCAGCTGGTCGCCGACGGTGAACGCGCCGAGGTACTCCGGGCCCATCCGCAGCTTGCGCAGGCGCCCGACCGGGACCTCCAACGTGCCGCTGACGGCCGCGGGGGTCAGGTGCTTCAGGGTCGAGTCCTTGTCGTTCGGGATCACGCGGGTCCAGGGGGTAGAGCTGGCGACCAGGGCCTCGAGCATGGGCAACGGGACGTCCCGCCGGAGCTTGATGGTGAGCGCCTGGCTGTGGCACCGCATGGCCCCGACGCGGACGCAAAGGCCGTCCACGGGGATTTCCGGATCGTTGCCGAGGATCTTGTTGGACTCGACGTGGCCCTTCCACTCCTCCCGGGTTTCGCCCGAGGGGAGCGCCCGGTCGATCCAGGGGATCAGGCTTCCGGCGAGCGGCGCGCCGAACTGGGCCGTGGGGTAGGCGTCGGAGCGGAGGGTGGCGGCGACGTTGCGGTCGAGCGAGAGGGCGTCGCTGGCCGGATCGGCGAGGAGCTCGCGCGCTCCGTCCCCGACGGTACGAAGCTGCTCAACCAGCTCGCGCATGTGCTTGGCACCGGCGCCCGAGGCCGCCTGGTAGGTCATCGTGCTGACCCACTCGACGAGGCCCTGGTGGTACAGCCCGGCGAACGCCATGAGCATCAAGCTGACCGTGCAGTTGCCGCCAACGAAATCCCGCGCGCCCTGGTGGAGCGCCCGGTCGATCACCGCGCGATTGACCGGATCGAGGATGATGGTCGCCTCCGGCGCCATGCGGAGTGAGCTCGCGGCGTCGATCCAGAAGCCCCTCCAGCCCGCCGCCCGGAGGCGCGGGTGGACGTCGCTGGTGTAGTCGCCGCCCTGGCAGGTGACGATCACGTCGTGGGCGGCCAGCGCCTTGAGGTCGAACGCATCGGCGAGGGGGGGCGCGTCGACGCCGACGCGGGGGGGGGCGCCGCCGACCTGGGAGGTCGTGAAGAACTCGACCTCGCCGATCCGGGGGAAATCCCCCTCCGCCTGCATCCTGTCCAGGAGCACGGAGCCGACCATGCCCCGCCAACCAACGAATCCCACGCGCATTTTGGGCTCACCTCGTAGAAAAGTGGGCGGTCAATCTAGCAGTCGACGGGGGCCGGTCAATCTCACCCGACGCGGGACGAGCCGGGGCGGTAGGGGCGTTCGCCGGCCGCGTTCTTGCCCGCGCTGGCTCCCGTGCGCGAAAAGGGAACCCGAGGTGCGGCACGCCCGCGCGACAAGAACTATGAGCGAGCCCCTCCCGCCCGCGGACGAAGCGCTCCACCACCGGCCACGCCGGTGCCCCGATCCCATCCAGGTGCTGCGGCAGCTCCTGCGCCGGCTCGAGGGTTCGGGACGCGGCCTTGGTGGCGCGCCGCGCGAGGAGCTCCGCGCGCGGGCTGCCGCGGCCCTCCAGGCTCTCAGTCGGCACGACGCGCGCGCGGCGCTCCCCGCGTTGTCGCGCCTGGTGCTGGCGCTGCCGCGGGAGCGGCCGGCGGCGGCCGCGCACGCGGCCCTCGCTCACGTGCACCTCGAGCTCGGCCGCTACCGGCGCGCCATCGTCGTGGCGCGCGAGGCCCAGCGGCTGGATCCGCGATCCGGGCTGGCGGCCGCCGTGTCCGCGCGGGCCTACGCGTCGCTCTTCCCCGTGGTCCGCTGAGCCGCGCCCGCTCACGACGTGGCGTCGCGGACATCCGGCAGCTGGCGGCCGGCGACGAGATCGTCGATGAGCGACAGGGTCCTCGCCACTCCGTCCGTCTTCACGCAGCGGACGCCGGTGCTCGTTGCGGCCCAGTCGTTGCCGTCCGGGAAGAGGGCGTCCCCCACGTAGACGGTGTCGGCGACGGCCGCACCCCGGTCGGCCCAGGAAGCCAGGATCGCCCTGATGCCCAGATCCTTCTCGTAGGCGGCGACGTCGATGCTGGTCGTCCCGCCCGCGCGGAGGATGAGCTCCGGCGGCAGGAGCTCCCGCAGCTCCGCGATGATGCGGCGCCGGCGGGAGAAATCCGGGTCCCAGACGCGCTTGAGGGGTCCGGGGGCCTGCTGTCCTAGCGCGGACCAGGTGACCTGGAAGCGGCGATCTTCGAACTTGGGGCCCACGCCGGGCTCCTCGGCGTAGCCGAGCCGCTCGAAGGCCGTCTTGAAGGCGGCGACCACGCGGTCGAAATCGACGCGCACCGGCGCCTCGGCCACTACCCTCCAGGCGCCGTCGACGTACCGCAGGATCTGGGCCCCGGTCACGGGAGCCAGGGTCAGTCGCTCGTGCGCGCCCACGGGCGCGACCACCTGCGTCTGGAATTGCTCCCAGTGAGCGCCGGAGATGATGCCGACGACGCCGCACTCGAGGAGTCGCTGGAGCTGCCGCGCCATGCCAGCGTCGATGGGCTGCTTGCTCTCCGAGAGCGTGCCGTCGAGATCGAAGATGAAGGTTTTCACGGGCGTTTCCCTCGCGGGGGGACGGTACCAGCGCGGGACCGAGCGTGCACTCGGCGTGAGCCGGGGTCGCCGCGCTGATTTTCCAGGAAATGTCCTGGCTGGGCGTGATATGCCATGGCCGATGGATCAGATCGATCTGTACCGAGAGCTCTTTCGGCACGAGCGGCTGGAGGAGACGGTCCCCGCGATCCTGCCGATCCTCGCCCGGCAGCTCGGGGTTCGTGCGCTCTTGGTGCGGCGGCTCGATCTGCACCGCCGGGCCCTGGCCACCATCGCGCAGGCGCAGGTCGAGGACTGGACGGCGTCTACGCCGACGCTGACGGACTGCTCTCGGGAGGAGGTCGAGCGCCTGCTCACCTGGATGCGGTCGGGAGAGGTGCGCCAGGGCCGCGTGGACGCTGATCCGATCCTCGCGCTGCTCACGGCCAAGTCGGTCGAGGCGGACGCCATCGCGGGGCCGATCACGGATCCGGAGGCGGGGCCGCTCGGCGCGCTCGTGGTCTTGGGTCCACACGGCTGCTTCGGGCCGCGGCAGACTCGGCAGCTCACCAACCTGCTCGAGCCGTTTCGCGTCGCCGTGCTGCACGCGCAGCGCTTCCTCGAGCTCGGGCGGCTGCGCGAGGTGGTGGAGGCCGACAACCGGGCGCTGCTCGACAAGCTCGGTCGCCAGCAGATCGTCGATGAGATCGTGGGCGCGGACGCCGGGTTCCGGGCCGTGATCCTGCGGCTGGAGCAGGTCGCGCCGACCGACGCGCCCGTCCTGCTGCTCGGTGAGACGGGGACCGGCAAGGAGGTCGTCGCGCGGGCGATCCATGCGCGCTCCCGTCGTTCCGATGGCCCGATGCTTCGCGTCAACTGCGGCGCGATCCCGCCGGGGCTCATCGACTCGGAGCTGTTCGGTCACGAGCGGGGCAGCTTCACCGGCGCCGTCGCCGCCCGCGCCGGCTGGTTCGAGCGCGCCGACGGGGGCACGCTGTTCCTCGACGAGATCGGGGAGCTCCCCCTCGCCGCGCAGGTCCGCCTGCTCCGGGTGCTGCAGGAGTCCGTGATCGAGCGCGTGGGTGGGCAGCGCCCGGTGGCGGTGGACGTCCGCGTGGTCGCGGCGACGCACCGGGACCTCGAGGAGATGGTGCGTACGGGGAGCTTCCGGGAGGACCTCTGGTACCGGATCAGTGTCTTCCCCATCGAATTGCCGCCGCTCCGAGAGCGGCGCGAGGACGTGCCCGCGCTGGCGACGCACTTCGCCTGGCGCGTCGGCAAGCGCATCGGTGGCGCCCCGCTGACGCCATCGACCGCCGACGTGGAGCGCCTGCTGGGCTACGACTGGCCGGGGAACGTGCGCGAGCTGGCGTCCGTGATCGAACGCGCCGCGATCCTCGGCGGCGGCAAGCGGCTAGACATCGCCGGGGCGCTCGGGGTGCGCAGCGCCTCCGCGCCGCCACCGGCGGATGCCCCGCCTCGACACGAGGGGCGCCCCGGTGCCGCGGAGCCGCCGCTGCTCTCCCTGGACGCGGCGATCGCCCGGCACATCGAGGCGGCGCTGCGCCGCGCTGGAGGGAGGGTGGAAGGACCCCGGGGCGCGGCCGTTCTGCTCGGCATCAACCCGCACACGCTGCGCTCGAAGATGCGGCGGCTCGGGCTCCGCTGGGCCCGCTTCCGCGACGCCGACCCGGATTAGGGGGAGTCCGATCTCAGCGCGGCATCGGGTTTGGCCCGGAGGCGCGCACGAGCGCGGCGCGGACCGCTGGCAGGTGTGGGACGTCGGCATCCGCCCAGTCGAGCTCGTCGAGCTCGGGCCCGGTCACCCAACGGATCGCCGAGTGCTCCCGGGCCACGGGCGCGCCGTGGATGGGTCGGGCCGTGAAGATCTCCAGCGACAGCCGGCGGCCCCCAGTCGACACCTCGCTCCGACCGAGGCGCTCGCCGACCTGAATCAGGACGCCGAGCTCCTCGGTGATCTCGCGCACCAGCGCGGCTGCGGCTGTCTCGCCCGGCTCGATCTTGCCGCCGGGGAATTCCCATTTGCCGGCGGTGGACATCGTCGCGCCCCGGCGCGCCACCAGGCAGCGACCGGCGTCGATGATCGCCGCTCCGACAACGCGCAGCGTGGGCTCGCCTCCGTTCGCCAAGGCGCCGCCGAGCCTAGGAAGCCACCAGCCAGACGACCACCGCGCCGACGACGACGAGCGTCGCCAGCGCCGCCAGGAGCCACCGCGTCGCGGTCCGTTCCTCGGGCCCGGGGACGTCGGGGGGTCGGTGCTCCATCTCGATCGCGATCCCCTGGTCCACGAAGAAGGTTCGGGTCACGTGCAGGAAGCGCTCGTAGCCGACGCCATCGACGCCGAACGGGTCGGAGCCGAAGCGGGCCCGGTGAGCGGCGAGCACGCAGGGATAGGTGCGCAGCGAGGCCTGGCGAGCAGCGACGTCGACCCAGCCGACCGTGATGGACGACGGACCCGCGCTCGTGGGCTCCAAGGTGAGGTGCTGGCGCGCGAGCAGGCCGCCGTGCGTGCTCGGCCCCTGGGGGACGCTGAGCGCGGGGTGGCGGCGGACGTCCCCGGGGAGGGTCAGATCGGCGCAGTGCAGGGCGTACATGTCCCGCAGCGCGGTGGCGGCGTTGGTGACTTCGGTGCGATCGGGCGAGCGCATGGACCTCGATGGGGAACACTCGGGCTCGAGAGACGGACGGGAGACGACATTACATGGTGCCACTCGGCTCCCCGATTTGCACCATCCCCGGCGGGAGTCGGACGCGCTACGGGCGCCCGGGGGGCGGCTCTCGAGGAGGGGCGCGGCTTCGCGCGGGAGCGGGCGCAGCACGATTGTCCGCCGATCGTTGGTGCGTTATCGAAGTGCTTCTCGATGTGCAGGAGGGCGTCCGGCGAGGGTGCGTCTTCAGCGGCGCCTTTGGCGAGATCCGCTCCCGGTTCGGCACCCCACGCCCTCACCCACCCAGCGGTGGCTGGGAGGGACCCGGAGGACGCGGGTCCCTAGGTCGTTGAACTGTCGCAGCAATCAACCTGATTGCTGCTCTAGGTCGCCGTCGCCTGGTCCGGGGTGCCGGGTCGTGGGCGGACGTGCATCGCGACCGCATCGGCGAGTTGGTGGACGTGGAACGGCTTGGCCAGAAAGCCGCGAGCACCCGCCTCGAGCAGGGTGCCCGCGGCGGCCTGTCGGCTGTGTCCGGACGCGATGAGCACGCGCACCTCTGGATCGAGCTCGCGCAGTCGCCGGAAGGTCTCCTCGCCGCTCAAGGATGGCATCGTGAGATCGAGGATCACGAGGTCGGCCTCGCCCAGGTGAGCGGCGAAGTGCTCGAGGAGGGCGATGCCGTCCGGGAACGAGAGGACCTCGTGGCCGAGCTTGCCCAGGGCGCGCGCGAGGAAGGCGCGAACCGTCTCCTCGTCGTCGACGACCAGGATCCGCGCCCCGCCCGCCGAGGATCGGGGAACGCTGACGGGAGTGCTCCTCCGGACCGTCCCGGCGATGCCGGGCAGGAGCAAGGTGACCGTGGTGCCTCGCCCCGTCGCGCTCGTCACGGCGACGTGTCCGCCGTGGCCCTTCACGCAGCCGAACACCGCCGCGAGCCCGAGCCCGCTCCCCGCGCCGGGGCCCTTGGTGGTGAAGAAAGGCTCGAACACTCGCCCGAGGAGCTCGCCCGGGATGCCCACGCCCGTGTCCTCGACGCGGATCTCCACGTAGTCCCCGGCCTGAATGTCCGGGCCGAGCCCGGTGGCCGCGTCAGCCGTGAGGGTGACGTCACGGGTCGCGAGCAGTAGGCGACCTCCGGCCGGCATGGCCTCGCAAGCGTTGCGTGTCAGGTCGATCAGGGCGGAGCGGAGCTGGGTGGGATCCCCGACGACGGTGGTCCGCTGGGCCTCCAGTCGTGTGGTGACGGAGACGCTCTGACCCGGACCGCGCGCCGCGAGGCGGGCGGTCTGGTCGATGATCGCATGGAGGTCCACCGGCTGGCTCTGCATACGACCGCGGCGCGAGAAGGCGAGCAGCTGCTGCGTCAAGTCGGCCGCGCGCCGCGCGGCGTGCAGGATCTCCATGGCCGATTCCGCCGTGTCGGATCCGGGTTCGGCGTCCTCGTGGAGCATCTCCGCGTTGCCGAGGATCCCGGTCAAGAGGTTGTTGAAGTCGTGGGCCACGCCCCCCGCGAGCTGTGCGACCACCTCGAGGTGCTCTGCCTCGTGCAGCCGCTGCTGGAATTGCCGCCGCTCGGTGACATCGTCGTACGTTCCCAGCACGCCGATCACGACGTTGGTGCGGGATTGCAGGGGTACGCGAGTGGTCCGCACCCAGCGCGGTCTGCCGCTCGGGGTCCCCTGGGGTTCGGTCCGGTCGAATTGCGCCTCACCGGACTCGAGGACGGCGCGGTCCTCCGCCTCCCGCCGGGCGGCCTCGGCGTGCCACGGGAGATCCTCGTCGCGCTTGCCGACGAGCGCGTCGGGGTTGGCGACCCCGGCGTCGTCGGCGAAGCGCTGGTTTCCACCGAGGTACCGGAGCGAACGGTCCTTCCAGTAGACTCGCACCGGGATCGTGTCCAAGACCAGGCGCAGCACGTGGTTCGCGTCGGCGAGCTGCTGCTGGCTCTTGAGTAGCTCGAGCTCGATCCGATCGCGCTCGGAGAGCTCGGCCCGTAGGGCGTCTTGGCTCGCCGCGTCGGCTTGTTTGGGCGTGAGCGCGGCGGCGGCGACGCGGCGGAGGTCCTCCGGCGGCAGGGTGCGGAGGGCCGCGAGCAGCTCGTCGACGGACATCGGCATGTCGACCTACGTCCGGCATGATGTCGCGCGCGGGGGGGTGGGGCCAATGGGTTTCGCGGGTGCCGGTGCTTTCGCGCGCCCCGGCGGCGGCGCTCCCGGGCCGGGACGGCTCGGCGCCGGCGGCCTGGAGCGGGGCGGGGTCGCGCTGGCTCCTTCCCGCAGTGGTGCGGGCGAGTCAGCGACGGGCGCCGCCTCGCCGTGCGGGCCGGATGAGGTTCGATGTAGGCTAGCAGGAGGTGTTCGACTCCCATTGCCACCTGACGGACTTGCCCGACCCCGAGGGGGCGCTGCGCGAGGCGGTCGCGGCGGGGGTGCGTTCCCTGCTGACCTGCGGGTACGACGGTGGGTCGAACGCGGCCGTGCAGGCGCTGCGTCGCGCCCACCCGCGCCTGCCCTGTGCGCTGGGGCTCCACCCGTGGCAGGCGAGCGCGCCGGTCGAGCCGGTGCTGGCCCTGATCGAACGAGAGAGGCCGACGGCCGTGGGCGAGATCGGGCTCGACCTCTGGGGCTCCCCTCCGCCCGCGGTGCTCGCCCGACAGATCGAGGTGCTCGAGGCGCAGCTCGACGTCGCCGCTCGGCTCGGACTTCCCGTCACCCTGCACCACCGACACGCGCTCGGAGAGCTGCTGCCGGTGCTGCGCCGCTTCCCCCGCGTGCGCGGGGCGCTGCACGCCTGCAGCGCGTCCCCGGAGCAGCTGCGCCCGTTCCTCGAGCTCGGTCACTACGTCGGGCTCGGCGGGACCGTCACCAGGCCGGGCGCGTCCCGGGCGCGGCGCCTGGCCCGGGGGCTGCCGCTCGAGGCAATCCTGCTCGAGACCGACGCGCCTGCGATCGGGCTCGAGGGGATCCGTCCCGGCGCGGTGCGGCCCGCCCACCTGCCGCGGGTGCTCGCCGCGGTGGCCGAACTGCGCGGCGAGCCGCCGGATCGCGTGGAGGCGGCGACCGACGCCAACGCCGCCGCGCTCTTCGGGCCCGAGGCACTGGCGTCGCTCGGGGGGGGACGGTGAGCGGCGAGGTTTCGGTCCCGGAGCGCCTCGAGCGCTGTGCGCGCCTGTTCGGCCTGTCCGGCATCGCCCGGCTGCGGGCCGCGCGAGTCGCCGTGTTCGGTCTGGGTGGGGTGGGATCGTTCGCGAGCGAGGGGTTGGCGCGGAGCGGCGTCGGCCACCTCACGCTCGTGGACCACGACCGGGTGGTCCAGAGTAACCTCAACCGGCAGCTCGAGGCGACGGCGAGCGCGCTGGGTCGCCCCAAGGCGGAGGTGCTCCGCGAGCGGCTGCTGGACGTCGCCCCCGACACCTCCATCGACGCTGTGGTCGAGTTCTTCGCCGCCGAGACCGCCGCCGGGCTGCTCGAGCGGGGGTTCGACTGGGTCGTGGACTCCATCGACTCGCTCGGGCCCAAGGTCACGCTGATCGGCGAGTGCCAGCGGCGGGGCATCCCCGTCATCTCGTCGCTGGGCGCCGGCGGGCGCCTCGATCCGACTCGGGTTCGCGTCGCGCCGCTGGCGGCGACCCGCGGCGACGCGCTGGGGGCGGTGGTCCGCAAGCGGCTCCGTCGCCACGGCTCGCTCGCGGGCGTGGATGCGGCCTACACCGAGGAGCCGCGGCGGCCGGCGGTGGCGGGTCCGTGGTCGCCGCGGACGCAGGACCTGCACCGGGGTCGCCAGCGCGTCATCCAGCCGAGCGCGGTGATGGTCCCCGCCGCTATGGGGATGGCGATCGCCGCGCACGTGGTGACGGCGCTCATCGCACCCGGCCGCTGACCCCTCCGCGCGGTGTGCGCAGGCGCTGTCGGGCGCGCTCGGCGAGCTGCTCCAGCGTCGCGGGGTCGAGCGGGCCCGTGTGAAGGTGCGGGCTGGGAGCGGCGTGCCGGCGCCGGGTGACCTCGAAGGAGCGCGGCCGCAGGGACTCCACACAGGGGTGGTCGACCGGCTCCCCTGGCGCCGCGAGGAAGCGGTCCACGAGGGCGGAACCGCAGGCGCAGGTGCTGGCGCCGTGGGATTCGTAGGGCAGGACGACGTGCTCGGCGGCGAGCAGGGACGACGCCACGCGGTCCCCGTTCTCGGGGGGGGTCACGGGGTCGAAGGTGCCCGAGGTGAGGAGGGTCGGGACGGCGCTCACCACGGGTTCGTCCTCGAGCGCCAGCGCGGCGGTGACGTCCCACCGAAGGCATTCGTCGAAGATCATTCCGTCGGCGAAGGGCTCGAACAGGGGCAACAGCCCGCTCGCGGCCGCGGTGACCGCCGCGGGCGACGAGAACGGCGCGTCCTCGCCGCAGACCACGGACAGGTACATGCCGAGCGCCACCCCGGATTCGTCGCCGGTGTCGGTGACGAGCAGCTCGAAGAGGCTGAGATCCCCCGCGGCGATGAGGTCGATCAGCGCGGGGAGGTAGGGGATGCTCTCGGCGTCGTAGAGGACCAGGAAGAGCACGTTCAGCACCATCGCTCCGGTGACGGACAGCGTGCTGCCGTCGGGGAGGGACAGGTCGACCGGGTCGGCGTCCATTGCCGCGACCGTGGTGGCGAGCCGCTGCATCGGGTCGGGGTAGGCCTGCGCGCAGGCGGCCTGGCTGGCACACAGCTCGAAGACGAGCTCGAACGACCGCTGGGCGGAGGCCCCGGCGGTGACGAAGACCTCGAGCTCGACCGGGAGGACGCCGTCGAGGATCGCGCTCCGCACCCCGTCCGGGTAGTCCCGGAGCACGGTGAGTGCGAGGCGGGTCCCGTACGAGATGCCGTAGAGGTTCCAGCGCTCGTAGCCGAAGGCCTTCCGGATGGCGTCGACGTCGGCGGCGTTGCGCGCGCTGGTGTAGGCGTCGAGGTCGACGCCTTCGGCGACGAGCCGGTTGCGGCAGGCGGAGAGAGCATCTAGCGCCGCGTCGGTTTCCGAGGTCCCGACGGTCACCGTCGCCGAGTCGAGCTCGGGGCAGTCGAGTCGCGGCTGCGAGTGCCCGGTCCCCCGCTGGTCGAAGACGACGAGGTCCCGCTCGTTGAGTAGGTGCGCGAAGACGTCGAACGCGCTGGACACGGTGGCGAGGGCGTCACCTCCCGGGCCGCCCTCGAGGTAGACCACGGGGTCGTCCGCGACCGTCTCCTCGCCGCTGAAGAAGCGGGCGACCGCGAGTGTGAGCTCGGGGCCGGCGGGCTCCGCCGGGTCCTCCGGGACGGTGACGCGCCCGCACTGGACCGTCACGCCGAAGGGGGCGTCGAACCAGCAGTCCGACGCAGTGAAGGCGTCCGCCGTCGCCGGGAGCCGCTCCGCGGGCACTCTCGAGCCCCGGTCGTTCGGGTCGATGGTCGGTGGCCGGTCGTCGTCACCGCACCCCGCGACGTTCATCGCGATCGCCCCGAGCAGCGGCCAGCAACGGCGCATGAGCGGCAAGGTTACCACGGCGCGGATGGAAACCGTCGGCCACCGGCCCGCTGGCGGCGAACGGCCGCGACGGCGCGCATGCGCGGCGGCGGGAGGGCCAGGTCGGGCGGGATTCTCCAGGTAAGCGCGGTGTTTGCGCTTGCCCCCGCTCACGGATTGATCGGGGCCGAGGGCTCGGATATCATCACCCCTGCGTCGGCAAAGAAAGCTCTGCCTCCGTTCCCTCCAGCGGGGGTGGAGCTGCTCAACGCCGAGGCCTTGCTTTCCCTCCTCCTCCTCCTCGCACCCCAGCGATCGCCGGCGTCCCCCGTGTCAGCGCGGGGGGCGTCGGCGTCGCACTCTCGAGCGTGGGAGCCAGGGTCGCCCCGGCGCCGGTGACCGCGGCCGTCACTCGTAGGCGCTGGTGAGCACGATCCGCGCGTCCCCCTTGGCGGGCTCCTCGCCTGGTCCGCGAGCGACCGCGGTCGCCGTGCCCGTCGCCTCGAGCGAGCGCACCCGTCCGGTGGCGACCTCCGCGTACGCCTTGCCCCCGAGGTCGAGTTCGACCGGGCGATCCCCGAGTGTCACCCGAAACCGAGCGGCGATCCGGAACCGCGCCCGCGCGGCGGCGCCGGCCCCCTCCGTCCCCTCGAACGTCAGCTTCAGCGTCTTGACGTCGAAGTCGCCGGTGCCGCTCACCAGGGACAGGACCGCGTCGTGCGAGGGCTCCACCTCGGTGCCCACGGTGAGGGCCGGTTCCGGCAGGAACGGCGCCAGGGGGAACGGCGCGTCGAGGAACGCGTGATCGGCCGTCACCAGGGCGGCGAGGGACTCCGCGACCGGGGCCTCCTTCTCGTCGGTCACGGTGAGCATCCCGTCGCGAATCGCCACCAGGAAGCGCCGCCCGGCGCGGGGGTCGGGTGCTCTTTGTCCGTCGCGCGACACCTCGGCCTGGCGGTACTCCACCGCGACGGCGGCGACTCGCGCCTCGGTGACGGCGCGGATCTCGACGCGTCGCTCGAGCCGCTCGACGAAATCCCAGCGGGGTTTCCCCGGGGTGCCAGCGGCGGCGGCCGCGGCGGGGAGGCGGATCTCGCGCGCGATCCGGTCGACCCGGGCCGCTCCGACGCGCTCCCGGGTGACGGTGATCCGCGTGCCGGGCGCGGCGGCGGCGGACGGGGTGGTCGATGGCGCGGGGGTGCTCGCCGTGGCGGAGACGGTCGCGTTCTGCTGGCCGGCAGGTCGCTGGCAGGCGACGCCGACCGCGAGCGCCACGGTCAGGCCGAGGGTGTCGCGCCTGCGCCACGGCGGACGGCGGCGGGTGGCGCGGGCGGCGGTTGACGTCGGCGGCATGGTCATCTCCTCGTGGGGGCGGCAGGCTACGGCACCAAGGCGCCGGAGGCGACTGGACATC
>CAYZQO010000090.1:1324-22613 GCA_964480725.1 uncultured Polyangiaceae bacterium | reverse complement strand
CCAAGTCTCCCATCAGCGTCATGGCACGCAGCGCGATGGAGTTCGCGTTGGCGCCGGACCCACTCGACGAGCTCTTCGCGGAGCACGCCGAACAGCAGTACACGCGCGACCTGCTCCTCTCGTCGATTTCGCCTCCCAGGGTAGCCTGCGCAAGTGTGGCTCGACGGCGACCGGCGAGGTCTTTGAGCAGCCAGTGACGATCGACCTGCTCGATGGCCAGGGGTTGGCGGCACGTCGCTTGGTCGTGCGCCTCCATCAGGCCACTCGCGACGGTGACCCGGAGATCGCCGTACTCACGAACCTGCCGAAGGATGTCGCCGCTGGCGTGCCGGTTGCCGAACTGTACCGGGACCGGTGGACCCTGGAAACCAGGTTCCAATCGCTCACGATGATGCTCGACGGTGGACTGAAAGCCCTCGGCCACCCGCGCGCCGCGTGGTTCGGCTTCGCGGTGGCCCTGGCTGCATACAACGCCCTGTCGACGGTGCAGGCCGCCCTTCGTGCCACGCACGGCGACGCCTCGACGTGTGGGCGCGGTAGGCCCGGCGCCGCTGCCAGTCCCGAGCCTTCATGGGGAGGCCCGCGGCGCTGGTGGGAAGAGGAAGAGGCGCCGCGCACCCCTGGGGAGGGTCACCCGCTCGACCCCTCTCGCCCCGGCGCGGCCGGCGACCGGCGGGCACGAGTGACCGCCTTCTCGGCCTCGACCAGGAGCAGGAGGGCGGCACCAGGGGCCAGGCAGAAGAACCAGTCGGTGGCGGCGAGGCCGGCGCTGCCGAACAGGAACTGCATGAAAGGCAGGTAGGTGAAGCCGAGCTGTGCCAGGGCTACCAGTCCTGCCGCGAGCAGAACCGGACGGCTCCCGAACAAGCCGGCGAGGGAGAGGGTGGGCGCGAGGATGAAGCGGGTGTTGAAGAGGTAGAAGACCTCGAAGGCGACCAAGGTGTTGACGGCCAAGGTCTGCGCGTGCGCGATCGGAAGGCCCCACCCACGGGCCAGGTGGAACATGGAGAAGGTGCCGAGCCCGACCAGCAGCGAGACGAAGGCGATGCGCCCGAGGAAGTAGCGATCGAGGATGGTCGCATCGGTCGGCCTCGGGGGTCGGCGCATGATGTCGGCCTCGGGGGGCTCGAAGGCGAGGGCGAGCGCGAGGGTGACCGCGGTCACCATGTTGACCCAGAGGATCTGGGCCGCGGTCAGGGGCAGGCTGGTCCCGAGCGCGATGGCGGCGAGGAGGGTCAAGGCCTCGCCACCGTTGGTGGGGAGGATGAAGAGGACGGCCTTGCGGAGGTTGTCGTAGACCGTTCGGCCCTCACGGACGGCGCTGGTGATGGAGGCGAAGTTGTCGTCGGTCAGCACCATGTCCGCGGCCTCCTTGGTGACCTCGGTGCCGGTGATGCCCATGCCCACGCCGACGTCGGCACGCTTGATGGCCGGGGCGTCGTTGACCCCATCGCCGGTCATCGCGACGACGGAACCGTGCGACTGGAGCGCAGTGACCAGGCGGAGCTTGTGCTCGGGGCTGACCCGCGCATAGACGCTGGTGTCGGTGACCCAGGCGCGGAGCTGGTCGTCACTTGCCTGCTCCAGCTCGGCGCCGGTGCGTACGGTGGCGTTGGCGATGCCGATCTGACCGGCGATGGTCTGGGCAGTGAGCTGGTGGTCCCCGGTGATCATGATCACGCGGATGCCCGCGCTCCGGCACTCGCCGACGGCGGCGATGGCCTCGTCGCGGGGCGGGTCGATGATGCCGGCCAAACCGAGCAGGACCAGGTCCGCCTCGACGTCCTCAGCGGTGAGGCGCTGGGGGCTTGCTTCCAGGTCCTTGCGGGCCACACCGAGCGTGCGTAGACCCTGGGCGGCCAACGCCTCGAGCCGCCGATCCCAGGCCGCGGCGTCGAGCGGGCGCGGGCCATCGGCGTGCTGGGCGTGCGCGCAGCGCTCGAGGAGCCGGTCGGGCGCGCCGAGGACGACGATGCGAGCTCCGCCCTCAGCGCGGCGGACGAGGCGGGCGGTGTACTTGTGCTCGGAGGAGAAGGGGATGTGATCGATCTCGGGGCAGCGACGGCGGAGGTCGTCGCGATCGAGCCCGGCCTTCATTGCACCGACCAGCATCGCGCCGTCGGTCGGGGCACCCTCCAGGCGGTACTGGCCGTCGTCCTGACGCAGGTGAGAATCCGTGCAGAGCATGGCCGTCGCGAGCAGGTCGCGGACGTCGTTGGCGGCGGCGGGGTCGAGGGGTTGCCCGTCGCGACTGAAGCCGCCGCTCGGAGCGTAGCCGACGCCGCTCACGGCCACGTCACCATCGGCGAGGGCGAGGGTGGTCACCGTCATCTCGTTGCGCGTCAGGGTGCCGGTCTTGTCCGAGCAGATGACCGTCACCGAGCCGAGGGTGTCGACGGCGGGGAGCTGGCGGATGATGGCGTGGCGCTGCGCCATGCGGCGGACACCTATCGCCAAGGTGATGGTCATGATCGCGGGCAGCCCCTCGGGGATGGCGGCGATGGCGAGCGCCACGGCGGCGAGGAACATCTCGCCGGGGCCGTGGCTGGTGAGCAGCCAGCCGTAGAAGAAGGCCACCGTCGCGATGCCGAGGACGACATACGAGAGGAGGTGGCCGAACTGGGCCATCTGCCGGAGCAGCGGGGTCGTGATCTGCTGGACGCTCCCCAGCATGTCGTTGATGCGCCCGAGCTCGGTTTGGGCGCCGGTGGCGACGACGACGCCACGACCGATGCCGAAGGTCACCAGGGTCCCGGAGAACGCGAGGCAGCTCCGATCGCCGAGGACGGCCTCCTTAGCGACGGGCTCGACGTGCTTGTGGCTGGGCACCGACTCGCCGGTGAGGATGGCCTCCTCGATCTGCAGGTCGCGGACCTGGAGGAGCCGGAGGTCCGCCGGGACCTTCTCGCCGGCGCGGAGGAGCACCACGTCGCCGAGGACGACCTCCTCGGCTGGGATGGTGATCTCGGCGCCGTCGCGGAGCACGCGGGCTTCGGGCGAGAGCATGCCGCGAATGGCGTCGAGCGCCTTCTCGGCCTTGCCCTCCTGAATGAAGCCGATGATGGCGTTGATGACGACCACGCCGAGGATGACCCCGCTGTCGAGCCAATGCTGCAGGAGGGCCGTGACCAGCGCCGCCCCCAGCAGGATGTAGATGAGGACGTTGTGGAACTGCTTGAGGAAGCGGACGAGAGGGCCCTGGCCTTCGCGCGTGGGGAGGCGATTGGGGCCCTGCTCGGCCAGGCGCCGGAGGGCGAGCGCGCCGGGCAGGCCGTCGCCGCTGGCCTCGAGGCGCTGCAGCGTCTCGGCGGGGTCGAGGTGGTGCCAGTCGCGGCGGGCTTTGAGGTCTGGGGTCGTCAAGGAACCTCGGGGTGGAGCGAGGGAGGCACGGCGGGAGCTACCCGACGACGGATTTTGCCTTGATGAAGGTGCCGCGGCGGAGATCCTCATAAGCGGCGCGCAGCTCCTCCTGCGTGTTCATGACGATGGGGCCTTGCCAGGCGATGGGCTCGCCGAGCGGTTTGCCCGAGATGAGCAGGAAGCGCGCCGACCGCTCCTCGGCGCTGACAACCACCTGGTCGCCGTCGTCGAACAGCACCAGGTGGCGGTCACCGATGGTGGGGCCTCGCTCGAGGTCGAAGTAGTTGCTGCCCTCGGCGTCGTAGCTGAACGGGTCCCGCTGCTGGCAGAACACCGCCTGACCCCCGATCACGTAGGCCATGACCGTGTGCCCGCGCGGCGTGGGGTGGGTGAAGGTGCAGCCCGCCGGGACGCTGACGTCGAGGTACTCGGGGCCCGTCACCACGTCGCGCACCGGACCGGTCACCGCGCCAATGGTGCCGGCGATCACCTTGACCGCGGCCCCACCCGCGGCCCGCACCTCGGGGATCTGGTTGGCCAAAATGCCACGGTAGCGGGGGTCCATCATCTTGTGCGCTGCGGGCAGGTTGGCCCACAGCTGGAACCCGTGCATGGCGCCGTCGCTGTCTCCCTTGGGCATCTCCTGGTGCACGATGCCGCTCCCCGCGGTCATCCACTGCACGTCGCCCGAGCCGGTGACGCCGCTGTTCCCCAGGCTGTCGCCGTGTTCCACGTCGCCGCGCAGGACGTAGGTGATCGTCTCGATGCCCCGGTGGGGGTGCCAGGGGAACCCAGCTCGGAAGTCCTGCGGCCGATCCGAGCGGAAGTCATCGAACAGCAGGAACGGATCGCACAGGTGTGGATCCTGGAAGCCCAGCGCTCGGTGCAGGTGCACCCCCGCGCCCTCGATGGTGGGTTTGGCTCCGATGACCTTGCGGATCTTGCGGCTCTCCGGCATCACGCACCTCCCGTTGGGAAGCCAGAGGCTAGCAGAATCCAGCCCGTGCCCAGCGCGTCGGGTGTCGCCCGGTGTTCGGCGAGGAGCGGGCTTGACCCCGTTCGGCGAAGGAGCCGGGCACGGAGCCCGTGGGGGCCGGCGGCACCCCGCGGGGGTGAACGCCGACCACCGGGGACGCGCCGGACGAGGCTACCTCAGTACCGTCAGCTCCAGGACGATCTCGAGGCGCAGCACCTTATGGATCGGGCAGCCGACCTTGGTGGCGGCCGCCGCCTCCTCGATCTCGTCCTCGAACCCGGTGCGGAAGCCGAACCGCTGGTCCTGGATGGCGCCGCTCGCGACGCCGAAGCGGCCGTCCCCGTCCTTCAAGCCACCGTGCCCGGTGGCGCTGGCGCTGCGCTTCATTCGTCTCTCCCTCCGGCGGTCGAGACAATCATCCGGTCCTGGTGCCCGTCGCGCGCCATCTGAAACGCACCGGCGCGCGCATCGGGAGTGGCTCAGGGCGTGCCGTCGCGGGTTCAGTCGTGTTAGCGTGTTCGGCATGGTGCGAGCCGCGGTGCTAGTCCGGGCCGTCGGGGCGGGGGCTGGGCTGTGCGCGGGCTGCGCGAGCTCGTCGCGAGCGACGCCGCCTGCCCGACCGTCCGTGGCGGTGGAGCCCGCGGCGACCGCATCGGCAGGGCCGGTCGAAACCGCGGCGCCGTCCGAGCCCAGGTTCCCCTCCGCACCGGCTGCCTGCGCGGCGGCAGAGGAGCTCGGAGCCAAGACGGGGGACGAGCTGGTGATCGCGGCCTGTCTCGAACCCGGTGCTTTTGGCGGGGGCGCTGACGAGACGGGACGGTGGTTGATCTGGCCAGAAACCGCCGGCCAAACCGGCGATGGGCCGACGATCGGTCGGAGCCAGGCCTGGTCCGTGCTCTGGGTGGACGCCAGCGGTCGAACGCTCCAGGGGCCGCGCTTCCTCTCGACGCAGGACGTCGGGCTGGAGAACCAGAAGGACGTTCCCGAGCTCGGCGTCGTGCGCCCCCTCTTCGACTACGACGGCGATGGGCGGTCCGAGCTGCTGCTGCCCGTTCGACAGTACGAGCACGCGAGCGAGGGACCGCGGCGCCTCTGGGTGCTCACGGTCACCGACGACGGCCGCATCGTCGAGTACGCCCCACAGCTGAAGTCCATCGTGTGGGCGGAGGACGTCGATGGCGACGGGCGCCCGGACCTGATGCTGGATCCGGACGACACGTTGACGAATACCGACTACCCGACGCACTCGAGCGTCGTCCGCGACGGATGGCGCCTCGCCCACTCGCTCCCCAACGGCTCGTTTTCGACGACCGACTCAGTGGCGTCGAGTTTCGACGGCGGGGACTAGAGCACCGAACAGGTTGCCGACAGCAACGGAGGCCCGGAAAATGCCTCCGTGCAGGGCGAGGAGACATTTTCCAGGCCTCCTTCGCCGAGGTCTGCTCCCAATTCGGCGCTCCAGGTCGTTGATCTATCGCAGCAATCAACCTGATTGCTGCTCTGGTCCGTCCGGGGCCAACGGGCGTGGACCGGGCAGCGGATTGCCCTTCACGTCGTTCGACCCGGCCGCGGGGGGCGGCGGCGTGGCAGCCGAGTTCGGAGTCAGCCTCGACGTAGTGTGGATCACGACGCGTCGTCGAAATCGCAACTCGTCGAAGTTGTCGAGGTCGCAACGGATCCGGCCGACCCCGGGCAATCCGCGCGTTTCCCGTCGGCACGGCCCGTGCATCGGAGCGGAGGTTCAGCCCGACCCCTTCCGTCCCGGCCTCGAATGACCCCACGACGACCTCTGACCCCTCCGCCGTACCGGCGAGCCGACTTCCACCGCGCTCCGTTCGTCGTCTTCTACGAGCTCACCCAGGCCTGCGATCTGGCCTGCCAGCACTGTCGAGCCAGTGCGTGTCCGGAGGCGCACCCCGGCGAGCTGGACGCGGCCCAATCGCGGGCGCTGCTCGCCGAGCTCGCTCGCTTCGAGCCCAAGCCGGTGGTGGTGCTCACGGGCGGTGACCCGCTCAAGCGGGAGGACCTCGGGGCCCTGGTGGCGTTCGGCACGGCGCTGGGGCTGCCGATGGCGCTCACGCCGTCGGCCACGCCGCTGCTCACCCGAGCTGCGCTCGAGTCGCTGGCCCAGGCGGGACTCACGCGCCTCGCGCTGAGCCTGGACGGCGCCGAGGCACAGACCCACGACGCGGTCCGCGGCTTCGCGGGGACCTTCGCGACCACGCTGCGCGCCATGGCGGACGCGCGCGAGCTCGGGATCCCCCTGCAGATCAACACCGCGCTGACGAAGGACAACCTTCACGAGATCGAGCCGCTCGGCAGGCTGCTCGGCCGCCAGGGCATCGTGCTGTGGTCGGTGTTCTTCCTGGTGCCCACGGGGCGCGCTGCGGCCGACCGCCGGCTGGCCCCCGAGCAGTACGAGGCAGCCTTCGCCCTGCTGTGGCGGGAGTCGCGGCGGCAGCCCTACGCCATCAAGACGACCGAGGCGCCGCACTACCGGCGCTACGTCCTGGAGGCGGGCGGCGCGGGCGCCGCGCGCTCGAAGCTGGGGGTCCCGACCTCGTCCGCTGTGTCGCCCCCGCCGCGGGCCCCGTTGGGAGCCAACGACGGCAAGGGCGTGATGTTCATCGGGCACACCGGGCAGATCTATCCCAGCGGGTTTCTGCCGATGCTCGCGGGGACCTTCCCCGAGCAGTCCCCGGTGGAGGTCTATCGCGACGCCGCGGTGTTTCGCGCGCTGCGGGACCCCGACCTGCTCCAGGGCAAATGCGGGCGCTGCGAGTACCGGCAGCTCTGCGGCGGCAGCCGCGCCCGGGCCTTCGCGCTCACGGGGAGCGCGCTCGCCGAGGAGCCCGACTGCGCGTACCAGCCGCGTGGCGACGCCCCTCGCCCCCGCGGGGCTCCCTCGCCGAGGGTGCGAGGACTCGAGCTCCGACTGCTCACCCTTCCACCCGAACCGACCCGACCGTGAGACAGGAGCTCGACCGCGACCGAGGAGCCCTCGACGTGAGCCCCCCTGGACGACGCACGCCGCCGCGGCAGCTTCCCCTGAATCCACCGCACCCGGAGCGCGTGTGCTGGGGATGCGACCAGTACTGCCCCGCGCACGATCTCGCCTGCGGGAACGGGACCGAACGAACCCAGCACCCCTGCGAGCTGTTCGGCTCGGACTGGTACACATGGGCGATGGATCCGGCCGACGAGGCACCGCCTCGGCGGTAAGGCGTCGGCCCACAGCGGGACCCGGCGCCGCCCGGGGTGGCGCTCGGCCACGGATCGTTCCCGGGCTTGACGCAGATCAACGCGCCGCGCCACCCACGTGCTAGGAGCTCCCCCGCGTTCGCGGTCCGCCCCGCTCGTTGGGGCAGTGGCTTCGCGACCCCATCCGCCGTTTCCCCCGTGGCTCCCGGTCCCCCCGCTGTTGGAGGGCCGTCGGTCCACCGGGTCGGAGGCGGCCGAGACAGGAGACAGCGATGTTCTGCAACCAGTGCGAGCAATACCGAGACCAGGGGTGCACCGAGCCGGTCGGCGTCTGCGGCAAGGATCCCGACGTGCAGTCGCTCCAGGAAACCCTCCTGTACGGCCTCAAGGGGATGGCGTCCTACGCGCACCACGCGCGGCGCCTCGGCAAGGTCGACGAGGCCGTCGACGAGTTCATGGAGCGAGCCCTCTTCGCCACCGTGACCAACGTGAATTTCGACCTCGGATCACTCCTCGAGCTGGTCCTCGAGTGCGGGGAGAAGAACCTCCGCACGATGGAGCTGCTCGAAGCGGGACACACCGAGCGCTACGGCACGCCGTCGCCCACCGAGGTGTTCGAGGGAACCGTAGCGGGGCCGGGGATCCTGGTGACGGGGCACGACATGCTCGATCTGGAGCAGCTCCTCGAGCAGACGGCGGGTACCGGCATCAACATTTACACCCACGGTGAGATGCTGCCGGCGCACATGTACCCTCGGCTCCGGGCGTTCCCGCATCTGGTCGGGCACTTCGGCGGCGCCTGGCAGAAGCAGCGGCGCGAGTTCGCGGAGTTCTCCGGTCCGGTGTTGGCCACCACCAACTGCGTCCAGATCCCGACCGAGAAATACCGCGACCGGCTCTTCACCTTGCGGGAAACCGCCGTGCCGGGGGCGACGCGCCTGAAGGGAGGGGACTTCTCGACGCTGATCGCGCGCGCGCGCACCACCGCCCCCCTGCCGGCGGTGACGGGCAAGCGCTCCACCATTGGGTTCTCGCACCACGTCCTCCTCGGCGCGGCCGAGCACCTGTTGGCCGCGTTCAAGAACCACCAGCTGAGCCACGTCTTCCTCATCGGCGGCTGCGACGGGGCGGAGGTCGGGCGCAGCTACTTCTCCGAGTTCGCGGCCAACACGCCCAAGGACTCCGTCGTCCTCACCCTCGGCTGCGGGAAGTACCGGATCCGGGAGGAGGACTTCGGCACCCTCTCGCTGCCCGGGCTGGGCACCCTCCCTCGCCTGCTCGACATGGGACAGTGCAACGACGCCTACGGCGCGATCCAGGTCGCCGTGGGGCTCTCCCGTGCCCTCGGCTGCAGCGTGAACGATCTGCCCCTGACCATCGTGCTGTCGTGGTTCGAGCAGAAGGCGGTGGCGGTTTTGCTCACCCTGCTCCACCTCGGGGTGAAGGGGATCCGCATCGGGCCGCGTCCGCCGGCGTTCCTGTCGCCGAACGTGTTCCGGCTGCTGCAGGATCGCTACGATCTCAAGCTGACGGGGAAGGCGGCCGACGATCTTCGCGCGAGCCTGCCCGTGGTGTCCTGAGCCTCCACCGCGCTCGGACGGGATCCCCCCGACCCGGCCCCTGCACGACGAAGGGCCGAGCCGGGGGGGCGGCGCCCACGCGACCCGGTTGACGGGCAGCGCTGGGGTTTGTTCGGGGCGCCGACTCGGCGTGGCGTCGTCGCTCCTCCCGCGGTATCGAAGCGCGCGGTGGCGCCGTCAGCTCCGGCCTGCTCCCGCGTCGAGCCCCCATGGAGATCTTCGTCGCCACCCGTCCGTCCGAGGTGCCCGTCGGCTGCCGCCGCTTCATCAGCGTCGACGGCAGCGTGCCCGGCGCCGCGGTCACCTGGGATCATCACGTCACGGGGGAGGCGATCAACCTCGACGCCATGCCCGAGCGCTTCGACGTCGCGGGCATTGACGGGGTGGCGACGACCTCTCCCGACGCCGACGCCCTGGTGAGCGTCGTCGCGGTGCTATTGGGCGGGAAGGGGGAGCTACCTCGGCCCGTGCGCGCCTGCTTCGAGGCCGCGGCCCACTGGTGCGACCACCTGCAGCCGCATCCCGCGCACGACCCGGAATCGAACCGCCTCGGTCGCGGGCTGCTCGACGCCATCGACGCGGAGCTCGCCGGCACCCGCGCCGAGCGAGCCGCGCGCTTCGTCGCCCTCTGCCGGCGGATCGCCGCGCTCGTGGCGGGGGACGAGCCGCTGCCTTTCCTGGACACTTGGCCCGAGCAGGTCGCGCTCGCCCGGCGCCTGGTGCAGGACGGGCGGCTCCGCACCGTCGCGGGCGCGGACCACGTCGCGCTCATCGACGTGCGCGGCGCTCCCGCCGTGGATCCCGGCGCGCTCTACGCCGAGCACGACCGCCCGATCGCCATCCACGTCGAGCGGCACGACGACGGCGGGCTCCGCTACACGGTCGGCCTACGGCCGGGTCCGGGGACGCCCCTCAACGACCTCGGCCCCGCCCTGCGCGCCCTCGCCCGCGCCGAGTTCGACCAGGGGCCCCCCGCGCTCGCGCCGGAGCCGGTCCCGGGCGCCGAGAACTGGGGCGGCCGCGCCCGGGTGTTCGGATCGCCCTGGAACTACGGCAGCCGGCTTGCGCCCGAGGCGGTTGCGCGGATCGTGGAGGCGGCGCTTTTCGGGTGAGGAGAGCCGCGGGAAGGTGCCCCCGCTCGTCACGACGTGGGTCGGGGACCTGCCCTCGCTCCCATTCGCTCAGTAGAACATCAGATCGTCGAAGTCCGTGATGCGGCTGTTGGTCGCCGACTGATCGTGCTCACACGCGAAGCCGGCGACCTTCTGATTCGTCGAGCCGACGCTGCCACCCGTCTCGTCGCCGGAGCCACCGGCCTGTCCGGCGCCGCCCGTGGCCGAGCCGCCGGCACCAGCGGGACCGGAGCTCAGGCCCGCGGCCCGTTCATCGGCCCCATTCGACCTCGAGGCTGGCCCCGTCCTTCGGCAGGGAAAGCTCCTTGGTGGTCTGGCGGTTCCCCACCTGGACGCTCACCGCGTAGTCCCCGAGGAATCCCATGGTGGTGAACGCTCCCTGCGGGTCCGTCAAGCCCTGGACGTCCGTCCGCCACCGACCGAGGACCAGCTCCCGATATCGGGTTCCCGCCAACCTGATGGACCAATCGTACCGGTACAAGGCGGCGCGATTTCGCCAGTGCGCGCGGTCCCAGAAGCCCCAGAGGACGATGCCCTTGGCGGCTGGACTGCTGAACACCGCCAGGTAGAAGTCTCGCAGGTACTCGGCCTCGAGCTCCTCGTCGTCGAGCAGGGGGTCGAAGCGGGTCACCACGATGGGCTTGCCGTGGGCCCCGAGGCGATCGAGCGTCGCGACGATGTCCTCGGGGGAAGTGAGCTTGGCGACGTACTGGGCCTGGACGCCGAGCGCATCGACGGGTGCCCCGGCCGCGAGCAGGTTCTTCAGCGTGACCTCGGCGAAGGAGCGCTGGCGAGCGGGGAGCGGTCCGGCGCCGAGGACGCCGGTCGTGTCGAGCAGGAGCTCGCCCTCGGGGGCGAGGGATCGGGCGGTCTTGAACCAGTCGCCGAGGGCGTCCGGGCCGGCGACTGCGAGCAGGTCGCGGCGATCGTAGGGGAGGTCCACCACGCCCCAGGCCCCGACGCTTGCTCCGTAGGTGCCGAGGGTGTCGCGGAGGTGGCGCTCCACCTCGGTGCGGAGCTGCTGCGTGCCCTGGGCCTGCTGTCGCAGCGCCGCCGGCACGGAGTCCCAGGCCGGTCGCACGAGGGCGCGACCCCGCACGGCGAGCCCGCGGCTCGCGAGCAAGTCGATGGCGGCGCGGGTGCGCTCGGCGGTGAAGCCCTGGCCGAGGTCGCCCGCGAGCGCGCGCCACTCGAGGTCGTCCTCCAGGGTGACGGAGTTGAAGTGCTCCGTCAGCATCTCGAGGTACCTCGGGTCGCTCCGGTCGAGCAGGCGCGCGGCGGTCGCGCTGGTGCCGAACTCGAAGGCGTGGCGCCGGAGGGTCACGTGGACCTGAGCATTCGGCACCACCTGGCCCCGGTCCCGGACGACGACCTTGAGCGGGGCCTTGCGCTGCTGCTCGATGCGCTGCTCGGCGGCCGCTCGCCAGCCGGCGTCGGGGCTCATCCCGCGGTAGGTCGGGCCCGTCTTCGGCAGATCGGCCAGCGCGAGCTTCTTGCCGAAGCTCTCCAGTGTCACCGCGCCGATCTCGATCGTCTGCGGGGCGTACCCGAGGCGGAAGAGCGCCTGCGCCTCCCCGGTGGCGAAGTCGCCCCCGGCCTGGAACGGCACCCGGACCGTCTTCCACTCCTTGCCGCCGCGGACGGGGAAGGACACCGACTTGGTCCACGGATCGCGCCCGAGCTCGAACACGAACTCGGTGTCACCGTCGCCACCCCCGGACTCCGTCTCGGTGACGCGGAAGGTGAAGGTCGCCAGGAGGACGTCGCCCTTCGCGATCGGGGCGATGTTCCTGGCTTGCAGCTGAACGTCCCAGGCGTTCGCCGAGCTGCCGAGGACGACGGCGCGGGCGGCCTCGTCGAACCCCTCGCCATCGACCTTCACGAAGGCGAGGCGGACCTTGTCGGTCTGTCCGTGGAGCCGAAACTCCCGGACGCCCCCGGGGCCGATCAGCGCCGTCGCGGGGACCTTGCCCCAGTTGCCGGTGGGCTCCGTGGGTGCGGTAAGCTCCTGGGGACCTGCGGCCGAGGGGGCCGCGGACGCCATCGCCGCTGCCGCGGGCGACTCGGCGGGGAGCGGCTGGCGCTTGATGCAGGCGCCGAGCAAGAGGGCGCAGGTCACGCTGGCCCCGAGCAGCCACGTGAGAGGGGCGGCTCCCCGTGCGAGGCGCGCGGTCGCGGCGGGGGCGGCGGAGTTCTTCATCGGATCTTCGTGCGTCATGGGCGGCCCTTTACGAGGCGCGCGCCGCGTCCGTCTCGAGCCGGAAGTCCTCGTGGATGAAGGGGCGCATCGGCCGCTTGGTTATCGGCCGCCCCGGGGGCGCTGGCCAGCCCCTTTCGGCCGCCGGTGCTGCCCGGTTTCCCCGCTCCGGGCGGGGCTGGTAGGACGGACGCCGTGGAACTGTCCGCGCCGCCTTCGCCGGAGCGTCCCGTCACCGTGCGGGCCGTCGCGCTCGACTTCGCGAAGAAGGTCGAGCGCGAGCTCGGGCCGGCGGAGATCGCCGGGGCGCTTGCGCGTGGAGAGTCCGTCTGGGTGGACGCCCGCATCGACCACCTCGAGGGCGCGTTCGCAGCGCTCCAGCGCCTCGGCCTGGTGCCGGAGGACATCATCACGGACGCGCTCGAGGGCGAGCCGCACACCCGCCTCGCCCGCTTCGAGGACTGCATCCACCTCGTTGTATCGGGCTGTCGCCCGCGCGGATCGGCCTTCGATCTCGAGCGCGTGGACGTGGTGTTGGGGCGGGGCTTCGTGGTCACCCTGCACCGCGGCCCGGTCCTGTTCGTCTCGGCGGTGCAACGCGACTATCGCGCCGACTTCCAGCGGCATGCTCAGAGCCTCAGCTTCTTGCTCTTCGAGCTCTGGGACCACCTGGTCGAGAACTACCTCGCCGTGCAGAAGCTGATGGAGGAGCGGGTGGAGAGGCTCCAGAACGAGCTCCGCGGCGAGCGCGTGGACGACATCGTCTTTACTGCCATCTCGGAGCTCGGCGCCGATCTGCTGCACCTGCGCAAGGTCGTGCTCCCGGCCCGGGCGGTGCTGACGGACCTGGCGACGCGGAAGACGATCTTCGTTGGTGAGGCGACGCAGGCGTTCCTCGCCAACATGGTGGGCACGGTGGAGCACGTGCTCCAGGATCTCCTCGTCGACCGCGAGATCTTGAGCGAGTCGCTGAACCTTTACATGTCACTGGTCAGCCACCGCACGGGCGAGGTCATGCGGCGCCTCACCGTGGTGAGCGTGATCTTCCTCCCGCTCACCTTTCTGGTCGGTGTCTACGGGATGAACTTCGACCGCCTGCCGGAGCTCCACTGGGAGCACGGGTACGCGTACTTCTGGCTGCTCGTGATCGTGATCGCGGGCGGCCTGCTCTGGCTGCTCCGGCGCCACCGGCTCCTCTAGGCCAGGGCGGGGGGCGTTCGGCCCCGGGGCCCGCCGCCGCAGCGAGCGGCGGGGCGTGCTAGCGTCCGCGCGCCGCCATGACGGACCCGCCGGCCGCCACCCTCGGACCCCGCGCCAGCGGCGGCGTGGATCCCGCGCGGCAGGCCACGGCGACGCTGGTCGCCTCCTCGCTGGCGGGCTTCCTCGGGGCCCTGATGGGCTCGTCGGTGAACGTCGCGCTGCCGGCGATCGGGCGCGCGCTGCAGGCGGACGCGGTGACCCTCAACTGGGTCGTCACCGCCTTCCTCCTCGTCTCGGCGTCGCTGCTGCTCCCGCTCGGGGGTCTGGCGGATCTGCTCGGGCGGCGGCGCCTGTTCGCGATCGGGCTCGCCCTCTCGATCTGCACCGGGATCGCGAGCGCGTTCGCGCCGAACGCCCTCACGCTCATCGCCCTGCGTGCCGTGCAGGGCGTGGGCGGCGCGCTGCAGTTCAGCACCTCGCTTGCCATCGTGGTAGCGGTGACCCCGCCGGCCCGGCGTGGGGCCGCGCTGGGGATCGCCATCGCGTCGGTCTACGTCGGCCTGTCCGTGGGACCGTTCGCTGGCGGCCTGCTCACCGAGGGCCTCGGCTGGCAGGGCGTGTTCCTCGTCCCCGCGCTGGGGACCATCCCGGCGCTGGCGCTGGTGCTCTGGGCCGTGCCGGACGACGCGCCCGAGACGCGCGGTCGGCGCTTCGATCTCCCGGGCTCCGTCGTCTACACCGCCGCGCTCGCGGCCCTGCTCTTCGGCTGCGCCACGCTGACCTCGTCGGGCGGGGGGCTCTTGGCCCTCCTCGGGCTGGCGGGGCTCGGCGCGTTCCTGGCGCTCGAGCGTCGCCTCGCCCACCCCCTGCTCGACCTGGGGCGCTTCCTCTCCAACCGGGTCTTCGTCCTGTCGAACCTGGCGGCGATGATCCACTACGCCGCGACCTCGGCCATCGGCTTCTTCCTGAGCCTGTACCTGCAGAGCGTGCGCGGACTCGGCCCGCTTGCGGCGGGCTTGGTGCTGATCGCGCAGCCCGTCTGCATGGCGGTGCTCTCGCCGCTCGCCGGGCGCCTCTCGGATCGGGTCGAGCCGCGCTGGCTCGCCTCCTCGGGGATGATCCTTTCGGCGCTCGGTCTGGCGGTGTTGGTGCCGATCGGGGCGGAGACGCCGCTCGCGGTGGTGGTGGGGGCGCTCGTGCTCCTGGGCGTCGGCTTCGCGCTCTTCTCGTCGCCGAACACCAACGCCGTGGTGAGCGCCGTCCCCAGCTCGGACCTGGGGCTCGCGAACGCCACCCTCGCCACCATGCGCAACGTGGGGCAGGCCCTCTCCATGTCCATCGCGCTCCTGCTGGTTTCCGTCCACGTCGGGCGCGTGCAGCTCGGCCCGGCGACGTCGGTGGGCCTGGTGGCCGCGATGCGGGCGGCGTTCGGCGTGTTCGTGGTGGCGACCCTGCTCGGGGCGCTGGCGTCGCTGGCGCGCGGCCCGCGCCTCCCCATCGGCGCCCGCGCCGCACCGCGGGCGCCCGGCGCGCCTCCGGAGCCAAGGGGCGGGGCCTCATGAGGCTGTGTCGCTACCTCGACCCGCGCGGTGCCGTCCATCACGCCAGCGAGACCGCCGACGGGACCTGGCTCCGGATCGAGGGGGATCCGTTCGCGGCGCCCCGCGTCACCGGCGAGCTTGCCCACATCGCCCGTCGCCTGGCGCCGGTCACACCGGCGGCGATCTTCGGGATCGGGCTCAACTACCGGCGTCACGCGGAGGAGACGGGCGCGCGGCTCCCGACCCACCCGGTGGTGTTCATGAAGGGACTCAACGCGGTCCAGGACCCGGGGGCTCCGATCCAGCTGCCGCGCCACCTCCCGAGCGAGGAGGTGGACTACGAGGGCGAGCTCGCCGTGGTGATCGGGACGGTGTGCAAGAACGTCCCGCGGGAGCGGGCGCTCGAGCACGTGCGCGGCTACACCTGCGCCAACGACGTTTCCGCGCGCGACTGGCAGAAGCGGCTCGGCGGCGGGCAGTGGTGTCGCGGCAAGACCTTCGACACCTTCGCGCCGCTCGGCCCCTGCCTGGTCACGCCGGACGAGCTCCCGGACCCGAACGCGCTCACGCTCCGCACCCTGGTGAACGGCGAGGTCCGCCAGGCGTCGAACACGCGAGACATGATCTTCGACGTCCCCACGCTCATCGCCTTCCTGAGCGGGAGCACGACGCTCCTGCCCGGCACGGTGATCCTCACCGGCACGCCCCACGGTGTCGGCATGGCCGCGACCCCGCCGCGGTGGCTCCGGCCGGGGGACGTGGTGACGGTCGAGATCGAGGGCATCGGCGCCCTCACCAACCCGGTCGAGCTCGAGCCGGGCTGAGCAGGGGGCTCACTCGCAGTCGGAGTAGACGGTCACTCCGCGATCCACCAGCGCCGTGAGATCGCCCGCGGCCGCGGCGCAGTCGAGCGGGGTCCCGTCGACCATGACCCAGTCGTTCTCCCCGATCCCGGGGTTGTCCACCAGCGGACCGAGATCGGTCACCTGAGTCCTCGCGACGTCGACGTACTGGAGCGCCGTCGCGTCCACGAGGGGCCCGAGGTCGGCGACCGGCGTGTCGCTGAGGTATAGGTCGGTCAGAGTAGGGTGCCCGGCGAGGGGTCCGAGGTCGGTCACTCCGGTGCCGTAGGCGTAGAGCGTGCCGAGGCGCCGGAGCCCCGCGAGGGGCGCCAGGCTCGTGATCGCGGTGTCGCTCACGACGAGGTATTCGAGCCGGGTCGCGCCCTCGATGCCCGCCAGGGACTGGAGCGGCGCGTTGCCGTCGAGGACCAGAAAATCGAGGCGGGTGAGCGCGGCGAGCGGGGCCAGCGACTCGACCTCGTGCCCGTCCAGGTCCAGCGTGTGCAGGCCCGTGTGTGCGCTCAGCGGCGACAGATCGCTCACGCCGCCCGGGAGCTCGCAGTGCGAGTACTGGCCGAGGCTGAGCAGGGTGAGGTTGACGACCGACTCGAGCGGCGCGAGGTCGGTGACCGGATTGCAGGGGGCGTCGAGCTCCCGGAGCCAGGGCAGGGCCGCGAACGGGGTCAAATCCGTGAGCCCGACCTCGTCCATCCAGACCCAGCTCAGCGCCGTCATGCAGGCGAGGCCGGTCAGATCACTGATGGTTCCCTCGTACACGCCGAGGCTGTTGACGTCCTCGAGCGCCTCGGCGGTGATGGGCTCCCCCTCGGCGAGCCCCGCCTCGCGCCGCACGGCCGCGGCCAGCACGGGATCCGGGAAGTCGATGTTGCCCGAGCAGTCGACCTCGCAGCGCCGGCCGCCGAAGCCCAGGGGGCAGGTGCAGATCTCGAGCGACCCGGCGGCGTGGCAGGTCCCGCCGTTCAAGCAGGGGTTGTCGGCGCAGGGAGCGGTCGGCAGGCAGGCCCAGCCGGGCCCTTCCCAGCCGTCCCGGCACTCGCACCAGCCGGTTTCGTTATCGCAGTCGGCGCCCGGCACGCAGTACTCGGGGTAGCTCAGATCCCCGCAGAGCCAGTTCGGGGTTTCGGGGTCGTCGCTGCCGCCGGTGCCGTTGCCGCCGGTCTGGGCACCACCGGTCACCGCGCCACCGGTCACCGCGCCACCGGTCACCGCGCCGCCGGCAGGCGCGCCGCCGGTTTGGACGCCGCCAGCAGGCGCGCCACCGGTGACGGTGCCGCCCGCGTTCGTCCCACCGGTGTGCGTCAAGGCGCCGGCCGCGCCCGCCCCGCCGGTGTCGTCACCGCCGGCGGCGCCGCCGCTCGCCGGGAGGCCGCCGGTGGCGTCGCCGCCGCTCGAGCCGCCCGTCGTGACGGCACCACCCGTCGCTCCGCCGCTGGCCGGACTTCCCCCGGTCGTCCTGCCGCCGGTCTGGGCGCCGCCGGTCGTAGCACCACCGGCCGGCGCGCCCCCCGAGCCGCCGCCACCGGGGTCGCTGCCTCCCGCCTCCTCGCCGGCATCCGCATCCGCGCCGCCCGTGGCGCTGCCGCCGGTGCTGGCGCTTGCGCCCGTGGCCTCGAGGTCGTCTGCGTCCGCACCGTCGTTGTGGCAGCCGACGGCTCCGAAACCAACCGCGCAGCAGTAGAGCCAGATCCAAGCCGGTCGCGAACGGTTCGAGTAACGCATGGTATCGCTCCAGAATCACACAAGAAACGGGAATTTGGTCGGCGCGGGGTTCCCGCCCCGGGACGGTCTGCCATACGACGTCGCCTCGGCAAAGCTTCCGCGGTTCGGACCCTCACCCCCGCCGTCCCCGTCGTCCCTCCGACCGAGCGCGGGGGCGGGCGGGGAAGGGGGAAATTCCGTGTCGGAGCGGCCATTTCCGGTTCCCCGGGGGCCGTCGCTCGGCGTCCGGGAGGCCCCCTTCGTCTCTGCGACGTATCCGGCAAAAACGCGCAGAGACTTCCGTCTCACCGTGGCACCATCCCGATCACCATGACGATCAGGAGCACGACTCGACTGTGGGCAGGGTGGACCATCATCGCCGGGGCGACGCTGGCTTGGGCCTGTGCGTCGTCGCAGCAGCCGCCGGCGGAGCCGGGCGCGGCGGCGCAGCCGGCTTCGGGTGCGGTGCTGCTCGGCAACGAGCCGGAGCCCGCGAAGATCGAGCCGCTCCCCGCGCTGCCGGTGAAGCCTGGCAAGGGCAAGGCCGCGCCGGCCGAGAACCCGTTCGTGGGGGCCGACTTCTATCGCGACCCGAAGTACGCCGAGAAGATCGCGAGCACGAAGACGGACGACAAGGCCATCAAGGCGATGCTCGAGAAGATGAAGGGCTACCCGACGGGGCTCTGGCTCGACCGCATCGCGGCGATCGAGCAGCTCCCGAAGTGGCTCGATGACGCCGCGGCCCAGACGAAGAAGGCCAAGAAGCCGGTGGTGCCCGTGGTCGTCGTCTACGACCTGCCCAACCGCGATTGCGCGGCGAAGGCCTCGGCGGGCGAGCTCGACGCGGCGAGCGGCGGCGAGCAGCGCTACCGCACGGAGTTCATCGACCCCATCGCCGCGCACTTCAAGAAGCACCCGGATCTCAAGATCGCGGTCGTCCTCGAGCCGGACTCGCTGCCGAACGTGGTGACCAACCTCCCCATCGAGAAGTGCGCCAAGTCGGAGCTCGTCTACAAGAACTCGATCGCGTATGCCATCGCGGAGCTGTCGCTCCCCAACGTCTACCTCTACGTGGACGCCGCGCACGCCGGTTGGCTCGGCTGGCTCCGCAACCGCACCGGCTTCGCCACGGTGATGAAGGAGGTGCTCGACATGGCGGGCGGACCGGACCGGATCCGCGGGTTTGCCACCAACACCTCCAACTACAACGCGCTCGACGGCGACTGGGGGCTGAAGCTCGAGCCGTCGTCGCCCACCCCAAGCGAGTACGCCTACGTCAAGGGCCTGGCCGAGACGCTGGCCGAGCACGGCATCAAGGACAAGGGCTACCTCATCGACACCAGTCGCAACGGTGTCGCGGAGGCGCGGACCACGTGGGGCAATTGGTGCAACATCGCCAAGGCGGGGATCGGCGAGCGCCCGAAGGTGGCGCCGCGGCCGCTGCTCGATGCGTACTTCTGGGTCAAGCCGCCGGGAGACTCGGACGGCGTGGCGGACAAGGCCGCGGCGCGCTTCGACGAGAACTGCCTCTCGGCGGACGCCCGCACCGACGCCCCCGAGGCGGGTCACTGGTTCCCCTCGCACCTCATCGACATGATGAAGGCCGCCAACCCGCCGCTCTGAGCGGTCCACCGGGTCGGCGACGACGGCGCACGCTCGCGAGCGCCACCCCGATCGCGAGTAGCCAGCCCTCCGGCGTCGCGGGGGGCTCGCTCCCCGGCAGGTGACACCCGCAGCCGCGGGGAACTACGGCGCTCGTCGCCGCCGCCTTCGGGAAGGCTGCGCACAGCGCGGTGACGTCGAGCGGGGTCAGCGCTTCGCGCAGCGCGGGAGCGTACATCACGGACTCGGGCGGCCCGTCCGGGCAACCCCGGTTTGCGTCGTTCCATTGGCCCCCGCAGGCGTCCTCGAAGCCCAGGACGTGCCCGAGCTCGTGGACCAGCACGGCCTTCAGCGGCACGGTGACGGGCCTCGGCTCGGTCCCGAAGGGAGAGAAACGGAACGTTCCCGCGTTGAGCTCGACGTCGGCCTCCACCACCGCGCCCCCGCGCGCCCCGTTGGGAAACACCGTGGTCATGGCCATGACCATCGTGGGGTAGGTCCGGCCGTGACCGCAGTCGTCGTTGTGACAGAAGGGGGCGCCGCGGAAGGTGAAGAGCGAGAGCCCGTCCTGGGCCACCGTGCGCCGCGGCGCGGGCGCCGCGACCACGAGCTCGACCGAGGTGCAGGCGATCCGGGGTGCGCTCCACTCCCGGGCGGCCTCGGCGACGGCCGCTCGCCACGCCTCGGCGGTGAGCCCGGCCGGCAGCTCGTGGCTGCCCGGGGTGAGGACGCGGCGGCTCCCCGCGCTCATTCCGGGTACGGGTGCTCGTCGATGCAGGGGCCGAAGGCCATCAGCTCGGTCAGGCAGGTGCCCGTCTGCGGCTGGGAGTAGCCCTCGTCGCAGTACCAACTGGCATCGGGCGTGGCCAGCACGCACTCGACGTAGGGCCGCAGCACGTCGGCGCAGTACTCGCTGTACCAGGCGCATTCGCCGGGGCAGTCGGGGTGCGGGTCGAGCTCGCAGCCGACGCTCCGGGCGCACCAGGCGTCGCAGAGCTGCTCGAGCGAGAGGCTCGAGCCGCCGCCGGTGCCGCCCGTCGTGGAGCCCCCGCTCGCGCTGGCGCCACCGCTCGCCGCGCCGCCCGTCACCGCGCCGCCCGAGGCCAGGGACCCGCCCGTTGCCCCGGCGCCGCCGGTCGCGGCCGTCCCTCCCGTGGCTTCGTCCGAACCGCCGCCTTCGTCGCCGCAGGCGGCGGTCGCCAGGAGCACGAGCGTGCCGGTTACGAGCCCGCGCAGCCAGCGCGCCCCCCCGCGCCGCGGTTCAGGGCTCCGGCGGCAGGCGCTCGATGCGGACACGGTGATGCTTGACACACCCAGGGTTGACACAGTCGTGGTCTCTTCCATGATCCAAACCCCACATTGAATAGAGGTCGCCGTCCTCGATGACGCGATCGTCGCGCTCGATGAGAGGTCCCACCGCCAGCTGGACGACGACGGGACAACCCGATGCCACCGTCCCTCTGCACTCCATCCCGAGTTGGTCCCCACCCACAGTACAGGAGGTGAGCACCCCGATGTAGGGTTCGGGCACGATCGGTGCGGCGAGGCGGTACTCGCAGCCGCTCGCGTCCTCGTCCTTCTGCCCGGCAGTGAGTACCATCGTCGTCCCCACCTCGAGCGGGGGCGCCAGGCAATCCGGCTCGGTCGAGCTGTTGGGCCTCTCCCCGAGGACCGTCAGGCGAAACCGCTCCCCCGCGTCAAAGCCCGGGGTGCATCGCCCGTTGCTCGAGCAGCCCCCGAGGGCCAGCGCCACCGCTCCACACCAGGCCGCCGTCGTCACCGTACGCATCGCCGCCCCACGTCCGCTGAACTCACCGAACGCAGTCAAGAAGCCCGCGCCGCCAGCGCGACACTCCGCACCGCGGCTCAGGGCTCCGGCGGTAGGCGCTCGATGCGGACACGGTAATGCTTGACACACCCAGGGTTGACACAGTCGTG
>CAYZQO010000090.1:0-1224 GCA_964480725.1 uncultured Polyangiaceae bacterium | reverse complement strand
TCCGGCTCGGTCGAGCTGTTGGGCCTCTCCCCGAGGACCGTCAGGCGAAACCGCTCCCCCGCGTCAAAGCCCGGGGTGCATCGTCCGTTGCTCGAACAGCCCCCGAGGCTCAGGGCCAGCGCTCCACAAACCGCAGCGTTCGCTACCGCGCGCATCGGTACTCCGGGTCAGACGAGTCTACTCAACGCAATTCGCCGGCATCGGAACCCAGAGCTCCAGCGAGGGCTCCTCGACCCACTGGTGAGCGGCGGCGCGCACGAGCAGGTTGTCGGCATTGATGGGCTCCGTCTGCGGCCAGTCACAATGAGGGCCGTCGGGACAGAGGTCCCCGATCTCGCACTCGAACCAAAGGCCCGTCCCGTTGGCCCGATCCCAGAGGTCAGGGAGGTTATCGTAGACCTCCACCGTGGTGGGGAGAACCCCGCAGCCGAACTCCGTCGCCTCCCCGGTGACGGTGGCCCGCAGGGCCTGCCCGCCGAGGTTGTTCACCTCGACCCAGAATTCCTCGGGGCAGAGGTCCCCCGGGGCCGCGTCGGGCGCGAACGGGACCGCCCGCGTGTTGGAGCACTCGTCTTCAGCCGCCCAGTCCACGACGGCGTCGAAGGGGCAGCGGACGCAGCGGTTGGTGGCGCGGTCCGCGATCTCCCCCGGCCAGCAGTCGACGCACTCCCCGCCCACCCAGATCTGGTGGTCGGTGCAGGACGTGCACTCGTTCTGGAGCGATGGCTCGGTGCCCTCCGGGCAGGGCTCGCAGGTGTTGCCCCGCGGGACCTCGCCTGGGGGGCAGGGCACGCAGCGGCCGAAGGTCGCGCTGTTGGGATCCGTGTCGAGCCGGCGGAGCGGGACGCAGGCGTGGCACTCCGCCGTCATGGCCCCGTGGGCCTCGGGCGGGTTGCCGAGGATATCGAGCAGGGCGTCGTCCGCGGCGCAGACCTCCCAGCGGTCGACGCGATTCTCCAGAGTCGTCACCGTCCCTGTCGGGTGAACGGGACGCGCGGCGGCCGGCGTGTCGGCGTGGTGCAGCGCGAAGACCTCGCAGCGCTCGCACCAGTTGAAGTCCTCGTCCGCCATCGCGTCGCTCAGGCCGCCGAGGACGTTGGCCAGGTTCGGCGTGCGGCCACGAGCGAGCCACTTCCTGGCCCAGGTCTGCCAGGCGTCCCCGGGCAGGCTCACGGGCTCGTCGTCGCTCGCGATGAAGGGCTGCGTCGCGAAGACGAGCTGATC
>CAYZQO010000089.1:5562-22956 GCA_964480725.1 uncultured Polyangiaceae bacterium | reverse complement strand
CGCTCGCAGGACCAGGCCGCGAAGAAGATGGCGAAGGACATCCTGGACCGCATGTGGCAGCGGTACCGGGACGATCTGGGGGTGGCCTGCCCGGGCAAGCGCGGGGACTACAAGCGCTTCGGCGAGAAGGTGTACGTGCCGGCGGGGTGGACCGGCAAGATGGCCAACGGCGATACCATCGACCAGAACTCGACCTTCATCGGCATCCGGTCCAAGTACCGGCAGGATCCGGCTTACCCGAAGGTCGCGGCCTACGTGAACGGCACCGGGCCGGCGCCGGAGTTCACCTACCACCGGTTCTGGGACCAGGCGCACATCGCGCTCGCCTACGCCACCTACGCGTGGCTCTTCCCCGACGACCAGAAGTGAGCCGGCTTCCGAAGAGGAGACGAAGATGTCGACGACGAGACGAGAGCTCCTGGCCTACCTCTGCTGGGTCTCCCCGGCGCTCGCTGCTGGCGTAATCGCGGCGAGCGGCTGCACCGCGACCACCAGCACGACGGAGGGCGCGACCACGGCATCGGGGCCTGGCAGTGGCGGGAACCTGATCAAGAACGCGGACTTCGAGAGCGGTTCGAGCTTGCCCTGGACGCCGTCGTTCACCCCGCCGGCGGCGGGCGCAGCGTCGGTCGACGGCGGCTGGTACTGCCTGAAGGTCGACAACAAGGGCTCCTCGCCCTGGGACGCCCAGGTCCGCCACCGTGAGATGGTGCTCCAGAAGGGCCACAAATACTCCGTCAGCTTCAAGATCAAGGCGGATCAGCCGACCCGGGTCCGGTCCAAGATCGGCATGGCCGGCCCTCCCTACACCGAGTACTGGGTCAAGACCCTCGAGATCGGGCCGGAGCCGCAGACCATCACCGGCGAGTTCCCGATGAACGGCGCCGACGATCCGACCGCGGAGTGGGCGTTCCACGGCGGCGGGAACATGGCCCTGCCCGCGGGGAATTTCACCTTCTGTATCGACGACGTCTTCCTGACCGATCCCGACTTCACCCCGACGGCGGCGGCGGCGGCGCGGCAGACTAGCCCGCTCAGGGTGAACCAGCTCGGGTACCTCCCCCAGGTCGCCAAGCACGCGACGTTGGTGACCGACTCCGCCACTCCGGTCGCCTGGGAGCTCGTCGACACCAACGGCGGCGGCGTGCTCGAGGGGCAGTCGACGCCGTTTGGGCTCGATCGCGACTCGGGCGAGCCGCTCCACACCATCGATTTCAGCGCCGCCAAGGCGGCGGGGCAGGGTTTCCGGCTCCGCGCGCAGGGCGCCGAGAGCCCTCCCTTCCAGATCGCGAGCAGCACCTACAAGCAGCTCAAGTACGACGCCGTCTGGTTTTTCTATCACAACCGCAGTGGCATCCCGATCGAGCTCCCCTTCGCGGGCAAGCCGGAGTGGGTGCGACCGGCAGGGCACCTCAGCGACGCGAAGGTCGCCTGCGCGCCGGTCGACAAGCTGTTCCCGTCGCAGAAGGCGTATGCGTGCGACTGGACGCTGGACGTGACCGGGGGTTGGTACGACGCCGGCGACCACGGCAAGTACGTCGTCAACGGTGGGATCGCGGTGTGGACGCTGCTCAACCTGTACGAGCGGACCAAGCACCTGTCCCCGGCGTCGCTGGCCGAGCTCGGCGACGGGAAGCTCCGGATCCCCGAGCAGAAGAACGGCGTCCACGATCTCCTGGACGAGGTGCGCTGGGAGCTCGAGTGGGAGCTCAAGATGCAGGTGCCCGAGGGGAAGAAGTACGCGGGCATGGCCCACCACAAGGTCCACGACGTGGCCTGGACGGCGCTCGGGTTGCGCCCGCCGACGGACACCAACGAGATCAAGATGGCGCGCTACCTGCGCCCCCCGTCGACGGCAGCGACGCTGAACCTGGCCGCGAACGCGGCGCAGGCCGCGCGGATCTGGAAGACCCTGGATCCGGACTTCGCCAAGCGGTGTGAGCGCGCGGCCAAGCGCGCCTGGAACGCCGCCACCCAGAACCCCCGGATGTTCGCGCCCAAGGAGGACACGACCGGGGGCGGCCCCTACGACGACGTCGACGTCTCGGACGAGTGGTACTGGGCGGCCGCCGAGCTGTTCATCACCACGGGCCACTCGGCCTTCAAGGACCACCTCGCCAAGTCCCGGTGGCACCTCAAGGTGCCCAAGGAGGCGGGCGGCGACGGTGGCGGCACGATGTCGGCGATGACGTGGCAACTCACCGCTGCGCTGGGGACCATCTCGCTCGCCGTGGTGCCGCACGAGCTCGGCGCCGGCGCGACGAAGAAGGCGCGGGAGCAGGTGGTCGCCGTCGCCGACCAGTACCTGGAGGCGGTGAAGAAGCAGGGCTATCGCATCCCCTTCGAGGCCCCGCCGACGGGTGGTTACCCCTGGGGCTCCAACTCGTTCATCATCAACAACGCGGTGATCCTTGGGCTCGCCCACGACTTCACCAAGCGCGACGAGTACCTGACGGGGGTGGTGGCCGCGATGGACTACCTGCTCGGGAACAACCCGCTCGGGCAGAGCTACGTCTCCTGGTACGGCGCGGTGCCGCTCGAGAACCCGCACCACCGGTGGTTCTCCTATCAGGTGAACAACAAGTTCCCCAAGGCCATCCCCGGGCTGCTCTCCGGGGGGCCCAACTCGGGCTTGCAGGATCCGTACGTCCAGGCCGCGAACGTCAAGTCGCTCTGCGAGGGCAAGCCCCAGAAGTGCTTCATCGACAACATCGAGGCGTGGAGCGTGAACGAGGTGACGATCAACTGGAACGCGCCGCTGGTGTGGGTCGCGGCCTTCCTCGACGAACGGGGCAAGGGCTGAAGTCGCGGCGTGGGGGCGTCGGCGCCGGCGCCGACGGCGGTCCTCGGGACGGCGCCGCGCCGCCTCACCAGATGAATATTTCCGCCCTGGTGGCATTCCTGCCGGGGCCCGGTCCGCTCGGAGGTCCGTCCGGTCCGTCCCGGTCTGGAGTTGCCCAGCGGGTTGCGTGGCGGCGCCGGCGCCAGCGGCGGGTCGGGCTGCTGGCGGGCGCGGCGCGGGCGACCGTCCCGCGCCGCCGCGGCAGCGCGCAGGCCGCCCCGCGATGCGAAGAAAGACTGGTCAAACCGCGCGTTTCGGTGCATGACTGCACCCGAGAACCGTGAGCCTCGGCGGTGCCTTTGGGCGCTGCGGCGAGGATTCCTGCCCTGCGTGGGAGCGCTTCCCCAAGGAGACTACTAGAGCCATGCGCTTCGGCCACTTCGACGACGCCAGCCGTGAGTACGTGATCACGACCCCGAAGACGCCTTATCCGTGGATCAATTACCTCGGCTCCGAGCAGTTCTTCGGGATCATCTCCCACCTGGGCGGCGGGTATTGCTTCTATCGGGACGCGCGCCTGCGTCGAGTCCTGCGCTACCGGTACAACAACGTCCCGACCGATGCTGGGGGGCGGTATTTCTACGTCAAGGACGGTAACGACGTCTGGACCCCGACCTGGTCGCCGGTGAAGGCCGACCTCGAGGCCTTCGAGTGTCGCCACGGCCTCGGCTACACGCGCATCACCGGCAAGCGCGGCGGGGTCAAGGCCGAGACGCTGTACTTCGTGCCCGTCGGGCACAACGCGGAGATCCACCAGGTCACGCTGACCAACGAGTCCTCGTCGCCCAAGTCGCTGAAGCTCTTTTCGTTCGTCGAGTTCGCCCTCTGGAACGCCTGGGACGATCAGACGAACTTTCAGCGAAACTGGAGCACGGGTGAGGTCGAGGTGGTCGGCGGCACCATCTACCACAAGACCGAGTACCGGGAGCGCCGCAACCACTACGCGTTCTACCACGCCAACGTGGCGCCGAGCGGGTTCGACACGGATCGAGAGTCGTTCTTCGGCCTGTACAACGGGATGCACGAGCCCGAGGTCGTCGCGGCGGGCAAGTCGAAGAACTCGGTCGCGAGCGGGTGGCAGCCGATCGCCTCGCACTCGTTCGACGTCTCCCTCGCCCCCGGGGAGTCGAAGACCATCGTGTTCCTGCTCGGCTACGTCGAGAACCCCGAGGACCAGAAGTGGGAGTCGCACGGCGTCATCAACAAGGCGCCAGCCCGGGAGCTGATCGCGGCGTTCGACACGCCCGCCAAGGTCGCGGCCGCCTTCGCCAAGCTCGGGCAGCACTGGAACGGCTTGCTGGCGACGTACACCGTGGCGTCGCCGGACGAGCGTCTCGATCGGATGGTCAACGTCTGGAATCAGTACCAGTGCATGGTGACGTTCAACATGTCGCGGAGCGCCTCGTACTTCGAGACGGGGATCGGGCGCGGCATGGGCTTCCGCGACTCCAACCAGGACCTGCTCGGGTTCGTCCACATGGTGCCGGAGCGGGCGCGGGAGCGGATCATCGACATCGCCTCCACGCAGTTTGCCGACGGCAGCGCGTACCACCAGTATCAACCGCTGACCAAGCGCGGGAACAACGACATCGGCAGCGGCTTCAACGATGACCCGCTGTGGCTGATCTCCGGGGTCGCGGCCTACACCAAGGAAACCGGTGACTACGGCATCCTCGACGAGCAGGTGCCGTTCGACAACGACCCCAAGAACCAGGCGACCTTGCTCGAGCACCTCCGGCGCTCGTTCCACCACGTCGTCAACAACCTAGGGCCGCACGGGCTGCCGTTGATCGGACGGGCGGACTGGAACGACTGCCTCAACCTCAACTGCTTCTCCGAGACGCCGGACGAGCCCTTCCAGACCACGGGGAACAAGGTCGGGCGCACGGCGGAGTCGCTGATGATCGCCGGCATGTTCACCGCGATCGGGCCGGAGTTCGCGGCGCTGCTGGAGCGGAAGGGGCAGCGGGAGGAGGCCGCCGAGGCGCTGAAGCACGTCGCCCGGATGAACGAGGCGATCCTCGCGCACGGCTGGGACGGCGAGTGGTTCCTGCGCGCGTACGACTATTACGGGAACAAGGTCGGCAGCAAGGAGTGCGACGAGGGCAAGATCTTCATCGAGTCCCAGGGCTGGTGCATCATGGGCGGGGTGGGGATCCAGACCGGCGAGGCCAAGCAGGCCCTCGACTCGGTCAAGGAGCGCCTGGACTGCAAGTACGGCATCGTCCTCAACAACCCGCCGTTCACGCGGTATCACGTCGAGCTCGGCGAGATCTCGACGTACCCGCCTGGGTACAAGGAGAACGCCGGTATCTTCTGCCACAATAACCCGTGGATCACGATCGCCGAGACGATGATCGGGCGACCCGAGCGGGCCTGGGAGTACTACACGAAGATCGCGCCGGCGTACCTCGAGGACATCAGCGAGATCCACCGCACGGAGCCGTACGTGTACTCGCAGATGGTGGCGGGCAAGGACGCCCCGCGGCAGGGCGAGGCGAAGAACGCCTGGCTCACCGGGACCGCCGCCTGGAACTTCGTGGCGGTGACGCAGTACATCCTCGGCGTGCGACCGGAGCACGACGGACTCTACGTCGGCCCGTGCTTGCCGAAGAGCCTCCCCACGGTGACCGTCACGCGGCGCTGCCGCGGCGCGACGTACACCATCACCGTGAAGAACAGCGGTGGCGGCGGGTCGCCGCGGCTCACCGTCGACGGGCGGCCCGTGACCGGCAGCATCGTGCCCTACGCGCCCGCCGGCGCGAAGGTCGCGGTCGTCTGCGAGATCTAGCGCGGTAGGGCCGCAAGAGGCGGCCCGCGCCCGAGGTGTTCGGGGGGGCGTCGTCGGCGCGCAAGACGGCGCTCCCGGAGGGGGGCGCTCGACGGCGGCGACGGGTCACTGGCGCTCGCCCCGAACGAAGGGGAGGTGGACGGTGAACGTCGAGCCGAGCCCGGGGGTGCTCGTCACGTCGACCGTGCCGCCGAAGTCTCGCGTGACGATGTCACGGACGATGGTGAGCCCGAGGCCCGTCCCCTGGCCGAACGGCTTGGTGGTGAACATCGGCTCGAAGATCCGAGACAAGAGGTCCGGTGCGATCCCGCTGCCGACGTCGGTGACGCCGAAGTCGATCGAGGTTTCCCCTCGCGTCAAGGTGAGATGGATCGGTCCCCCGCCGCGCGGGACGCTCGCGTCGATGGCGTTGGTCACCAGGTTGGTCACGATCTGGGCGAGGCGCGCGGGGGAGCCGTGGATCTCGAGGTGCTCGCGTTCGGGGGCGAAATCGGCGGGGCAGTTGGCCTGGCGCAGGGCGTGGTTCAAGAGGAGCAGGGCCTCGCGGACGCAGGGGACGACATCGAAGGAGTGGAGCTCCGCCGGCGAGAGGTCCCGGGTCTGCGTCTCGACGCTCCGCACGAACTCCGCCGCCTTGCGCGCCGAGGCAGCGGCGAGCGCGACGCCGTCGTGCAACCCCTGGGCGATGGCGCGATGCCTCGTGGCCTGAACGGCGGCGTCGTCCACGGATGCCGCGTACTCCTCCACCAGCCGCTCGAGCTCCAGGAGCGCCGCCCGCGTGGCGGCGATCGGGGGGTTCATCTCGTGGGCGATGCTGGCCGTCAGACGGCCGAGGCTGGCCATCTGCTCCTGGACGAGCAGCTTCGCCTGGGTCTGTTGCAGGGCGTCGTGGGCGTCCTGCAGCTGTCGGGCTCTCCGCTCCAGGTCGCGCAAGAGGCGTTGCCGCTCGAGATCCTTCTGCAAGCCCTCACGGACCAGGAGGGCGCCCTTCAGCGCCGCGCTGAGCTGGTCACGGAGCGCCTCGTACACCGCGCCATCGGGGGGGCCGATCTCGAACAGCGCGAAGCCAAGCTGCTCGTCCTTGAAGAACAGCGGCTCCACCACGTAGGCGTACCGGCGCTCGGCGGGGAGCAGCTCCCGCGGCACGAGGTGGCGGCAAGCGTACTCGGGCTGGGGGACGCCCCCGGGGGACGCGGGGGCGCCGCGGTGGGTCAGCACGAGACGGGCCCGCTGGGGTGAGCCCGGGCCGGGCTCGTAGAGGGAGAGAAACGCCGTCGGGATCTCCAGCCGCGGGAGCTGCTGGGCCACCGAGTGGACCAGGGTGACGACGTCGAACGAGGTGATGAGCGCCTCGCCCGTGCGGCTCAGGGTGCGCGCCCAGCGCTCGGCCCGGAGGCGGAGATCGGCCTGGCGGCGCTCGAGCGCCCGTCCGAGGACGCGCCGCGCTTCGTGGCAGAGATCCTCGACGCGGGCGCGGGTCGTCGGCGCCGCCACCTGGGACAGGACCTGGCGGCGGAGGGCGTCGATCACCCGGTGCCAGGCGGTCAGATCGCCCCCGTTTTGCCGCACGAGCTCGAGCTTCTCGTCGAGCCAGACGACGAAGCGGCCCTCGGTGCCGCCGTCGAGCTCCTCCACCAGGTGCAGGGTGAGGCGCTCGGACCACCCCGGTTGGACCCCGGGCCCCGGCGTGGCGACCAGGCTGGCGAGGTCGGCGGGGAGCCGCGCCCGGATCCGGTCCAGCCCCTCCGCGACGGGCTCGTCGCCCGGGGCGGGGAAGGCGCTGCCGGAGACGGCGCCGGGGCGGCCGAAGCAGCCGCAGGAGTGCCGGATCACGAGCTCGGGGTGCAGAGTCACGCGGTCCGGCACCGCGTCACCCCGGAGCCGCGCGAGGATCATCTCGGCCGCCCTCGCCCCCTGCTCCCGCAATGGCTGCCGCACCGTGGTCAGCGGCGGGTTGGAGAACTCGGCCGCGTCCACGTCGTCGAAGCCCACGAGCGCGACGTCCCCCGGGACGCGCAGGCGACGCGCGCGCAGCGCCTGGAGCGCTCCGATCGCCATGTCGTCGTTGAGGGCGACGACGGCCTCCGGGCGGAGCCCCCGCTCCCCGAAGATGAGATCGATGGCGGCCGCTCCCGAGGCCTGCTGAAAATCACCGACCACGGTCAGCGCCGGATCGACGGGGAGGCCTCGTTCGGCGAGGACCTCGCAGTACACCCCGTAACGCCCGGCCGCTTCGGGGTTCGCCTCCGGGCCCCGAATGCAGGCGATGCTCCGGGCCCGATGGTGATCGAGCAGGTGCAGGAGCGCCTCGCGCATCCCGGTCGCGTTGTCCACCAGGACGCTCGGCACGCCGGAAATGGGCATCGCGATGCTGCACATGGGCAGCGGCCGGAACCGCTCGAGGAAGGCGGCGAGTGCGTCGGGGCCGACGCAATTGCCGATGGTCCCTGCCATGACCACCAGCCCGTCGACATTCGCCGGCCCCGGGAGGTCGTAGATCGCGTTGCGCTGGCGGCCGAAGCGCGTCGGTGAGTCGAGGACGCCGCCGGCGAAGCAGACGACGTTGGCGTCGTGGTCGCGCGCCGCGTCGAGCACCCCGCAGAGCACGGCGTTCTGGTAGTCGTCCTCGAGCCAGTCCACCAGCAGCCCCAGGGTGGGCCGAGGGGAGGGGTCGCGGACGGGACCCGGAGGGCCAGGGTGGGGAACCAAGAGAGGTTTGACGCTCCTGGGCGCGAAGGCGAAGGTTCCAGCGTAGCAGAACCAGGCGGCGGCGCAGGGTGGGAGCTACCGCCCTCACGCGTCGGTTTGGCGCCGGGCGCCCAGAAGCGAGTTTGCGCCGAGGCCCGCCTGAGGACTAATCTCCATCGCCCCCGTGCGGGGCCTGGCTTTCCCGGGAGGATCCGTGACGCTCCGTACCAGTCGTGCCTTCCTTGTCGCCGCGCTCGCCGGCGCGATTTCCCTGAGCGGGTCCGCGGCCCACGCTCAGGCCAGGGACGCGGCGGCGACCAAGCTCGCCGACGAGGCGTTGATGAACGAGTACCTCGCGATGGACTTCCCGGGGGCCATCAAGAAGCTCGAGAAGGCGCTGGCGCTCTGTGGTGAGGACGATTGCTCGCCCACCGTGGCGGCGCGGCTGCACCGGGACCTCGGGGTCGTCTACATCGCCGGCCTGAACGACGCTGCCAAGGGGCAGGCGGAGTTCGCGCTCGCGGTCGCGGCGGACCCCGCCATCGAGCTCGATCCGGATCTCGCGACGGACGCGGTCACCCAGGCCTTCAACGACGCGAAGTCCGGGGCAGGGCCGGTCACCGGCGTTGGCGCCGAGGGCGAGGGCGAGACGGGTGAGCCCGCGGACATTGCGGCGATCGCGGGGGGTCAGGAAGAGGACGTGGAGGTCCCCTCCTCGGGCACGCTGCTCCACGTCCCGCCCCCCGAGCAGGCCGTCCTCACGCCCCTGCCGCTCTACGTCGAGCTGGTGAGCGGTACCGACGTCGACTCGATCCGGGTCCGGTACCTGCCCCCGACGATGCGGGACTGGCTGGTGGTGGCCGTGCCCGAGGTGGGCATGGGCTACGGCGTGCTCATCGGCTGTACGGACGTTGGCAGCACGCCCGGCGAGTTCAAGTACTTCGTCGAGGGGGTGCAGGACGGCAAGGTCGTGGCGTACTCCGGGAACAAGGAGACGCCGCATCGGGTCGCCATCAAGTCGCAGATCGACGGCGAGGCGCCCTCCCTGCCCGGCGAGGAGCCGCCCGCTGCCTGCGACTACGAGACCTGTCCGCCGGGGTTGCCGGGCTGCGGCGAGGACGTCGGCGGGGACTGCAACACCGACGAGGACTGCACGTCGGGGCTGACGTGCGTCGACGGCCTGTGCGAGGAGCCCAAGGAGAAGGCAGAGGTCAAGCACCACTGGATCTCCGTGGGCTTTCAGCAGGACCTCCTCGGTTACGCGAAGACGCCGCAGATCTGCAATGGGGGCGGTGACTACCTGTGCCTCTTCGCCGGTAACATCGAGTACGGCGCGATCCCCGATCCTGGCAACGGCAACGCGATCGGCAAGGGTGGCTTCGGCCTCGCGACTCAGCGCGTGATGCTCGGTTACGAGTATCAGCTCCAGATGGGGCTCGCGCTCGGCGCGCGCGTGGGCTTCGCCTTCGGCGGCGGGCCGCAGACGGTGGATCACAAGTTCATGCCGGTTCACGCCGAGGCGCGGTTGGGGTACTCCAAGCGCATCGGGAAGAGCCCGCTCGTGCCGTACCTGTTCCTGTCCGGTGGCATGATGGAGGTCGATGGGAAGCTGACCGTGCCGCTCACGCAGTCTCAGGATCAGTGCCGGCGTCCGGATGGAACCCTCGGGGGCGGCGCCTGTCCGCCGCCGCCCGAGGATTCGCCGAATCAGGACATGGGCGAGACGCTCCCCGGGTTCACCGACCCGACCAACGTGGATGCCTGGCGGTGGGCGGGCAACGGCTTCGCGGCGGGTGGCCTCGGCACGCGCATCCTGTTCACGGGGGGCTTCGGCCCCTACCTGGAGGCTCGGATGGGGTACGCGTTTCCCGCCGCCGCGCCGGTGATCGGGCTGCAGGGCGGCCTCGCCGTCGGCTTCTGACGTGGTGCTCCCAGGTCGGTGCGGTAGCCTTACGCCGGTGTTGACGGCGATCCTCCTCGTGGATCATGGGAGCCGCCGCCCCGAGGTGAATGCGGCGCTCGACTGCGTTGGACGCCTCGTGGCGTGGGCGGCGGGGGGTGATGTCCTGGTCCGGACGGCGCACCTGGAGTTCGTCTCGCCCACGGTGGCCGAGGGGCTCACGGCCTGCGTCGCCGCGGGCGCGACCGAGGTCATCGTGCATCCCTATCTGCTCGGTCGAGGCCGGCACTCGACCGTGGACCTGCCCCGCCTGGTGGCGGAGGCGGCCCCCGGCTTCCCTGGGATCGAGCTCCGCGTGACGGCGCCGCTCGGCGTGCACCCTGACCTCGCGGCGATCGTGCTCGAGCGTTGCGGGGTCCCGGTGGTTCGGCGCGCGCGCCTCCCTGGCTTCGACTGTCCTGCGGACGAGCACACCTGCCTCGCGCCCTGGTGCGGTCGAGGGGAGTGACCGACCCCGCGAGGTTCAGCGGCCGAGTTCCGCCTCGAGGGTGTCCAGCCTCCGCTCGAGCTCGTCCGGTGACACGGCCGGCGCCGACGGGGAGGTGGAGGGTGCCGGGACGGGCGGCGCCGGCCCCGCGGCGGGCGGTGGGCGGGCCACGGCCAGCACCACCCCGAGGGTGACGGCGAGCAGGACCCACGCACCGGCGCGTGCCGCCGGGGAGCGGGCGGCGCGCGTGGAGGGCACGGAACGGGTGAGCTGGGACATCCGGGGGCCACCGTGGCTGCAGCAAGCCCGGTGCCGAGGCCGCGGAGGCGGGGATTGAGCGGGATTGTGGCGGGGAAGGGCAATCGGCGTCCGGCGCTCCGGGGCAGGCCGATCCGGGGCTCGTGAACGCGCGGTCGCGGTCGGCGGGCCGGGGCTCGCCCTTGGCAAGGCGCCGGGCGCGTGGTTTGGTCCGCTCGCGGTGTCGGTCGCCTCCCTGGGATTCATCGGTGCCGAGACGCTCCGGGCGAGCGTCGTGAACGTCGTGGACGGCATGTTCCGGCAGCTGCCCCGGGCGGTCTGCGACGAGCGGATCGACACCTGGTCGCGGCGCCTGGTCCGCCGTGCGGGGATCGACCTCGAGGTCGTGGGGCTCGAGCGCGCTGACCCCGCGCGCGCGTACATCGTGATGAGCAACCACCAGTCGCACTTCGATGTGCCGGTCATCCTCCAGGCGCTGGGGCGGCCGATTCGGATGGTGGCCAAGACGGAGCTCTTCCGGATCCCGTTCTTCGGTACCGCGATGCGCGCCCTGGAGATCATCGAGGTGGATCGCAGCAACCGCCGCCAGGCCATCGCGGCGATGGATCGGGCACGGGAGCTCGTGCAGAGTGGCCTGAGCATCTGGATCGCCCCCGAGGGCACGCGCAGCCAGACGGGAGAGCTCGGCGAGTTCAAGCGCGGCGGGTTCCACCTCGCCCTCGGCGCGGAGGCCGAGATCCTGCCCGTCTCGATCTCCGGGACCCGGCACGTGCTCCCGCCGAAGGAGCTCCGCCTGCAGCGGGGCGTGAAGGTGCGGGTCACCGTCTCGGACCCGATCGATCCCCAGGAATACGGGCGGCGTCAGCTCGATGCGCTGATCGAGCGGGTACGTTCCACCATCGCGGCGCAGGTTTGAGCCCGCCAGCCGCCGAGCTCCGGGCCTTCCTGCCCACCACACCGGCAGAGCTCCGGGCGCGCGGTTGGGACGCCATCGACGTGCTCATCGTCAGCGGCGACGCCTACGTCGACCACCCCGCGTTCGGACCCGTGTTGGTGGCGCGCTTCCTCGAGGGTCGGGGGCTTCGCGTCGGGATCGTCGCGCAGCCACGCTGGGACCGGCTGGACGACGTCGCGCGGCTCGGGCGCCCGCGGCTCTTCGCCGGGGTGAGCGCCGGCAACCTCGACTCGATGCTGGCCAAGCTGACCGCCCAGAAGATGGTCCGGAGCCGGGACGAGTACTCCCCCGGTGGGCGCCCAGGGCTCCGGCCGAACCGGGCCAGCATCGTCTACGCCAACCTCTGTCGCGCCGCCTTCCCGGGCCTGCCGATCGTGCTCGGGGGGATCGAGGCCTCGCTCCGGCGGATCGCCCATTATGACTACTGGCAAGACGCGGTGCGCCGCTCGGTGCTCCTCGACGCGAAGGCGGATCTGCTCGTGTTCGGGATGGGGGAGCGACCCGCCTGGGAGCTGGCCGAGCGGCTCGCCGCCGGCGCCACCGTCGCCGAGCTCCGCGACGTGCGCGGCACGGCCCACGTCCTCGACCGCCCGTCGGCGTGGGCGCACCACCTCGAGCGGGCCGTGACTCGACCCGGCGCGGACGGCGTGGTGGTGCTGCCGAGCTACGAGGCGGTCAAGGGATCCAAGAACGAGTTCGCGCGCATGACCCGCCGCTTCGAGCGCGAGCTCCACCCGTCGAGCGGGCGGGCGCTGCTTCAGCCGCACGGGGACCAGGCGGTCCTGCTCAACCCCCCGGCGCTGCCCCTCGCCGAGGCGGAGATGGACCAGCTCTACGACTTGCCGTTCACGCGGCGACCGCACTTCTCCTACGCGGGAGCGCCGATCCCAGCGCTGGCGGCGGTGAAGCACTCGCTGGTGACGACCCGCGGTTGCTTCGGCGGTTGCACGTTCTGCAGCATCACCGCGCACGAGGGGCGCCGAGTGCAGAGCCGCTCAGCGGCGAGCGTGCTCCGGGAGGTGCGGACGCTGCGGCGCCTCGAGGGGTTCGACGGGACCATCACCGACGTCGGCGGCCCCACCGCCAACATGTATGGCCTCGGCTGTCGGAGCCCGACCGCCGAGGCCGTCTGCCGGCGGCCGTCGTGCCTCTTCCCCGCGCCCTGTCGCCACCTCGACACCGACCAGGGGCCCTTCGTCCGGCTCCTGGGTAGGATCCGCGCCGAGCCGGGGGTGGGGCACGTCTTCGTGGCGTCGGGGATCCGCCACGACCTCGCGGAGCGTTGCCCGGAGCTCGTGCGGGAGCTGGCCGCGCACCACACCGGCGGTCAGCTCTCCATCGCCCCGGAGCACGTCGACCCCCGGGTCCTGCGCCTGATGCGCAAGCCGGATCGCGCGAGCTGGGAGCGCTTCGCTCGCGCGTTCGCGGCCGCGAGCGCGGCGGCGAACCGGGAACAGTACCTGGTCCCCTACTTCGTCGTCGGGCACCCGGGCTCGACGGTCGAGGACACCATAACGCTTGCAAGCTACCTCAAGCGTCAGGGGCTCCGACCGCGCCAGGTCCAGGAATTCATCCCGACGCCGATGGCCACCGCGACGGCGATGTACCACACGGGGATCGATCCCGGATCCGGCGAGCCGGTGCCGGTCGTCCGGGATCTCAGGGAGAAGCGCGCCCTCAAGGCGCTCGTGCTCTACTACGACCCGGCGCACCAGGCGCTGGCGCGGGAGGCGCTCCGCCGCGCCGGGCGTGCGGATCTGATCGGAGATGGCCCCGCTTGCCTGGTCCCGGTGGGCTCGCACGACGGCTCCGCCGGGCGAGCGACGGCCGCCGCCGGCGATCGCGCAGCGGCGCGACGGCCGAGCCGGGTTCGGGGCGGGGGGCGACGGGGGGGATAGTCGCGGAGGCAGCGTCGCTGCCTGGGGCTCGGCGAGGGCGGGGGAATCGAGCTCCCGCCGGGATCGGGGGCGGCGTCCCGACCCCGGATCAGATAAGCTTTGGCTGCGTCCGGTGGGGCGCGGGAGGATGGATTGGGGTCCATGGAGGGCGGGGGTGAGCGCGACGGGCAGGTCGCCGAGACGGGCGTGAGGCGAGCGGATGCGCCGGAAACAGAGCCCCCGCGGCGGGGCACCTCGCGGCCACCGTCGCGGCGCCCACGCAACCACGGCGTGGTGCGGCTTCACCCGCGCCACCGGGTTCGCATCGCCATCGGGCTACCGGGCAGGGAGGGCGAGGTCGAGGCCGCGGCCGAGAACCTCTCGGTTGGCGGGGTGTTCGTCGTCACCCGGGGGGACCGCGCGGCGGTCGGCGACGCGGTGGAACTCACCCTGGTGCTTCCGAACCGCGCGGAGCCGCTCCGCTGCGTCGGGCGCGTCGCTTGGCTACGGGAGGGCAGGTCCGAGGGCGAGGTCGCGCCCGGGATGGGCGTCGAGTTCGCGGAGATCAAGGAAGCTGCGCTGGTCGCGATCCGCGAGTTCCTCGCCTATCACGAGCCCGACGTCGGCAGCTGAAGCGCCGGCCCGTCGCCGCGGACGGCCTCGCCCGCCGCCGCAAGGCAGCGCACGATGGCGAGTCCATCCCCCAGTGCGCAGCGCGGCGGGACGGGCCCGCCGCGGCAGGCGGCGACGAAGGCGCGTGCCTGCCGGACGAGGGGCAGTTCCGCCGCCGCGAACGTCAGGTGGGCGGCGCCGTTCACGGGCGAGTCGAGCCTCAAGCGAGCGCCGCCGGGGGCGTCGTCGAGCACGGCCGTGCCGCGCGTCCCCACCACGCGGAGCTCGCGCACCCGCCGCGGTGCGCTGAAGGCGACCTCGATCTCGCCTTCGACCCCCTGCGGGAAGGCCACCTGCGCACGCGCTCGCGTCCCGCTTCGCCTCAAGCCGAGGTGGATTGGGGCGCCCGCGAGGCGCAGGAAGATCCCGAGGTCGTGCGGCGCGAGCGTCCACCAAGGGTCATCGCGGGTGACGCGGGTCGCGAAGCGCCGCGCCTCGATGCGGATCACGTTCCCGATCGCGTCGTCGTTGATGCGCGAGGCGAGGGCATCGATGGCGGCGTGGTGCTCGAGCAGGTGTGCCATCACGGCGACCTCGGGGTGTCCGGCGGCGAGGCGTACGAGGCGCTCCGCCTCCGCGACGCCCAAGGCGAGGGGCTTCTCGATGAGCACGTGGCGTCCCGTCCCGAGCACCCGCTCGGCGAGGTGAGCGTGCGTTGCCGACGGCGTGGCGAGCACGACGGCGTCGACATCGGAGCGACCGAGCAGGGCGCTGAGGCTCGCCACGGGCGCCGCGTCCTGCGGGCAGTGCGCGCAGAGCCGCCCCGGGTCCGGATCGGCGACGGCGGTGACCCGGGCTCCGGGCAACTCGGCGAAGGCACGGACCTGCGCTGGCCCCCAGCGGCCCAGCCCGACGACGGCGATGCGGAGGGGTGACGCCAAGGAAGCTTGCCGCCTTTTAGCGCGAGCCGCGGGGGACCGCGACCGGTGCGTGCCTGAGGACAACGCGCCTCCCGGTCGTGCGGCCAGGCATTCCGCGTGGGTTGCCGTGGGTCCCCTCCTGGTCGAGCATCCACGGGTGTCACCCGTCCCGGATCCGGTGCTGGCCGCGGTGATGGCGCTGCTGGAGCGGGAGCACGGAGTGGGGCCGCGCGACGGCCGCTGGGCGCCCTGGATCGGCGTCCGTCTCGGGCGCGCCATCGCCACCCTCGCCGAGGCTCGCGGCTGCGAGCCGACGGCGGTCCCGGGTCTGCTCGCCGGGGATCCGACAGCCCTCGCCGCTGTCGCGGACGCCCTGCGAGTGGGCGAAACCCGTTTCTACCGGGACCCGGCGCAGTGGGAGGCGCTCCGCCGATGGCTCCGGGCTCGGGCCGCGAGCGTCGCCGGGCCCCGTGAACCACACGCGGTGGGGGCAATTCGGCGGGACCCGGCCACGATCCGCGCCGTTTCGGTGGGGTGCTCCACGGGGGAGGAGGCCTACACGTTGGCGATGATCCTGGAGGAGGCGCGCGTCGCCGGCAGTATCGGGGGCTGGTCGGTGCTGGGCATCGACCGCAGCGCCGAGGCGGTCGCGGCCGCGCGCCGTGGGGAGTACCCCGCCGCCGACACACGGGTCCTGCCCGCCGAGCTCGCGGCGCGAGCGCTGGAGCGCGGTGGCACGGTGGCGCGGATCGGCGAGGTGCTCCGCCGGGGCACGCGCTTTGTCGAGCGCGACGCGACGCGCGGTCTGCCGCCTGGCGTGTACGAGATGGTGCTTTGCAAGAACGTCCTCATCTACTTTGGTGACGCAGGAGGCGCGCAGCTGGTCGCGGCGCTCACCCATGCGCTTGCGCCCGGCGGCCTGCTGCTGGTCGCTCGCAGCGAGGTGCCGCGGATGCGCGGGCTCGGGAGCCGCCCGCTGGATCTCGGCGGTGGGGTGACGGCCTTCACGGGGGAGGCTCGCTGAATTGGCTCGAGGATTTGTCCGGCGGCCGCCCGAGGGACTGCAAGAGCTGCGTGGGAGAGAATGGCTTGTGGAGGAGCACCACGTCCGTGCGATCGCCGAGGTGGGTCGAGAGGTCCTCGGGGAGGTAGCCGGACATCAGGAGCAACGGGCGGGCAGGGAAGGCGGCAGCGAAGGCGTCGAGCAGTTCCCGCGCGGGGCGGCCGGGCATCACCGCGTCGACACAGAGCGCGTCGAACGGCCCGTGGGAACCGAGGAGGCTCGTCGCGACGTCGCCGTCCGCCGCCTCGACGACGTCGTAGCCGGCGGCCCGCAAGCCCCGTGCGAGCAGCTGGCGGACGAGGGGCTCGTCCTCGGCGAGCAGGATCCGCGCTGCGGTGTCGGGGCTTGGCGTGGGGAACACCGGCGGCGGGGGCACGGTGCCGGGCGTGGCGAGCGGCCAAACGATCGTGAAGGTCGCTCCCCGGCCAGGCTGGGTCGACACGTCGATGGTGCCGTCCGTGGCACGCACGATTTCGGCCACCGAGTGGAGCCCCAGCCCCGTGTTCTCCCGGGGTTTGGTGGTGAAGAACGCCTCAAAGGCCCGGGCACGGGTCTCGGAGCTCATGCCCCGCCCGGTGTCGGCCACCGACAGCGTCGCCCCAACCGCCGTCCGGCGTGCGGACAGCGAGCAGCGACCGGGTTGGTCGCCCATGGCGTCACGGGCGTTGGTGGCCAGGTTGATGAGCAGCCGGCGCAGGGACTGCTCGTCGATGGCGACGTGGCAGCCCTCCTCGACCGAGATCATGAGCTCGTGCGGGGCGGCAGAGCGCCGCGCGAGGACGGCCTCGAGCATCGGCCGGCTGCGTGAGATCGCGCGGCCTAGGTCCAGGCTCGGACCGCGATGGGAGACGTCCATCTGACAGCGAAGCTGCTGCACCAGGGCCTCGGCGTAGGCGGCCGACTGCTCGATTCCCTCGATCGCCTCGGTCCGTCGCACGGTCGCGCTCGGCTCTGCGAGCAGCTCTGCCCAGCCCAGGACGCCGACCAGGCTGTTGTTGAGG
>CAYZQO010000089.1:0-5462 GCA_964480725.1 uncultured Polyangiaceae bacterium | reverse complement strand
GGTCCCGGTGAGCCGCCCGACCGCCTCCGAACGGGCTGTGCGGCCCCGGGCGGCCTCGACCTGGAGCAGCGCGTCCGTCTCGCGCTGTTGGTGCTGGCGCGTCTCCTCCAGGCGCTCGCGCGCCCGCACCAGCCGCTCCACGCGGTCCTGCGCGACGTCGAACACGGCGAGCACCATCAACCCCAGGACGGTGACGGCTGGGGGCAGCATCACGGCCATCCTCAACCAGTTCCAGGCGGCGTCGCCGGAGTACGAGTCGAGCGGGTGGGCGACGAGCCCGTGCGACCAGAGCCAGCTTCCCAGGACGAACGGGAGCAGTGCACCCACAAAGGACGCTACGGCGACCCGGCGGTTCCCGAAGATGGCGCCGAGGAAGGCCGAGAGGGACAGCGCCCCGACTGCGGTGGACGAGAGGTACGAGTTCGTGATCACCACCAGACCACCCCCCACCAAGGGGAGCAGGAGGAGCGTCGCCAGGCGCGCCGCGTGGGACCACCGTTGCGCGGTCGTGGCCACGACGAGCACGACGCAGGCGAGGATTGCCGCGACCTTGGCGAGGGTGAGCGGCCCCGTGAGCGGGAAAGGGACGAAGACGAGAGTGACGAGGACGCAGCCGATGGTCGCCGACCGCAGGAGCTTCGCGAGCGCCTTGACCCGCCAGTCCTCCTCCGTGTCGCCGCTGGGGTCCATCGAGGCTGATGCCCCCGGGTGGCTGGGCGTGGAACGATCGCCGTTCGCGGCTGGGGTGCCTCCCGTCTGGGGGTCCCCCGACGGGCGCTCGGGACGGGGCGCGACCGAGGTGTCCGGGGCCGAGAGCGCGGCCGTTTCCGGGAGCACGGGGACGGGTCCTGCGGGCGACGGTGTCGGGGAAATCCCGGGATCTGGGGAGCTTGAGGGCGCCGGGGACTTGGTGCCCGGAACGCCCTCCGGGATGAGGACGGTGACGCTGGTGCCCGGTCCTCCGCTGCTGAGCTCGAGGGACCCACCGAGCTGCCTCACCATGCGGTGGATCAGGGTGAGGCCGAGCCCGTCGTGTCCCGCGCGGCTGCGCGTCGTGAAGAAGGGGTCGCAGGCGCGCGCGGCGACGTTGGGATCCATCCCGGGCCCGTCGTCGCGCACGGTGAGGGATGCGTAGCGCCCGACGGGGAGGCGATCGAAGGTGGTGTGAGATGGACGCTCCAGCGTCGTGCGGCCGGTGGTCACGACAATGGTGCCGCTCGCCGCGATGGCCTGCTCCGCATTGAGCACCAGGTTCAAGAGCATCTGCTCGACCCAGGAGGGGGACAGGGGCACCACCCCGGTCGGCCCGAGCTCGTCGTGGCAGCGGAGGTTGGTGCGCAGGCGGCCCCGCAGCCGCGGGAGACAGTCGCGAACGGCCTCCCGGAGATCGAGCGGCTCGCTCGGCGTCGCGTGCGGGCGGGTTAGGGCGAGCAATTCCCGCGTCTTCGCGGCGCAGGCGGCGGTGGCTTTGCGGATGGCCTGAGCGGCCTGCGTGCGGGTGCCGGGGGTGGCGTCACGGCGCAGATCCTCGCAGGCGCAGCGCACCACCGTCAGGGCGTTGTTGACGAAGTGCGCGAAGCCGTCACCGAGCCGGGCTACGGTCTGCAGCTTCTGTGCGTCGATCAGGGCGCGCTCCTCGCGGAGCCGCCGCTCGCTGGCGTCGGCCAGCGAGGTCAGGCTTGTCCGGACCTCGCGGAGCGCCGCCTGCGCGGCCTTCTCGGCCCGCGATGCGGCGCTCACCGCCTCCCGCAGCGTCCAGACCGAGGCCCCGGTCAGCACCGCGTAGACCGCGCCGAAGCGGAGCCACGGGAGCGCCAACCGGGGATCGACCTCTGCGGTCAGCGGCTGCGAGAAGAGCCCGGCATGGACGCCAGCCGCGCCGAGCAGCAGGAGGAGCGCAGTGATGACGGGGACGACGTGGACCCAGCGGCGGCCGATGAGCAGCCCGACGGAGACGATGACGCAGGACAGGCCGGCGACGACGGTGGGCGTCCAGGCGAACCGCTGCATCACCAGCAACGTTGCCGCCGAGAGGGCCACGACGAACCCAAGGTGGATCCCGCGATGGTTCGCGACGCGCGAGTAGGACAGGGCGAGCAGCGCTACGCCGATTGCCTGGATGCCAAGGAACTCTGCGTGATACACCCCGGCGACCGCGAACGGAGTCAACGGCGCGACGAGACACCCCGCACCGCTCGCGCGCAGCATCAGGCGCAGGAGCGGACCGCGCCAGTCCGTTTCGAGCCGGGCGTCGCCGCCCGCACGGGGTCGCTCGGGCAGGGGACCGCACGGCTGCGGCGACGGCAGCGCCGATGTCGGCTCCTGTTCCCTCAACGGGTTTCCCTCGCCACCGAGTCGCTCCCGCGTCCGCCGCGCCCCGGCGAGCCCATCATCGCTCCCGTCTCGGGTCAGCGGCAAGGCGTCGCTCGAGTTTTCCAAGGCGATCAATGGCTTGGGCAAGGGGTTAGGGCGGGGAGCCGACCCAAGCAGCCGCCGGCGGGCGGGGCCGATTCTCGCGCGGCCCTGGCCACGGAACGAGGGCAGGTCGTTGGACACGTTGCTCCGCGCGGGCAGCGGGGGTACGAGCGCCGCACCATGACGGAAGACGACACCCTGCGGATCGGCAAGCGCGAGTTCAAATCGCGTCTCTTCGTGGGAACCGGGAAGTACCGGGACGTGGCGGAGACGCGCGCCGCGATCGAGGCGTCCGGGGCCGAGGTGGTCACGGTGGCCCTGCGGCGGGTCGATCTCCAGGATCGGGGCAGCGGATCGATGATGGAGCTCGTCACAAGCGGGCGCTTCACCGTGCTGCCCAACACCGCCGGCTGCTTCACCGCCGAGGAGGCGGTGCGCACCCTGCGGCTCGCGCGCGAGCTCGGGATCGCCGATCTCGTCAAGCTCGAGGTGATCGGGGATCCGAAGACCCTCTACCCGGACAACGAGCAGACCCTCGAGGCGGCAAAGATCCTCGTCAAGGAGGGCTTCACCGTGCTCCCCTACGTGATCGACGACCCCATCGTCTGCCGGAAGCTCGAGGATCTCGGCTGTGCGGCGGTGATGCCGCTGGCGGCGCCGATCGGTTCCGGCCTCGGCATCCGCAACCCGTACAACCTCCAGATCATCATCGAGCAGGCGAAGGTGCCCGTGATCGTCGATGCCGGCGTCGGCACGGCGAGCGACGCGGCGGTGGCGATGGAGCTCGGCTGCGACGGAGTGCTGATGAACACGGCCATCGCTCACGCGAAGGAGCCGGTGCTGATGGCCGAGGCCATGCGTGACGCGGTGATCGCCGGCCGCAAGGCGTTCCGCGCCGGGCGGATGCCCCGGCGGCTGCACGCCAGCGCCTCGAGCCCGCTCGGCGGGCTCATCGGGTGAACCGCTCTCCGGGAGGGCCCCCGCGCGCCAGGGCGCCGGCACCACCCCACCCCATGGCTCAGCCAGACCACGAGGATGCTGGCGCCGGGCGAATGACCGGCGTCTTCCTCCACGTGCTGCCCGCGGTGGCCTACGTGGCGGCCGTGCTCGTCATGGGGGTCGCGCCCCAGGGGGACTCGCCGGGGCCCGAGCTGGACGACAAGACGGTTCACCTGGTCGCCTTCGCGGTAATGACGCTACTGGCGGCGAGGGCAGTGCGGTTCTTCGCCGCGCGCCGGGGACTCACCTTTCACCTGCTGGTTGGCGGCGCCATGGCGATGGGGATCGGGGTGATCCTCGAGGTGATGCAGGGGTTCACGCCGGATCGGACGCCGGAGCTCGGGGATCTCGTCGCCGACCTCTTGGGGGTGCTCCTGATGGGGGGCGGGATGCTCGCCGTCTCGCGGCTGTTGGGCGACGGGAGCGCGGCGGAGTCGTGACTGAGGTGGCCGCGCCAAGCGCGCTCGTCGAGGTGCTCCCCGGCGTCCTCGCGCACCCGACGGCGGACGTCGAGCGGCCCGTCGAGATCGGTCCCGGTACGCGGATCTGGCGCTTCTGCCACGTCATGAGCGGGGCGAGGATCGGGGCCGGGGTGAGCCTAGGGCAGGGCTGCTTTGTGGCCGCCGCCGCCCACCTCGGGGACCGAGTGCGGGTGCAGAACCACGTCAGCGTCTTCGCCGGGGTGTCGCTCGAGGACGACGTGTTCGTCGGCCCGGGCGTCGTGTTCACCAACGTGAAAAACCCCCGCGTCATGAGGCCGCACCGGGGTCCGTACCTCACCACCGTTGTACGGCGGGGGGCGACCATCGGCGCCAACGCGACCGTGCTCTGCGGGATCAGCGTGGGGGAGCGCGCCTTCGTCGGCGCCGGGGCCGTGGTGACGCGCGACGTGGTCCCCCACGCGCTGGTGGTGGGGAGCCCCGCGCGGGTCGTCGGCTGGGTGAGCGAGGCGGGTGAGCGGCTCGCCTTCGACGCCGAGGGCCGTGCGCGTTGTCCGGTGACCGGGGAGCGCTATCGCTTGGTGGACGGCCGCGTCGAGCGGGCCGGGCTGGGCTGATGCCGCTGGCGCCGGAGCCGGCGTGCTCACGCGCGCGGCTCGGCGGCGGCCATCGGCGCGATCGTCGGGGCGTCGAGCAGGGCCGTCACGCTCAAGACGGCGCAGGGCGGGGGGCTCGGGATGATCCCTTGGACGAAGGCGCGCGCGGCCTCCGAGAGCGTGAGCGGCACCGGGTCAAGGCCTGGCGCCGGGTACTCGCGCAATCCGCGCAGCGCGGCGACGCAGAGGCCAGCTCGGCGGCGCGCGCCGGAGCGCTCGCGGACCACCACGATGCGCGCGTCGCCGGCGCCATCGATCCGCGGTGGCCCGCCGAGCAGCAGGCCGAGGTCGAGGACGGGGAGGACGTCGCCGCGGAGGTTGGTGACCCCGGCGATAGCCTCGGGGGCGTGGAAGACGCGGGTGAGCGGCCGCATCCCGATCACCTCTTGGACCTCGTCCACGGGGAGGCCGTAGAGCGCGCTCGCGACGGTGATCGCGATGCAGCGCTCGCCGGCCGCGGTCAAATGAAGCCCGCCTTTCGTCCCTGTTCTGCGGGCTCGTCCACGGCTCCGGCAAAGACGTCCGTGAGGCAGAGGACGAAGACCTCGCCGCGCTGCGAGCGGGCGTGGAGGAGCGGTCCATCGAGGCGGAGCGCCGTCACGCGGTTCACCGTCAGGCTAACTCCGCCGACGCCCGCGTAGAGCGCCAGGTGGCGCCCCGTCGCAAGCTCGTGCCAGCCGTCGTCGTGCTTTTCGGCGCGGGCCGTGGCGAGGAGAGCCTCGAGGTGTTCCTTGGTCATCGTGAGGCCTCTCTCGCCTTGAAACCGCGCTGGCGTCAAGGGCCGGGTACCCGGAGAGGGAGCACGGGCGGTCGCGATGGTGCCGGTGGCGAGAGCGGCGAGGGTGGTGAGAGCGGCGAGGGTGGCGAGGGTGGCGCACTCGGTGGGAGCGGTGGGGTCGGCGGGGTCGGCGGCTCCTGCGCCGACGGGCTGACGAGCGGTGACGAAACCGAC
>CAYZQO010000088.1:0-22987 GCA_964480725.1 uncultured Polyangiaceae bacterium | reverse complement strand
GGCGCGGCAGGCGCGGCAGGCGCGGCAGGCGCGGCAGGCGCGGCAGGCGCGGCAGGCGCGGCGGGCGCAGCGGGGTGGCCCGGGATCGGCGGCTTCACGCTCGGAGGCGCGGCGGGTGCCAACGCCGGCGGTGCCGAGCCGACCGGCGGGTCTCTCACGGGCGGCGCCGGCGGCGCGGTGGCGCCGACCGGGGGTGTTGCCGGCGCGTTGATCGAGCCGACCGGCGGCGTTGCCGGCGCCGCAGCGACCGGCGGCGCTGCCGGCGCGGTGGTGACACCGACGGGCGGGAGCGCGGGCGCAGCCGCGACGGGAGGCGCCGCTGGGGCGACGGCGACCGGCGGCGTCGCTACGACCGGCGGCGTCGCCACGACCGGCGGGGTCGCCACGACCGGCGGCGTCGCCACGACCGGCGGCGTCGCCACGACCGGTGGCGTCGCCACGACCGGTGGCGTCGCCACGACCGGCGGCGTCGCCACGACCGGCGGCGTCGCCGCGACCGGGGGATACCGCGCCACCGGTGGCGCCACGCCGATCGGCGGCACCCGAACCACGGGCGGGTCCTCCGCGGACGATGCGGGAGACTCCGACGACAAGAAGGGCTGCGGCTGTGCCGTCCCGGGAGAGCGCTCCACCCCCAACCGTTCCTGGGCTGTCCTCGCCCTCATCGGCCTGGCCCTCGCGCGGCGCCGCCAGCAGCGCTGACCGGATCCCGCGGGGCTCGAGGGTCGTTCGGCGGCGTCCCCCACCGTGGCCCGTGAGCCCCGCGCGGCGCTACGACGCGACCGCGGCCGCCCGCCCGTAGCCGCTCCGGCGACGGGGGGAACCGCCGCCTCGATCACGCCGACGCGGGTGCCGCCTTCGCGCGCCGGGCGGCGAGCTCGGCGGCCATCTCCAGCGTGGTGCGCTTGTCGAGCTTGTACGCGACGAGCAGCACCGCGCAGATGGCGAAGAGCAGGCCGACCACGATGCTGGTGCAGGCCTGGTACCCCGCGATCGCCTCGGGCGCCGCGGGGCGGCGGGTGTCGTAGCCAAAGATCCCGGCCATGATCCAGAGGAACGACGCCGAGCCGACCGCGAGCCCCGCCTTCAGCGCGAAACCGATGGTGGCGAATACCATTCCGGTGAACCGGCGACCGGTCTGAAGCTCCGAGTAGTCGGCGACGTCGGCGAAGATGGCCCACACGAGCGGGATCGTTGGTGCGTAGAGTATCGCCCCGAGGATGGTGACCACGATCATCCCCACCGCGTTGGCGGGGGCGAGCAGGTAATAGGCGAAGGCGTTGAGCGCCGAGAACGCGAAACCCACCACGGCCACCGCCTTCTTGCCGAAGCGCTGGGCGAGCGACGGCGAGAGCAGGATCACCAGGATGGTGACGCCGGTGCCGAGCATGTTGATGATGCTGTTGAACACGTCGGCGACGTTCGAGTCGGTGAGATCGCCGCGCTCCCCGTGCACCACGTAGCCAATGAAGTCGAAGAACCCCAGCGCACCGCCGAGCGGCGGGGCCTTCTCAGCCAGCGCTGGCGTGGTCAATCCGAGCGCCTCCACCACGTCGAACATCGCCGCCTTGTCGGCGAAGTGGTGATAATAGTTGTAGAGCGCGCCGCCGCGGAACGACAGAATGCCGAAGTGGAAGAACGTCATGACGAACATGACGATCCATGGCGCGTTCTTCAGCAGATCGCGGAAGTCTTGGACCGGTGAGGACTTCTCCTCGCTCGCCGGCTGGATGCGCTCGCGGGTCGTGAAGAACGTAACGAGAAAGAGCACGAAGCAGAGCACAGCCCAGAGGACCATCGTGACCTGCCAGCCGTACTGGCGGTCGTGGCCGAACGAGAACTTGGCGACCAGCGGGAGCGTGAAACCCCCGACGATGAACTGCGCGATGTTGGCCGAGACGAAGCGGAAAGAGTTGAGCTTGGCGCGCTCGTGCAGATCGGCGGTAATGACGCCGCCGAGCGCCGAGTACGGCATGTTGTTCATCGAGTAAAGGGTCATCAACGCCATGTTGGTGATGGTCGCGTACGCGATCAGCATCCCCACACTCCACCCCTCGGGGGTGGAGTAGGCGAGCACCATCACGACCGCCCAGGGCCCCGCAGTCCACAGGATCCAGGGTCGGAACTTGCCCCACCGCGTGCGGGTGCGATCCGCCAGCACGCCCATGATCGGGTCGAACACAGCGTCCCACAAGCGCGGCCAAAGCAGGACCGCGGCAGCCGCCCCGGCGCTCAGACCGAAGACATCCGTATAGAAGTTGAGCTGGAACAGGATCATCGCCATGAAGACGAAGTTCGCTGCCGCGTCACCGGCGCTGTAGCCGGCCTTCTCGAAGAACGTCAGCGGAGCAGTCATCGTCGGCTTGAAGAGGGGTGGGGGATCGGAGCCACGGGCAGACTCACTCGTCGAGCCAGAGGACGGAGGTGACCCCACGCGGGTAGTAGCGGCTCCCGCACACGACGCCGGTGTCGCTGCGAATCTGATCGCACATCGCGTACTTGCCGCAGCCGGGCGTCCGCTGCCACTGCGCGTGCACGCGGTCGGCCGCGCGCCCTTCGGCGCTCAGGACAGACGGGAACAGCTGCCGCACCACGTGCTGCGAGAGCGCGATCTTGCTAAACCAGGTATTGGTGCTGGTGCTACTCATCTTCCAGCCGCCGCTGGTGGCGTCGAGGCAGACGCCGCGCTTGAGCACCTGTCGGAGGTGCCGCTCAAGCAGATCGAGCAGCAACCCGAAGCGGCCACCGCGGCGGGTCGCCCAGTCGAGCCCGAGGTAGAGCGGGTAAGCGAACCCCTCGACGGCGGGGATGATCCGGGAGACGTTGCCCGCCTCGAACACTGCCGGGAAGGTTTCCGTGTCCGGGTCGAACTGCGAGACCAGGGTGGCAGCGAGCAGGTCGGCGGTCGCGGCGGCCGCGGTGGCGTCCGCGGTGCGCCCGAGCCGGGCGAAGGCGTGCTCGAGCAAGATCCACGCCCCCAGCGTCTTCACCGCCAAGTAGCAGTTGTTGCGGGCCTGACCGAGCGAGACGTCCAGGCTGTCGTAGGTCGTGATCTCGGCGGCGTCGGCGCCGCCCCGGAGGGTGTCGTGGCCGAGCACGCCGTTGCGGCGACGCGGATCGGGATCGTCGCGCCGGCGCAGGCTCTCAGCGCAGGCGAGCAACGTGTCCGCGCGCTTGCGCAGCCAGGCAAGGTCATCGGTGTGCGAAGCGTAGGTCACGGCGCACAGCACCCAGTTGAGGAGCTGCTCCATGGTCATGTGACTGAGACAGCCGCTAAGATGGTCGCACTCGTAGGAGGAGTGCCCCAGGGGCGTGAAGGCGTTGCAGACACCCATGTCGTGGGTGAACGCGATGCCGCCAGGCGCCGACCGGCCGTTACCAACCTGGAGGCGATCGGTGTACGAGTAGCGCGCCACGTAGAGATCGAGAATGTTGCGGACCGCCCACGGGAACCAGCGAAGCTCGAAGAACATCTGATCGATCGCGAGATCGAAGGTGTTCATCATCCGGTACTCGCCCTCGTTGACCACCCAGATCGGGCGCTTTCCGTCCCAGAGCAACTGCGTGCTGCCGAAGTAGCTGTGGGTCGCCTGCGCGACCAGGAAACGCTGGTCCGCATCGAGCTTGGAGCGCTCGAGCTCCCGATCTCGACGCGCGGCCAGCTTCTCGTAGTGCGAGCGGGCGTCGAGGCCGTGGTGAACCACCTCCTCCACCGTGTCGAAGTACCGGGTGTAGGCGTAGCGCGCCGGGATGCCGCTGGTGACGCGGCCCTGCTCGTAGAAGGCGAGGACCAGCGGGAAGCGGCGTCGCGCCCCGGCGGGAACGGTGAAGACGAGGGCCGTCTCGGCGCCGATGACGCTCAGCCCCCGGTAGTCGCGGTGCTTGGGAGCGAGGGCGTCGCTGCCCTGGCGCGGCTCGATGTCAGCCCGCGGCAGCGTCGCGTAGGCGAAGCGGGTGCCCAGCGCGAAGCCGCAGAGGGTGGGGTCGGCGTCCTGGAGCGGACGGGGCACCCAGTCCGCGTCCCCCACGCCGAAGATGAGCTGGACGGGCTCGGTGCCGTCCCGGTTGTCGTACTCGATCCAGCCGTTGAGGTGCGGCGATAGCGCCAGACGAGCCTCGTCCGCCTTCATCCGGGCCGGATCGGGGACGGGACCGAACGGAGTCAGGAGCGCGAACCCGAAGCGGGAGCCGTGCGCCCGCCAGGTGTCGCTCGCCCAGCCGAGCTGCCGCTCGAACTCCCCCGCCGACAGCGGGCGATAGCCGCTCGGCGGCCGCAGGGTGGCCTCCTCACCGGCGAAGACGCTCTCGCCAGAACCCGGCGACTCGACGAAGGGCAGCAGGCGCCATTCGCCCGAACGTCCCGCGCGGAAGCCGACGTAGACGTTCTGCCGCGCCGGACCGCGGAGCGCATGACCGAAGCCCCCTTGCGAACCCAAGAGCCCCAGTGTGAAGGTAGCGAACGCCCCAAAGGGCGAGTGGTGCGAGTGGTAGCTCTCCGTGACGGGCGGGATGGCACGGTGGGAAGTCATGCAGTCGACGAACCTCGCGGGCGCAACCGGAACGACGCGTCCGGGAAAAGCTGGGCGATTGTCGTCTTTCCCGGATCGTCGAGCAAGCGCGCCGGCCTCCTCCAGTCTACCGGGATCCTCGGTCTCGTGCTCGGTGGCGTGGTGCGTGGGGCCGACGTCGCGCGCCGCGCGGCGAGGACGCCGCTGAGATCCGTTCCCGTGGGCTGCGCGATCCTCGGGGCCGTCGCCTTGCTGCTCGGCGCCTGTGCGCCGCGAGCCGGCGCGGACCCCAAGACGGCAAGAGGCCCGAGGGACTAGCCCTCGAGCCTCGCCGGAGCCATGAAAGGGCTCACTCCCACGGACGACTCAGTACGTGAACGTGTAGGGCTCGCTGCTCGCGTACTCGACGACGGCTCCCTCGCCCAGCCAGTGGAGCGAGCCGTTCACCATGACGGTGATCGTGTAGGGGATGGGATCGGGGTCGCCACCCGCGTTGTAGTTGCGCACCCAGACGGCGTAATCGCCCGGCGTGGCCGACTCGAAGAAGATGTTCTCCACGTGGGTCCCCTCGTTGTCGAGACAGGAGAGGCCCACGCAGTCATCAACGTCGAGCTCGCCGCCGTCGGCCACCTTGTGGCTGTAGTAGATCTCGGTGCCCGCCGGGGTCTGGACGTGCAGATCGAGGTCGATGACCGCGTCCCAGGCCAAGCTGATCCGGATGCTGCCGGTCTGCACGCAGACACCCTCGAAGCAGAGCGACCCGGGCTTGCACTCCTCCGTGACCGTGCAGACCTCGCCCACGTCGATCTCGCCGGTGCCCGTCTCCTCCGCACCGCCCTGGGGCGCGCCCGCCATGGGCACGGCACCGCCCGCCGCCACCGGTGCGCCCGCGGCCGCCACCGGAGCACCAGCCGCACCGCCCTCGACGACCGGAGCGCCCGCGGTCGCGGCACCACCCGTCGTCTCGATGCCGCCGGTCGCGGCGGCCGCGCCCGCCGCTCCACCCGCCTCGGCGCCGCCCGTCTCGGTCGGGGCCGCGCCCGCCGCCGCGGGACCGCCCGCGTTGCCTGCGCCGCCCGAAGCCGTGGCGCTGCCGCCCTGGTCGCCGCCGCCCACGTTGCCCGCGCCGCCCTCGTCGCCGCCGCCGTCCTTACCAGCGTCGCCGTCATCGTCGTCGTCCGACGACTCGCCGCCATTCTCGTCGTTCAGGAGGTCGTCCAAGGTGTCACCGTCGACCACGCAGCCGGCGAGCCCGAACATCCCCACCACGACCGCAACCGCTCCGAACCTAAAGCCGTTCATCTATCCCGCTCCTTATCTCGTCATCCGGTGAGCACCCCAGCATGCCGGGGTGGGGGCCCTGGGGGCCCGTTTCACGACCGATCCGCGCTTTTACTCGACCGACCAGATCCACCCAAGGGCAATTTTCCCCGAGGGGACCGGACGCCCAATCCCCCGCCTGGCGGGAAGGTGAGCGCTCGGCGACCGCGCCGATGACCCGGCCGCAGGCCGACGGGCGGTTCGACTTCGGGCGATCGACGAGCGATCACCCGAGCCCATTCTACGATCGACCGTTCCGGGACCTCCCCTTCCCCAGTCGGAGTTCCGGCGGCGGACGCGGTGGCACAGGGCGGAGAGGATCTGGCGACTCCAGGCCTATCGTCCGGGCGGCCCGAATGGGTTCCGCTCGGTCACCGGGATCACGAGGCCGGGTCGGGCGTCCTCAGCGTGGGGCCTCTTCGCAGACCGCGGTCTGGCGCTCCGGGCAGGCGATCCGCACGTGGAAGTGGTCGTCGTGCGGGCAGGCACCGGGGGGCTGTGAGAGCAGGCCCCCGAGCCGATCCACCAGCGCGCGATCCGCGCCGCACGCGAAACCGTGAGCGAGCAGCCGCTGTCGCAGCCAGCGCGCGACGAACACGGCCGTGACCCGCGCGCGCGGGTCCTCGACGAAGGACGCAAGCAGGGCGAAATTCCGTTCGTCGTCGAAGACCAGCCCGTCGTGATGGCTCGCCTTTCCATCCGCGCCGAAGGCGACGAAGTGTCCGGGCTGGAACGTGCGCCCGCGCCAGTCCCGCACGTAGAAGCCCACGTCCGCGTCGCGACCGCTCTGGTGGGACCGATGCCCCGAGAGGGGGCCGCCCGGCTCGGCGCTGAGGTCGCCGACGAGGAGGACCGACCCCGGGAACCGTTGGGCGATGCGGTCCGCGCTCCGCTCCAGCATGAAGACCAGCGCGGGATGCCCGAAGGCGTTGGTGCGGCTGTTCGGCTTGACGAGGAGCGAGGGTCGGGCGAGCAACTGCCGCGGCCGGACCTGCCAGCCGTCGTTCGGTGCCCCGACGGACAGCGACATCAGCGAATACGGGGAGCGGGAGAAGCGCGCCGGGAGCTGCCGCCCGGGATCGGCGACGGCGGTTCGGGCCGACGCGCCCGCGAAGGCCGCGGCGAGCCCACCCGCGACGCCGCAGAGGAGGAGACGCCCGGCGCGTGGTCGGAGGCCGGGTCTCGCTGGGGTTGCTCGCGCGGGGATCGACACCGCCCCGCCGCGCTATCAGGCTCGTCCGCCTTGGGCCAAATCCCCGACCGGTCGGGATCTCCCCCGGACCAGCGGCGCCCGCTCCGCTCAGCGGGGAGCGAAGACCTCGCCAGCGGCAGCCATCGACAGCCGCTGCCAGCGCGCGTAGGTCCTGACCACCCGCTGGCGCATCGCCGCCAGCGGCTCGTTGGCCGCCAGCCCCCGGACGACCGCGTCCACCACGTAACCCTCCGGGGCCATCAGCGTCCGGGTCGTGATCAGCGGCTCCACCCCGACCTGCCGCAGCGCCGCGGAGAAGTAGCGGTCGGAGCTGCACGCCAGCACGAAGGCGGGCACCGGCGCGTCGCCGGGCGCGAGCGGATCCAGGCGCGGCGGGAACGGGATCCCGTCCATGACACGGTTGTGTCCCGCGTAGCCCACGGCGTGGACGCGCACGCGCCGCGGCCCCTCCGCTCCCGGCACGGTTGTCCACGCGCCGCGAGCGCTCCGCCGGTAGAGCCAATCGACCGCGTCGTCGATGTGATCCCCGTGGATCGCCTCGAGAACGACCAGCACCTCCACGGTGGCCCCCGCGGGGAGTCCCCAGGGCTCGCCGGGGACCTCCCGCTGGTACACCGCCCGCTCCAGCAGCGGACCGGGGTGCGGCTCGAGCGCGACCCTCGCCCAGCCGGAGTCGGTTCGGTCGAAGAGCGTGCGCGCCCCGAAGATCGCACCCCAGTAGAGGTTGGTGCGCGGCGTGCCGGGTCGCCCGGCATAGTCCGCGCCGCACCAGATCTGGGCATTGTTGCAGAGGGGGACGAGCACCTCGATGGTGAGCGGTGCACCGCTGCCCACCTCGCTCGTGATGCTGGGGTAGGCCGCGCTCCAAGCGGGAGCCGCCGGCGCCCCCGCTCGCGGGTGAGCGCCGATCCCCAGCGCCGACGGCGCTGGAGGGGGGGGGACCGCAGGGCTCTCGGCCCGGGACAGCCCCGACCCGAGGCCGAGCAGGGCGAGCGCGCCGAGCACGCGGAGGGGCCGATGGACACGGAGCCGAGTCACACCCCATTGTCGCACGCCCCTCCCGGAGCGTGACCTGCGATATCCTCTTCCTGTGCCACCGCCCGAGACCGCCACGAGCACCCGGTCACCTTCGCCACCGGCGCCGGATGCTGGGCCACCCCTGGCGCATCGCGCGGCGGCCGCACTCGGCCCGCTCCTGCCCCCTTGGGCCGAGCGCGTCACCCGCCTGCTCGACGACGTGCTGCACGTGCCGGGCACCCGATTCGGCGTCGGCCTCGACGGCGTCCTCGGCCTGCTGGTGCCGGGGGTCGGCGACGCGGTCACCGGGACCGGATCGATCGCGCTGCTCCTGCTCGCCCTGCGCGAACGAGTCCCGACCGTGATCCTCGGGAGGATGCTGCTCAACATCGCCGTCGACCTCATGGTCGGCGTTGTCCCGATGGTCGGCGACGTCTTCGATGTCCTCTTCCGCGCCAACCGGCTCAACCTCGCGCTGATAGAGCGGCATCGACGCGGGGCTGGGGGGGCGCCCACCCGAACCGACTATCTCATCGTGGCCGCCGGTATCGTGCTCTCCCTGCTCATCCTGCTCACCCCCATCGCGCTCGGGCTCGTCTACGCGACGGTCATCGGCGTGGCGCTCCACCAACTCCTTGGCACCGCGGGGTGAGCCGCGTGCCCCTGAGGGGTCCGGGAGCGCGTGGCCCGGAGGCCCCGCCCCCGGGGCGGCCATGCCCGGGCGCCGCGCGATTACGGCCTCGCCAACGGGAACCTTGTGGGCGGCGGCGTGCCGCGACAGAGTGCGCGGTCGATGTCACCCCGTCACCTGCGCACGGCGCTGCTGCTCATTGGCCTCACCCTGGTCAGCTCTCTGGTCGCCTGCCGTCGCTCCAGCGAGCGCGGTGGAGGGACCGAGGCGGCGGCGTCCGCCGCGCCGCCAAACCTCGTCCTCGAGCCGCCGAGTCACGATTTTGGCAAGGTGACGGAGGGGCAGCGGCTCACGCACGTCTTCGTCGTCAAGAACACGGGCGGGCAACCGCTCGAGATTGGGACCGTGCGGCCGTCCTGCGGCTGCACGGCGGCCGTCCTCGCGGAGAAGGTCGTGGCTCCCGGCGGCAGCACCCGCATCGAGGTGGCCTTCGATACCCGCGGTCGCCTGGGCAAGAACCGCAAGACCATCCGGGTGAACTCCAACGACCCCGACAGCCAGTCTACGGAGCTCGCGTTCACCGCGGAGGTCGAGGCGCTGCTGGCCTTCGAGCCGCCGCAGGTGCGGCTCCAGGCCAACCACGGCGAGTCGCCGACGATCGAGGCGTGGCTCGTCGGGAAGCTGGTGGCGGGCGCCAAGCTCGAGATCGACCGGGCGTCGCTGCAAGGGATCGAGGTCGAGCCGCTGGAGCGACCGCTGGACGGCGGCGTCCAGCGCGGCCTGCGCGTCAAGCTCACGAGCCGGGAGATCGGGAGCAAGCACGGGGCGGTGAAGATCGCCACCGGTCTCGCTGAGCTCCCCAACCTCGAGCTCAGATACAGCCTGCTGGTCCGGGGCAACCTCACCACGCCGCAGCAGGTCTACCTCGACCCGTCGCGTCCGACGTTGGCGGAGCGCACCATCCAGATCAAGAGCACGCGCCCCGACTTCAAGCTCACCGCCGCTCGCGTCGTCGAGGGCCCGTTCCAGGCCACGAAGTTGGGACCGAACGCCAAGGGCGAGCAGGAGGTCCGCATCACCACGACCGCGCCCGCCGATCGGAAGACGAGCCTCACCGGCCAGCTCCTGCTAGTGAGCAACGATCCGCTGGAGCCGCAAAAGGCCGTCAAGCTCACCGTCGCGGGCCCGCGTCCGGCACGGCCCGTCGCCTCCGGCGCCCCTCGGCCCGCGCGCCCACCGTTCCCGCCGCCCCCCCAACCCTGATCCGGGGCCCGGTCGCCGACGGGGACAAGCCCCGACCGCCCCGCGCGGGCCGCGAGACGAGTCGGCGCGCCCGAGGCGAGGTACGATCGACGGATGCGCTGCCCGGAGCACGGACTCGCCGCCGGACCCGACGGCACCTGTGTGCTCTGCCGGCGAGGCCAGCCGCGGCCGGGCGCGGCGCCGAGCCCGGTGACCGCCGCGCTCACGGAGAGCTCCTGGGTCGGTCCCAACGCCCTCGTGCTCGCGCTCGTCGGACTCGCGCTCGCCGCCTACGTCGGGATCCGAGCGCTCTTCGGCCTCGGCCCCTTCGCTCCCATCGACGCGCCGCACGCCGAGCGCCACGCCGCCGAGGCGCTGGCCGATCCGGCGACGCCGGAGGAACGAGCGCTCGACAACCTCGACCCGCGCGGCACCGACACGGCAGATCCAGCGCTCGCCCAGGCCATGCGCGAGGTGCCCGTCACCGTGTACTTCACCACCTGGTGCCCCCATTGCCGACACGCCCGCGCCTGGCTCACCCAGCGCAAGATCCCCTACGAGGGACTCGACGTTGAGCTCGACCTCAGTGCGGCCCGCGAGCTCCGCCAGCTCAACCCGCGCGGCGGCGTGCCCACGATCGTGATCGACGGGCAGACGATGGTCGGCTTCAACGCCAGCGAGGTCGAGCGCCGGATGGTCGCCGCCGCCCGCAAGCGCCTCGCCGAGGAGTGAGCGCGGACGCCCGACCCTGCCAGGATCCGCGGCTATCGCCCGGCGAAGGAAACCTCGGTGACGTCGAAGCCAAGCCCTGGCTCGAGCTTCAACGCGGCGACGACGCGCCGCAGGCAGCGCTCGATCTCGGGCTGTGGCGGCTCTGCGCGCGCGGACACCCCCATCACCCGACCGTCACTAACGGCGACGCAGATCGACAACGCCGCGTCGTAGGCCCCCTCGCAGTCGAGCAGGTACGAGCCCTGCGCGAGCGCCTCGCGGTGGGCGTCGACCGTCACCCTCAGCCCGGCGTCACCCTCCGCCATGGCTCGATCGCGGAGCGCCCGGAGCGCGGCCTCGCAGGTCGGCAGCTCGCGCCGCGCCCCCGGACCGCTCCCCGCCGCTCCCGAGCTCGGACGGGCACCAGCGCCCGCGCCCCCGCGACCCGCGATCGAGCGCGCCGCCAGGGGGAGCGGCGCCCGCGGCCAGCCCGCAAGACCCGAGGCACCAGGACGGGCGTCCGCCGCGAGCGCCGCCGACGTCGTCGCCGACTCGGGACGCCCAGTCGCGCTCGTCGCGCCCCAGCACCGCGAAACCCGACGCACCAGGGCGGCGCCTCGCGCGACACCCCACGCCCACCAGTCGGCGCGCCGGGCCGGCGGGGTGGTCACCAGCGCTCCCACCGCCACCGCTAGCGCCCACAGCAGGAGCCCGCCGAGCAGGAGTGGGGAGCGCCCCCGGCGCACCCGCGGCGCAGGCGGGGGATCCGCCGGCAACCGGACGCGACGCTTGGTGCCGAGCTCGACCACGGGCGCTCATTCGGGCGCGGCGGCGGAAGGCACCGCCGGCGTCCCCTCCGTGCCGGCAGCGGCGGCCCCACCGGTGGGGAGCGGCGCGCCCGCGCCCGCGTCCGCACCCGACCCTACCCCCTCGGGGCCCGGTGGCGCCCCGTCGTCGTGGAGGCCGGTGACCGTCGCCGCCGGCGGTGCGCTGCCGGACGCGGCCGCCGACGCGGAGCTCGCGGGCGCGGGCGCCTCTCGCCGCCGTTCACGGGTGAGCTCGGGCCGGCACGCGTCCGATTCCGGGCGCATCACCGGACCGAGGTCCCGGCAGCAGCGGAACCCGAGGTGGTAGTTCATGTGGCTGCTCGGGGAGAGGACGCGGCCCCCATGCCAGTCGGGCGCTCGCCAGCGACAGTCATCGATGTGCGCCTCGTAGGCCTGGAAGATGAACCAGCTGCCCTTCATCTCCGTCTGCCCGAGCGGTTCGCCGTACCTCGCGAGCTCGCACGGCTGCATGGGGAGGTTCATGTGCTCGGCCGCGTTGCCGTGCAGATCGTAGGCCCCGAAGGGGCTGACGCAGCCCGGAAAGGCGCCGGCGGGGTAGGTGTTGGTGCCGCACTTCTCCCAGGTCGGGGTCACGCAGCCATCGCTCTTGCGACTCCCCGTGGCGCACTGTGCGTGGTCCTTCTCCGCGCCGTAGGCCCAGCGGACCTCGCGCTTCTGATTGTGATCGTGCTCGAGCGCGATCCGCCGCTGCTCCATCTCCTCGCCGACGCGCAGCCCCCAAGCGTACTCGGCCTCGGCGGGGAGCAAGGCGCCGGCGCACGCGCCCTCCCACTCGTGCGCGTCGCAGAGGCGCTTGCCCTCCGCGGCGCAGAGCTGTTGCGCCACCTGGGCGCGGACCCAGGTCGTCGGGTACTCGCAGGGGAGGTTCGGGAACTCGAACTGGTCGATGCACACCGTGGCGTCGTCGACCGCCTGGCCCCGCCCGGGATCGAAGAGGGGCACCATGTACCGGGCGCCGCAGCGCACGCGGTCCTCGGGGACGAGCCGCGGCGCTCGCGCACGGATCGCGCGGCACTCGGCGCGCGTCATCGGGTGCTGGGTCGGCTCCGGGTTGCCCTGGCCGAACCAGCGCTCGTTCTCGACGATCGCCCGCATCCGCGCCGTCTGCTCGCCGGTGAGCCCTCGGAACTTCTCGAGCTTGCGCCACATCGCCGCCCGCTGATCCTCGAGGTTTTCCTCCATCGCGTCGTCCTCGGGGGTCCACTCCGGATCGGGGACGAGCGGCGCCGAGCTGGCGCTCGCGGGCGGCGCGGCCACGCCGGCCACGGCCGCCGCGCTTGCCACGGCCACCTCTAGCGACGGCGCCACCGCGGGGAGGCGGACGGACGCGGGCGCCGGGGGGGCACGGGGGCGAAGGGCGGCCGCGTGCCACCGCTCCGCCACGATGACCGTGCCGACCAGCGCGACCGCGAAGGCCAGGTTGACGCCGAACCGGCGCGCGCCGCGTGGGGGGGCGGGGGTCATTCCGTGCCGGACGTTACCCTCGACGACGCCGCCTCGGTAGCTTCTCGTCCTGGCGGGTCCCCCGCGACGACGGGGCGCACCCCCGACCTACCCCCGGGGGCGGGCGCTCGCTAGACTCCCCGGGCCGTGAGCTCTGCCGATGCCCCGAGGTACCTCCGCGCGGAGCGCTGCGTCCTCGGCGGGCTCACCGAGCCGCTGCGCGTGGCCGCCGCGACCCTCACCCTCGCCGACGGCCGGATCGTGGCCGTGGACGAGGGCGCGCCCGCCGCGATGCCGGGGGCGGGCGCCGACGCTACGGTCGACCTCGGCCGCCACCTGGTGACGCCGACGTTCGTCAACGGGCACACTCACCTCGCGATGGCAGCCTTCCGCGGCGCCGCCGGCCTCGCCGCGCTCCGGGGCAACGTCGTCGAGGATCTCTTCTTCCGCCTCGAGCAGGATCTCACCGCGGACGAGGTCCGCGCCTTCACGCGGCTGGGCGCCTTCGAGAGCCTGCTGGCCGGGGTCGGAACGGTCTTCGACCACTACTACCAGGGGGAGGCGGTCGCGGCGGCGCTCGCGGACGTCGGCCTCACGGGTGTGGTCGCGCCCACGCTCCAGGACCTCGCCGGGCCCGGACGCCTCGGGCATCGCGCTGCCCTCGAGGCCACCGTCGCCATCGACGAGAGCGCCGAGCTCCGCGCCGCCGGCGTGGTGGCCGCCCTCGGCCCCCACGCGACCGACACGGTGTCCGCCGAACTCTGGCGCGCCGCCGTCGACCTCGCCATCGCGCGCGACCTACCCCTTCACGCCCACGTCGCGCAGTCCCTCGAGGAAACCGCGCGGTCCCTCGCGCGCCACGGCACGACACCGCTCGGCTGGCTCGCGCAGGAGGGGATCCTGGAGCGCGCCGGTCGCCTGCTCCTGGTCCACGGCATCTTTGTCACCGACGCCGATCTCGCCCGCCTCGATCCCGCCCGGCACACGCTCGGGTTCTGCCCCTACTCGCAGGTACAGTTCTGCTTCCCCGCCGCCGTCGCGCGCTTCGCCCGCGCGGGCCTCCCGTGGTGCGTGGCCACCGACTGCGCGGCGAGCAACGACTCCATGAACGTGCAGAAGGAGCTCCGCTTGGTGTCCGGCATGGGGCTCGCGGCGGCGACCTTCTCCGACGCCGCCGACCGCTTCGCGGTGGGGGCGGGCACGCCCGCGGCGGCCACCGCCCTCGACGCCGCGCGCCAGGCCGCCTTCGACGCCTGGGCGCCGCTCCGGGACCCCGCGGCGCTCCTCGCCACGGTCTGGTCGGTGCCGGGGCGACTCCACCCCGCGCTCCCCTGCGGCGCGCTCGAGCCCGGTCGCCTCGCCAACCTCCTCGTGCTCGACCCCGACCACCCCGCACTCTGGCCGGCGCTCGATCCGCTCCGTGCGCTGGTGATGGGCGACGTCGCGCCCGCTATCGAGGCGATGATGCTGCGCGGCCGCTTCCTCGGACGGCGCGGCGACTTCGGTCGGAGCGTGCTCGAGCTCGGCTACGGTGAGGTCCGCGCCGAGGCCACCGCCCGGCTCGCGGAGCGCCTGCGGCGCCTCGGACTCCCGGGGTGAGGGAAGGTCGCCGGGTTTTCGCTGGCAACGCCCCGCAGCCTGGGCTCTAATACGCCCGGCGGTGACGGGCGGTCCCGTCCCTCCGCGCACGCTCCGCCGCGCGGGCCCGGTTCGAGCGTGCAGCTGCGCGAGAATGGTGCGGTGACGACGTCGCAGTGTGCTGCGCCCGTTGCCCTGACGGTCCCGTCTGCGACGCTCGGAGAAGACCATGAACAGCCTGCTCTCTCGCATGGGGCGCGTCTATCGCGTCCTCCGTCGCGCCCACGGTCTGCACGTCATCCCGCTCTTCCTGGCCTTGCTGTTCGCGAACGTTCGGCTCTTGGTGTGGGCGGCGATGGGGCTCGATCACCTCTTCTTCCCCCGTCTCTCCCGCACCAAGGTGGTCCGCCCACTGGTACTGGTCGGCAACCCGCGCACCGGAACGACCTTCCTCCAGCGCTTCCTCTCCGCCGAGGGGTTCGGCTCGGGGATGCAGCTCTTCCTCATGCTGTACCCCTCCCTGGTCCTGCAGAAGCTGCTCCGGCCGCTGCTCCCGCTGCTCGAGAAGCTCAGCCCCGCCCGCTGGCACTCGACCGAGGCCCACCAGACGAGCCTCGCGTCGGTAGAGACGGACGACGTCGCCGTGCTCTTCCGCTACCTCGACGGCTTCTTTCTCTACGGCTTCTTCCTGTCCTTCGACGACGAAGACCTCCTGAGCACGGTCGATCCGAAGGTGCGCGACACCTCGGAGCGGGATTTCTCCTGGCTCGAGGCGCTCTGGCGGCGGAGCGTCGTGCTCTACGGCACGGAGCGGAACGTCGCCAAGCTCTTCTCGGTCGCTCCCCGCATGCCAGCGTTCATGCGCCGGTTCCCGGACGCGCAGATCCTCTACATGGCGCGCGATCCGCTCGCCGTGATCCCGAGCTCCATGAGCCTCGTGGTGGGCGTGCTCGATCGCGCCTTCGGGTTCTGGAAGAAGCCGGAGGCGGTCCGCCAGCGCTGGCTCGATCGCATGTACGGCGGCCTGGTCATGCTGCTCCGTCGCTTCCACGACGACTGGACCAGCGGCGCCATCGACAAGAGCAAGGTCTTCGTGGTGCGCTACGATCGCATGATGGCGGATTTCGAGGCCATGATGGAGGACCTTTGCCGCTTCGTGGGCCGCGAGATCACCCCAGAGCTCCGCGCGTCCATCCAGAAGAACGCCGAGAAACAGCGCAAGTACGAGTCCGAGCACAAGTACGACCTGGCAAAATTCGGACTCAGCGAGGCCAAGATCCGCGAGGACTGCGCGTTCTTCTACGACACCTTCCTGCCCCCGCGGGAGCCGCCCGCCGCGTGAGCGTGCGAGCCCCGCAGGAGCCGCCCGCCCTCGGAGGAGGCGCTACCCCGGGCCCCCGATGCGGCGCGGCCCGAACGCCCCGAGAGGGGGCGGACGGGCCGTTTTCCCGCGCGCGCGGGTTCGCCGCTAGCAGGCTCAGAGGCGCTGCAGGTACGCCTCGGTGAAGAGGTCGTCCGCCGGCACGTTGGCGGACACCGCGGTCGTCTCGAAGACCGAGCTGCGCCCGCTCTGCACGTTCTTCATCTCCATCTTCATCGCCCGGAACCGCTTGGTGCCGCCGACGGTCGCGAGCTCCTTGACGTTCGACGTGGCGAGTTCCTTCATCAGCTTGCCGTCCAGGCCGAAGAACTGCCCCTTGCGGACGGCGCTGGTGGCCTTGCTCACCCAGTAGACCTTCTTCTGGTAGCCGTCGTTCTTGGCGATCTGCTGGGACTTGGGGGTAACCTCGACCACGTAGCAGGCCTCACCGCCGGCCTGCTCCTCGCGGTCCGACTTGTACGTGTAGTCGTCGAGCGGGGGGATGTTGAGATCACCGTAGCTGAACTCGCTCCCCATGAAGCTCTTGGCGCTGTCTCCGCCGAGGACCCGTCGCGTGGTGCGCAGGGCCGGCAGGAAGATCCAGATGTCGTCCGCCTTGGCCGCGTAGTCGAACACGAGGATCCCGGTTCCCTTGACGTCCGGCGGGTCCACGAACCGGTAGATCCGCTTCTCGGTGGCGCCGCCGTCGTAGAGCTTGGACGCCATCGTCAGCGTTCGGGAGCTCAGGACCTTGCCGGCGGAGTCCATGGTCTTCATCGTCACCTTGGCCTCGGAGCCCTGGAGCTTCCGGGTGAGGGCGACCTTGTCCATCGTCGCGCGCCCGTCGGGCGGCGCGCTCACGGCGTCGGTGACGGACAGCAGGCCGATCCCGGCCACGGCGACGAGGACCCACGGGGTCACTTTGCGAGCGGTGCTGAGGTGCTTCATCGGATTTCTCCAAGCTTACGAGGGTCGGTCACAGGCTGCGGAGGGAACCCACGGGGGCGCTCCTCCTGGTACGAGCGGCAAGCCGGGCTGCTTCCCCCGGTCGCCGGGGCCGCTCCTGGCCCCAGGGTCGGTGGGCGCGTCGCGAGCGCGGCGCGCCGGCAGGATGGCGCGAGCCCGGACAAGGGCTCAGCCGCCGAAGAGAGACTTGAGCAGCGGAACCCGGAAGTCACTGCCCGGCGCCATGTAGCTGGCCATGACGACGGTGCGCACGTCCGGGCTGGTGTCGGTGGAGTCGATGAAGGGCGTCACGTGGTCGGGACCGACGACGACGGTGCGGACCGAGCCGGGCTTGACCCGGTACAGGAGCCGGTCGCCCTTCTTGTACCCGCGGTCCTGGAGCGGCTTGAACGTCCCGGGCAGGCCGTCGCCGACCTTCTTCTCGAGCGCGGCGCTGATGAGTCCCGCCTCGCGTGCCTGCTGGAGGTTGCGTCGCACCTCCGCCAGCCAAGAGTTGAGCGGGACGTCGCGCTTGAACTCGAGCTGAACCACGGCGTTGGGGGCCTTGATGGCGACGCCAGCGATCTGACCGCCGAGCTCGTCGGAATACGCCTTTCCCGCGGCGATAGCCGCGATCTTCTCCTGGGTCGGCTTGTCCACACGGACGTCGACCGTGAGAACATCCACGGCGAGCACGGTCTTCTCGAGCAGCATGTGCATGGACGAGAAGGGGCCGCTGCCGAGATCCGGCGCGTTGAGTGAAGGCGGCGCGTCCGCGAGGACCGCTCCAGCGAGCAGGCCGCAGAAGAGCAGCGTGCGGAGAAATACCCGTCCTGGCCTCATCGATTCCTCCCAAGAGTGCAACGTGGCTTTTTTCGATGGTAGCTCGGCGGCCGACCCCCGCCAGGCGATTGTGGGCGCGCTCGCTGCCGGCTCGAGCCGGCCGAGCGCCGCTCGCTCGGGCTCGCGCCGCCCCAACGCGGCGACGGCGAGAGCCAGCCCGGCCTACGCCGGCCGCAGCCCGTCGCGCGCCTTCCGTTCCGGGCGGCATTATTCGAGTTCATCGAAGCGGGCTTCCTGACCTTGATACGGCGACAGCCGCCGAGGCCTTCCCCGAGGCCCAGGGCCGCCTGGTCACCACGGCCAGAGCCGGGTGACCTAGTCCACGGGGCGTCCGACGGGAGACGGTCAAAATCGATACAACAGATCGAGCGACGCGACATGGGAGTGCGCCCGGAACTCGCCCCCGTTCACCGTGGGCGCGGGCTGGCCGAGGTACTCCGGGTGGCAGGTGTCCGGGTCCGTGTAGGGGGGCGCGCACTGGCTTCCGGGCACCTCCTGGAAAACCCGCCCTTCCGCCTCCGTCACCGCGACCGGCAGCGCCTGCTGATAGCCGTAGGCGACCGCCAGCTCGAGCGACCCGCGGAGCACCGAGGCTCCGACGGCGCCGCCCAACTGCGTCCCGCTGACGAAGTCCACGTGGGAGAAGGCCGGATCGGCGAAGGCCGACTCGTAGGCAACGCCCCCGCGCAAGGTCAGCAGGTCCGGTACCGCAGCGAAATCGCCCCCGAGATGCACCCCAACGGAGTTCTGCCACTCTTTCTCGATGTCGATGACCCCGATGTCGAGCTGCTGCGCGAGCAGATTGGCGACCAGACCGTCGCTGTCGAGGCGGAACCGGTCCACCCGGGACCAGGTTTCGTAGACGAGGTCGAGCTCGACGTCGAAGCGCTCCTCGCCATCGTCGCGACCCACGTAGCGGACCCCAGCGCGTGCGGTCAGCGGCAGGGGGAGCGAGAGGCTGACGTCGTCCGCGGGACGTCCCCCGCGGCGCAGCTCCACCTCCTCGGTGATATCCTCCGCCACCGGATCCACGTCGAGCGTGCTCTTGGTCCGGATGGTGGCGGGGATCACCTGCGCCGCCAGCCCGACCTCGATCGCCGGTGAGGCGCGGAAGAGGGCCCCGACCACGGCGTTAGGGGTGAAGTGGTCGGCCCCGCTGACGGTGGCGAGCATGTCGAGTTCGCTCCACACCGGCCTTACCTCACCCCTGAATTGGGTGGCGTCGATCATCAGCGAGTACTCGAGCCGCGCCACGTCGACCCACTGCAGGCTCACCCCCAGGCTGAACCGCTCGGAGACGTCGTAGGCCACCGTGGCCGAGTAGACGAGGATCTGCGCGTTGCGCCGGACCATCATGTAGCGCTGGCCACCGTCCGCGGGGAAGCGCAGCCGGCCGATGCCAGACGGCGCGAAGGCGGCTAGGGCGAAGCGCCAGTCCTCCAGGCCGAGGTCGGTGCCGAAGCCGACGAACGGCTCGAGTCCCTGCCAGGGCGTCTGATTGCGCGAGGTCGCGAAATCGACCCGGGGTGGCACGCCGTCCTCGAGGTGGCCCCAGTCGAGCGTCGAAGCCCGCGTGAACTCGCTCGCGTTGTAGGAGACGCGATTGCCGACCTGCAACGTCGGTTCCTCGAGGCGGCCGAGCCCAGCCGGGTTGTAGACGACCGCGGAAAGATCGTCGGCCCGCGCCGTGAACGCCCCGGCCCGCCCGGCGACCCGCGCGCCCTTGTGCCCCGAGAAATAACCCCCGCTCGCCTCGGCAGCGGGCGCCAGGGTGGCGACCAGGAGCGCCACACGCAGCGCCCCCGCGGCGGCGCGCGCGTTCGGCGACCGCCAGGACATCGGCTACGCGCCGTCCGGCTCGAGGACGGTGAGGACGAGCGGCGCCGGGCTCTGGCAGCCGCTGCACATCAGCCCCAGCAGCCAGACCCCGTCCCCGGCCTGGTCAAAGCCCGGGAATGCGGCCCCCGGCGAGCCGCTCGCCGTGCGCTCGCGGGCGTCGGCCAGATCGGCGGACAGCGCCCCCGACACCGGGATCTCCCACAGGGTCGTGGCGACCAGCTCCAGATCCATGATCTGGCTCTGGATCTCCTCGACCGTCATGCCGCCGTAGAACCCTAGAAGCACGCTGTCGATGGACTCGAAGGCGAGATCGCCGCCCTGCCCGTTCTTGGTGAGCCCGTCCCAGTCCACCACCCACGGCCCCGCCGCCGGGATCGCCACGGCTTCGGCGGACGCCAGGTCCGCAGTGAAGTCGAGGACCCCGCAGCTCGACGGGATGCTCACGGAGGTGCTCGTCGAGGCGGCGGTCGGCTTCACGAACGTCATCGACCGTGTCCCCACCCCGGGAGTGGTGCCGACGGCCGTGAGCAGCAGGTAGGTGAACCGCTCGTCGTCGACGTAGTCCGACGCGACGTCGATCTGCGAGCCGAAGATCTCCATCGCGGAGAGCTGAACGCAGGTGTCAGCGTGGTCGGTTTCGTACTCGAAGTACGCGTCGACGTCCTGCATGGAGAGGCGCCCGGTCGCGAGCTCACCCTCGAGGTCCGACTCGGACATACCGTCGAACCGCAGCAACGCGACGTTGTCGATCCCCCCGACCGGATCGATCTCATGGCACTGTAGGTCGCTCGTCATCCCGGTCCAGCAGATCTCGATGTCCCCCACCGCCGTCTCGATAGCGGGCGGGATCGAGAGCGCGGTCGTGGACGAGTAGTTGTGCTGGTCGAGGAGGACGACGTTGCCCGCCGCCGCTTCCTCGCCGTCGTCGCCGCAACCAGCCAGAGCGCAGAGCCCGCTGGCGAGCAGGACGCCACGCAACAGCGCGGTCGAACCCAGCGTCACGACCCGCGCGATCAGACGTCGAGGGGCACCGTTTCCGTCGAAAGGCATGGCGAGCAACTAGACCAGCCGCTCGACGAAGTAAAGAAGCCCTAACCCTCAGGTCACGCTGCCCGGCTCGTGCTGCTCGGCGCCGCCTGGCGCGAGCAATCTTCTCGTTTTTCGTCGCTCCGACAGACCCCGGGCGCAGTGAGGAACCACACCCGAGGAGTAGAAAGTTGTCGCCACGTCGGAGAGCGCGACGGCCGGCGACGACGCCAAGCGACCCGGCTCGACCGCGCTCGCCGCGTCCGCCGCGTCGCCCTGCCTGGACGGACGCGGGATTGGGTACAGAAAGGACGAGCCGCGGGCGCGGCGAGTGACGGGCACTAGGTCCGGGCTCCCCGCCTCCCCAGGCTCCAATCGCGCGCGAGACGACGGGGTCCTCCTGCAGAATTCAAGCACGTCCGGAACCACCCTCTCCAACCCGCCCGATCGGGACCGCACGCGGGCAGGTGGAGTCCAGCGGCGACGAGCGCGCTGCACCTGGGTCCACGCGGGGACGACGGCGTCACCGCGCTGGATGGGCTATGTGTTCCATGGTAGTCCGCGCCGGTCACGGCTGTCGCATCGACGCGTCGATCGCCGTGGCGTGGCTCGCAACGATTCGGACGAGATGGAATGACGATGACATGTGCACGCTGGACGCTGCTGCTCGCGACGGTGTGGCCGCTGCTCGGCGGCTGCGGCGATGAGGCCACGGAGGACGCCGCGGGCCCGGAGAGCTGGGGCGAGCAGACCTTCCGGATGCAGATCTCGGCGGCGAGCTGGACGGAGCCACCGGGCTGGGGGGCGGAGATCGGCGACTTCGTGCCTGAGTTCGTCTTCACGACGGGCGCGCTCACCGCGGACTCGCTGCCGGTGACCATCGCGACCGCGGACGCGGCCGGATTGCAGCAGCCGTGCAACCCCACGGTCGCCGTCACCGCCGCCACCTCGAGCTTCCCGAGCTCGCAGCTCGGCCCGGTCGACTTCCCGCTTTACCTCAAGCATATCCGTGAGGACGTGGCGGTCATCGGCACGGTCCGAGGCATGACGCTCACCAACGTGCTGCCAGGGGAAGACGCGGCGAAGGTGGGGGAGCTCACGGGCATCCTCGACTTCCGCGAGATCTACCCGATGTTCACCGTCCTCATGCCGCCGACGCCGGAGAACGCGTGCAATGCGCTGACCGACACCGGGGTCACCTGCACGGCCTGCCCGCACGACAGCGAGCCCTTCTGCGTCCCGATCAAGGCGGTGCGGCTCACCGCGACCGCAGCGACGCCGATGAGCCTCGCCCCGGTGGCGCAGGGGAGCGTGGACGCCGCGGCGTGCGGCCTCGACGCGCTGTAACGGCCCGCCGGGGCCACCCCGGGAGGACCGGAGAAGTCATGCGACATCGAATCTCTTCCCTGATTCTGCTCGGCCTCGCCTTCTCCCTCACCGGCTCCGGCTGCCAGGAGGAGTCTGGTGCGCCGCTGCCCGGCGACGCCGGCTGCCTCGCGGGCACCACCTCGTGTGGCGGCGTCTGCGTAGACCTCGCCACCAGCGCCACCGACTGCGGCGCCTGCGGCGCCGCCTGCGGCCCCGGCCAGACCTGCAGCGGCGGCGCCTGCGCTTGCTCGTCGGGGACCACACTCTGCGGCACGGCCTGCGTGAACACGTCCCAGGACGTCGCCAACTGCGGCGCCTGCGGCGCCGCCTGCCCGTCCGGCGCCTCGTGCGTGTTGGGCAAATGCGCGTGCCACAACGGGCTCAACCAGTGCGGTAACGCCTGCGTGAACCTCCAGGGCGACGGCGCCAACTGCGGCGCCTGCGGGGCCATCTGCACCGCGCCCGCGGTCTGCTCGGCCGGCATCTGCTCCGCGACCGGGTGCACCATCGCCGGGCAGACCCAATGCGGCTCGAGCTGCGTGACCCTGGCGAGCGATCCGGCCAACTGCGGGGCGTGCGGAACCCGCTGCGCGACGGGCCAGACCTGCACCAACGGGACCTGCGGCTGCCCCGCGCCGACGACCGCCTGCGGCGGCGCCTGTGTGGACACCACGGCCGACAACGCCAACTGCGGTGCCTGCGGCGTCGCCTGCTCCGGCGGCCAGACCTGCCAGGCGGGGGCCTGTGCCTGCGCCACTGCCGGGCAGACCGCCTGCGGCGGGGTCTGCACCAACCTAGCCACCGACGCCCGCAACTGCGGGACCTGCGGGAACGTCTGCTCTGGCGGCCAGACCTGCCAGAGCGGGAGCTGCCTCGGCGGCACCGGCGGCAGCCCCGGCACCGGCGGCGGCCCCGGCACCGGCGGTGGCGGCTCGTCGTCCTGCACCGACGTCACCTTCACCGTCAGCTCCGCGCTCAGCAGCACGATCGCCTCGGTGGCCACGGTGAGCTGGTCGGTCAACGTGCCCGTCACCGGTGCCCGCATCGACTTCGGGCGCACCGCGGGCAGCTGGGAGTACAGCGCCCCGGTGCCCT
>CAYZQO010000087.1:0-23520 GCA_964480725.1 uncultured Polyangiaceae bacterium | reverse complement strand
ACGAGATCGACGCGGTCGGCCGGCACCGCGGCGCGGGCCTCGGCGGCGGGCACGACGAGCGCGAGCAGACCTTGAACCAGCTGCTCGTCGAGATGGACGGCTTCGAGTCGAACGAGGGCGTGATCATCATCGCCGCGACCAATCGGCCCGACGTGCTCGATCCTGCGATCCTGCGACCCGGCCGGTTCGATCGCCGGATCACCGTTCCCCGTCCCGACATCCGTGGGCGCGCGGGCATCCTCGCCGTCCACACCAAGAAGGTACCGATGGGGGGGGACGTCGACCTGCAGATCCTGGCGGCGGGGACCCCCGGTTTCGTTGGCGCGGATCTCGAGAACCTGGTGAACGAGGCGGCCCTGCTCGCCGCGCGTCAGGACAAGGACAGCGTCACGATGGTGGACTTCGAGCTCGCCAAGGACAAGGTCCTGATGGGGAGCGAGCGGCGCTCGATGGTCATGAGCGAGTCGGAACGGCGCACGAGCGCCTGGCACGAGGCGGGGCACACCCTGGCGGGCCGCCTCGTCGAGGGCAACGACGCCGTTCACAAGGTGTCGATCATCCCTCGCGGCGCCGCGCTGGGGGTCACCATGTTCCTCCCCAGCGAGGACCGCCACTTGATGACGCGGCAGCAGGCGCTGGCGCGAATCGCGATGGCGCTCGGCGGCCGGGTCGCCGAGGAGGTCGCTTTCGGTGAGATCACGACGGGCGCCTCGGACGATATCAAGCGCGCGACGCGCTTGGCGCGGGCGATGGTGTGCGAGCTCGGGATGAGCGAGAAGCTGGGGCCGGTCGCCTACGGTGAGCGCGAGGAGTCGGTGTTTCTGGGTCGCGAGATGGCGTCGCACCGCGACGACTACTCGGAGGCCACCGCTCGCGAGATCGACGCGGAGATCCGCCGCATCGTCGAGGAGCAGTACGCGATCGTGCGCACCGCGATCGCCTCCCACCGCGCCGAGCTCGACCGACTGGCGGAGGCCCTCCTCGAGCGCGAAACCCTCGACTCGGAGGAGATTTCGGCCGCCTTCGAGGGCCGTGAGCTGCCGGCCCGAGAGCGGGTGCTGATCCCGACCTGGGCGGAGAAGCAGAAGCGGCAGAAGGAGCAGAAGCGGCCGGCCAGCATCTTCGGCGCCCCGAAGCCTGCCCCGAGCGCCTGAGGTCGGCGGGCGCGGCCAACGGGCTCAGGCCACCGGTTCGGCCGGCCCCGCTGCCACCAGGGCTCGCGCCCGTTCGAGCAGCCCGTCGCGGGTGTTGAGTTCGGGCACGTCGGTCACTTGCTCGAGCAGCGCCCGCAGCAGCTCGCCGATACGGCGCCCCGCCGGCAGACCGAGCTCCGACATGAGATCGTGGCCGTCCACCGCAAGGTCGCCGACGGAGAGCGTCGCACCGGCGCGAAGCAGGGTCTCTACCCGCGCCTCGAGCTCCGCTATCCGGGCCAGCTCCGCGGTGGCGTCCCGCCCCTTCGCCTTCACGTCGGCGCGGCACAGGGTGAGCACGTCGCGCCAGCGGTCCTCGCTCACGCGCCGCACCCAGCGGCGCACCGCACCGTCACTCCACTCGGGGTCGTACACGACGAGGTGGTGGCGCACGAGCGCGGTGACGTAGTTGCGCTCGTCGTTGGCGAGGCGGAGGCGGGTGGCGACGTGGTCGGCGACCACGGCACCGGCCTGCTCGTGGTCGTAGAAGGTGTAGTCGTCGGTCTTCGCGCTGTGGGCGCGCGAGGCCGGCTTGGCGACGTCGTGCAGGAGGGCCGCCAGGCGTAGCAGCGGAAGGGGCGGGCAGGCGTCCACGCAGTGAAGCGTGTGGGTCCAGACGTCGTAGGCGTGGTGGCGATTCTGCTCGCACCCGACCAGGGCGACGAGCTCCGGGGCGGTGATGGCGAGCATCCCGTGCTCGCGCATCACCTCGAACGCCAGGCTTGGCCGCGGGGCCTTGAGCGCCTTGAGCCACTCGTCGCGCACCCGCTCCGGGCTCACGCGACGATAGCTCGAAAGAGAGGGCGCGATTGCCGCCGCGGTGGCGGACTCGATTCCGAGCTCTAGGGAGGCCACGAAGCGAGCGGCCCGGAGCACCCGGAGCCCATCCTCGGCGAAGCGCGCAGCGGGGTCGCCGACGGCGCGGAGGAGCCCGGCGTCGAGATCCGCGATCCCGCCGAAGGGATCGATGAGCTCACCGTGAACGGGATCGAACGCGAGCGCGTTGACGGTGAAGTCGCGTCGCGCCAGGTCCGCGACGATGTCGTCGACGAAGAAGACGGAGTCCGGATGGCGGCCGTCGGAGTAGGTCGTCTCGCCGCGGAGCGTCGTGACTTCGTAGCCGATCTTGCCCACCATTACGGTGACGGTTCCGTGCTGGACGCCGGTGGGAATGGCGCGCCGGAACGACCGCAGCACCAGCTCCGGGGGCGCGGAGGTCGCCAGATCCCAGTCACCCGCGGGCGCTGGCGGGCGGGCCCCATCGCGCGCCGCGCGGACGAGATCCCGGACGACGCCCCCGACGATCCAGGTGCGGTGCCCCGCGCGAGACAGCGTCTCCGCGATCCGCGCGACGGCGTCCGGCATCGCGGCCCGGAGCGTGGCGGCGAGCACGTCGGACGTTGGCGTCGTGCGGCGGTGTTCTACGGTTCCCACGGGTTCACGATGTCTCCGCCGCCGGTCGTTCCCGCGTCGGGTTGCGGACGAGGCTTGTTCGTCGCGGCGCCCGGTTTCGCGCTCGTCCGGGTCCCACGCGACGCACCGACGTCGCGGGTCAGCCTGATCACCAGGGACCCTCGGCTGGCGTCGACGCGCTCCGTCTGCGGGCGGTAACCCGGCGCCCGCGCGGTGATCTCGACGACCTGATCCGGGCTCACCTCCACGGCCACGGGCGCCCGCCCCAGTCGGCGATCGCCGATGAAGACCTCGGCCACCGCCGGCACCGTCGCCACCAGCACGACCCGCCCCGTCGTCGCGCTGCTCGCGGCCACCACCACCAGCGGTGAGGCGCTCGCGCGTGGCGCTGGCGCGTCCCGCGGCGGCGGGGCGACCACGGCAGTGTTCGGCGTGGGCCCCGTAATGGTCATGCCCAGGATCGTCGCCACCAGGCCCACCGCGAAGAGAGCCGCGACGATGCTCAGGTAGAGCTGCCAGCGGGGTCGCCCCGGCGCCGCCGGGGTTGCCCCGGAAGTCGGCACCGGAATGGCCACCGCGCCGTGCGCGAAGTAGTCAGTCGGAACCGTGAAGCCACCGCTCCGATGCATCATCTCCCCGACCGCGTTCGGTACCTCTCCGTCCACGAGCCGAGCGAGATCGTCGAGAAACTCCTCCATGGACTGGTAGCGCCGATCCGGGCTCTTCGAGAGGCACTTGAGGACGATGGCCTCGAGCCCGGGCGGCACCTCCGGCGGCGTGGGCACCAGCGCCCGCAGGGGGATCGGCGCCTTGTACATGTGCTGGGTGAGGATCCCCATGAAGTTGTCGGCGTCGAAGGGCACCCGCCCGCTGGTGAGCTCGTAGAGGATGATCCCGAGCGAGTAGACGTCCCCCCGGTGGTCGACGGGGGCGCCGGCGGCCTGCTCGGGCGACATATAATGCGGCGTCCCGAACACCGTCCCCGCCCGCGTCAGCCGGCTGCCCTGGCTGGAGATCTTGGCGATGCCAAAGTCGAGGATTTTGACGAAGTCCGGCTCCTTACCGCGGGGAACCAGGAAGACGTTGTCGGGCTTGAGATCGCGGTGAACGACGCCGACCTTGTGGGCCGCGGCGAGTCCCTCCGCGAGCTGGCGGGCAATGTGCAGGAGGCGCGGGATGGGCACCGCCTCACCGTCCGCCACGAGGCGGGTCAGCGGAATGCCGTCCAGGTGCTCCATCACGAAGTACGCAGACCCGTCGGGAAAGCGCCCGAAATCGCTGATGTCGATGATGTGCGGATTGCCCACCGCGGACGCCGCCTTCGCCTCGTTGAGGAAGCGCTCGGTCACCTCCTCGTCGCGCGCGAGATCGGCCCGCAGCACCTTCATCGCGACCTTCTTGTCGATGATGGTGTGGCGGCACCGGTAAACGACGCCCATGCCGCCTTCGCCGATCACCGTCTCGAGCTTGTAGCGGTCATCGACGATGAACCCGAGGTACGGATCCCGACCGCGCCCGGTGCCCAGCGGCGGTGACTCCGTGTCCGGTATCGACTCCGTTGGCGGAGCCAGCGTGACGACCTTGTGCCCGCTCGACCCCGGCGCGCTCACCGCGGGTGCCGGCTGGCTCTCGGGCGCTGGTGCGGGCGCGCCAGCGGGATCGATGTCGTCGTCAGTCATGGCAGAGCCCGGGTCGGACTCGCGTCGCGCTCGCCCCCGCTACCTCGCCCACTGGGGGGCGCCCCTAGGAGGGTGGCACGGCGGCCGGCTCCGGTGTTCACGTGCATTCGTCCGAGCGAAACCCAGGCTAAACCGGCCGGAGCACCCCGGCAAACTGCCCCGCGCCGGGGCCTGATTTTGGTCTGGGGCGGTGCGCGCGAACGCCCGCGGCCCCGTGCTCGCCACCGTTGAACGGGTGTCCAGGCGCGCCCCGCCCACGGCGGCGACCCCGCGGACGGCGGCCGCTTCGCACCCCGCCTCGGAAATCCTTGCGCACCCCGGGGGCGTGCGACAGTGTGCCCGGGCCCTGGCCCGCCGTTGGACGCGCTCGCGTCCGGTGCCAGTCGCCGCCCGCCCCGATGGAATTCCCGCTCTCGCTCGCCCTCCGGTACCTGCGGTCGAAGAAGCGGGCCTTCGTTTCGGTGGGGACCATGTTCGCCATCCTCGGGGTGACCGTCGGCGTGGCGGCGCTGACCACCGTGATGAGCGTGACCGGCGGATTCCGCGCGGAATTCCGCGACAAGGTGCTCGGCGTCAACGCCCATGTCCTCGTCCTGAAGTACTCGAGCGACTACAGCGAGTACCGCGAGGTGATGGACCAGATGAGCACGATCCCCGGCGTCATCGGGGTCGCTCCCTTCGTCATCAGCCCGATGATGGTGACCCATCGGGAGAAGACCGCGACCGGGGTGCTGCTCAAGGGGGTCGATCCGGTCCTGATGCCCTCCGTGCTCGATCTGCCGCGCCACATCACCGAGCCGCCGGAGTGCCGCGCGGCGACCGGTGGTGACCCGCAGCGCTGCCTTGCCCGGCTCCGCCTACCCGGCGCGAAACCGCCCGCGGACCCGGCCCGGAGCCCGTTCGAGCCGGCGCCGGCGGCGACGGGGACCCGGCGGCCGTTCATCGAGGAGCTGCGCGAGATCGTGGAGGCGCCCCCCGACCCGGCCGGATCCGCGCCGAGCGTGCGCCCGGACACTGGGGACGGTGTCGTTGCCGCGGACGCTGTCTTGCTGCCCGAGGGCTCGACCCTCCCCGAGGGCGGCTGGAGCAGCCGCTTTCTCGATGACGATCTCGCGACCATGAAGCTCGGTCCCGACGTGGATCCGGACCCCTGCGCTGAGGGTGCGCACCATCGAGCGCTCTCGGGGATCATCGTGGGCAGCGCCTTGCTGGACAAGCTCGGCCTCGCCATCGGTGACTGCGTGCAGGTGACCTCCCCCACCATCGGCTTCACCTACACCCGGGGCGCCATCCGCGCCCCCATCGCGCGTCACTTCCGCGTGGTCGCGGTGTTCGACGCCGGCTTCGACCAGTACGACTCCAAGCTCATCTACACCGATCTGTACGAGGCCCAGAAGTACCTGGAGGGGGGGGACACGGTCACTGGCGTGGAGATGAAGGTCGCCAACATCGACGACGCTCGCGACATCAAGCGCGTGGTGGACGAGCGGCTCTCGAACGGGCTCTACAACACCATGGACTGGGAGGAGCTCAACCACGGCCTCTTCACGGCGCTGCGCATCCAACAGATCGTGATGAGCATGGTCCTGGGGCTCATCATCGTGCTCGCCGCGTTCACCGTGATCGCGACGCTGATCATGGTCGTCCTGGAGAAGAAACAGGAGATCGCCGTCCTCAAGGCGATGGGCGCGACGAACTTCGGGCTGCTGCGGGCGTTCCTCTACCAGGGGGCCTTCGTCGGCCTGATCGGCACCGTTGCTGGCCTGGCGCTCGGGTACCTCACCTGTCGGGTCCTCCTGATCTACGGGTTCCCGCTGGATCCGAAGGTCTACTTCATCTCGCGACTGCCGGTGCAGATGCACGCCTCCGAGTTTGCCCTGGTGGGGTTGTTCTCCCTCCTCGTGTGCCTGACCGCGACGGTGTGGCCCGCCCTGTACGCCGCCCGCCTACGGCCCGCCGAGGCCTTCCGCGAACACTGAGACGCCTGGGGGCGTTACCCGCATCGCGACGGCGGTAGCTGCGATCGCCGCAGCAAGCCGAGGATGCGTGCGCCCAGTTCCGGCGCTCGGAACGGCTTGCCGACGAAATCGTCCGCCCCCGCCGCGAGTGCGATCGACAGCTCGCACGGAGAGCAGTGCGAGGACATCAGCAGCACCGGGGTATCGCGGAACACCGGGTCCTGACGCAAGCGGCGGCAGAAAGCGACCCCGTCCATCCCCGGCAGGCACCAGTCGAGCACGATCAGATCCACCTCGCCGGCGCGCAGCGTGTCGAACGCCTCATCCGCGCTCCCCACCGCTGCGGCGCGGTACCCCGCGTTCTCCAGGACGGAGCAGACGACGGTGCGGACGCCCTCATCGTCGTCGACGATCAGCACGCGCGCGGCGGTCGGCTCGAGCTGAGAAAAAGGCACTGGGGGACCAGGCAACGGCGCGCTCGGGGGCCCGCTGACGTGGGCGAATTCCCGCAGGTGCGCCCAGTCGCGGTCGGCGAACGCGATCCGGAGTCCGTCGCCCCGATCGACGGCACACGCGGCGACCGACGTGCGGTTCTCCCCGACGGCGATGGTCGCGAGCACCCACTCGCCCTCGCGCACGCTGGCGTGGTCAGGGACCTCCAGTTCGCGCTCGGCGCCGCCCTCCTCCAGCTTCGCGCCGAGGATCTCGAGATCCTCGAATTGGAACCAGAGTCCCCGCACGACGGCGCCAGCGTAGCGCGGCGATCCCCCTCGCGCCAGGGCGCCCCCCCGAGAACCGGGGCGTTCACGAGTGGCGCCGGAACGGCGAAACCAGGCTCCCGTGGCGGGGCGGGGGGGCGGTTCTCAGGGTGCCCACGGCGAAACCCGCCGCTGGTTCGTGGCCCCAGGTCGTTGGTCTTCCGCGGCAATCGAACCGATTGCCGCGCTACCGTTCGGTGCGAGCGAGTAGCCCGAGCGCGCACAGCAGCAGCAACGCGCCGAGCCACGGCACCGCGGTCCACTGCGGCAACCCCAGCACGGCGTCGGCGCCCAGCAGATTCCTGAGGTGGGAGCGAGGCCAGAGGCAGGCGAGCGCTCCGGTCCCCATCCCGAGCGCGGCGTCGAGCAGAAGCAGCGTCCACCTCCCGCCGCCGCGCGCGCCGAAGCTTGCCCCGAGCCCGAACCACCAAGCATAGATCGCGCCACCGAGCGCGCCGATCCAGGCGCTGGCGGTCAGATCACTGGTGAACCGGGGATCCGCCAGCCCGCGCGTCGCGAGGACGGCGACGACCGCAAGGATCGTACCGGCGAGCCCCGACAGGGCGGACAGCGTCGTCAAGAGCCCCAGCGCGGCGCCGCGGCGATCCAGCCCTCGGCGCGAGAGCGGCAGGAGTGCTTCGTCGATCCGCACGCCGGGAGAAACCCGGCACAGTAGGGCGAGCGCCACCAGCGGGATCGCGAACCCGAAGGTCGCCCCGGTGAGGGTGCGATCGGCCGCCGCGGCCCCAGCGCTGCGCTCCGCCAGGGCGACCAACCCCACGAATAGCGTCGGCAAGAGGAGCAGGAGCGGCCATTGGCCGCGGGCGACGCGGCTCCAGGCGAGGGCGGAGCCTTGGAGGACGGACTGTCGCATCAGGCCTCGTCGGGAGCCCGCGCTGCGGACCCGATGGTGATCGCCGCCGGGTCGGTCGCGGTCGCGGCGCCGATGGACGGTGGGGGCTCGCCCGGCGGCGGCGGCGGTGGCGGCGGGGGCACGCCGAACGGCATCGCGACCGTCCAGGGATCGAGCGGCGCTGGCGCCGCCGCTGGCGCGGCCGTGCTGACGCCGCCGAGCGCGAGGGGGCCGGCGGGGACAGCGGGCGGGAATGGAGCCGTGGTGGGGGGGGCACGGAGGGACGCGCGCGCCGCGTTCATCGATGCCGCCTCGACCGAGTCCAGCGACGGGGGCTCGAGGTGGAGCGCGGTGAGGTGCGCCCCGGTGTCGGCGGCGACGGCCAGGATCGCCAGGCAGCCGGAGCGCACGTCCCGGGCGCGCAGGCGGAACTGTCGGGGCGCAGTCACCTCGTCGTAGAACACCGCCTCCACCTCCGGACGACCGAGGAGCAGCGTCGCCAGGCTACGCGCGGCGGGTGAGCTTGCCACCAGCTCCACGTCGCGTCCGGCGCTCACGGCGCCGAGCGGTCCAGCGGCCCGGAACGCGGTGCCGAGGGCGAGGACGTGCGGCTCTCCTCCGAACTCGAGCAACTGGCGGACGCTGGCCGTGACCGGGACCACCGTCGCACCGCGCTCGACGAGCGCGCGAATCCGCTCGAGCACGCACCCACGATTCACGCCAGGGACGTCCGCCAGGGGTTCGTGGAGCGCCACCAGCAGAGGATCGTTGGCGGCGAGCGCCGCCGCGAGCGCGACGCTCCTTCGCTCGGCGGGGGTCAGGCGCCGCGGGTCGCGGGCGGACCAGGTGCCGATGCCGAGCCCGTTCAGCGCAGACGTGGCGGCCGCGCTGCTACCGAGCGATGTGGTCAGCGCGCCGCCCACCGAACGAGCCTCGCTCGCGGGTTCTTCCGCGAGCAACAGCGCGATCCGAGCGCGGGCCACCGGCGAGCGCTGCGGGTCGGCGCCGTCGATGCTGAGCACCCCGGCGCGGTCCCGGCGCTGTCCGCCGAGGGCAGCGACCAGCGCCGCGCCGTCGTCGGGTCGGGCCAGGATCGGGAACAGGCCGGCGCCGAGGGTGAGCTCTGCGACTTGGAGCCCCCCGGCTCGCACCCCACGCAAGAGCAGCCGGCTCACGCGACCCCGACCCCGATCGCGCAGGCGTGCGCGAGCAACGCCGCCAGCGCCGCGGGCACGCTGGGCACGCCGATGCCGGCGGCGCGGATCAGCTCCGGGGCGAGCAGGAGCCCCACGAGCGCCAGCCGCGGCCGGAGCGGCCAGAGCGCGACGGCCACGCGCCCCAGGAGGACGAGCACGGCGCTCGCGATGCCGACATAGGCGATCGAGGCGGCGCACAGCGCTAGCCCCACCCGCAGGTCGGCCACGGTGCGCGCCAACACGACCCCGAACACGGTCACAGCGAGCGTGGTCGGTGCCAGAGTGGCTCCGACGACCCACGTCGACCCGACCCACCGCGCCAGAGCGAACGCTGCTCGGTCGTGGCCTCGCTGGTGGACCAGGCTCGTGATCCCGTCGCGCTCGTCGTCGGTCACGGTGTCGCGAGTGATCCCGATCGTCGCGAGCCCCCCGCCGACCCAGGTGAATACCGCCAGCGCGCGCTCGAGCAGTGCGTCCAGGCCAGAGGCGCTGGTCCCGAGGCGCAGGGTGAGCATCACCGCCGCGACCCCGACCCCGGCGAGGGGTGTCAGCCAGCGGGCCACGCGCACCCAGCCGTTTTCTGCGCCCCGCCGTGCTGCGAGGGACAAAAGAGCGAGGGTCCGTTCGAGCGGCGCTGGGGAGGGCGCGCGCGCCGTCAGCGAAACCGGGAGCCCTGGCACCCGGGCGAGTCTAGTGCCGCGCCTCCCTCCTCGCCATACGGGCCCGAAGCGGAGGGCCCCGCGTCACCAGCCGCGCTGGCCGCCGGGATTGGTTACCGCGATGCCCGTCGGGGCGGGGCGCTCACCGCTCGGACCGGTGGTCGTCGGGGGCGCGGGGCGCGGTTCCGTCGCGGAGCCGGCGCGCGCGCTCCGCCCACTCCGCAGCGCGAGGATCCCCCAGCCGGTCGAGGGACGTCGCGAGGGCGAAGGTCGCGAGCGGGTCGTCCGGGCTGAGGGCGAGCGCTGCGCGGCTCGCGCCCGCCGCGTGACGCGCGCGTCCTGCCGTCAGCTCGACCACTGCGAGCCAACCGAGCGCCGCGACCCCTTGCTCGTCGCGTCGCGCCGCGACCGGCTCCAGGAGCCGTCGAGCCTGGGTCAGGTCGCCAGCGCGCAGCGCCGAGCGCGCCGCGGCGATGGCCAGCCCCGGGTCCTCGGGGAAACGCCGCAGTCCTTCGAGCGTGATCAGCTCCGCCTCCACCTCGCGCCCAAGGGCGAGCAGGCAGATCGCCAGCCCGGAGTACCCGGACGACTCGTCGGGCGCGACCTCGACCAGGCGCTTGAACTGTTCCCGAGCCTCCTCGAGCCGGCCCCCTTCGAACAGGAGCCGGGCCAGGTTGGCGCGAGCCGGCGCGAAGCCCGGGTCCACGGCGAGCGCCGCGCGGTACTGGGCGGCGGCCTCGTCACGCCTGAGCTCCAGCTCTGCGAGGACACCGAGGGCGTGGTGTGGCTGCGCGACGTCAGGGTTGAGATGTCGGGCCCGTTCGAAGAGCTGTCGAGCCCGCGCGACGTTGCCGCGTTCGAGCTCCACTAGCCCCTGGTTCGTGAGCGCCTCCACGTAGTGCGGGGCGTGCTCGAGGGCGAGGGCGAAGCGTGCGCTCGCCGTTTCCAGATCGCCGGCCTCCAGGGCGGCGATCCCCGCCTCGTTCAAGGCGCTCGCGCGCGGTGGGAGCGCCGCCTCGCCGTGGCAAGCCGCAAGGCTGAGGGCGATGCCGAGGAGGAACCGTCGATGAGCTCTGCCGACCATGACGACCCGGTCGGCCCCGGCGCCCGGCCGGTTTCCGTCATGATGTCGCCAATGCCCCGGGGGGCCGGGGAGGGACCCGCTTCGGGCGCCCCGGGTGTTCAGCCCAGAATGGGCCCCGGGTCGGGACCGTCGCCGCCGGGCGGGGCCGGCGGTGGCTCGGGCCTGGTTCGTTGGCGCCTTCGTGGGGTGCAACGGCGCGGTAGGTGGTCGCGACCCCCGCGCAAACAGGGTATACGGCCGTCCGTCAGGGCGCCGGACGATGAACCCCCGGCCGGCGTCCCAGCCTGGGAAGAGAGATGCTCCGCACCAATCTGCTCGCTTGCGATGAGGACGAGAACCTCCTCGCCACCGCCGACGGGAAAACCCTGTTCGTCTTCACCGGAGACGACGAGCAACCCCTCTGGAAGGGGGAATGCGAGGGCACCATCCTCGGCGTCGGGGTGACCGACGAGGAGGTGATCACGCTGGACGACTCGGGGTTGGTCGTCTGGTGGGACGGCGAGACGGGGGAGCGCGCCGACGAGGTCGCGGTCGAGGGAAGCCCCAAGGCCTTTGCGGTCGATCGGGACGGGGTGGCGGCCGTGCTCACCGACGAGGGGGTCGAGGTGATCGATCCTGGTGACGAGCCGCGGAGCCTGGACCTCGGGGCTGGTCGCTCCGTCGCTTGGGCCGTCGGTGCCGGTCGCCTCGCCGTCGGTGGTCGCGACGGAACCCTCCACATTTTCGACGATCTGGACCTGGAGGAGGTTGCCACCGCGCAGCTCCCGGGTCCCGTGACCGCCGTCCTTGGTCTCGTCGGGGGCGATTGGTTGGTTGCGGTCGGTGCGGCGCTCCACGTTGTCGGCCCCGAGGGCGAGACGGTGGATCGCGTCGCGGAGGTGGCTGCGACTGGCGACGCGCGCGCCAAGCCCGACTGTCTCGCCGCGTCGGCTGACGGTGAGATCGTGGCCTGCCGCGCCGCGCCAGACCGCGTGCTCGCCTTTGCTCGGCACACCGGGCAGCAGGTGGCCAGCGTCGCCTACGCGGATCGAACGGTGGCTGGGGTGGCATTCGGCGCCAAGACCTGGCTGGGTGTGGCGCTCGACGGTGGTGACGCGAATCGGGTGAGCCTGCGCACCGGCGCTGTGCGCCACACCGCGCCCCACGAGGGGCGACCGCAGCGCGAGGCCGCTCCGGCGGTCGAAGTGGCCAAGTTCGAGCGGCGCTCGCGCGGCCGCCCGGCTCCAGGTCCCGCGCCGGCAGCCAAGGTGCAACGCCGCAAGGGTGCGCGCGAGGAGGCCGAGGTGCCGGTCCCCGACCGCCAGACGCTCGGGATGCTCGGCATCATCGCGCTCTCGACGGTCGTGATGTGGGGTGCCGCAAAATTTGCCTGTAATGCTCACCCCCCGGAGTCGAAGAAGCCCCGCGAGGTGGGGACGGTAGAGCTCGCCAGCACGCCGAAGGACGCGGCCATCGAGATGGTCCACCGGCTCGCGAGCTTGGAGTTCGATCGGGCGCTCGAGCTCGCCGACACGGAGCCTGCCCAGGAGGTGGAGCGGCAGCTCCGCGCTTGCGAAAGCAACGGCAAGGAGGCGTGCGACACCAAGCGGGAGCAGGCTGCGGGCAAGGTCCTGACCACGGCGGAGCTCCTGAGCAGCAGCGGCAACACCGCCAAGGCTCGGGTGACCACGACCGGCCCCGAGGGGACGCGGGTCTACGCCGTCGATCTGATCAGCGCGCCCCCGATCTGGAAGGTGACACGCCTCAAGGTCGAATAGACCCGGCGTTGCGGTTCACTGGCGCGCGGCCCCCACGTCGGAAAGCCACCGCTCGAGGCGGCTGGCTCCGAGCGGCCCGCTCGCCGACTCCAGCACCGTGCCATCGGGGCCGATGAGGGTGTACGTCGGCAGGACCGTGACCCCGTACTCGCGCGAGAAAGCGGCGTCCGCGTGCGCGACCGGGACGTTGAGGCCCCAGGCGCGCGCCGTCGCTGCCGCGACCTCGGCCTCGTCGTCGACGCTGATCGCGAGCACCTGCACCGGACGCGCGCGCCGCGCTCCTGCCACCTCGACCAGCGTCGGCGCGCTGCCGCGGCAGGCCTGACACCAGCTCGCGAAGACCTCGATCAGCACGGGCTCGCCACGGTGCTCCGCCAGGCGGAACCGCGCCCCGTCGGCCGTGACCAGGGGGAGGTCGAAGTCGGGCGCCAGAACGCCAGTGTCGGGACCCGACGCGCGCGGCCACCACAGCCACAGCGCTACGCCCGCCAGCAGAAGGTAAGGAACCCACCTCCCCAGCCTGCCTCGCCAGAGGTCGACCAGCGCTTCGGTCACGGAGCGACGCTGAGAGGTCACGCTGCGGTCTCGTCCGTCAGAGCCGGCGGGCGGCGTCGAGGGTTCTGCCAGGGCTGACCGGACGCCCATACCGACCGGCCCTGAGGCCTGCATGCGGCCGTCGCGTCGAGGTCAGGCCAGGACGACCCGCTCCCCTGTGGAGGCGGGCCGTCCCCAGGGTCGGCGCGTCGGCGCGGCAATCACCCCGCTTGCCGCGCCGGTGCGGTGGGGGTGCCTCCGACCGCCGGCCACGTGCGGTTCACGGCACCGTCGTGAGCGCCTTGAGGTCGAGCATCTCCTCCATGTCCGGCATCACGACCAGCTCGACGCGGCGGTTCTGCTTGCGCGCGGCGTCGTCGGTGTTCGGCACCGCCGGATCCGTCTCCCCGTACCCGGCCGCGTGGAGCTTGCGCCCATCCAGGCCGCCGCCGCCGTCCTTGTCGTTGACCGGCGCGATCAAGAAGACGAGCACGCTCCGCGCCCGCATCACCGACAGCCCCCAGTTGTCCTTGAACTGGCCGCCCTTGAGCGGCTTGTCGTCCGTGTGCCCCGCGATCTGATAGTACCGCTTGGCCAGGTCGGCGTCCTTGCGGATGACCTGGGCCACCGCCGTGATGACCTTCTTCCCCTCGTCCTGGAGCTTGTCGCTCCCGGACTCGAAGAGCACGTCACCCGGGAGCCGGATCACCATCCGGTTGTTGCGGATCTCGACCTTGAGGCCGAGCTCGGTGAGCAGCTTCAGCTTGCTCGTTAGCTCTTCGAAGCGCTTCTTGATGCGCTCGAGCTGCGCGGCTCGCGCCTGGTACTCGGCGAGCGCCCGCCGAGTGTCGGCGAGGGTGGACTCGGCCCGCTGCTTCGCCGTGCCCTCGGCCTCCAGTGCCTGGGCCAGGCTGTCCATGTCCAGACCCATCTCCTTCAGGTCCGATGTCAGGCGTGACACTCGCGCCTGGGTGGCGTCGAGCTCCGCGCGCGTGGCGGCGTGAGCGGCTTTCTCCTGCTCGTACTGCTGGCCAAGCTGGTTGTACTTGGCGATCTGAGCCTCCATGTCCTTCTTGGGGACGCACCCCAGCACCGAGACGACAAGAAGGAGCCACAATGCCCGTCTATTCACGAGAAGACCTCCTCGATGGAACGTGTACCGGTCCGGACCCCGCTCGGGGCGGGACGTCGGCGGGGAACGGTCGGCGAAGCGTGGCGTGGCGTCAACCCCGTAGGCTTTCGACAATTAGCCGAAAACGGGCCCGCTCAAGGGAGCGAAGAGACGGTAACGACGTCGTGCTCGAGCCCTGCGGATTCGGTCGGCCGGTTAGCTTGGTAGGGGTCGTCACTCTCAGGGGGACGTGGCCGCACCGGGGGCCCGGGCCCCACGGGGTTCCCCGCCACCGGCAAACAGCCGTTGCGATCCCGTCACTTCCGCGTCACCTCCCCCTGGTAACCGTCAGCGGAACGCGCAGGGACGACCCCGCCGGGAGGCGGTTACCATGTCGAGGCGTCGAGCGGGGCGGCCGCGCTGGCCAATCCGCTCCGGATCCGGGCGTCCGGAGTAGCCATGATCAAGATCCTCGTCGTCGAAGATGAGCGCGACTTGCGGCAGATCCTCGAGTTTAACCTGCGACACGCCGGCTACCAGGTCGTGCTGGCCGCGACCGGGACGGAGGGCATCGCGCTGGCGCGGGAGCACTCCCCCGGATTGGTGCTGCTGGACCTGATGCTGCCGGACATCTCGGGCACCGAGGTCTGCCGCGTCCTCAAGGAGGACCCGCGCACCCGGGCGACGCCGATCGTGATGGTCACTGCGCGCGGTGAGGAGATCGACCGTGTCGTCGGTTTCGAGCTCGGTGCGGAGGACTACATCGTCAAGCCGTTCAGCGTGCGCGAGCTGCTGCTCCGCGTGCAGGCGATCCTGCGCCGAGGGCGTGGCGATGCTCGTCCTTCGGGGTCGGTCATCGAGTTCGGCGTCCTGCGCGTCGACCGCGAGGCCCACCGCGTGTGGGTGGACGGGAACGAGGTCGAGCTCACGGCGCTGGAGTTCAAGCTCCTGGTGACGCTCTACGAGCGTCGCGAGCGTGTCCAGTCGCGCGCCGCATTGCTCGACGACGTTTGGGGTATCCAGGCGGACATCACCACCCGCACCGTGGACACCCACGTCAAGCGTTTGCGCGAGAAGCTGGAGAGCGCTCGGGACTACATCGAGACCGTGCGCGGCGTCGGGTACCGGTTCGTCGGCGCGCCGGGAGAGGCGGCTTCTTGACCCCCGGCGCGCTCGCTCACGGCGCGTCCGTCCTCGCTCCCGTCCTCTTCGCCGTCCGCCTCGCCGGCGCGGCGCCCTCGCTAGCGGCGCCAACGGCCGGCGGCCCCGCGGCGTCATCCGCGACCGGGATCGTCGGACTCGGCGCCGGGGCGCTGGTTACGGCGGTCGTGGTCGCCCTGCTCGTCGCCGTGCTGGTGCGGGCCCGAACGCGGCGCCTCGAGCGGGTGCTGGCGCGCATGGCCCGCGCCCTCGGGCCGGTCGAGCCGAACGGCCTGCGCAAGTCCCGAAGGGCTATCGCGGTCGACGGGGCCGGGCGCGGGCCGGAGCAGCTCGCGGCGCGGCTCGAGGCGACCCTCGCCGGGCTGCGCAGCGACCGGGATCGGTTCGCGGGTGTCCTGTCCGGCATGAACGAGGGGCTCCTCATGGTCGACGCCGTCGGGCGCGTGGCGCTGGTGAACCCGGCGCTGCGCGAGCTACTGCTGCTGGCCTCCGACGTCATCGGCTCCACTCCGCTCGAGGTGTTTCACCACGCGGAGCTGCAGGGCTTGCTCGACGAGGCCGCGGCGGAGTCGGCCAGCGTCGAGCGCGAGATTGTCGTCGAGGGGCTCGCCCCGCGCCGGTTGCAGGTGCGCGCGGCCCCGCTGGCCCCCGAGCTCGGGCGCGGCGTGTTCGCGATCTTCGTCGACGTCACCGAGCGGCGGCGGCTCGAGACCATGCGGCGCGACTTTGTCGCCAACGTGTCGCACGAACTCAGGACGCCCGTGACCGCCATCCGGACTGCGGCGGAGACTCTGCCCATCGTCATCGAGCACGATCCGCCCGCCGCTGCGAACTTCGTCCGCGTCATCGATCGGAACGCGGTTCGGCTCCACGCGCTGGTGGAGGATTTGCTCGATCTGTCACGCATCGAGTCGCGAGAGGTCCAGCTCGTGCGCGAGGAGCTCCCCCTCGCCCCGCTCGTGACCCAGATCGTCGAGCTGTTCCGCGCCCGGGCGCAGGAGCGTGAGATCACGCTCCATCTCGACCTGGATCCGAGCCTACCCCCGGCGAACGTGGACCGGGGCGCCTTCGAGCGGGTCCTGACCAACCTCGTCGATAACGCCATCAAGTACTCGGGTCAGGGGTGCACGGTCACGGTGTCGGCGGATCTGGACGGGGACTGGCTCCGGGTCACGGTCGCCGACACGGGCGCCGGCATTCCCGCCGAGCACCTGCAGCGGTTGTTCGAGCGCTTCTATCGGGTCGACGCCGGACGGTCGCGTGAGCTTGGCGGCACGGGGCTCGGGCTCAGCATCGTCAAGCACCTGGTCGAGTCGATGGGGGGGACGGTGGCCGTGGAGAGCACGGTCGGCGCGGGCGCGGCGTTCTCCTTCACGGTCCCCCGATCTGGCGAGGACCTGGTGACGGAGGGCTCCCCCGCCAGCGATCCGCCGATCGGCCGTTGAGCGCAGCTTCCGAGGGCGGGGTGGGGGCCGCCCGGCGCAGCCCCCCGCGTCAGTCGAACAGCCCGCGCGCCTCCAGCGTCGCCACGATCCGCCGAGCGGCCTGGTCGGGGGTTTCGGTGTCCAGGGAGACGGCGACGTCGACCCGCACCGGGACGTCGTACGACGGATCGACGTGCCCGGGTCCGTAGGCACCGCGTTGGTCCCGTCGCTTGCACTCCTCGATCGGCGTCGCGACGTAAACCTGCACGAAGGACTCGTCACCGACGTTCGCGCGCACCGCGGCCCGATCGAAGCGGCGCGGGGAGGCGAACGCGAAGATCGCGATCACGCCAATGTCGGTCAGCCGTCGCGCTACCTCCGGGGTGAAGCGTGGGCTGCCCCCATCGTGGCGGGAGCGCGTAGAGAGGCCGTCGTCCGGATCGACGACGTAGGCGACGCGCCCGAGATCGAACAGGCGGCGCTCGAGCGCGTAGGCGACCTCCGTCTTGCCGGCACCGGGGAGCCCCGTCAGCCACACCGTGGCCCCGCGCTGCCCGAGGCGATCGTGCCGCTCCTCGGGACTCACCTGCGTTCGCCACTCGTGTTCTTCGGGTTCGGTCGAGTCCCGCTCCGCTGGCGGGTCATCGAGGATCATCCCGGCGGCGACCGTGTTGTTGGTCAGCGTGTCGACGAGGATGAACGCGCCCGTGCTCCGGTTGCGGCGGTAGGCGTCGAAGTGGAGCGGCTGGTGACAAGACACGGTGACCCGGGCGATGTCGTTCAGGTCCATGCGCTTGGCGGGGACCTCGCTCAGGGTTTCGAGATCGACCGTGTAGCGAATGTCCTCCACCTCGGCACGGACGTAACGGGCCGCGTGCTTGAGCAGGTAGCTCTTGCGCCGATCCAGGGACCGCTCGCTCATCCAGACGAGCATGGCGTCGAAGCGCCGGCGCAGCGTCGGCAGATCGTCGGGGTGGACCAGCATGTCGCCGCGGCTGACGTCGATCTCGTCCTCCAGGCGGATCGCCACGCTCTGGGGTGCGAACGCCGTCGCCAGCGGACCCTCGAAGGTGTCGATGGAGGCCACGCGGCTGCGCCGCCGCGAGGGCAGGACCAGGATGGGATCCCCCTGGCGCACCACGCCGGAGGCGATTTCCCCCGCGAAGGCGCGATAGTCGAGGTTCGGGCGCAGCACGTACTGGACCGGGAAGCGGAAGTCCTCGTGGTTGCGGTCCGCGGCGATGGGGATCGTCTCCAGCACGCGCAGGACGGTGGGGCCGTCGTACCAGGGGGTGCGGGCGCTCCGGTGCACCACGTTGTCGCCCCCGACGGCGCTGACCGGCACGAAGCTGACCGACTTGAACCCGAGCCGCGCCGCGAATTCGCTGAAGGCGCTGCAGATGGCGGTGTACACGTCCGCCTCGAACGCCACCAGGTCCATCTTGTTCACGCACACGAGCAGGTGCGGGATGCCGAGCAACGAGGCGATGAAGGCGTGGCGCCGGGACTGTGGCAGGACGCCGAGCCGCGCGTCGATCAGGATCAGGGCGACGTTGGCCGTCGATGCCCCCGTCGCCATGTTCCGCGTGTACTGAACGTGGCCGGGCGTGTCGGCGATGATGAACTTACGGTTCTCCGTCGAGAAGAAGCGGTAGGCAACGTCGATGGTGATGCCCTGTTCGCGCTCCGCCTTCAGCCCGTCGGTGAACAGCGAGAAGTCGATCTCGGTCGAGCGCTTTGCGGACACCCGCTTCACCGCCGAGAGCTGATCCTCGTAGATGCCGTGGGTGTCGTGGAGCAGGCGGCCGATCAGGGTGGATTTGCCGTCATCGACGGAGCCGACGGTCACGAAGCGCAGCAGCTCCTTGCTCTGGTGCTTCGCGAGGTAGCCCTCGATGTCCTTCTCGATGAGTTCGTGTTCGTGCGAGTACATCGTCGTGATCGGTGCCGGCGGTTGGCAGCGGGTGGCTAGAAATAACCCTCGCGCTTCTTCGTCTCCATGCTGCCCTCCTCGTCGAAGTCGATGAGGCGGCCCTGGCGCTCGGAGAACTTGGTGAGCAGCATTTCCCGGATGATCTCGGGCAAGGTGGTGGCGCGGGAGGGAATGGCGCCGGATAGCGGATAGCAGCCCAGGGTGCGGAAGCGCACGGACTCGAGTCGCGGCTGCTCGCCCGGCCGGAGCCGCATTCGCTCGTCGTCCACCATGATGAGGGTGCCGTCACGCTCGACCACTGGCCGCTCGGCGGCGAAGTAGAGCGGTACGATCGGGATCCCTTCGAGGTGGATGTACAGCCAGACGTCGAGCTCGGTCCAGTTGGAGAGTGGGAACGCCCGGATGCTCTCCCCCTTGTTCACCTTGGCGTTGAAGAGGTTCCAGAGCTCGGGGCGCTGGTTCTTGGGGTCCCACTGGCCGTAGCGGTCCCGGAAGGAGTAGATCCGCTCCTTGGCTCGCGACCGCTCCTCGTCGCGGCGGGCACCGCCGAAGGCAGCGTCGTAGCCGCCGCGTTCCAGGGCTTGGAGCAGCGCGTGCGTCTTCATCACGGTCGTGTACTTGTTGCTCCCGTGATCGAAGGGGTTGATGTTCTCGTCGATGCCCTGCTGGTTCGAGTAGACCAAGAGATCCAGCCCGTGCTCCTGGCAGTACCAGTCGCGGAACTCGATCATCTGCCGGAATTTCCAGGTGGTGTCGATGTGCAGGAGCGGGAACGGCAGCTTGCCCGGATGGAAGGCCTTGCGGGCCAGGTGCACCATCACCGACGAGTCCTTGCCGATCGAGTAGAGCATCACCGGGTTGTCGAACTCGGCGGCAACCTCGCGAATGATGTGGATGCTCTCGGATTCGAGCTGCTTGAGGTGGCTCAGGCGGGTGGGGCTGACGAGTTCCGACATGGATCGAGGGCGGTGCGGTGAGGGGGCCTGCCGCGCGACGTCGGGCACACAGAAACGAAAGCGACCCGACCCCGGCTCTCAGGGCTACGGCTGAGAGGCCGAGCCGGTTTCGAACAGGGGACTGCGCCCCGGCGCAACGGCGCGGGCATCCTATCAGAGCACGTCCGCAGTGTCTCGCAGTGTCGCGGCCGGCCTCGGCCCCCCGGGCCTGTGGCTCGGGGGTGGGTGCGGCGCCGGGCCCCTGGCGCACCCGCTGCCCGGTTCATGCGGGGAATTGCGGTCTTCGCCCGGCGAGGGCGACGGTCCGGTCGCGGAGCGCGGCGAGGCGCGCGAGGTAGTCGGCGCGGCGAACCGTGTACGCCCCCATCGACGCCAGGTGCGGGGTGACGAACTGGACGTCGAACAGCCCGATGCCCGCGGCGAAGCTGGTGGTGACGGCGCTGACGAGCGCGATCTTCGAGGCGTCCGTCCGGCGATGGAACATGCTCTCCGCGGCGAAGAGGCCCCCCACGCGGACACCGTAGAGCCCGCCGGCCAGCCCCCCGTCCATCCACACCTCGAACGAGTGGGCGTGCCCGCACGCGTGGAGCGCGATGTAGGCCTCGACCATGGCGGGGAGGATCCAGGTGCCCTCCGCGCGATCCGCTGCGCACGCGCGCATGACCCCCGCGAAGTCGGCATCCAGCGTCACGGTGAAGCCGCCCCGTCGGAGGCGGCGGTGGAGCGACCGCGAGACGTGCAGGCGATCAGGATCGATCACGCCGCGGGGATCCGGGCTCCACCAGAGGGGCGGCAGCCCCTCGTCGTACCAGGGGAAGATGCCGCGCGAGTAGGCGAGGAGCAGCCGGGGCACGGACAGGTCGCCGCCCACGGCCAGAAGTCCCCTCGGGTCAGCGTCTCTCGGGTCCGGAAAGCTCGGGACGGCGCCGACAGTGAGCCGGCGAGCGCGCCCGGGATGAGCCATGGCCCAGAGTACCGCGCGGGTCCGCTCCCGCGCCAGGCCGCCCCGCGCCCGGCGCGAAGGGGGTGCCCGCCGGGTGCTGCTCTGTGCTAACGGGGGGGAACGTTCGAGGCTCGCGTGGATCGGCGGCCAACTTACGGACTCTTGGTCGACTGGCTGGAGGAGGAGTACCAGAACAAGGTGCTCTCCGGGGTGGAGGAAACCGCCCGCAAGCATGGGGTGAACGTCCTCTGCTTCGCCGGCGGGGTTCTCGGGTCGCCCATCAGCTACGGCGCTCGCCGCAACTTCGTCTACGACCTCGTTGGTCCCCACAACGTCGACGGGCTCGTCCTGCTCGGCGGCACGATGAGCCACTACCTGGGGTTCGAACAGCTCGCGCGATTCGCCGAGCGGTACCAGCCGCTGCCGATGGTCAGCGTCGGCGCCGAACTCGGGAGCATGCCGAGCGTCCTGGTCGACAACGGGCGCGGCATGCACGCGCTGGTCACCCACCTCGTGCACGTGCACGGCTTTCGCCGCGTCGCGTTCATCCGCGGTCCCTCCGCCAGCAGCGAGGCCGAGAGCCGGTTCGCCGCCTACCGCCAGGTGCTGGAGGACCACGGGGTCGCGCTCGACCCGGCCCTCGTGTTCGAGGGGGATTTTCAGGCGGAGTCGGGCGTCGTCGCGGTCAACACCCTCCTCGATCAGCGCGGCGTCGGGTTCGAGGCGATCGTCGCGGCCAGCGATGCCATGGCGATGGGGGCCATCGATGCGCTCCAGGCCCGTGGCGTTCGCGTCCCCTACGACGTGGCCGTGGTGGGGTTCGACGACATCGAGAGCGCCCGGTTCGCGACCGCGCCGCTCACCACCGTGCGTCAGCCGCTCTACGAGATCGGCGTCCACGCCGTGGAGTACCTGCTGGCCCAGACACGGCGGGAGCCGGTCCCGCCGCGGACGGTGCTGCGCACGCAGCTCATCACGCGTCAGTCCTGTGGCTGCTCGCCCGTGACCTCCATCCCGCTCGCGCAGATCCAGCTGCTCACGCCGTCCGAATCGCTCATCGCCACCCTCATTTTCCACCGTCAGCGCATCGTCTCCGACATGGGACAGGCGATGCGGGCGATGGCGGGGAGTCTGGAGCCGGCCTGGGGTGAGCGCCTGATCGACGCGTTGGTGGCCGAGCTCGACGGCCTGCACCCGGGCGTCTTCCTCTCCACGCTGGAGGAGGTCGCGGCCACGATGTCCACGCTGGGCGGGAACCCGACCTCCTGGCACGGCGCGCTCGCCGTGCTTCGCTACCACGCTCGCGCCTGCATCCAGGTGGATCCGGAGCGCTGGGCCCGGTCGGAGGACCTGTGGCACGAGGCGCGGGTGCTCGTCGGGCTGGTTTCGGAGCGCGCCCAGGGGCAGCAGCGACTCGCCACTCAGCGCGCCGATCGCACCCTGCGGGTCACCGCCGAGGATCTCGCCTCCGCGCTCGACCCGGCCTCGATCGGGCGCATCCTCGACGTTCGGCTGCCGCAGCTCCGGATCAAGAGCTACTTCCTCGCCGTCTTCGAGGGCGATCAGCGACCGGGCCCACTTGCCCGGCTCGTGGGGGCGCGAGATGCCGACGGCCGGGTCCTCAGCGGTCCGAGCGAACCGTTCCCGGCGCGCGACCTCGTGCCCAACCGCGGGCTATTGCCGGAGCGCCGCGCCACCTACGTCATCCAGCCCGTCTACTACGAGCGTGATGCGCTGGGGTACCTGATGCTCGAGATGGGCCCGCCGGAGGGGGTCCTCTACGAGACGATTCGAGATCACGTCGGCGACGCACTCAAGGGAGCCTCGGTCTTTCAGCGCGCGAGGGACGAGGAGGGAGAGGCGACCGGCGACCCCCGTTCGCGGGTCGCCATGCCGCGCCACCTCCGCGCGCCGTCCCTGCGCGCGGCGGCCGCGCTCTGGCCGGCGCCGCTCGGGCCCCGCGACCTGTACGATTTCGTCCCGGACGCGACCGGTGGCTGGATCGTTATGGGGCGGGTCACGGGCGACCGCGGACAGGTAGAGCGCGCCTGCGCGCTGCTCGAGGGGGTGCTCGCCGCGTCGCTCGCAGAACCGCGCGGCACTACCCCGAGCGCCGTGCTCCGCACGGTCAACGCCGTTCTGCACGAGCGGCTGCATCGGCGGCTGAATGCGAGCCCGGACGTGCGGCTGGTGGTTGTTCGCTACGAGCAGGCCGGGACGCTGCGGGCGGCCGGAGCGGATGGGTGGTTGATTGTCTACCGCGTCGGGGATGGGAGCGCGCGGCTGGCCGGCGATCAGGGGCCGTGCCTCGGATCCGGGCCGGAGCTCGGGCTCGATGCGGCCGAGGTCGAGGTCACGATCGACGACGGCGACCTGCTGCTCCTCACCACGGTTGGGATCCGCGCCCCGGGGGCGGCGGGCCACCCAGAGGTCCTGGAGCGCCTCGCCACCGAGCTCGCGCGCGTTCGCTTCGAAACCATCGACCGCGTGCGCGACCACCTCCTCGAGTTCGCGCACGCCGACCTCGGAGCGCGCGACGGTGACGCGACCGTACTCGCCGCGCGCCACGGCAGCTCGGAGGACACCCTCTCGCTCGACGAGGTGACGAGCCCCGGCCGCTGACCCCCCGGCCGCTGTCGTGGTGCCGGAGGGACCAGGGGGCGCGGCTCGACGGGGATCGGGATCGGGCGGCGGCTGTCGCTCAGTCGCGGCCGATGGCGAAGGCGAGATCGTCGCCGGTGTCGGGCTCCCCGTCGGGTCCCGGTGAGGTCACGGCGGCCCGCCGGCCCTGGCAGCGCACCCGGAAGCGGCTTCCCCAGGGGTCTTCGGCCTGCGCGTCGCCATCGAGGTAGCCCTCGTGGACGAGCTGGCTCAAGCTCGGGCAAGCCTCTCCGTTGTCGTTCCTCCA
>CAYZQO010000086.1:0-23596 GCA_964480725.1 uncultured Polyangiaceae bacterium | reverse complement strand
CCCCCGCCCTCGCGCTCGACGCCGATCGCCTCGAGCAGCTCGTCGAGCTCCGCGGAGCCGTCGAGCGCGCCCTCGAGGGGAAGCCCGAGGCGGTGGAACTCTCCCTCATCGCCCTCCTTGCCCGCGGCCACATCCTCATCGAGGACGTCCCCGGCGTCGGCAAGACCACGCTCGCCCGCGCCCTCGCCAAGGCCGTCGGAGGCGAGATGCGCCGCGTCCAGTTCACTAGCGATCTGCTCCCCAGCGACGTGCTCGGCGTCACCGTCTACGACCAGCAGCGCGCTCAGTTCACCCTCCGGCCAGGCCCCATCTTCACCAACCTCTTGCTCGCGGACGAGATCAACCGCTCCAGCCCACGCACCCAGTCCGCACTCCTCGAGGCCATGAACGACGGAGCCGTCTCCCTCGACGGTCAAACCCTCCCCTTGCCCGATCCTTTCCTCGTCGTCGCGACGCAGAACCCCCACGACATCGCCGGCACCTTCCCGCTACCGGAGTCGCAGCTCGACCGCTTCATGCTCCGCATCCGCATCGGCTATCCCCCGCCCTCGGTCGAGACTCGCCTTCTGCTCGAACCCGACGCGGACCGCGTCCCCTTCGTCCCCACCGTCCTCGACCCCCAGTCCCTCGTTGCCCTCCAGCGGCAGGCCACTCACGTCGCCATCGACGGCGCCCTCGCCACCTACCTGCAAGCCCTGATCTCGGCCACGCGCACCTCCCCCGCCCTCGCCCTCGGCGCCTCCACCCGCGGCGGCATGAACCTCTCGCGCGCGGCGCGCGCCCGCGCGCTGCTGCACGGCCGCTCCTTCTGCATCGCCGACGACATCCACGACCTCGCCGTCCCCCTCCTCGCTCACCGCGTGCGCCTCGCCTCCTACACCGACGGCTACGTCCCCTCCCGGGAGGAAGCCGAGGCTGCGGTCCGCGACGTCGTCGCGCGCGTCCCTGTCCCCCTCTGACCGGCGATCCATGGCGAGCCCTCGCATCGCCGACCATCCGCTCCGCCAGGCCCCCCTCGCCGTCCAGCCGGGCCGACGCGGCTGCTTGGCGTTCCTTCGCCGTCACCTCCGCCCGTCCCGCCGCCTGAAGGCGACCCGCGAGGGCCGCACCCTCATCGCCATCACGTTCGCCATCGGCGTCATCGCGATCAACACCGGCAACAACCTCCTCTACCTCGTCCTCGGTCTGCTCCTCGCGCTGATCATCGTCTCCGGCGTCCTCAGCGAGCTCAGCCTCAGCAGCCTCACCGTTGCCCGCCGCCTGCCCCCACGCGCCCAGGTCGGCCGCCCTCACCTGGTCGAGATCGAGGTCTACAACCACAAGCACCGCTTCCCCTCCTACGCCATCGAGATCGAGGACCTCCGCGATGGACAGCCCGCCGACAAGCGCTGCTTCTTCCTCAAGATCAGCCCCCGCTCCGCCCAGATCGCGGCCTACCGCCGCACCCCGGCCCGCCGCGGCCGCGACCACCACGTCGGCTTCCGCGTCGCCACTCGCTTCCCCTTCGGCCTCTTCGAGAAGTCCCGCGAGCTCGCCGCCGACGGCGATCTCGTCATCTACCCCGCAGTAGACCCGGTTCGGCTCCCCCCGCACCCCCCTGGCACCGTTTCGGGCGGACTCCCCGCCCCAGGCCGCGGCGCCGGCGACGAGATCGTCGCCCTCCGCCCCCTGCGCGAGTCCGACGATCCTCGCGACATCTACTGGCGCAAGAGCACCCTCGCCGACCACCTCGTCGTCCGAGAGCGCCCGCGCGACACCCGCCGTGACGCAGAGCTCCGCCTCGACGACCTCCACCCCGACCCCGCCCCCTCCGCCGACTTCCTCCACCACTTCGAGCGCTCGATCCGCGACGTCGCCTCCCACGCCGTCGCGCACCTCAAGCGCGGCGACCCCGTCCGCCTGAGCCTCGCGTCCGGGGCACGCCTTCGAACCGACCCCTCCCGGGGCGCCGACTCCATTCTGCGCTTCCTCGCCCTGCTCGAACCCTCCGCTCTACGCTCCGCCGCCGAGCCTGCCACGACGGCCCCCGCACCGACCCACGCCTTCCTCCGTGCGCTGCTGCGCCACCTGCGCCGAGCAAGCCCGACCCGCGAGGCAGCCCCGTGAGCTTCGGCCTGCTCCACCGCCTGATGACCGGCGCCCTCGCCGTGCTCGGCCTCGTCACCCTCCTCGCCAGCGGCGCCTTCCCCCGCGCCGTCACCGTGACCCTCTCGCTCGCGCTCGCCCTGGCCCTCGCCGTGCCCGACCGCTGGCAGGACCGCCTCTGGCTCCGGCGCCTCGGCGTCGTCGGGCCCCTCGCCCTCCTCGTCGTCCAGGTCCTTCGACTCCTCAACGGCGCCGATCTGCTCCTCACCGCGGTCGAGTTCGCCGCCGGCCTCCAGCCCTTCCGCGTCGCCACCCGCCGCGGCGCCGCCCACGACCAGCAGGTGATCCTACTGGCGCTCCTGCAGCTGGTCGCCGCCACCGTCCTTGGTGGTGGCCTCACCTATGGCCTCTGCTTTCTCGCCTTCGTCGTCGCCACCCCTGCCGCCCTCGTTCTCAGCCACCTCCGTCGGGAGGTCGAGGGCAACTACCGCCAGGGCGCCCGCGATCGGACAGGTCTACCGGTCGACGTCCCCCGAATCCTACGCAGCCGTCGCGTGATCGGCAGGCCGTTTCTCACCTTCACGTCCCTGCTGTCCATCCCCATCTTCGCCTTCACCGCGCTCGTCTTCCTGTTCTTCCCCCGCGTCGGCCTCTCGCTCCTCTGGCTCGATCGCGCCCAGCCGCAGCGCATGGTCGGCTTCTCCGATCGGGTCGATCTGGGCGGGGTCGGCCGTCTCCGCTCCGATCCCACCCTCGCTCTTCGCGTCTATTTCCCCGACCTCGGCGCCACGCCCCCTCCACGGCTCGCACTCTATCTGCGCGGCACCGCCTTCGATCGCTACGACGGCCGCTCCTGGGCCCGCTCCAGCGCCGCGCGTCGCGCCCCCCCCCCGCGGAGCCATGTCGTCCCCGTCCAGCGTTTCCCGCGCGACGGCGATCGCACCCTGCTCATCGACCTTGTCCCCATCGATCCCCCGGTGGTCTTCCTGCCCCGCGACACGGTCGCCTTCGAGCCTCTCCGCGATCCCGACCTGCTCCGCCGCTCCCCGCGGATCCTCCCTGGCCCTGAGGATCAGTACCAGTACGTCAACCCCGCCGAGCGCGGTCTGCGCTACCGCGTCTACTACGCCGCCTCGGCGCAGCCGCCGTCGCTCACCCTCACGCCGGTCGACCGTGCCCGCTACACGGCGCTGCCCCCGTCCCTCACCCCCCGCGTCACCGCGCTCGCCAACCGCTGGACTGCCCGAGCGACCACGCCGTTCGAGCGCGCCAAGGCGATCGAAACGGAGCTCCACCGCGGCTACCGCTACGACCTCGAGTCCCCCTCCGGCCTCGCCACCAACCCCCTCGACCACTTCCTCTTCGAGTCCCGCCGCGGCCACTGCGAGTTCTACTCCACCGCGATGGCGATCCTGCTCCGTTCCCTCGGCGTCCCCACCCGCAACGTCACCGGCTTCGCCGGCGGCACCTACAACCGTTTCGGGGGCTTCTACGCCGTGCGCCAGGGCGACGCCCACTCCTGGGTCGAGGTCTTCGTCGATGGCTCCGGCTGGCTCCGCTTCGATCCCACGCCGACCGCGACCGCCGCGCCACGGTCCGAGCTCGCTGGTGCCCTCGCCGTCCTGCGAGACGTCCTCGAGGCGACCGCACAGGGCTGGAACCGCCACGTCCAAGACTACGACCTCGACCAGCAGCTCGGCCTCCTGCGCGGGATGCGCCGGGGGATCTCCGGCACCCGCCACGCCGACTGGGCGCCCCGCTCCTGGCGCCGCCCCCTCCTCGCCCTCTTCGGCGCCCTGCTGGTCCTCGGCGGCCTCTGGACCCTCCGGCGCCGCTCCGCCCTCCCCGCCGGTCTCCCCACCGCGCCACCCCCACTGCCCCCCGCGGTGCTCCACGCCGTCGCGCTCTACCGTGCGCTCGAGGCCGCCCTCGTCGCCCGCGGGGTCCCCCGTCAACCCAGCACTCCCCCGCTCGGCCACGCCCGAGCCCTCCTCGCGCTCGGTCACCCCAGTGCTTCCGAGATCCTCGAGCTCACCGAAACCTACGTCCAGACACGGTTTGGCACCCACCAGCTCGACGACCACGAGCGCCAGGACTTCCTCCGACGGGTCAAGCTCCTACGCCAAGCCCGCGACCTCCACCCGCCCGCAGCCACCTGAGCCGGCCGCGCGTCACCGCGCGACCCTGACAGTCCTGTCGCACTGGCCGTGCCCGGCGCACCACGCGCCCCGACACACGAGCCGATTTCCCCCCTAGGACCCGGCGGGCTTCAGCAGGACCGCCGCGCGCCCGCTGTCCGCCCGCGGTCGCGCCACCCCCACGTGCGCGCCCAGCCCTGGTCGCGCCCCAAACCCACCCACCTCCTGGTCGAGGGTCGCCCGCTCCGCCCACGCGACCAGGACGCTCCGTCCGCTCGGGGCGGGCTCCAGCTCCAGCACCGTCACCGGCACCCCCCGGCGTAGCTCCTCCGCCGTCACCTCCCGCTGCATCGACCCCAGCGGCCGCGCCCCCGCGTCCGGAAGGCCCCCCCCGCCAAGGCTCTCCTCCTCGTAGCTCTGCACGACGAGGCGGTAGGCGCCGTCTCCGACGAACGCGGCTCCGGCCCTCACCTGGGCCCGCAGCGGCGCCGTCGCCCCCAAGCCCAGGGTCGTCGCCGCGACGAGAGCGGCCCACGAGCCGGCCGACGCGTGGCTCCAACGTGGCGCCCCCCGCGTCCCCCTCCGCTCCTGACTGCGCCGCTTCGCCATACTCGAGCCTCGCTCACTCCCGTGAACGAAGGAAACGAAGCACATTCCATGCCAGCATCCCATCGACCCGGGACGACGGCCTCCCTCCGCCCTCCGGAGGCCCCCAGCTCACCGCGCCGAGCCCGCTGCCCCGGCCACACGCTGCCCCCAGGCCCTCGCCCCGGCACAGTCCCCAAGCGCTCTGGCCTCCGTACCGCTGCGCCGATACGGACCCGCCACCACCCCCAGCGCCGACCCGCGCCGCACGACCGCGAAGGGCCCAGCGCCGACCCGCTCCCGGCAGGCCTCCCCACCGGCGACCGCGCGCTCGGCGTCCTCCTCCGACACGCCCTCCGCCGCGTCGGATCCCACGCCCGCTCCTTCCGCGAGGATCCCTCGCGCAAACGCGACCGCTGCCCGCTCCGCGCCGCCCGCGTCGTCGAAACGCAGCGCCCACGCCACCGCGCAGTCCGCACCGTCCCGAAAGACGGCGACGCGGTCACCGGCCCAGCCCTCGGCGGCGGCCGCCGCCTTGAAGCGCGGCGACCACTCCTCCAACAGCGTGCGCAGGCTCTGCTCGCCCTCCACGTCGTGGTAGGCGACCGCAAGCGGCCCACCCGCCGGCGGCGGCGGGATCGGCACCTCGATCGGCAGCTCGTCGGCTGCCCACCGTGCCCGGTGGAGCAACTGTTCCGTCGACCGCGGCGGTCGCGCCCAGAGCGCGTCCACCGCCGCCCACCCCCCCTCTCGTCGCGCCTGGTGGACCGCGACCAGCCCATCGACGTAGGGCGCCACCAGCGATCGCTTGACGATCCCGGGGACCCCCTCGCCACTCCCGAGCGCAACCCCGCCCCGCATCATCAGCGCCAGCGCCGCGTCCGACGTCTCCAACGCCGACCGACCCTGAACCACCTCGAGCATCACGCTCGTCGCCTCGCCCTCTGCCAGCGCGTGCAGCGCCGACTGCTCGTCGTTCGCGTCGTCGCGGTAGTCGAGCCGCCCTCCGAGCCCGAAATGCTGATCTTGCAGAGCGTGCACGAGCTCGTGCGCCAGCGTCGCCGCGCGCTCTGCGCCCCCCAGGTCCGACATCAGGAACATCGCCCCCTCGTCGGGCTCGTAGAACCCCGCTAGCTGGTCCTCCATCATCTCGAGCAGGCTCCGCTCGTACTCAAAGTCCGCGGGCACCGTCCCCAGCGCAAAGAGCAGCTCGCTCTGCGCCGCCACCACGGCCTCCGGCACCTCCTCGCGCAGCTGGCGCCGCAGCCGCTCGAGCATCTCCGAACGGTCGATCACCGCGCCGCGAACCTCCGCCCGCGCCGCCAGGCCCCGCACCGACGCCACCCGCGCGAGCATGGCGGCCACCTCGGCGCCGAGCGCGCCGCCGTCTGCCGGCACCGAAACCTCGGTCGCGCCGGCGGCGACCGCCGCCACCGGCGCGGTGCCCGCCGCCGGTGGCACGCTGGGCACCCCCGCGCGCCCGCAACCGAGGACGCCCACCGCGAGCGCCAGGACCACGCCCCGTCGACGAGCCCGGGGCCCCGTCACGCCCCCACCGCGGCCCGCAGCGCAGCGATCGCGCCGGCGCGGTCGGGCCGCCCGAACACCGCGTTGCCCGCGACCAGCACGTCGGCCCCAGCCTCCACCAACGGCCCGGCCGTGTCCGCCGTGACGCCGCCGTCCACCTCGAGGTCGATCGCGCGTCCCGTCGCTGCGATCGCGCCCCGAATGGCCCGGATCTTCGGCAGCATGCTGGGCAGGAAGCGCTGCCCTCCGAACCCCGGGTTCACGGTCATCACCAGCACCAGATCGACGTCGTCAAGGACGTATCGGATCGCCTCCTCCGGCGTCGACGGGTTCAGCACCACGCCGGCGCGCTTGCCCAGGCGACGGATCTCTCCCAGCGTCCGCTGGAGGTGCGTCGTCGCCTCGACGTGCACGCTGATCACGTCTGCACCCGCGTCAGCGAAGGCCGCCAGGTGCCGCTCCGGCTCCAGGATCATCAGGTGGACATCGACCACCGCCCGCGTCGCCCCCCGGACCGCGGCCACCACCCCGGGCCCAATAGTGAGGTTGGGCACGAAGCGCCCGTCCATCACGTCGACGTGAATGAACTCGGCGCCGCACGCCTCCACCTCGGCAACCTCCGCCGCCAGTCGACCGAAGTCGGCGCTCAAGATGGACGGTGCTATCCGGACCGGTGAAGTCATGGCGCGGGAGATACACCGCCGCGCGACCCGCGGCCAGTCTCGGCGACGCCCCCACCTCGAGCCCCACGGCTCCCCCCGAGACGGCGAGAAGTCCGCTGGAACACCCGCCGATTCCGGCCGCCCCCCGCCGCCCGCGCTCGCGCGGAGCCGCGGAGGAACCGTGGTATCATGCCCCCTCACCCGTTCCTCCGGGATTGACTCCGATGCGCACGCGTCCGCTCGGCAAGGCCGACTACGATCACATCGTCCAGCTCATCGACCGCTGGTGGGGTGGGCCGACGACCGTGCTCGCCCATCCCATGATGTTCTACGAGCTCGGGTCGCTCGCCCGACTCATCGAGCACGACGACGTCACGGTCGGCTTCCTCCTCGGCTTCATCGCCCCCGGCCCGCCCAAGACGGGGTACATCCACCTCGTCGGCATCCACCCCGACTACCGGCGCCGCGGCGTCGGCAAGATCCTCTACTCCACCTTCGAGGAAGACTGCCGCGAGGCGGGGTGTGCTCGACTCAAGGCCGTCAGCACCACGGGCAACGAGGGCGCCATCGCGTTCCACGAGGCCAACGGCTTCAGCGTCAATTTCGTGGAGGACTACGCCGGCCCGGCTCGACCCCGCGTCGTCTTCCTCAAGGACCTCTGATCCCTGGCTCGAACCGGGACGGTGCGCAGCTCGGCCCCCGTGCGGCCCCCGCCACGTTCTGCTATCCCTCCGGGCCCGCGACCGTCCCCTTCCGTCCCCCGAGCGCACCATGTCCTCGAGTCCGTCCCTCGTGCCGCTCTCCGCCAACGAGCTGCGCTCGGTCGCCCTCTTCGCCGGCGTCACCGATGCGGACCTCGAGGCGCTGGCCAGCTCGCTCGCCCTCGTCACCCCCACCACGGGACACATCCTCTTCCGCGAGGGCGAGGTCGCCCGTGACATGTTCGTCGTGCTCGAGGGCGAGATCGAGATCCTCAAGGCGAGCCGCTCCGGCGGCGACGCGCGAGTGGCCATCCTCGGACCCGGCGACTGGTTCGGCGAGATGAGCATCCTCGACGTTCAGCCGCGCTCGGCGACGGTGCGCGCCCTGGCGCCCTCGCGCCTCGTGCGCCTCTCCTCGCAGGATCTCGACACCCTTTACCGGCGCGACCTCCGGAGCTACTCCCTGGTCGTGCTCAACCTCGCGCGCGAGCTCAGCCGCCGCCTTCGCGTCGCCGACGCGATCATGGCCGATTTCGTCGCCAACTTCCTCGACGGCTACCTGACCCGCCACGGCGGCCCGCCGCGCTGAGCGCCGCGCGAGAACCGGCCGGTTCTCCCGCGGCGCCCCCCAACGCCGCCAGCGCTCGGGCGCTCCTTGGGCGGCGCTCAGCCCCCGATCACGTGCCCCAGCCCGGCCGCGCCGGAGGCACCCGCGGCGCTCACGCACCCAGCCGCGCCACCGCGTTCACCGCCGGCGCCCGCCGCGCCGCTGGCCCCGCCCACGTTCTCGCGCCCGGCCGCCCCGGCGCCGCTGTCGATGCCGCCTCCCCATCCGGGCCGGCCACCCTCCGCCGCCCCGCCCGCGCCGCCGAAGCTGGCCGCCTCACCGCCGGCTCCGAAACCGCCCGTGGACGCGCCGCCCGTGCTCGAGGCACCGCCCGTGCTCGAGGCACCGCCCGTGCCCGGCGCCGCGCCGCCCGTGCCCGTGCCGCCCGTCCCGGTGCCGCCAAGGCCGGAGGCCCCGCCGCTGCCGCCTGTCGAAGACGTGCCGCCAAGGTTCGGCGCGGTCCCGCCGCCCGCGTCGATCGCCCCCCCGACGGCCACGTCGGTGCCGCCCGTGTTCCAGCTCCCCCCGGTCCCCAGGGCCCCGCCGCTCGGGAGCCATCCCCCCGTCCCAGCGCCGCCCGTCCCCAGGCCGCCGGTCCCGAAGTCGCTCCCTCCTTCTTCGACGGAGGTCGAACCCCCGGTCCCGCCGCTCCTTGGAGTGCCTCCACCGCTCCCCACCGTGCCCCCGGTCCCCAGCAAGCCCTCTTCCGCAGGGTCCGGGAGATCGGGCTGAGGATTGAGCAGACACCCTCCGACGACCAGCGCCGGAGCCAACAACGCGATGCCTCGCCAAGAGCTCATCGAATCTCTTCTCCGAGAAGACCCCACCGAAGTCATGCCAGCCACGGCACGCCTGACACAGAATGGCACATGACGGATCGCTGTGCCACGGGTACCGGGCCCTCGACGAGCGCCCCGCCCGCAAGCTCAGGACAGAATGCCTGCTCCTTCCCAGTCATACCCGGTCATTGCCGCACGACCCGTGCGCGTCCGAAACACCCTACGCAAGGCCGGTGCCAGACTCACCGCTCCCGCTGCCTCCTCGCCCGCTCCAGGAGGCCGAGCGCCGGATCGAGGTCCGGGACGGGCCTCCCCAAGCCCGCGGCGACCACCTCGATCTCCTGGGTGAGGTCCCAAAGGGCGGCCGCAACCTCGTCGGCGTTGGTCCCGAAGACGTCGCGCCACATCGCCTCACCCCCCCCGGCCCGCTCGGTCGCGTCGAGGAAGGCCGGACCGGCGCCGGCCAGCGCACTGCGCCGAGCCCCCAGCACGGCCAAGGCGCTCGCCAGGAGCTGCGGCACGTGGCTGGTCATCGCGACGGCCCGGTCGTGCTCCGCCGCGGTCATCCGGACCACCTGCGCACCCACGGCGAGGGCAAGTCGTTCCACGACGGTGACCGCCTCCTCGTCGCTCCGCTCCGGACAGAGGATCCAGCGGCGACCGGAGAACAGATCGGCCCGCGCGTTCGCCAGCCCGCCCACCGGCGCGCCAGCCATGGGGTGCCCGGGAACGAAGCGCGCGCCCCGCGCCTGCGCGGCTGCGCACCGCGCGATGGCGCGCTTCGTCGAGCCACAGTCCGTCACCACCGCCCCCGCGGCCACGGCCGCCGGGAGCGTCGCCAGGATGGAGCTCACCGGCGTCGCCAGCACCACCAGCTCGGCGCCGTGGAGCGCGGCCGCCACCGTCGCTGCGTCCGCGACGTCGACCCGGCGCTCGGCGATCGCCGCCGCCCGGTCGCTCTGCAACACCTCTGCGCGATCGACCGCGGTGACGCTCCCGAGCCCCCGCTCCCGGATGGCCGCCGCGAGCGAGCCCCCGATCAGCCCCAAGCCGAAAACGAGAAAGTCCGTCACCGCCTCACGACGGCTCCGATGGCGCGCAACTTCTCGGCGAGCTCGACCGCCTCGGCCCAGCTCAGGGTGGCCGGCGCGCTGCGCACGGCTCCCGGCGAGCCCACCCAGGCCCGCAGGATGACGCCGTCCGCCCCCGCGGCCACCGCTGCGCTGGAAACCGCCGGCACGTACCGCGCCCGCTGCGCGATGGTGGGTGCGTCCACGACGATCGGCAGGTGACTGCGCAGCTTCACCCGCGCGATGGCGGCGATCTCGAGCGTGCGCGCCCCGTTCGGGTACTCCCCACCCGCCTCCAGCAGAACGACCCGGGCGGTGCCCCGCGTGAGCTCGCGCTCCGCGGCGCCGATCCACGCGTTCGCCCCCCAGCTCGGGGCGCGCTCCACGAACGCGACCGGGCATTGGGGAGCCTCCGGGTTGGGGTGCAGCGTCAGGCAAGCGAGCGCGCCGAAGCTCGCGGGGACCTTCCGCGTCCGCACCACCGCCGCGTCGAACGGCCGCGCCGAAGCGATCTCGTAGGGTAGCTCGCCGAGATTCGTCGTCGGATCGAGGCCCACCGGCTCCACCGCGAGCCACGGCCGCTGATCGCCGATGGTCCCGAAGGTCCCCTCGACGACGGTGGGGTGCTGGCGAAACCGGCGCGACGCCAGCCGAAACGGTTCGCTGACACGGACCACCTCCGCCACCGCCGGTAGCTCCCGGGACACGGCGACGTCGTTCTCGCTCACCTCCCCCACCACCCCGAGGATCACCCGGTCCCGCCCGCTCGAGCGGTGCACGTCGAAGCCCGCGCCGATCAGGTGAGAGATGACGGCCTCGATGGCAAGCTCCGGCGCCTCCGGCTCCATCACCACGATCATGGGACGGCGGAGGGTAGCCCAGAACGAGGCTCCCCGGGAGACAACCGTCGTGAGGCGGCCGGCACCGGCGCCGGTCGGCCCCCCCTCCCGAACGTCCCCCGTCGTCGTCCGCCCGGCCTGCCGTGCCCGGTGGTAGGACTCCCCGCACCAAGCATGCCGAGCGGCGCACCGGCGCGACCGACCCCTCCCGCTGGACCCCGTCAGCGCTTCACCTTCCGCGGCAACCTCCGCGAGACGCGCCACGGCTGGCTCCGCCTCACCCCCGCCTACTCCCTCCATCTGGTGCGCGAGCTCATCGCCGTGCGAGGCCGACCCGACCTCCCCGTGCTCGATCCGTTCGGGGGGACGGGGACGACCCTCCTCGCCTGCGCCGAAGCCGGGATCGCCTGCGACTCCGTCGATCTCAACCCCTTTCTCCGGTGGCTCGCCGCCACCAAGGTCGCTCGTTACACGGCTCGCGACCGCGACGCGGCCGCCGCCCTCACCACCGCCCTCGCCCGCGCCGCGCTCGACACGGCCGCGCCACCAGCGTGGCTGCCGTCCCTCCACCGCCTCGATCGCTGGTGGCTCCCCGCTCGAGCCCGAGCCCTCGGCCGCGCCTTCGCCGCCCTCGACGCCACCCCCGCGCCGCCGCGGGCACGGGACCTCGCGCGGCTCGCGTTCTGCCGCGCCTTGATCGACACCGCCAACGTCTCCTTCGGCCACCAGTCCCTGTCCTTCCGACCGCCGCCCACCCGTCAGAGCGCGCGCGACGCCGCCGCGACGATTGCCAGCGCCCTTACCGCCGCGCTCGACTCCCTCCTCACCGCGGCCGCAACCGCCCTCCCCCGCGCCACCCTCCGCACCCACCTGGACGACGCCCGCACCCTCGTTGCCCTGGGTCGGAAGCGCTTCGGCGCCATCGTCACCTCGCCTCCCTACGCCAACCGCATGAGCTACGTCCGCGAGCTCCGCCCCTACCTCTACTGGCTCGGGTACCTGCGCGAGCCCGCGGACGCCGGCGAGCTCGACTGGCGCGCCATCGGGGGCACCTGGGGCTGCGCGACCAGCCGCCTCGGCTCCTGGAGCCCGCCCGCCGACCGCCGAGTCCGCGCCGCCGGCTTCCCGGACCTGGTGGCGCGGATCGGCGAGCACCACGCCCTGCTCGGCCGCTACGTGCACCGCTACTTCCTCGATCTGGACGCCCACGTCACCACCGCCTTCGAGCGCGTCGCCTCCGGCGGCTCGGTGCACTACGTCGTCGGAAACAGCGCCTTCTATGGCGTGAGCGTCCCCACCCACGACCTGCTCGCCGAGCAGCTCTCCTCGGCGGGCTTCACCGCACCCGCGGTCCGAACCCTCCGCGCCCGCACCTCCAAGCGCGGCCTGTTCGAGTTCGTCGTCTCGGCGCGGCGGCCCTGACCCCTGCGTCCGGGCCCCCGGGCCCCGCCGTGTCCGACGGGCGCGGACCCCCACCCGCTACCACCGACACCGTGATAGGCTGCGCCCACCGTGGACCTACGCGAGACGCCCCGAGGTCACTTCGCCCGCCACCCCTGGGAGGCCGCCCGGGCAGCCTTCTTCCAGCGCGTCGTGGCCCCCTCCCTGGGGACGTCCCCCGTCCGCGCGCTCGACGTCGGCGCCGGTGACGCCTGGTTCGCCGGCGAGCTCCTCCCCACGCTCCCCCCGGGCAGCACGGTCACCTGCTGGGACACCGGCTACGCGAGGCAAACGCCCCCCGCCCCCACCGGCGACGGCGTCCTCTTCACTGCTGAACAGCCTGCCGGCCCCTTCGATCTCGTGCTCATGCTCGACGTCGCCGAGCACGTCGAGGACGACGTCAGCTTCCTCGCCACCATCGCCCACTCCCTCCTCGCCCCAGGCGGCACCCTGGTCTTCAGCGTCCCGGCCTGGCCGCTGCTCTTCAGCGCCCACGACGTCGCGCTCCTGCATCACCGCCGCTACACACCCGCGCGCGCCCGCGCGCTGCTCACCGGAGCCGGTCTCCGCATCGAGCGCTCGGGGGGGCTGTTCCATTCCCTACTGGTGCCCCGCGCCCTCGCCGCGCTGCGCGACCGCGTGACCCGTCGCTCGGTGAAGGCAGCCGCCGCCCTCGAGTGGCGCGGGCCCGAGCTGGCGCGCCGCGCGCTCGAGCTCGCCCTGCGCGCAGACAACGAACTGTCCTGGCAGGTCGCGGGCACCTCCCTCGACCTGCCCGGCCTGAGCTGGTGGGCCCGATGCCGTCGATCCTGATCGTCGTCCCCTGCTTCAACGAGGAGGACCGCCTCGACCCCGCCCAGGTCACGGCGCTCCTCTCCGATCCGCGGGTCGGGGTCGTGCTCGTCGACGACGGCTCCCACGACGGCACCTTGGCCCTGCTCCAGCGCCTCGCCGAGGAGCACCCCGGCCGGCTCGACGTCGTCGCCCTCCCCCGCAACGGCGGCAAGGGCGAGGCCGTCCGGGCGGGTCTCCGGCACGCCCTCGACCGCGGCGCGGACGTCGTCGGCTACCTCGACGCCGACTTCGCGACCCCCCCCGCCGAGTTCCACCGCGTCGTGGAAGCGATCTTCGACGGCCCCGCCATCGTCGCCCTTGGCTCGCGCGTGCGCTTGCTCGGTCGCCGCATCGAGCGCAGCCCCTGGCGTCACTACCTCGGTCGCATCTTCGCCACCCTGGGCTCGCTGGCCCTCCGCCTCGACGTCTACGACACGCAGTGCGGCGCCAAGGCCTTCAGCCGTCACCCCGCGCTCCTCCGCGCCCTGGCGGAGCCGTTCCAATCGCGATGGGCCTTCGACCTCGAGCTGCTCCAGCGACTCCTCCGCGACCCGCACGATCCGCTCGGCCCCCGCGATTTCGTCGAGGTCCCCTTGCGCCAGTGGCACGACGCCAAGGGCTCCAAGCTCCGCCCCTCGGGGATGGCGCAGGCCCTGTGGGACGTCGCCCGGATCGCCCGCCACGGAACCCGCCCACCTCCGTGAGCGCGCACGTCAGCGCGTGATCTTCTTGATCCGCTCCACCCGGGGCAGCGGCGCGCGCAGCCACTGCAGCACCTTTCCGTTCTGTGCCGGGTCGTGCCCGCGCCGCGCCAGCACGAATTTTCCCCGCCGCTCCACCACCCCGAACGTCGCCTCGCGCAGCGCGCGCTCGACGTGGGGCAACTCGTCCCGCCGCACGTCGTGCCAGAACACCAGCCACTCCGCGTCGAACGTCCCGAAGCGCAGCGTGTACGCATCCGGGCGGGCCGACAGGTGCGACACCAACCACTCCGACGCCACGACCTTGTCCCTCGGCCCGATGTGCGCGACCAGCGCGCGGAAGTCCGCGCGATTCTGCCGGTCCTGGGCGGTCGAGCCGAAGTGCACCGGATCGAACGCCCCCAGGGTGGTTTCGTCCTGAAACAGGTACCCGTGCCGGACCGTCGTGATCACCATCCCCGCCATGAGGGCCACTAGCCACGCCGCCCGCCGCCGCCGCTGAGCGAGGCGGCTCGGCGCCTCCACCGCCGCGAGCGCCCAGGCCGTACCGATGAAGACGAACGGCGTCCAGAGCGCCGTGTACTGGAACGAGATCATCAGGCTAGCGGTGACCCCGGTGGTGAAGAGCGTGAACATCACGCCGGGGATCAGCAGCAGCCAGCCGCTCGCTCGGCGCAGCGGCAAAAACGCGAGCGGCGCGAAGACGAGCAGGACGTACTCGAGCCGGTCGGCGGCAAGCAGGGTCTGCAGGAGGTAGCCCGGGTTGCCGACGATGGTGACGAGGACCCCGGCCATGCCGCCGACGTCCGCGGCGACGAGCTTCGAGAACATGCTCGTGTACGCCGCCTCGCCGCCGAGGTGGCGCGGCATGATCACGAACTTGAACGCGACGAAGTGCGCCAGGCTCACCGCCAGGATCGCGAGCGCCACCCGCGGCCGCTGCCCGGTCAGCGCGAAGAAGAGGGCCAGCACCCCGAGCGGCACCCCCATGTCCTCGCGCAGGGACAGGTGCAGCGCCACCGCGAGGGCGAGCCCCACGTTCCGCCGCGTCATGAACAGGTAGCACACGAGCGGGATGAAGAAGACGCTGAACGGCTGGTAGTGAAAGTCGTACATGACCCCGCCCTGCGCCGGGGCGTAGAGCGAGTAGGCGACCGCCAGCGTCGCGGCGACCCCCGGTCCGACCAGGCGCCGCGCGATGAGGAAGAGCGGGATCACCGCCGCCGCGACGAACCCGGCCTGCAGGATCAGCAGCGTCTCGGGGTGCGGCCACAGCAGGTACACGAGCCCGATCACGTACGTGAAGTACGTCTGGTGGTACCCCGCGTGCGAGAAGTTGCCGCCGAGCGGCGTCGTCCGCAGAAACTTCCCCTCGAACATCGTGTTGTACACGACGTTGTGTTCGATCCCGAGATCGAAGGCGGAGGTGCAGAAGTTATGATGGTTGTGCAGGGTGTAGTACCCAAAGAAGACGCCGAAGAAGGTCGCTGACCCCAGCGCGAGCAGCCACGGGGCGTCGTGCCAGCGCCACCCGCGGAGCCAGCGCGGACTCCAGGGCTCGTGCTGGGCGGTGGCGAGCGCCGTCTCCATCAACGGCCCAAGACCGAGCACGACGGCCGTCGTCACCCCGAGGAAGGCCAGGTCCTGGCCACCCCAGGCGCGCCAGTGAAGCAAGAGCGCGATCGGCCCCGCCACGATCGCGGGGCAGAGCCGCCGGCTCCAGCGCTCGACGCCGCGGATCGCCCGCCGCGGCCTGGCGATCACCCCCGCGAGCATCGACCCGAGCACGGGCACCGCCGCCACCCCTGCCATCCAGGCAAGCAGCGTGAGCCGCGCCCCGCGCTCGACCGCATTGTGCTGGACATACTGCGCCAGCAGCGCGTGGTGGGTCACCGTCCACACCACCATCCCGAGCGAGGCCCCCGCCAGGCCGAACAGGGCCCAGGCGCGGAGCCAACGCGTCAGCGGCGGCGCAGCCCCCGCGTCCCCGGGCGCCCCCACCCCGGTGCGAGGACCCGGGGTGACCACCAACGCGCCCGTCGCGACCCCGGCGACCTCCGAGAGCGGCCCTGACTGCACGGGCGCGACGCTAGCACGGGGAACCCGGCCCGTGCGCGCTCGCCAACGCGGAAGCCCCGCCGGCGCCCTACCCGGCGGGGGCCTCCCCCTGATGGAGCGCCGGGAACGCGCTATCCTCCCCGCCATGCACCGCAGAAGCTCGGTCCTGCTCGGCGGGCTCGTCTCCCTGCTCGTCGCCTGCTCCTCGACCCCGCCGGTCCGCTGGCAGGAGGGGGGCGCCGCCCTCGCGATCGGCTCCGCTCGCTGGCAGCGCGGCAGCCGTGTCGTCGCCGAGCTGCGCCCGGACGGCATCGTCGAGGAGCGCGGCCGCGAGACCTTCTTCATCGACGCGGCCGGGCGCGTCGCGGACCAACGGCGCGAGCCGGTCGCGGTGCTGCTCCCCGATGGGCTGGTCGCCGGGGTCGACGACCTGGACCTCGGCCGCGTCGGCGTCTCCAACGCCTCGCCCCCGGGCAGCACCTACGCCTGGCTCGCCCTGATGCCCGACGGGACCGTCCTGCGCTTCGACTCGGACGGCGATCGCCAGCCGGATGGCGCCTGGACGGGCTGCTCCGGCCCTGTCCTCCGGACCTGCACGCTGATCACCCACCTCATCGCCCTGCGCGGCTACCGCCATCACGGCGGCCCCATCGTCGGCGTTGGGGTCGGCATCGGCTTCTGAGCCTGCCGCGGCCTCGCTCGCGCGGGGCCAGCCCTCCCGGCTTGACCCGCGCACGCGCCCGTCGACGCCGTGCGCCCCCGGCGGTAAGAGGCCGGCCGGTACCCCATGCTCGACCCGCGCTACGTCGCCGAGAACCTCGAGACGGTCCGCACCCGCCTCGCCACCCGCTCCCCCTCCGCCGCAGCCACCCTCGACCCCCTCGCCGCGGCCGTGTCCCGGCGCCGGGAGCTCGTCGGCAAGACCGAAGCGCTCCAGGCCCGGCGCAACGCCGCCAACGACGAGATGTCGAAGCTCGCCAAGGGCGGCGACAAGGCGGCGTTCGCGGCCCGTCGCGACGAGCTGAAGACCCTCTCCGCGGAGATCAAGGACCTCGAGGGCACGCTGACCGAGCTCGAGGCCGAGCTCGAGGCGCAGCTGCTCGTCGTCCCGAACCTCCCCCACGAGTCGACCCCAGTGGGCTCCACCGAGGCCGACAACCCGGTCGTGCGCGTCTGGGGAGAAAAGCCCGTCCTCGACTTCGAGCCGCAGGCCCACTGGGACCTCGGCGCGCGCCTCGGCATCCTCGACTTCGAGCGGGCCGCCAAGCTCTCCGGCGCCCGCTTCGCCGTCCTCTACGGCCTCGGTGCCCGACTCGAGCGCGCCCTCATCTCTTTCATGCTCGATCTGCACACCAAAGAGCACGGCTATTTGGAGGTCTACCCGCCCTACCTGGTCCGCGCCGAGACGATGCAGGGCACCGGCCAGCTCCCCAAGTTCGAGCAGGATCTCTTCAAGACTCACCGCTCCGATCCCGACGACCAGGGCGCCCTCTACCTCATCCCCACCGCCGAGGTCCCCCTCACCAACCTCCACGCCGGCGAGATCCTCGAGGGCACCGATCTGCCCCTCTGCTACACGGCCTTCACGCCCTGCTTCCGCAGCGAGGCCGGCTCCTACGGCAAGGACACCCGCGGCCTCATCCGCCAGCACCAGTTCGACAAGGTCGAGCTCGTGCGCCTGGTGACGCCCGAGCGCACCCTCGAGGAACTCGAGCTGTTGACCTCCCACGCCGAGGTCGTGCTGCAGCGCCTGGGCCTGCATTACCGGGTGGTCGAGCTCTGCACGGCCGACATCGGCTTCTCCTCCGCCAAGACCTACGACCTCGAGGTCTGGCTCCCCTCGCAGAACGCCTACCGCGAGATCTCGAGCTGCTCGACCTGCACCGATTTCCAGGCTCGCCGCGCCAAGATCCGCTACCGCCCGGAACCGAAAGGCAAGCCCCGCCTGCTCCACACCCAGAACGGCTCGGGCATCGCGGTCGGCCGCACCATGATCGCGATCCTCGACCAGTGCCAGCAGCGCGACGGATCGGTCGTGATCCCCGAGGCACTGCGACCGTACCTCGGCGTCGATCGCCTCACCCCGCCCGCCTGAGCGGGCGGCCCCGGCGCGGGGGCGTCGCCCGCGCCGGCCACCCCGAACCCCCAAGCGAGCTCCCCATGTACGTCGTCTGCGTCACCGTACGGGTAAAGCCCGGCACCGAGGCGCGCTTCGTCGAAGCGACCCGCCTGAACCACGAGGGCACCCGCGCGGAGCCCGGCAATGTCCGCTTCGACGTCCTGCAGCACGCCGACACGCCCACCCAGTTCTTCCTGTACGAGGCCTACCGGTCCCCCGAGGCGTTCAAGGCCCACCAGCAGACCCCCCATTACCTCGCGTGGCGCGAGGCGGTGGCGGAACTGATGGCCGAGCCGCGCCAGGGCCTCCGGCACCACAGCCTCTTTCCGAGCGACGCCGCCTTCTGACGGCGCCGCGGACGACGGTGCGACGGTGCGGTTCGACTTCTACACGGCGGCAACCATCGTCTACGGGCGCGGCGAGCTCGCACGCGTCGGCGAGCTCGCCCGCCCGTTCGGGACTCGCGCTCTGCTGGTGCGCGACGGCGACCACCTCGAGCGCTCCGGAACCCTCCCCCGCCTCGCCGCCTCCCTCGACGCCGCGGGGATCGCCTTCGCCGAGGTCCGCGTCCGGGGCGAACCCGACGTCGAGGCGGTCGAGGCGGCGGTCGCGCTCGCGCGCGCGGCGCGCCCGGAGCTCGTCATCGGCCTCGGCGGTGGCTCCGCCCTGGACACGGCCAAGGCCGTCGCCGGCCTGGTCCCGCAGCCCGGCACCCTCCTCGACCACCTCGAGGTGGTCGGCCGCGGGCTGCCGCTCGTCGCCGATCCGCTCCCCGTGGTCGCCATCCCGACCACGGCCGGCACCGGCGCTGAGGTCACCAAGAACGCCGTCATTGCCGTCCCGGAGCGACGCTTCAAGGCGAGCATCCGCAGCCCCCGGCTCGTGCCCCGGCTCGCCCTGGTCGATCCCGCGCTCACGGACTCCGTCCCCCCGAACGTCACCGCCGCCACGGGCCTCGACGCGCTCACCCAGCTCATCGAGCCCTACGTCTCTTGTCGCGCCCAGCCGCTCACGGACGGGCTGGCGCTCACCGGGCTCCGGCTCGCGGCCGGCGCGCTGGAGCGCGCCTTTCGCGACGGCGCCGACACCGCCGCGCGCGACGACCTCGCGCTCGCCGCGCTGCTCGGCGGCATCGCCCTCGCCAACGCGGGGCTCGGCGCCGTCCACGGCTTCGCGGCGCCGCTCGGGGCGAGCTTCCCGGTCCCCCACGGCGTCGCCTGCGCAGCGCTGCTCCCGCACGTCATGGTCGCCAACGTCGCCGCGCTCCGCGCCGGCTCCGGTGGCGAGGACGCCCTGCGCCGCTACGCGGAGATCGGCGTGCTGCTCGCCGGGCGCCAGCCGAGCCCGGCCGAGGACGTCGACGCCGGCATCGCCTGGGTCACCACGCTGGCCAAGGCCCTCCGGATCCCGCGGCTCGGCGCCTACGGCGTGACCCCGGAGGCCGTGCCGGACCTCGTCGCCCGCGCCCGACAGGCGAGCTCCATGCGCGGCAACCCCGTCGTCCTCGGTGACGACGCGCTCGCCGCTTCCCTCACCGCGGCGCTCTGAGCAACGACGGTGGCGGCCCGGCCGCGCCGCTCGGCGCGGGACCTGCCCGGTCGAACGCTTCCGTGTTATCTCCCCTCCTGCGGCGCTCCATGCCCACCGTCCCGGACCTCCTCTTCCCCGAACCGAGCCTCCGGGTCCGGCACCGCGAGCTCGCCGACGCGCTCACCTTCGCCTTCGCGACCGGGGGCGCCGCCCTCGGTCCCGCCCTCGGCCGCACCTCGGTCGGCGAGAGCGACTTCTCCGCCGACTGCTTCGCGCACGACCTCTTCCTCAAGGACTTCGTGCACGATTGCCTGGCCCTCACCGTCGCCGGTGAGCCGCGCGAGCTCCACGAGGGTTACCTCCACCGCGTGCTGACCCACCCGCCCCGGGACCCGGCCACCGTGGCGCACCGGCACGCCGTCTTCCGCGAGCTCGCCGATCCCCGCCTGCGCGCCCGGCTCGAGCAGGCTTGGGTCGCCATCGACCAGCTCCGCAAGAGCCTCGAGGCGACGTCGCTCGCGCGCGTCAACCCCATCCACCGGCGCCTGGAGATTCTGCGCCAGTTCAAGGCCATCATCGAGTACGTCGCCCGCGGCTTCGAGGGCTGCACCTCGGCGCTCCGCCTCGTGCACGACTTCGCCCAGAGCGTGCTCGACTCCCCCGGCTGGGCCGATCTCTGCGTGGTGCTCGACCACGAGGATCACTACGCCCGCATCGATCTCAGCATCCGCATCGGCTACGACGGCCAGATCCGCGCCCTCGAGGTCGTGCGCACGGAGGAGAACCGCGACAACCCCCTGCATCAGTCCCAGCTCCGCCGCCTCTGGGATCACCTGATCGCGCTGCTCCGCGGCCACGCCTTCCGCGAGCGCGAGATCATCGGCCGCCTGGTGGAGCAGGTTTTCGACGGCATCGAGCCGGCGCTCTTGCTCTGCTTCCAGCTCCAGATCGACTGCGAGTTCTACCTCGTCGGCCTCGGGCTCGAGGAGCAGGCGAAGGCGCGCGATCTGACCGTCTGTCTGCCCGAGCTGGTCAGCGCCGATCCCACCGAGCACACCGCGTTCCGACGCCTCTTCAACCCCTTCCTCTTCGCCGAGGAGCACCCCCCGGTGCCCTGCGATCTCGAGCTCCGCGGCAGCTCGCTCGCGATCGTCACCGGCCCCAACTCCGGCGGCAAGACGCGCCTGCTCCAGGCCGTGGCCCTGGCGCAGCTCCTCGGCCAGGTCGGCCTCCCCGTGCCCGCCGAGCACGCCCACCTGGTGTGGACCGACGGCCTCTTCGTCTCCCTCGTCCAGGAGATCGCCTCCGACGCGCGAGAGGGGCGCCTCGGCACGGAGCTGCTCCGCATCCGCCGCATGTTCGAGACGCTCTCCTGCAACAGCCTCGTCATCCTCGACGAGCTCTGCTCGGGGACTAACCCCTCCGAGGGTGAAGAGATCTTCGAGCTGGTGGTGGAGCTGCTCGAGCAGCTCGCCCCGCGCGCCATGATCACCACCCATTTCCTCCAGTTCGCCGGCCGCCTCGCGCAGGAGCTCCCCGTCGCCGGGCTCACCTTCCTCCAGGCCGAGCTCGACGAACATTTCCACCCCACCTTCCAGTTCGTCCCCGGCGTCGCCAAGACCTCCCTCGCCCAGCAGACCGCCGAGCGCCTCGGCGTCACCCGCGAGTCGCTCGCCGCCCTCGTCAAGCAGCGCTGCGCCGAGCACGCCCGGCGCCACGAGCGTCCGGCAAGCTGAGCCCGGTCCCGTCGCGCCCGGCCACCCTCGCCGGCAGCGGGGGCCCACTGAGCACCGGTGCCCCCTAGGAAACGAGAGCACCCCCGGCGCAACCCTCCTCCCTTCGTTACCCCTCACACCCTCCCGGTCCCCCAGGCTCTACCGCCCGGCCTCGCGAGCTGTCCCCCCCGATCCGCCGTCACTGCAACCCCAACCGGTCGGGTGGTTCGGAGGTGCAAAGACCACCTGGGCCGAATACCCTGCCCTTGATCCCCGTCCTCGCAGTCCCGGGCCGACGCATGTCGCCCGACCGGGGACTGCTCCTGGAGGACGATGAGAGGCCTGCGTTGCGTCTCTCGCATGCGAAGCTGGAGGAGAAACCGATGAACGGGAAGCACTGGCTGGGAATGGCGATGGGGCTCGGGATGGTGCTGGCAACCGCCTGCGGCAAGGACGACGGCGACGATGCGAGCGACGGGACCACCGGCGGCGCCACCACGGGCGGCGCCCGCACCGGCGGCAGCTCGACCACGGGCGGCGCCCGCACTGGCGGCACCGCGAACGGCGGCGAAGGCGGCGAGGTCGAGAGCGGCGGCGCGCTCGCAACCGGTGGCGTCCAGGCCACGGGCGGCGCCGGTGGTGAGGAGACCGGCGGCGAAGGCGGCGAGGACGTCGGCGGCGCTCCCGCAACCGGCGGCGCTCCCGCAACCGGCGGCGAAGGCGGCGAGGACGTCGGCGGCGCTCCCGCAACCGGCGGCGCTGGTGGCGAAGACGTCGGCGGCGCTCCCGCGACCGGCGGCGTTCCCGCGACCGGCGGCGCTCCCGCGACCGGCGGCGCTGGCGGCCAGGACGTCGGCGGCGCTCCCGCGACCGCCGGCGCGCTTCCGATGGCGGGCGCCGCGGGCGCCCCGATCGCCGGCGCAGCCGGTGCTCCCACCGCCGGCGCAGCCGGTGCCCCCACCGCTGGCGCGCCGGGCACGGGCGGCGCGCCGGGCACGGGCGGCACCTCCGGCACGGGCGGTACTACCGCCGCCTGCACTGGCGCCGCCCTCGAGTGTGACACCCTCGACGCGCGCGAGTGCGACGCGGCGAGCGGCTGCAGCTCGCTCGGCACCTGCGGGGGTTCTTCGCGCACCTGCTCCCAGCAGACCACCCAGGCCGGCTGCGAGGAACGCCTTGGCTGCAACTGGACCCCCGCCTGCGAGGGCACGCCGACTCCCTGCGCCAACCTTGACGCCGCCGCCTGCGGCGACACCGACGGCTGCACCCTCGGTGCCTGCGGGGGTTCTTCGCGCACCTGCTCCCAGCAGACCACCCAGGCCGGCTGCGAGGAACGCCTTGGCTGCAACTGGACCCCGGGCTGCACGGGCACGCCCACCCCCTGCGCCGAGCTCGACGCCGTCTCCTGCGGCGACACCGACGGCTGCACCTGGACCTGCGGCGGCGCCGCGACGGCCTGCGACGACCTCGACGACCAGGCGACCTGCGAAGCCCAGCTCGGCTGCACCTGGGAGTGATGTCGCACGCCGAGCCGTGACGCGGCGCGGCGCGGTTCACCCGAGCCGCGCCGCGCCACCCGGCGCCGCTTCAACCCCCACTTCTTGACAAGCGCCCGCGCGACCCGCACGCCGTTCCCGACCTGAGCGGCCTTGCCGCCCCCTCGTGCCCCGCCGCCGCCGCGAGCCGCCGCAACGCCGTGCGCTGCCTACACAGACACCGATCGGCGCCCTGGCGGTTCCCGCCACGCCCCTGCGCAATCGCCACCGACCGACTTGAACGGTGCTGCAGGACTCCGCGACCACGAGTACGATTCCGTTGCCCTCTTGTTGCCGAGGTCGAAGGCTGGCGCCTGCCAACCGAACCCACTGGCACCAGTTGAGGACGATGAGGGGAGCGCGCCGTGTCGGCTCTCACCGAGCTCAAGGAGAAAGCGATGCACAGGACTTACTGGTTGGGATTGGCGATGGTGTTGGGCGTGGCGATGACGACCGCTTGCCGCAACGACAAGGACGACCCGGGTGACGAGACGACCGAAGGCGGCGCCGCGGGCGCCACCACGGGCGGCGCCCGCACCGGCGGCGCCCGCACCGGCGGCGCCACGACCACGGGCGGCGCCCGCACGGGCGGCACCTCGAACGGCGGCGAAGGCGGAGAGGTAGAGGTCGGTGGCGCTCCCGCGACGGGCGGCGTGCCGCCCACCGGCGGC
>CAYZQO010000085.1:0-23693 GCA_964480725.1 uncultured Polyangiaceae bacterium | reverse complement strand
TACTCCCAGCGCCGCGCCACCCTGTACGGACCGCCGCCCCCGTACCAGGACTGAGAGCCTTGTCGCTGAGCCCCGGCGGCCGTCATCACCGCGCGGAACCGCGCGCGCGCGCGCCTTTCCGTGGACTCGACCGTGCCGCGGCGCTACCCTGAGCGCCGGGTGGCAGGGAGCGACCTTCACCACGGAGACGGGCTGATCATGATGCTGGCGAATGGACGAACGGCGATGGCGGGGCTGCTGGCGGCGATCGCGACGCTGGCGACCGGATGCGGTGAGAGCGACGGCGATAGCCCCGAAGGCGACGCCTGCGTGACCAACGGTCAGATCGTCATCACCGACGACACCAACTATACCTTCTCGAGCACGATGACCCCTCAGTCGACGGTGGTCAAAGACAACACCGATCTGACCTTTGACTGGACTGCGCTCACCCAGGATTTCTACGGCCGACCGATCGATCCAACGCGAGACATCGATCTGGTCCTCGTCTCGCTGTGGGGAATGACCGAGGCGGAGCTCGCGGCCATCATGAACGCCGACCAGCTCCAGCTGAGCGGCAATAAGGGCGCCCTCACCTTCTACCCGACCGAGGCGGGCACTCCCGCCCCGACGTCGGTACAGCTCCTGCAGCTCAACTCCTTCCGCAACGACGTGCCCGAGGAGCAGATCTGGGCTCGCTTCAACACCTCGACGCCCGGCTATCAGTACCCACCGGCGACGCACACCTTCATGCTGATGGCCCAGAAGGGCACCTCTCCGGGCAAGGACGCGCGGATGCTCGGGTTCTTCCGGCTCGACCCGGCGTCGACCAACACCACGGTGGCGTTGACCAACACCTCCAACGCGCTGACCTACTCGGCCCACCTGGCCCAGAGCCCCCAGATCGGGGTCCCCGCGGCGACGCCCGGGCTCACCATCGACTGGACCAACATGACCACCAACGCCCTCGGCAACCCGTACGAGGTGACCCAGATCACCGAGGCGGTGGTGGCGCATTACCCGACGTACACTCTCTCGGACATCGAGCAACGCTTCGTCTACCTCGAGGAGGAGGCGGACGCTTGGTATTCGGGCGAGGTGCAGTCCGGGACAACCATGGATCTGAGCACCCTGACGGACGCCACCGGGGCGCCGTTCCCGGGCGTCGACGCGACCGGCGTCTGGCTGGTGGCGCTCTTCTGCACGAAGAACTGCAACAACCCGGCACCCTGGTCCATCACCCTGCTCAAGCCCTGCCCGTGATCGGCGCCCACGCCTCGGCGGCGGCGTCGCCATCCGGGGACGCCGCTCACCAGCGACACCGGGTTGCCTCGACGCAGCAACTGCTGGTAGGCGGGGGGCGCGTCTCGGCGCTCACCGTTGCGGCGGGGCCGTAGCACGGCTCGGGTGTTGGCCCTCCCCCGGGCGAGGTGACTCGCGCGCCGACCGCCCTCGAACCATTTCATAAGACTGGCATAAAATGTCCACCTCGACGCGCGCTCCCCTGGCTCTCGGCGGGCTCCTCGCCCTGATCGCCGTCGGTGTCTGTCTCGCCCCGGACGCCGGCGCCCAGCCCGCAGCGCCCACCCCAGCCCCCCCCGATCCCGGCCAGGCCCCCGCGGAGCCAATCCCCACGGCGCCGGACGCGCTGCCCGCGGACGCTCCGCCCCCGGTCGAGGGGGCAGCGGTGGCCCCGGAAGCCGCCAACGCGGAGGGGGCCGCCCCCGACAGCGCCGCCGACGCGACGACAAGCGACGACGACGTGGTCGTCGTCACCGAGGGCGGGCTCTTCGAGAGCGGCCTCGCCGGAGAAACCGAGACCCCGGCGATGGCTGCCGGTTCGGCGGGGAGCGGGTTCGGCCTCGAGCTCAACGGCCACGTCCGCGGCGATCTGTTCGTCGGCAAGGTCCGGCACCGCAACCGCGCGGAGCTCAAGGCTGGCTACGGCGAGCTCGGGCTGCAGCTGCGCGCCCGCGGCGGCGAGCACGGCGCCGCCTTCGCCGAATTCCGCCTGCGGGAGGGGCAGCAGCTCGACGAGCAGAAGCTCTTCACCGAGCTGCGCGAGGCCTACGTCAACGTCTACGCGGGGCGGCTCGATCTCCGCCTGGGTCACCAGATCGTGCAGTGGGGTCGCGCGAGTGGCCTCAACCCAACCAACAACGTGACGCCGATCGATCTGCGCATCCGCTCTCCGCACGAGGACGATCGGCGGCTGGCCAACGCCGGCGCCCGTGCCTTCTTCGATCTCCGTCCGGTGCGGCTCGAGGGGATCTGGATGCCGCTCTACCGCGCGACCGAGCTGCCGCCGGTAGAGTCCCCCTGGTTCGTCACCATGGGCCGCACTGAATTCCCGACGGCCGAGCTGCAGAACGGGCTCTTCGCGGGCAAGGTGAACCTCCAGCTGCCCGCGTTCGAGGCGTCGGCCTCGCTCCTGCACGGGTACGCTCCCATGCCGGGCCTGGTCCGCGCCGGATTCGCCGAGCTGGGCGCGCCCCCCGAGGTCTTCCTCGCGCGTCGCGCCTACCAGCACGACGTGGTGGGGCTCGATTTCTCGACCACGATCCGTGATCTGCTCGCCGTGCGCGGCGAGCTGGCGTATCGCCGACCCGTCGAAAGCGAGACCGGCTACCACGTACCGAGCCCCGACCTGCAGTACGTCCTCGGCCTGGATCGCGACGTCGGGCCGATCAGCGTCATCCTGCAGTACGCGGGCCGCGCCGTGCTCGACTGGGAGGAGCATCCCCCCGCCGACGCCAACTTCGATCTCGTCCAGCCGGACATGCAGCTCGACCAGGATCTGATGGACCTCATGGGTCCCCTCGTGGACGAGGAGCTCGCGAACCGGAACCAGATCCTCGCCCAGCAAACCGCCGAGCTGCAGCACATGCTCTCCGGACGCCTCGAGTGGCTCACCCTCCACGAAACCCTGTCCTTCTCGGTGATGGGCATGGTCAACGTCACCACCGCGGAGTGGCTCGCCTACCCCAAGGCGAGCTACCGGATCTCCGACCAGATGACCACCTCGCTTGGCGGCGAGATCTACGCCGGTCCGGACGGCACCTTGCTGGGACTGGTCGACGAGACGATGACGGCCGGCTACGCAGAGCTCCGCGTCAGCTTCTGACCCGACGACGAGGCGACCGCCGCCGCGATCCACCCCTGCCCGCAAACCCCGCGCTGAGTGACGGCATGATCAGGAAATACGTTCGCTTCGTCGTGAACTACCCCCGAGCCGTGGTCGCGGTGGTCCTTGCGATCACCATCGTGCTCGGCGTCTCCATTCGACACCTGCAGGTGGTCCTCGACATCGATGCCCAGATCCCCCAGGGCCACCCTCTGGTGGTGATCGGCAAGCGGCTCGAGAAGCTTTTCGGGGGCAAGTACCTCACCGTGGTGGGCTTCTACCCCCGCGAGGGCACGGTCTACACGCCCGAGATCATCGGCAAGGTCCAGCGAGTGACCGAGGCACTCGAGCAGTGGCCGGGGGTCAAGCGAGGGAGCGTCCTGTCGCTGACGTCCCGACAGATCAAGGACATCAGGAGCTCGCCGGAGGCCATCGAGGCGCGCCCCATGCTGGAGAAGGTGCCGGAAACCCCGGCGGAGGCGGAAGAATTCCGCCAACGCGTCGCCCACAACCGCTCCATCACGAGCCTGCTGGTGGCCGACGACGGGCGCGCGACCACGGTGATCGCGGACTTCGACGACTTCGAGAAGGCAGGGGGTGCCAAGGGCTTCTACGAGCAGCTCGAGTCGGTCCTGGAGAAGGAGCGCACGCCCGAGCTCGAGATCGTCAGCGCCGGAGCGCCGTCGGTCGCCTACTGGTTGCTGGTCTACGTCCGGCGCGTGGCGGTCCTGTTCGTGGTCGCCCTGGGTGTGATCGGGTACCTCCTGTACCGCGCGTTCCGGACCCTGCAGGGGATGTTCATCCCGCTGATGACGGCGCTGATGGGCGTCGTCTGGGCCCTGGGCCTGATGGGACTCATCGGGGCGCCGATGGACCCGTGGAACATCATGACGCCGATCCTGCTGCTCGCGGTCGGCGCCGGGCACTCGGTCCAGATCCTGAAGCGCTACTACGAGGACCTCGGGCGCATCAAGGCGGAGCGGCCGGAGCTCTCGCCACCGGAGGTGAACCGCGAGGCGGTGATCGAGGCGACCACGAAGATGGGGGCGGTCATGGTCACGGCCGGGACCATCGCGTCGCTCAGCTTCGCGTCGCTCCTGACCATGGGGGTCCCCTCCATCCGGAATTTTGGTCTGTGCACCGCGTTCGGGATCATGGCGGCGCTGATCGTCGAGCTCACCTTCATCCCGGCCATCCGGATCCTGCTGCCGCCCCCCTCCTCGCGCCAGACGGAGCGCGAGAAGCGACGTGAGATCTTCGAGCCGATCCTGGACGGGCTGGCGCGCCTGGTGCGTCGGAGCCAGGAAGCGCCGCTCCTCTGGGTGTCGCTCGCGATCGTGGTGGCGGTCGGCGCCGGCGTGTTCCGGCTGGACACCCGCAACAGCCTGGCGGCCCAGTTCTTCGAGACGAACGGGCCCATGCACGGCTTCCGCCTCGCCGACGAGCGCACTGCCGGGACGCGCGTGGTGCAGGTCCTGGTCGAGGGCAAGGCGCCGGACGCGATCAAGAACCCGGAGGTCCTCCGGCGCATGGACGCGCTCGCCACCCACGTCAAGGGCCTCAACCTGCCGGTGGGCAAGGTGGTGTCGGTGGCCGACGTGCTGAAGGTGATGAACCGCGTCATCGCCAATGACGACCCCAAGGCCGAGATCCTGCCCGAGAGTCCCGAGGCCGCCGCCCAGTTCTTCTTGCTCTACTCCATGTCGGGTGACGAGGAGGACCTCCGACGGCTCGTGGACGCCGAGTACCAGCGCGCCGTCATCACCATGTACCTGAAGACCGACGATCACCGGGTGATCAAGCGCCTGGTGGCGTCCGTCGAGGCGGAGTCGAAGCGCCTCTTCGCGGACCTCCCGGACGTCACCGTGCAGGTCGGGGGTGGGGTGACCAACGCCATCGCGCTCAACGAGACGATGGTCCACGGCAAGATCAACAACTTGCTCCAGATCTCGGCGCTGGTGCTGATCATCACCACCATCGCCCTCCGGTCGCTGGTTGGGGGGCTCCTCGTGCTGCTCCCCCTGGCCACGGCGGCACTGATGAACCTCGGCGTCATGGGCTGGGCGGGGATCTGGCTCACCATGGGCACGGCGGCGATCTCCGCGATGGCGGTGGGCATCGGCGCCGATTACGCCATCTACTTCATCTTCCGCGTCCGGGAGCAGTTCCGCCTCACGGGCGACCTGCGGGAGTCGGTGGCCCACGCGCTCACGACCTCCGGCAAGGCGATCGCCTACGTGGCGATGGCAGTGAGCGGCGGGTACCTCTGCCTCACCCTATCCGGCTTCAAGCTCCACGTGCTGCTCGGCGTGCTCGTCGCCCTGACCATGGTGGTGTGCAGCGCCGCCACCCTGGTGTTTCTGCCGGCGGTGGTGCTCCGCATCCAGCCGCGGTTCCTGACGCGGGGACGCCCACAGCTGCCCGCCGCGCCGCCTTCACCAGCGGAGCAGTAGGCCGAGCACCGAGAGCCCCGCGCCGGTCCCGCTCAGCAGGACGCGGTCGCCGCGTCGGAGGCGGCCCTGCTCGTTCGCCCAGGCGAGCGCCATCGGCAGCGAGGCCGCCACACAGTTGCCCTCCTCGTGGACGCGCCGGATGACCGTCTCCGGACGAAACCCGAAGCGCTCCGCGGCGGCGACCGCCGTGCCCGACGCCTGGTGCGGAACGAGGACGTCTACGTCCTGCGGCCCGATACCGCACCGGGCAAAAAGCCGCTGGAACACCTGTGGGACGTGCCGGATCGCCAGCTTGTAGACCCCCGGACCCTCCATGTGAAAGAGGTTGTCCGCGGGGGTCGTGGTCGGATCCTGGGGGTGCTGTCGGGTGCCGCCGCCACGCACCTCGGTCATGCCAGCCCCGCGGGGCCAAGTCATCATCTCGAAGCCGAGCAGGGCGCTCGCCTCGCCCGGGGGGGTGGGCTCCAGCACGGCGGCGCCAGCCCCATCGCCGAAGAGGGCAGCGCTCTCGGGCTCGTCGAAGTTGCGCCCGCGAGTGCCGAGCTCCGAGGAGACGATGAGCACCCGCCGGTAGGCGCCGGCCTCGATGAGGGCCGCCGCTCCGTGCACCGCCACGGCGAACGACAGGCAGGTGGCGTGGACGCTGTAGCTCGGGATCCCGGCGAAGCCGAGCGCCTCCGCGATGAAGACGGAGCTGTCAGGGAGCACCTGGTGGGGAACCCCCGAGGCGTTGATGAGGAGATCCGGCGGCGGGCCGTCCCCTAGGGCCTGTCGGGCCGCGCGAGCCCCCATCTGAGCCATCGATTCGCTCGACACGTGGCGGCACAGGACGCCGGTGTGCTTGACGATCCAATCCTCGGTGACACCGATCCTCGCGGCGAGCTCCGCGGACGTCTCGACCCTCTCGGGAAGGTGACGCCCAGTGCTGACGATCTTCACACGCATGGACTGGCTCGCACGGGGTCCCGGGCTGACGCCGCCCCGGAGCGGGGTTGCCCTTGGGCGACAGGTCGCGATCACCGCGACAGCTAGGTATTATGGCGGAATCGCAGGCAAAGTCCACGCCGACGCGGGGGCCGGCGGTGCCGCGGACGACGACCCGCTCGGGGGCGGACGCGGCTCGAGACGGGCGGCACCGAGCTCGCGACCGAGCGGCGCCACCGGCTGGCTGAGGGGTGGCGCGACGCCGCCGAGGAGCTGGGACGCGCTCGCGCGCTCCGCCCGATCGATGGGCGCTACCAATCCTCGCGACAGCGAGAGGCGCTCCCCCTCGATGACCTTGCGCTCCCCGGGCACCGCGACGCGCCCCTCGAGCACAGCGACGACGACCTCCTCGTCGACGAGGCTCACCGAGAACACGGTCCCGAGCGCCGTCACCTCACCGAGCGGCGTGCCCACGGCGAACCGCTCACCCGAAGGCAGCGGCCCGAGCGCCGCCACGAGGCGGCCGCGGAGGAGCGTGACGCGGTGATCGACACCGACGGACGGCTCCACGCGCACGGCACCCGCCGGTGCGAGGCAGAGATCGATGCCTGGATCGAGGCGCCCACACAGCCGGCCGCTGCCCGCGACGAGCTCGGCCCCCGGCGGGATCTGCGCGCCGAGCACCGAGGAGGCTCCGCTACCGTCGGCAGCCGTGATCCGCAGGCGGACGGCGGGGTGGGCGCGCCGATGGGCGCGGTGCGCGAGGAGCGCGGCGAGAAGGAGGAGCCCCACCGCCGCGAGGGCCAGCCAGTGCAACCACGGCGCGCCGGCCGCTCGCTCCCCATCGTCGCCGCCGCCGGCCCCCGGAGGGCGCGGCCTCGCCGCGCGGGTGTCCTCGACGGCGGCCGGCTCGCCCAGGTCGCACGATCCCGCCTGCGCTGCGGGCGCCGACGCGGCGCCGTCGAACGACTCAACCCCCGCCACACGCCCGGCGCAGTCGGGACAGACGCCGGCGTGCTCCGCGAGGAATTCGTGGTCTTCGGCGGCGAGAGTAGCGCCGCGCTCGAGAGCGCTCACCAGCTCGGCAAACCGCGCACAGCCCGCAGGCGTCACGGCCACTTCCTACGACATCCGCACGGGGACCGGAACCGCCCGTTCGCCGTGGGAGCGACGACGGCCGAGGAGCGGAGCGGCGGCGCTCGCCGGGGAGGCAGCGTGCGGTCGGATCTGGGGGAGCACGAGCCACGCAGGTGTCGCACCGCCAGGCTACCGAAGGGCCCAGGAGGCTGTCGAGGGAAGGGGCGGTGGCGGACACCTGGCAAGCGGCGGCCCCGCTCCGCAAGACCGCCTCACTTCTCACCCCAAGTGCAAGCTCGCGCATCCTGACCCACTCCCGGGTTTCGGCCACGGTCCACCCGGCGCGGTCCCGATGAGCGCCCTGCTCAGCCGACGGATCCAACAACTAAAACGTTTATTTTAAGCATGAATCCCGCTGCTCTCGGCGACCACCGAGCGTGCGCCGGGGTGGGGTGCCCGCGGCCTCCGGCACCGCCCGATGTGTATCCGTCGCACGAGTACGAGCAAGACACCCCCGATCCCGGCTACTTTTTTTGCTGGAGCGAATCGTCGATGTCACGGGTTCTCGTCACCGGCTCGGCCGGCGCGGTCGGGCAGATGGTCTGGGCGGAGCTCGTCCGGCGAGGCCACCAGGTCAGGGGCCTCGACCGCGCGCCGACCCGCGGACTGCCGGACGCCGTCGTCGGGGACGTCGCCGACGCCGCCTGCGTCCGTGCCGCTATCTCGGGCTGCGACACGGTCGTCCACCTCGCCGCCGAGCGGGACGACGCCCCATTCCTCGAGGTGCTGCTGAAGCCCAACGTGATCGGCCTGTTCACGGTGATGAACGCCGCGCGCGAGGCGGGCGTGCGGCGCGTCGTCCTGGCGAGCTCCGTGCAGGTGGTGGGCCGCTGGCCTGCCCAGGTGAGCGGGACCATCCCCACCGACGAGGCGAACCCCAAGAACCACTACGCACTGACCAAGCTCTGGGCTGAGGACCTCGGGGCGATGTACGCACGCCATTTCGGGCTGAGCGTGCTCGCCGTCCGCATCGGCTGGATGGTGCGCAACCCGGGTGAGGCACGGCAGATGGAGCGGATGGGCTGCTACGACCTCTACCTCAGTCGCGCCGAGGCGGGGCGCTTCTTCGCCCTGGCGGTCGAAGCGAACGGGATAGACTTCGCGGTCGTGTACGCGGTGAGCGCGGCGGGCTCGGCGCGCTTCGACATGGAGCCGGCCCGACGTCTGCTAGGGTTCCAGGCGCAGGACCGCTGGCCCGACGGGCTCGGCTTCTCCGTCCCCACCGAGGCGACGGCCTGAGCCGCCCTCCCTTCAGTCCTCGCGCACGCCCCCGGCCGCGCGGGTCACGAAGGTTTCTGGCGACCGGCCATAGCGCCCGCGGAACGCCGCGGCGAGCGCGCGCGTGAGGCCGGGCGCGGCGTCGCGATCCACCAAGGTGACGGTGCAGCCGCCGAGCCCGCGCCCGATGAGGCGCGCCCCGTGCACCCCCGGCTCGGCCAGGGCGGTGTCGACGAGCAGATCGAGCTCGGGCGCACTGACCTCGTAATCGTCGCGCAGCGAGGCATGCGAGGCGACCATGCACCGGCCCACCTCGGCGAGGTCGCCGACCCGGAGCGCCGCCGCCACCGCGAGGGTGCGATCGTTCTCGTGCACCACGTGGCGACAGCGCCGGTAGATGACCGCGGGGAGCTCGGCGCGGCGAGCCTCGAGCTCTTCCGCGGACACGTCGCGCAAGGCGCGCACCCGGGCGTCATCGCGGGCGAGCAAAGCCACCCCGTGCTCGCACTCGGCGCGCCGATCGTTGTAGGTGGCGGCCGCCAGATCGTGCCTCACCCACGAATTGCACACGACGACGGTCGCCGAACCGAGCTCGGTGGGGGTCGGTGTGGCCTCGAGCGAGCGGCAGTCGATCAGGAGCGCATGGCCCTCGCGACCGAGCGCCGCCACGTACGGATCCATGATCCCGCAGCGGGTGCCCGCGTACTCGTGCTCGGCCACCTGCGCGGCCAGGGCGAGCTCGAGCGGGGGAACGCTGGTGCCGGCGAGCGCGAGCAAGGCGTATCCCACCGCCACCTCGAGCGCGGCCGACGACCCGAGCCCCGCCCCGATGGGGACGTCGGTGCGCACGGCGAGGTCCGCCCCGGCCACGGGGTGGCCGCGCGCAGCGAGCACCCGCGCGATCCCCACGACGTACTCCATCCAGTGCGGCAGCCGGTGGTCCAGCGGCCCGGTGAGCGCGGCCTCGGCGCGCTCGCCGAGGCCGTGTGAGAACACCCGGAGCCGGCCGTCCTCGCGCGGCGCGGCGGCGACGCGGGTGCGCCGGTCCATGGCGAAGGGCAGCACGAACCCGTCGTTGTAGTCCGTGTGCTCGCCGATCCAGTTCACCCGCCCCGGCGCCGAGAAGACTCGTGGCGGCCGGCCGTACTCGGCGGCGAACAGGCTGGCGATGTCGTGCATGCTCGGGCTCCGGGATCCCGTGGTGCGCTCGCGCTCCGGCGCCGGCACCCGCCAGGCGCGGCGGCCGGCTCCGCCCGATACTGCCCGGCTAACCGCAGCGCGTCCACCTCGCCCCCACGGCGGGCCCGCAAGGGCGGTTGTCCACCCCACCAGCCCCGCCCTATCCTGGCGCCGTGCCCCTTCCGCCAGGACGACCCGCTCCCGGCTCACCGGCAAGAGCCCCGCCGCGCGCGCCGCGCACACCGCGCCCGCGGCGCGCCAAGCCTCCGCTCACGCTCCAGGTGACGACCCTCTGGGACTACCCCTCACAGCACTACGGGGAGGCGGAGCAGGGCAGCCAGGACTACCGCGGGGCGACGCCCTCCTACGTGATCTGGAACGTCGTCTGCCGCTACACCCAGCCGGGCGATCTCGTGGTCGATCCGTTCGTGGGCAGCGGGACCACGCTCGACGTGTGCCGGGACCTCGACCGCCGGGCGCTCGGGTTCGATCTGGTCCCGACGCGCCCGGACGTCACCGTGGCGGACGCGCGCAGCCTGCCCATCAAGCAGCGCACGGCGGCGCTGGTCTTCATGGATCCGCCCTACGCGGACAACCTCGAGTACTCCAAGGATCCGCGCTGCCTCGGCCAGCTCCCCCCCGACGGCCGCTGGCAGCGCGCCATGCGCCTGGTCGTGGCCGAGGCCCACCGCGTCCTGCGCGACGACGGTGTGCTCGCCGCCTTCGTCTGCGACGTGTTCCAGAAGCGTCGCGGCTTCTTCCCCCTCGGGTTCGAGCTCTTCGCGATGGCCCGCGCGCAGGGGCTGGTCCCCCTCGATGTCGTCGCGGTCGTGCGACACAGCCGCACGCTGGACCTCGGCAACTACCGCCAAGCCGCCGACGAAGGGGACTTCTTCCTGCGCGGCTTCAGCTACCTCTTGCTCTTCCGCAAGCCCCCCCGGCGATGAGGCGCCGCGCCCCGCTCCGCCGTCGCGCGCGCGCGCGCGATCGGGCGGGCTTTGCCTCACCCCCCAAGGTCGACTAGATGAGGAGGCGAGCGGTCGTCAGGACCGCGCGCGATCCAACGGAGAGAGCATGAAGAACACCTCCCTGATCCCCCTCGTCCTTCTGGCCCTGCTGGCCGCCGCCTGCAACGAGGACGACGACGGCAGCGCCCCCGACACGACCACCGGTGGATCGGCCGGGTCCGCCTCCGCAGACGGAGGGACCGCGGGCGAGAATGCCGAGGGCGGCGCGGGCGCGTTCGACGGCGAGGGCGGCGAGATCACGGGTGGCGGCGGCGGGGGAGGCGTCCCGGTCCCCGAGGGTGGCCCGGGGATCGGCGAGGAGATCTGCGCCGAGGCCGCGCCAGCGGTCCCGGTCGACGACATCTCGGGGCGCTGGGCTTACCTCGAGGTGCAGACGCAGATTGTCCAGGCCCCGGCGATAGCCGACCCCTTTCAGAACGTGGTGGTGACGGCGGTGCTACTGGACCAGACCCAGGACGGGGACTCCGTGAACGGGACCGGGACCGTGTGCCACCGCCACACCGACGGCAGCGTCGTCTCGGTAGCGATCCCGGACCGCGTCATCGAGAGCATCGACCCGTTCCCTTACACGGCGACCTACAGCGCCGACGGCTCCTACGTGATGGATCCCGTCTACCTCCTCCTCGGCTACGTCCCCGACGATCCGACCGACGTGAGCGAGCTCCCGGCGAGCGCCGACGACGAGCGGGTCTACGATCAGGACGGCGACGGCAACCCCGGTGTCACCATGGTCCTGAGCGGCCTGATGGACGGGCAAGTCTACGCCGTGCAGTGGAACCGCATCGCGCCCGCGGGCGCGACCGTCGCCGAGGACCGCATCGAGGGTCTGCTCGACTTCGACCTCGCCGAGCACGTCATCGGCTCCGATCCGGCACTCATCGCTCAGCTCACCCCGGAGGCCTTCCCGGACCCCGAACCCTGCTGGAGCACCTTCCGAATGGTCCGCGTCCCCGATGAGGCGGACTGCGCCTGGCTGGAGGCGGAGCTCGTGACCCTGTTCCCGGACATCGCGGCCACGCTCCCGGAGTGATCGGCGCCGCTCTCAGGACCGCCATGCGCGTCGCCGTTACCGGGGCCAACGGGCACATCGGTGCCAACCTGGTTCGCGCCTTGCTCGCCGCCGGTCACCCGGTGCGCGTCCTGGTGCACCACCGCAGCGAGGCGCTCGAGGGGCTCGCGGTCGAGCGGGTCCAGGGGGACGTCGGCGCGTCCGCGCCCCTCCGCGAGCTCTTCGCGGGCGTCGACGTCGCCTACCACCTGGCCGCGCAGGTGTCGGTCGACGGCGACCACGGGGGCCGCGTGCAGCGGGTCAACGTCGAGGGCACCCGCAACGTCGCGGCCGCGGCGCTCGCCGCGGGCGTCCGCCGCTTGGTCCACATGAGCTCTGTTCACGCGTTTGTGACGGCGCCGGGCCGTCCGGTCACCGAGGCGTCACCGCGGGCGGACGCGCGCGGGCACGCGGCATACGATCGGTCGAAGGCCGTCGGCGAGGAGCAGGTGCGAGAGGCGATCACGCGAGGGCTCGACGCGGTGATCGTCAACCCCACCGGCGTGCTCGGTCGGGAGGACTTCCGGCCGTCGCGGATGGGCAGCTTCTTCCTCCTGCTCTTCCGCCGCCGCCTGCCAGCGCTGGTGGAGGGCGGCTTCGACTGGGTCGACGTGCGCGACGTCGTCGCGGCGGCGATGGCGGCCGCCGAGCGCGGGCGCACGGGCGAGAGCTACCTCCTCTCGGGCAGCTACGCGACGGTTCGCCAGCTCGCCGAGCTGGCGGCGCGGGTGACCGGGGTGCCCGCGCCTCGCCTCACGACCCCCCGCTGGCTGGCCCGCGCCAGCGCCCCCGCGGCCCTCCTGGCGGCCCGGGCGCTGCGCCAGGAGCCCCTCTTCACCCCCGAGGCGGTCCTCGCCCTCGGCGCCGAGCCCCGGGTGTCGCACACCAAGGCCGCCGACGAGCTCGCCCACGCCCCACGGTCGCTCGCCGACACCGTTGGCGATGTCTACCGCTCCTTCCGCGAGCGCGGCGTGATCCCGCGCGACGCGCCGCTCGCGCCGCTCGCGGAGGGCGCCGACGCGCCGTGAACGAGCCGCTGCTCCACGCCTGGCTCACCGCCGGCCTCTTCCTCCTGGCCCCGGTCACAGCCGTCGCCTTGACGCGGGTGAGCGCGCCCTACGGCCGCCACGTCCGCGGCGGCTGGGGGCCGGCGCTCCCGTCCCGCTGGGCCTGGATGCTCATGGAGAGCCCGGCGGTGCTCGCCTTCGCGCTCGTCTACGCCGCCGGGCGCCACCGCGCGGAGCTCGTGCCGCTGGTGTTGCTCGCCCTCTGGCAGCTCCATTACGTGCACCGCACCTTCATCTACCCCTTCCTTGGCCCCGGCGGGCGCCCGTGGCCGCTGGTCGTCGTGGGGCTGGGGTTCGCCTTCCAGGGCTGGAATTCCTACCTGAACGCGCGGTACGTCTCCGAGCTCGGGAGCTACCCGGTCGCCTGGTTGGGCGACCCGCGCTTCCTCGCCGGCGTGGCCGTCTTCGGGCTCGGCCTGGCCCTGAACCGGAGCGCGGACGCGGTCCTGCGCCGGCTGCGCGCGCCGGGCGAGACGGGCTACCGCATCCCCCGCGGCGGCGCCTACGAGCTCGTGAGCTGCCCGAACTATCTCGGAGAGATCCTCGAGTGGATTGGCTGGGCCCTGCTGACCTGGTCCCCGGCGGGGCTCGCCTTCGCCCTGTACAGCATCGCCAACCTCGCTCCGCGCGCGGTGACCCACCACCGCTGGTACCGCGAAACCTTTCCGGACTACCCGCGCGCGCGGCGCGCGCTGATCCCGTACCTGCTCTGAGGCCGGCCGCCACGCCCCCGGAAACGGGTGGGCGTGGCGGGCAGGCAACGGACTTCAGAAACGCACGGCAGCGACGGCGGGCTTGCCGGGCGTCGCGTTCACACTGACGACCCTCCGCCCCTTCTCGGGGTGGACGAAGATCACCGTGTGGGGCCCGCAGGAGACGGTGGCGCTCGCCGGGGTCTTGCCCATCGGACGCCCATCGATGACCGCGGTTGCGATCGGGTTCGAGTTGGCCGTCACCTTGCATTGGCCGCCGCCCGCCGGCGCGCCACCGCCGACCTTCCCACCGCCGACCTTCCCACCGCCGGCCTTGCCCCCACCGGCTTGCCCGCCGCCGGGCGGGGGACCGCCCCCGCCCGCGGGCGCCGGATCGAGGTCGACCGTGAAAGTCTTCTCCGCCCGGCCGTCGTCGAAGCTCACCCGGGTCTGGAAGATGGCGTAGCCGTCCCTCACCGCACGCAGTAGGCAGGACGACTTCGGGTCGACGTCCACCGACGTCGGCGGAGAGAGGAGCGACTCGTCCCCCGCGCAGTCGAGGGTGATGCGTGCGCCGGCGGCGTTCCGACCGGCCTCCACGCGGGCGAGCCCCTTGGTGACCGTGAGCTTCGGCTCGAAATCGAGGACCCGATCGGCCTCGATGACGATCTTCTCTTTGAACGGCGCGTAGCGATCGTTGCCGACGAGCTCGATCTCGTGCTCGCCGGGGGTCAGATCGGTGATGCGGGCGGGCAGCTCGCCACGATCCTGGCCGTCGATCTTGACGCGAAGGTACTTGCCGATCTCGCCGATGGCGAGGCCAGCACCGCCCTCGACGCCTCCACTGCCCGGAACCAGCGACACGTCGAGCGTGAAGTCGCCACCGCTCGGCACCGCCACCATGCGCTCCGCCGGCTGCTGGTAGCCCGGCGCCGTGATCCGGAGCCGGTGCGGGCCCGCGGCGAGGTCCGAGACGGTGCAGGGCGAGCTCGAGCACTCGTCCTTGCCGTCAACGAGGACCGTGAGCTTAGGGACCTCGACCCCTCCGGGGCCGGTCACGTTGACGATCAGCTGACCCGTGCGCGGCCAGAGCAGGTAGGCAGCGAGTCCTCCGATGACCACGACGGCGGCGATCACGGCGGCGATGAGCTGCCCCGACGCGCGCCGCGGGGCCGGCATTTCGGCACGCGAGCCGCGTCCCGCCGACGCGGCGACGCCCGAGGCGCGATCGCCCAGGACCCCGAGATCGCCGGTCGCATCCTCGTCCTCACCCCAGTCGGCGTCATTGCGATCCGTGCCGCCGATCTTGGGACCCAGGCTGCCGAAGCTTGGCGGCTTGGGCGGCGGGGGCAGCGGGCCGCTCGGGCGCGCGACTGCTGGCGAGTCCTCGCCGGGCCACCCGCCCCCCGACAGCGTCGGACCAGACCCGAGCTCCGCGGCAAGGTGGGGACGCAGGCTCGGCGGGATGGTGATCGGAGCCCCCATCTCGATGGTGGGCCCTAGGTTCGAGCCCGGCGGCACCGGGGGCGGCGGCAGAGCACCGAGCGGCGGCGTCGGCGCCGGCGGCAGCCCCGCGGCAGGGGCCGGCAGCGCCCCGAACGGCGGCTGCGGCGGCGGCGGCAACCCGGGCACCGGTGGCGCCGAGGAGAGCGGCGGGCGCGACGGCGCCGCCACTCCCGACGGCAGCGGGAGCGGAGTCCCCACGGCGGGTGGGGCCGCGCCCGGCATGGGCGGCGGCGGCGGCACGGAGGGCGAGGACGACCGCTGCGGCAGCGCCACCCCCGGCGGCGGTAACGCCGGCACCGAGGGCGAAGACGGGCGCGGCGGCGGCCCGGCACCGAGCGGGGGCGGTGGCAGCGGCGGTGCACCCGGAGTCGGCGTCGCGAGCGGCGACCCACCCGGCGGTGTCGCCATCGGCATCGACGGCGCCAGCGGAGTGGCGCCCGCGGGAGCGGGCGGCGGCGGCGCGGGCAGCGCGGACCCCACGCCGGGCGGCGGCGGGGGCGGCGGCGGCGGCGCCGGGGCTGGCGGCGGCGGTGCGCGCAACGAGGGCGGCGGCGGCGGGGGCGGCCGCGCGTGCACGGAGCGCTCAGCGACGGACGGCGCCGCAGCGGCCGCTGGCTTCTTCGGCACGAGGCTGTCGAACACGCTCAGATCGGCCGAGCGCTCCTCGTCGTCCTCCGTGACCTCTTCCGCGTCGTCCGCGTCGTCCGCGTCGTCCGCGTCGTCCGCATCGGCAGGATCGTCGTCGTCGGGGACCGTCGCTCCACGGTCCTCGGGGGAAGCGTCCGCGCCATCGTCTCCCCACGCGTCGGAGGGAGAACGATCCTCGTCGTCCGCGAACGGATCGCCTGGGCGATCCTGGTCGTTAACTGACATGCTAGCTCTGGTCGGTGAAAAGGTCGGAGGGGGACCCCGACCTGAGACTCTTAGCAGGGCGACCGCCCGTCAAGACCGTTCGGGCGGGCTCGAGGCTCGGCCGCACGGCGATGGCGCGGCGGCTCCGATCCGTCGGATCGGAGCCGAGGCCTCGCCCGAGGACGGCCCTGGGGCGGCGGCCAGCGGAGCCGGCGGGGATTGTCCCGCCCCACGGCGACTCGGCGCAAGTTCCCGGGGCCCAGCGCCGTTCCCTCCGGTGGGGCCAAGGGCCCGGGCGAGGACCGGCCGCCCCGCGCTCGCCGCCGCCGCTTCCGTCGTGCCTCGTCGGGGCCTTACCTCGCCTGGGCGCCCGGCATAGCATCTCGGCGACGCCCCGGGAGCCCGCATGATCCTCGTCAGCACCGAGCAGCTGCCCGGCTACCGCGTCGAGCGGGTGCTCGGGCTCGTCCAGGGAAGCACGGTCCGCTCCAAGCACGTCGGCCGCGACCTGCTCGCCGGCCTCAAGAACCTCGTCGGCGGCGAGCTCACGGCGTACACAGAGCTCCTGAACGAGTCCCGGCGCGAGGCCATCGGCCGCATGGTGGTGGAGGCGACGGCGCTCGGAGGCAACGCGATCCTGGCCGTGCGCCTCGCCACCAGCTCCGTCGCCGCGGGCGCCGCCGAGCTCTACGCCTACGGCACCGCCGTGATCGTCGTCCCCGAGGCAAGGTGAACGATCTCGTCGTCGACCTCTTGCTGCTCGCGCTGCCGCTCACCGTCGCCGCGGTGGCCGGTCGCGTGACGGAGCGCCGGCACCTCCGCGCGCTCACCGAGCGCGAGCGCGACTGCCGCGACGTCCTCGTCACCAGCCTCCGCGCGCTCCCGGAAACGACCCCGGGCGGACCAAGGCCGCGGCTGGTCGTGGCCGAGGTGGTCCTCGCGACCGACGCGCTCACCACCTTCTGGACCGCGATCCGGCGTCGCTTCGGCGGCCGGCTCGAGCGGCACCGGCGGCTGCTCGAGCGGGCGCGCCGCGAGGCCACCCTGCGCGTCGTTGAGGAGGCGCGCCAGGCGGGCTACGGCGCCGTGACGAACCTCCGCCTCACGGTGATGGATATCGGCGGGAGCGCCGACCAGCGGCCCGCGTCCCGCGTCGCCGTGCTCGCCGCCGGGACCGCCTGTACCGCAGCGGCCGACCCCGCCCGCGCCGCGTGGCTCGACGACGTCCCGCGCGCCCCCGAACCCCTCCCCGTCGCCCCACGAGCCGTGCTCTAATGGGCCCATGCGGGTACGGCTCAAGGACGTGAGCACGGGCGGCCTCGAGGCCGCACTCCCCCTGTTCGGGACCAGCTTCGCCTTCACCTTCGGCCCCACGCGCGAGCTCGACGGCACCCTCGAGCTCGCGGGCGACCGCCTGCGTGCCGAGGAGGTTTCGATCGCCACGCAGACGATCCGCCCCGGGCGCTGGACCCTCCCCGACCTCGGGACCCTCGAGCTCACGCAGCCGCTCCTCGCCACCGGGATCCGCGCCAGCGCGGAGGTGCCCCTCGCGGACCCGCTGGGGCTGATCGGCAAGCTCACCGTCGACGGGGCCCTCGCCGAGCGCGCGCGGCTCCGGGCGTTCGGGTGCGAGGCGGAGCTCCGCCTGGCGCTCCGGCAGCTCGAGCTCGCGCAGGCCGCCGACCGCACCCGCCAGCTCTCGGTCGATTGCGTCGAGATCGACGAGGTGATGGCCGCGACGCCCTACGGTCACCTGCTCGTCGGGCAGGTGGTGCTCCGGGGGCTCACCGCGACCCTCGCCGCCGACGGGAGCCTGGAGCTGCGTTGCGAGCGGGTGCAGCTCGATTCCCTCGAGCTCAAGGCCAAGGAGCTCGACGCGCACGTCGAGCGGGTGACGCTGACCGATCTCCACCACGCCGCCGGCCGCACCTCGGTCGAGGGGATCTCCGTCGGCGCCGTCACGCTCGAGGCGCGCGCGCTCCCGGTGGCGAGCCTGCTGCCCCCCGCCTGGACGGCCCCCCGCCCGCCCGGCCCCTTCGTGCCGCCACGCCTCCCCGACGTGCCCTTCCTCGACGATCTTGCCGGCCGCGTGAACGTGAACGCCTTCCTCGACGTCGGCCTCCCCATCATCAAGTCCCACGCCGCGACCCACACGGTGCGCCAGGAGCTGGTCGACGGGACCATCGACTTCAAGAAGCTCGAGGCGGGCCTGGCGGGCCTGGAGGACGCCGTGCTCGACTTCGAGGTCAAGCCAGGCAAGCTCATCCTCGAGAAGGACATCCCGCTCATCCCCTGGGACAACACCACGCTGGTGTGGTGGCCCCTCGACGCGACCGAGCATCAGCTCGCCAAGAAGCAGCATCGAGTCCGCCTCCGGCGCTTGCTCGACTACACGCTGACCGACTTCGTCCTCACCAAGCTACAGCCCAAGGCCTTCGCGGGGGCGCCGCTGGTCACCCTGCGCCGCATCGAGCTCAACGAGCTCGACGTGGACGTCTCCGTCAACGGACCGAGCCAGCTCGAGCTCCCCTTCCTGACGCTGCGCCTCGGTGCCCAGGGCTGCCCGGCGGTGCGGCGGGCCCGCGTCACCGGCGCGGTCAAGCTCGCCCCCGGCGTCGCCACCCCGCCGACCACGCTATCGCTCCTGGTCGACGGCGTCTCCGTCGGCCTCGACCGCCTCGCGCTGCTCGGGCTCACCGCCGCCCTCGAGTCACTGACCGTCGCCGTCGTCGACCAGCTCGAACTCACCTTCGACGGCGTCCTCCCCAGCGCCGCCCGGGCGCACCTCACCGGCGTGGACCTGCGCGGCGCCCTGGTCGACGGTTTCGCCCTGCCGCCGCTCCGGTTCTAGGATCTTGGTCCTGCACGGGGATTGCAGAGCGACCGGGCGACGGGCTACCCCGCGCCGCCGCGGTCACTGGCCGAGGGTAACGTCGTCCACGTAGAGGGTCACAGTGCCCGTGGGGTTCGTGACCGTGCAGTTCCCCTCGTCGTCGTCACTGTCCCCGCACTCGACGTAGAGCCTCACCAAACTCAGGCTCGTGCACCCATCCGGAACCGAGTCGGACGACGCGGTGAGATCGAGCGTGCCGCTGAACTCGACCCAACTGCCCTCCGTCACGGTGACGGAGGGGATGTTGAGCCAGCGATAGTCCACCGCGCCGCCGCAGGCTACGCCGCTCGTCACGTGCAGGGTGGCGCTGTCAGCGCCGCTGAGGTACACCCAAAAGCTGAACTCGTAGACTTGGCCGAGCGCTACTCGCTGGAGGTCGAGGTCAGTAGACGCCACGCCCACGCTGGAGCTTCCCGCGCTGGAGCCGGACACGGTGAGGCTCCACGAACCGGAATGGGCCCTTGCGTTCGACCTGCCAATCGTGCCGCTCCAGGAGCCCCAGCCGTTGGTGTCCGACTCGAAGTCGCCGTTGGCGATGAGCGACGACGCGCAGGTCCCGGCGTCGCAGCGCGGCGTGCTGCCGGAGCAGTTGGTGCCGCAGGCGCCGCAGTTTGGATCCTTGGTGAAAGACGTCTCGCAACCGGCGGTGGTGCTGCTGCAATCCCCCCAACCGGTCGCGCAGGTCCGGCAATCGCCGCTCGTGCACGTCGTCATGTGGATGGCGGTGCAGTCGTTGTCGCAGGCCCCACAGTCGTACCGACTGCTGAGCGAAACCTCGCAGCCATCGACGACGGAGTCGTTGCAGTCGGCGTAACCGGTGACGCAGCCGTCCATGACGCAGCCGCTGTCCGCGCAGCTCGCCTCGGCCTGGTCGAAGGCGCAGACCTCCCCGCAGGCGCCGCAGTCGGCCACCGTGGTCCGGAGGTCGGTCTCGCAGCCGTTGGCCAGATCGTCGTCGCAGTCGCCGAAGTCGGAATTGCAGCCGACGAAGGCGCAGGTGCCCGTCTCGCAGGTGGCGGTCGCGTGGGTGCGAGCGCAGGGGGTGCCGCAGGCGGCGCAGTGTTCGAGGGTGGTCAGGCTCTGCTCGCAGCCGGTGTCATAGTCGTCGTCGCAGTCGCCGAAGCCGTCGTCGCAGGCGACGATCTCGCAGACCGCCTCCGCGCAGCTGCCGGTGCCGTCCTGGGGCAGGCAGGCGTTGCCGCAGGCTCCGCAGTGCTCGTCCGAGGTGGTCAGATCCGTCTCGCAGGTACCGTCGCCATCGCAATCGCCGGTGCCCGCGGCGCAGGCGGTGAACCCGCAGTCGGAGTCCTGGCACCAGGGGGTCCCCTGATCGGTGGGGCAGGCGTTGCCGCACTCACCGCAGTTGGCGACGTTGCTGGTCACGTCCGTCTCGCAGCGGTAGTCGCCCGAGCAGTCGGCGAGCCCAGCCAGGCACTCGCTGTCGCAAGCGCCGTCCACGCAGGTGGGCGTCCCGTTGGCGTCCGTGCAGCGGATCCCGCAGGCGCCGCAGTTGTTCGGATCGGTGAAGAGGTTGGTTTCGCAGCCGTTCTCGAGGTCGGAGTCGCAGGCAGCGTAGGGCTCGGTGCAGCGCGGGCGGCCCTCCTCGTCGACGGCGATCACGCAGCTGCCCGCCGAGCAGGCGGAGACGGCGTGCGGCAGGCTGCAGGGCTGCCCGCAGCCCCCGCAGTGATCGAGGCTGGTCAGCAGGTTCGCTTCGCAGCCGTTGTCGACGTCGCCGTCGCAATCGTCAAAGTTCGCCGGGCAGACCAGGGCGCAGGTCAGATCGATGCAGCTCTCCGTCTCGCAGTCGCTGTCCAGGCGGCAGTCGTCGCCGATCTCGCAGCGCGCGCAGGAAGGGTTGGAGCCACCACAGTCGGTGTCCGACTCGCTGCCGTTCTCGACGAGGTCGGTGCAGCTCGCCTCCTGGCAGACATAGGAGGAACAGACACCGCTCTCGCAGTCGGTAGCGACGTCGCAAGACTCGCCGGCGGGGCAGAGCGCGTCGCACACCCCGCCGCAGTCCGTCCCGCTCTCGTCGTCGTCCTTGACCCCGTTGTCACAGCCCGGCGTGTAGCAGACCAGGGCGATGCAGTTGCCCGAGGCGCAGTCGGCGTCCCCGCGGCAGTCCCGCCCGTCCTCGCAGGCCGCGCAGTCGCCGCCACAGTCCTCGTCGCTCTCGGTTCCGTCGAGCACGCCGTTCCGGCAGGTGGCGGGGAGCGCGCCGCCCGCGCCCGCCACGCCGCCGCCGGAGGCGCCCGCCACCCCGCCGCTCGATCCGCCGTCACCGGTTTCCCCACCCGTGTTCGTGTCGATGCCGCCGGTCTCGTCCGCATAGCGCAGCTCGGGCGCTCCGCAGGACACCGCGATCCCGAGCGCCGTCGCGAGGAACGAACCGGCCAGAATCGGCCGCCTAGCCTTCGTCATGAGATCTCTTCCGGGAGGCGGCGACGCCGACCCAACGGCCGCACGATGGCATTGTGCCACAGTCCCGAGGCCAGGCGAAACGAAGCCGAGGCGCGAGACGACGCGGCTGAGGGCCCCCGACCCCGCACGACACGCACCCGCCGGTCACCCGCGACGACCGCCGCCTCCGCGCCATGTCCCGGGTATTGGGCCAGTAGCGCCGCCGCCCCAAGCGCCAAGGAGGGGGGCCTGCACGGGGATTGCAGCGCGGGGGGGCGAAGGACCGCCCGTTGACAGGGGGCGCGAGGGAGGATCCAGGTGGCCGCCGCGCGGGTAACGGGCACGGCGGTCGAGCGCGCCACGCCGCGCTCACTCGTCCGCTGGCCGAAGCACCCACAGCGGCTCGAGGTCGAGCTCGACGGCGTCGAAGGGCGGGATGCGTGCGCGCACGGCGCCCACCCAGGCGCCGAGCCGCATCCAGCGGCCGTCCACCAGCGAGAAGGCCTCGACCAGGTTCTGCTCGGGGTCGACCAGCCACAGGTGCGCCACCCCGACGCCAGCGTAGAGATCCGCCTTAGGGCCCCGATCGAGCCGCCCGCTCCGCGGCGACACCACCTCGCAGATCCAGTCGGGCGCCACGGTGAAGTGGGCCACGTCCATCGCCGGCGCCCGCTCCACGCGCCACCCCGCGAGATCTGGCACCACGACGTCCGCGCCGAAGTGGAGCTCCGGCTCGAACAGGAACACCCAGCCCCCGGGCCCGCCGCGCCCGCGTTGGAAGGGAGCCATGACGTCGCCCCCGAGGCCGCTCGCGAACGTGGCGTGGGGCCCCGCCGGGCGCGGGTGCACGTGAAGCTCCCCGTCGACGATCTGCGCGATGTGGTGCTCCGGCGCGGCGAGCAGGTCTTCGTAGGTGGCGCGGCGACGCGCGGGGTCGGCCATTCCCCGAGGATGGCGTGCGCACCGGGACGCGTCCAGCGGCGGCCCGGGTGGCGCGCCGATCCGCCGGCGGCGCCGACGGCAGCCGCGAGGTCCCCGAACGCCGTCGTCGTGACTTCCGGTGGGTGCTACCCTGTCGGCGTGGCCTCCACCGCGCAGCCGCCGCCGGCTCTCGATCGCGATCGCGTCGTGAGCCGGCTCGCCGGGCTCCTGGCGGACCACGCGCCGCCGCTCGCGGCCGCGTACCTCTTCGGCAGCGTGGCGCGCGGGGAGGCGAAGCCGTGGAGCGACCTCGACCTCGGCCTGCTCTACTCGACCGATCCCCCGCGCACGCTCGCCGCCCTCCCGACGGAGCTCACCGCGGAGCTCACCCGCGCGCTCGGGGCCGAGGTCGATCTGGTCGTCCTCAATCGTGCCCCGGTCGATCTCGTCCACCGGGTCCTGCGCGATGGGATCCTGGTGGTCGACGCCGACCGCTCGCGGCGGATTGCGTTCGAGGTCGCATCGCGAAACGCCTACTGGGACCTGCTCCCCATCCTGCAGCGATACCGGCGACCGAGGACCGCACCGCCATGACGGACGCCGACCTCGTCCAGAAGCGCCTCGCGCTGATCGAAACCTTCGTCGCCGAGCTCTCGACGCTGGCTCGACCGGAGCGGATCGCGGAGGACGTCCGCGAGGAGCGCTTCGTGGAGCACACGCTCCAGCTCGCGATCCAGGCAGCGATCGACGTCGCGTCCCACCTCGTCTCCGACGAGCGCCTCGGTGAGCCGGCGACGAACCAGGAGCTGTTCGCGCTGCTTGCGCGCCGCGGCACCCTCGAGGGTGAGCTCGCTCGCCGGCTCGGACGCGCCGCGGGCTTTCGCAATCTCCTCGTCCACGGCTACGCCTCGGTCGACCTCGAGCTCGTCCGCGACGTGGTCGAGCATCACCTGGGCGATCTGGTGGCGTTCGTGGCTGCGGTGCGCGCGCACGGGGCCTGACCGCGCCGGAGCCGAGGTCGCCGGCGACGGGCCCGAGTTCGGGATCGGTGGCGGTGCCGGGACCGGGTTCGGGACTGGGTTCGGGTTCAGGACCGGGCTGGGGCCGGGGTTAGGGCTCGAGTTTGGACCCGGTTGCGGTGCCGGGTTCGGCGCTGGGCCCGGAATCGGCGCGGGCATCTCGGGCTGCCCCGACGCCACGAGTCCCGTTCGCCGCCGGCGGCGGTGGCGGTGCGCCAGTCCTGGGGGCGCGTTCGGGCGCGCCGCTGCG
>CAYZQO010000084.1:20530-24027 GCA_964480725.1 uncultured Polyangiaceae bacterium | reverse complement strand
GACGTAGGGGGCCATGCGAGACGTGCCGCGCACGGCCGTCAGGAGCACCGCGGTCATCGTCTGCGCGGGGAGCGCGAGCGCCATCCACGCCAGCCACCACCCCCCCTGTCCGCTCGGATCCTCGCCCCCCGCCCCGACGATGACCCGCGCCAGCCCGGCGACGACGACGGCGCCGAGGACGCCCCCGCCGGCCGCGACCCGCAACGCCGTGCCGAGCACCGAGGCCGATTCGAGCTCCGGGTGAGCGGACTCCCGCGCCAGCGGGACGTGGCGGAGCAGCCCCTTGTCGAGCCCCACCGTGGTGAGCCGCTGCACCAGGGCGAGGTAGGTGCTGGCGAGCACGAAGCTGCCGAGGGTCGCCGCGCCCAGGGCGTGGCTGACGAAGACGAGGAAGATCGGGTCGACGAAGCCCGCGACGGTGCCGACGAAGTTCACCAATCCACCGCGTGCGACGGTGGTGGTGTCCGCCGCCGCCGGGTCCTCGCCGTCGGGTCGGGCATCGCTTGGCGGGGGGACCGACCGGCGCCCGGCTTCGGCTGGCTCCGGATCAGGCGGCATCGACGACGAGGGATCTCCCGAACGGAGGCACGGGGACCTCGGGGTCGATGACGGGACCCGGCGCCCGCCGCGCCCGCAGCAGCAGCTCGCGGTGCCGAGACGTGTTCTTCACCACGTCGAAGTCGCGCTCGACGAGCGCGCGGCCGCGCCGCCCGAGGGCCGACGCCCAGTCGCGCGAGCGTCCCACGGCCTCGAGCGCCGAGGCCAGTGCCACCGCATCGCCGGGCGGGACCAGCAGGCCCGTCTGCTCATGGACGAGGGCCTCCGGAATGCCGGAGAGGGCGGAGGCGACGACCGGGCGACCCATCGCAGCCGCCTCCAGTATCACGTTCGGGATCCCATCCACGTCCCCGTTCTTCGCCCGAACCGAGGGGACCACCAGACCGGTGCAGCCCGCCAGCACGGCGAGGACCTCGCGGTTCTCCACCGCCCCGCGCAGCTCCACACGGTGCTCGACGCCACGCTCCGCGATCCGCTTGCGCAGCGCCGCCTCGAGCGGGCCGCCGCCGAGCAGCGTGACCCGGACGGGCGCGCCGCGCGCCTCGAGCTCAGCCACCGCGTCGATGAGGTGGGAGAAGCCCTTCTTTTCCATGAGTCTCCCGATGGCCACCCAGTGGGGCAGTTCGAGCTCCGGCAGGGGTGCGGGCGGCCCGAACGCCGACAGATCGAGGCCATGCCGAACCAGGTGCACGCGGTTGGCGGCGTCCGGGGCCTGCGCGCGCAGGTGATCGACGTTGTACTGCGTGCAGGAGATGACGAGGCGTGCGCCGCGGATCTTCTCCGCCAATAGGTTCCGATCCCGGTAAATGTCGGTCGCGTGCGCCGTGAAGCCGTAGGGGATCCCCACCAGGCGCGAGAGGCAGACGGCCCACTCGGTCTGGTAGCTGGCGAAGTGGGCATGCAGGTACCCGCACCCCGTCTCCTGCACGCGGCTGACGGCGGCCGCAGCAGCGAAGGCCATCACGCTCATGCGGGCCCGGTGCAGGCGCGTGCGGTGCGGCAAGCGACGCGCCCAGCGCAGCAGCTTGGCGAACCGCACCGGGTGCTGCGCGGCCCAGGCGTGCCCGCGCAGGGTGACCTCCGCGGGAGACCCAAGGTAGAGGGCGGTGTCGGCTAGAGCTGCGGTCGCCGGATCGAGATCGCCGCGGCCCACGCGGTGGGCCGCCAGCAGCCGGAGCCGTCCGCCCGCCTCGCTGAGCTGCCGGAGCTCGCGGTGGATGAACGTCTGGGTGAGCTCCGGGTACCCCCACATGACGAAGAGGATCTCGGAGAGAAGCTCGGTGTCGGGATCCGGCCCCTCCGCTCCCGCGGCGAGCCCGGCTCCAACCGGCATCACGACTGCCGGATCAGTGTCGCAGCCGTCGCCCACCTCGTCTTCCAAGCCGCCGATCGAGGCAAACCTGCCGGCTCCGGCCGACTCATCGTGATGAACCATCAAACCGCCTTGCTCGCTGGGTGCCCCCCGGCACGCCTCCTGCATATTCCAACTTGCCAGCTTCCCCAGCCACTGGGCCAGTGCCCGGGTGAGCGCGAACCGTTCTCTGCTACGCACGAAATCGGCCTCGCGCAACCCTCACCGGGCCGAGCGAAGCCCCCCGGCGCACCCCACCCCGCGTCTTCTTCCACCCTGGAGACAAAGCCCCCGATGATTCGCCGCTTCGGCACCCCCGTCGCCTGCATCGCCCTCGCCGTCACACCCGTGAACTTCTTGCCACGGACCGCGACGGCGGCTCCCGGAGCCGGGCTCCCGGCCCAGGCAGCGCCGGCCCCGCGTTCCGAGGTGGAGCGCTACCCGACGAGCTTCCCCTCGAGCCGGATCCGGGGAGGGGCCGCCCGGGTCGTGGTGAACAAGCCCCTGGAGCAGGTGCTCCGGGTGGTGAGCGACTTCGAGCAGTACCCCACCTTCATCCGCCGCATCGAGGCGATGGAGGTGGTAGAGCAGCGGGACGGGCACCGGGACGTCGCGGTGACGGTGCCCATCCTCAACGGCAAATCCCGGGTCAAGGCGGTGCTGCGCTTCCTCGAGCCGCAGCGAGATGGTGGCGCCCGCGTGCTCACCGGCGCCTTCCAGCAGGGGAACGTGGACCGAATGGAGCTGGTCTACCGCCTCGATCCCATCGACGCCCACTCGACGCGGCTCACGGTCGAGATGCTCGTGGTGCCGCGGCTGCCCCTGCCCGGCCCCCTCGTCACGGAGGAGGTCACCGGCGCCGTCGCGCATGTGGTCAACAACCTGCGCAAGCAGTGCGAGCGGCTGCCGTAGCGACCCGAGGCCTACCGCGTCACGGGTGGACGGAGCGGCAGCTAGCTGTCGGCTGCCACGCCGCGCGGTCGCCCAGCGCAGAGGCTGGCGCCGGGGTCGGGCTCCTCGCGCTCGGGAGCCTCCGCCGGCGGCGGCCCTTCCCCGCCCGCTGAGCCACGCTTGTTCTTCTCCGGGCTCGCTTGGGTCGATGCGGGCCCTCGCCTTCACCCCGGCCCTTGGCCCTTGGCGTCCCCGTACCCCCGCCGAGCGTCGCGAACCGTTTCGCCGTGGCCGGTAGCGGGCCCACCCTTTTTCACCCGGGGGAGGCGCTCAACCGCCCCCCCCCTCCCGTTGTGCGCCGAGCTAGCGTGAACGGGAGGTCGCGCCCCGGCTGCGCGAGGCGGACCTCGGGCTCGGGGGTCGCTCCCCACGGCTGCGTGGGTGGAGCCAGCGCCTCCCGAGCTTGTGCAAGTGAACGACGCGTGAGGCCACCATGAAGACTCGACTGCCCCAGCTTGCCACCCTCGGAGCCGTGCTCCTCGCCGCCGCGTGCAGCTCAACCGACGAGGGGGACGCGACCGGCACGGGCGGCGCGACCGCCACCGGCGGTGCGGCGGGCACGGGCGCCGCCCCGCTGGGCGGGGCGCTCACGGGCGGCGTGGCGACCGGCGGCACCAGCGACGCGTCCACCGGCGGC
>CAYZQO010000084.1:8203-20430 GCA_964480725.1 uncultured Polyangiaceae bacterium | reverse complement strand
ACCGGCGGCATCGCGACCGGCGGCATCGCGACCGGCGGCATCGCGACCGGCGGCGCACCGACCGGGGGCATCGCGACCGGGGGCATCGCGACCGGGGGCGTCGCGACTGGCGGCGCGCTGACCGGAGGCATCGCGACCGGCGGCGCGCCGACGGGGGGCGTCGCGACGGGGGGCGTCGCGACCGGCGGCGCGGACACCGGCGGCGCGCCGGCCAGCGGCGCAGACACCGGCGGCGCGGACACCGGCGGCGCGGGCGGCGCTGCGACCGGCGGCGAAGCGACCGGCGGTGACGCGACCGGCGGCGTGCCCTCGACCGACGTCACGGTGCAGCTGGCCCAGACCCGGCAGACGATCGATGGGTTCGGGATCAACGATACCTGGAATGCGCTCACGGACGCGCAAGCGCGAGAGATGTTCGACGTGGACGAGGGGATCGGCCTGACCATTCTCCGGGTCGGCATGAGTCCAAACGGCAACTTCTACAACAACAACGAGGCGAGCAGCATCGAGGCGGCGAAGAAGTATGGCGCCACGACGATCATTGGCTCGACGTGGAGCCCGCCTGGCAACTGCAAGACCGACGGCACCACCCAGAGCGGCGGGCATCTGCTCGAGAGTTGCTACGAATCCTGGGCGACGACCATCGCCGACTTCGCCGCGGCCAATGACCTCTACGCCATGTCGGCGGGCAACGAGCCGGACTACGCCTCGTGTGCGAATACCAAGGGACCACCGTGCAACGACGCCGAGTACGACACCACCGAGTTCACCGCCAAAGAGATGGTGGCGTTCGTCAAGGTGCTGGGGCCGAAGCTCAGGGCGGCAGGCGTCAAGCTCATCGCGCCCGAGGCTTCGGAGTGGATCCACATTTGGAGCAACATCTCTGCGACTGGCTCGACGGTTGATGGCAAGCCGCACAGTTCAGACCCGCTCAACTGTGGCTGTTTCGGCAACAGCACGACGGGAGAGGTGGAAGGCACCTGCGCCCCCACCTGCCTGGAGGGCAACGGATACGACTACGGCCATTGGCTGGCCGCCGACGAGGAGGCGTGGGGCTACGTCGACATCCTCGGGGTGCATCAGTACGACAGCCAGGTCGCCGAGCCCTGGCCCGCGGATGTCAACGGCGGCGTGCCGGACAAGCCGATCTGGCAGACAGAAATGTCCGGCGTGAAGTATTGGCCGGAAGCGGGACCGAGCTCGGATATCAACAACGGCGTCGCCGTGGCAGGGTGGTTCCACGATGCGCTGACGACCGGCGAGGCAAGCGCCTGGGTCTGGTGGTGGTACAGCGGCCAGAGCACCAACGAGGGGCTGTACAACGGCTCGACCGACACCAAGCGCCACTACACGTTCGGCAACTACACCAAGTTCGTGCGACCGGGTTACATGCGCGTCGACGTCACCGGCGAGATCCCGAACGACGTCCTGATCTCGGCCTACAAGGGCGAGGGTGGGAAGGTGGTCGTGGTGGCGATCAACAAGGGCAGCGCGGTCGCCGAAGTACCGATCACGATCGCTGGAGGCACGGCTCCCAGCTCGATGACGCCCTGGTTGACGTCGCAGAGCGCCGATCTTGCCTCCCAGGCTGCGGTCGCCGTGACGGATGGTGTCTTCACCGCTTCGCTTCCCGCCATGAGCGTCACCAGCTTCGTCAGCCAGTAGCCTCACACCGAGGCCACCCCTCGTTCAGGAGCCGGGCCGCTCCGTCAGCGGCTTGAGCTTCAGCGCGCCGCCGCCTCCAGCTCGTACTCGCGGCGCGGGCTCACGCCCAGCCGGTGAAGCCGATACTGGAGCACCGACCTCACCACGTCCTTCGCGTAGCGGAGCCCGTTGACGCCGCAGGTTTCGTCGCCGTAGTGGGTGGGGATGGGGACCTCCGCGATCCGCAGGCCCGCGGCGTGCAGCTGGATGATGATCTGCGTGTCGAAGTGAAAATCGTGCGTGTTGCGGTGGAACGGGACGCTCGCCAGCGCCGCGCACGAGTAGAGCCGATAGCCGGAGTGGAACTCGCTGAGCGACATGCCCATGATCCCGTTCTGAACGGTCGTGAGGATCCGGTTGCCCACGTACTTGTAGAGCGGCATGCCGCCCGCCAGCGCCCGCCCCCTCTCCATCATCCTGGAGCCGAAGACGGCGTCGGCCTCGTTGGCTAGCAGCGGCCTCAGCAGCTCGGGCAGCGCCTCCGGGGGGTACTGCCCATCGCCGTGCAGGAGCGCGACGATGTCGTAGCCCCGCTCGATGGCGTACTGGTAGCCTCGGATCTGATTGCCGCCGTACCCCAGGTTCCGCTCGTTCCGGTGCACGGTGAGCTTGTCCCTGCCCGTTCGCTCCCGGTATTCCCGCGCGACCGCGACGGTGTCGTCCTCACTCGCGTCGTCGAAGACGAACACCTCCTCGGCTCCGTCCCAGACGGACTCCGGGATACGCTCCAGGACCGAACGCAGCGTGCTCGCGGCGTTGTAGGCCACGACGAAGACCGCGACTCGCTGCCTGCTCTCGGCGACCCCTGCTGTCCCGCGGCTCACGGCGTGTCAGATACTGGCACGAGCCCTCCCGCCGTGACAGGCCCGGGCCGCGGTTCCTCCGCCGGGCTCCTGACTTGAGCGGCGCGCGCGCGTCTCCTGCCCCAGAACGAGCGAGGATCCCGCCCCGGTCGAGGGTCGGTGCCCGCGCGAGACGCCTCCCGTCGAATGCGCGCGGAGTATTCGACGGCGAGGGGGAAAATCTTTGCCCCCTCGTTCCGCTCGGCAGTTCGCGCTAGTTTTCGTGGGTTGCACGAGGCGCCGCGGCAGGGCGGTGCCGAGCAGGTGCGGCTCCCGCCACGACCGGCAGCGAGTCGGCACCGCGGCTTCGCGAAGGAGAAGGGTCGCTCATGCGAACAGAACATCTCAGAGCCGTGGGCGTGTGGGTGCTGTTCGCGCTCGGGACCGCGGCGGGCACGGGCTGCGGCCAGGACTCGGGCGGAGACGGCGGCGAACCGACGACCGGTGGCCAGAGCGTCACCGGCGGCGCGACGGTCACCGGCGGCGCGGGGACGGGCGGCGCGACGGTCACCGGCGGCGCGGGGACGGGCGGCGCGAGCTCCGGCGGCGTGACCGGCACCGGCGGCACCACGGTCATCCCCACCAACTGCACCAACGTGACCCCCTGCGGCGGTGACGTGGTCGGGACCTGGAACGTCACGTCCTCGTGCTTGGAGCTGACCGGAGACATGAAAGTGGAGTCGCTCAGCTTCGGCTGCCCGACGGTGCCGGTGACCGGATACCTGCAGACGACCGGCACCTTCGTCGCCAACGCCGACGGCACCTACTCCGACAACACCACCACGACCGGCTCCGCCACCCTGGCGCTCGCCCCGGATTGCCTCACGGTGTCGTCCGTTCCCGTCGAGTGCGACCGGGTCGGGGGCCTCCTCGAGGCCGGGGGCTTCAGTGACGCCGTGTGCACCGACACGGGCGGCCAGTGCCGTTGCTCGCTCACCGTGAACCATCAGGGGGCCATGGGAGCGATCGCCTCCTACGAGGTGCCGACCGGCTCGTACACGACCGACGGGAACACGCTCACGGCGACGAACGTGACGTACTCCTACTGCACGGGGGGTGACACGCTCACCGTCACCCCTCAGGAGTCGGCGGACACGCCTCTGGTGTCGGCGCTGCGCGGCAGGGTCGTCCTGCAGCGAGAGGGGACCAGCGGGACGGGCGGAGCGGGCGGCACGGGCGGCACCAGCCCGACCGGCGGCGCCAGCCCCACCGGCGGCACCAGCCCGACCGGCGGCACCAGCCCGACCGGCGGCGCCACCCCGACCGGCGGCGCCAGCCCCACCGGCGGCACCCCCCCGACCGGCGGCGCCATCCCGACCGGTGGCGTCAGCCCCACCGGCGGCGCCGACCCGACCGGCGGCACCGACCCGACCGGCGGCACCAACCCCACCGGCGGCGACGGCGGGGACGGAGGAGCCGTCGGAACGGGAGGCGGCTCCGCGGTCCCCGGGCCCTGCGACATCTACCAGGAGGCCGGCACCCCCTGTGCCGCCGCGCACAGCACGGTGCGTGCGCTCTTCTCCGCCTTCGACGGCGATCTCTATCAGGTCAAGCGCAACGACGGGACCTACGAGGACATCCCCGTTTCGAGCCCGGGCGGCTTCGCTGACGCCTCCGTGCAGGACGCCTTCTGCGAGGGGAGGACCTGCACCATCTGGCGCGTCTACGACCAGACCGGGAACGGGAATTTCCTCGAGGCGCAGACCCCGGACAGCACCGTGGGAGGCCACAGCGGCATGACCGCCGCCAACGCGACCGCCGAGTCACTCACCGTTGGCGGGCACCGGGTGTACTCGCTCTTCACGCGCCCCTCCCAGGCCTACTGGAACAACGGCTCCGAGACGGGGATGCCCGTCGGCGCCGAGCCGCAAGGCATCTACATGGTCACGAGCGGCACTCACTTCAACGGTGGCTGCTGCTACGACTACGGCAACGCCCAGCTCGACCGGAACTACAGCGGTGGCCCCATGATGGACACCATCTACTTCGGCAACTGCACGATCTGGGGCACTGGGGCCGGCGACGGGCCGTGGGTCATGGCCGACATGGAAGACGGGATGCTGGCCTGGGGCAACGGAGGCAACAACCCCAATTCCCAGAGCCTGCCCTTCGCCTTCGTCACCGCCATGGAAAAGAACAACGGGACGTCGACCTTCGCGCTGAAGGGTGGGGACGCGACGCAGCCCACCTTGACCACGATGTGGGACGGCGCCCTCCCCGGTTCGAAGACCCCGATGCGGAAGCAAGGGGCGGTCATTCTCGGAGCGGGTGGCGACTGCTGCTACAGCAACAACAACGCGAGCGAGGGCACCTTCTACGAGGGCGCCATCGTCTCGGGCTACCCGTCCGATGCGACGGACGAGGCGATCCACGCGAACATCGTGGAGGCGGGCTACGGGCAGTAACCTCGGCCGCTCGCCACCGTGAACAGCGGTCGGGCCGTTGCCGGCCGCGGGCGCGTTGGCTAGCGTGCTCGCGCCCCGGCGTTTCGCGGGAGCGAGGGGCGAGCCCCATGGGACCGGAGACCACGGCGACCGATTGTGTGAGGCTGCAGGAGCGCGTCTTCTCGGTGAAGAAGCGCTTCCTCACCATGTACCACCGAGCCCATGCGGGCCACATCGGCAGCTCCCTCTCCTGCGCCGAGCTGCTCGTGTTCCTGCGCTTCGCCTGGATGCGAGAGCGCGACACCCTCGTGCTCTCCAAGGGCCAAGCGGCGGCCGCGCTCTACTCCCTCCTGGCTGAGCTGGGTCGCCTCACCCCCGCCCAGATCGAATCCTTCTACGAGGAGGGGACGCTCCTCTCGGCGCTGCCGCCGGCGCGCGCGACGGACGGGATCCCCTTCGCCACGGGGAGTCTCGGGTACGGCCTCTCGCTCTCGGCCGGCATGGCGCTCGGCGCCAGGTTCAAGCACCAGGACGGGCGCTTCTTCTGCGTCACCTCCGACGGTGAGCTCGACGAGGGCAGCGTCTGGGAGGCGGCGCTCTTCATCGCCCATCATCGGCTGACCCGCGTCGTCTGGGTGATCGACCGGAACCACCTCCAGGCCATTGGCCGCACCGAAGCGGTGCTCGCGCTCGAACCGCTGGACGCCAAGCTCCGCGCCTTCGGCTTTCACGCGGTGACCGCGGATGGGCACGACTTCGCGTCGCTCCTAGCGGCGCGGGACGCCTGCACGCTTGCCCTCGACGCTGGCGGCGCGCCCGTCGCCATCATCGCGAACACGGTGAAGGGTCATGGGATAAGCTTCCTGCACGACACCGTCGACTCACACTACCAGCCGATGACCGACGCGCAGTACGAGCAGGCGCTGGGTGAGCTGACGCGCGCGCAGGCGGTCCTCCTTGACGGTTATCGCCATGCGGACTGAATTCGCGCGGGCGATGGTGACGCTGTTCGAGCAGAGGAAGGATCTCGTCTTCATCACGACCGATCTCGGCTACCTCGCCGTCGAAGGGATCGCCCAGGCATTCGGCGAGCGCTTCATCAACGCTGGCGTCGCGGAACAGAACGCCGTCTCGGTGGCCGCGGGCCTGGCGAGCGAGGGGCAGCTCCCGTGGGTGTACAGCATGTCGGTCTTCGCGGTGCTGCGCCCCTACGCCCAGATCCGCGACAACGTGTGCCTCCCTTCGCTCCCCGTCAAGCTCGTCGGCAACGGCGGCGGCTATGGTTACGGCATCATGGGGACGACCCACCACGCGCTCGAGGACGTGGGCGCGATGCGCGCGCTGCCCAACGTCCGCATCTACGTCCCGCTCAGCGCCGCGGACGTGCCGCAGGTCATCAGCGCGATGGCCGAGGATCCGCGGCCCAACTACCTGCGGCTGAACGCGCCGGCCCGGATCCCGGGTGCGCTGCCCCCGTTCTCGGCGTGGCGCCGGCTCAAGCGGGGTCGTAGCGCCGTCGTCGTCTCCATGGGCCCGGTCGTCGAGGGGCTGTACGACCTGACGTCCCCCCGCTTGCTCGACGAGCTCGAGATCTGGAGCGTCGGGACGTTCCCGCTCGAGGCCCTCCCCGCCGAGCTCTCGGCAAGCATCCGGGAGAAGGGGCGGGTCATCACCATCGAGGAGCACTACGGGCCCTGTGGACTGGGCGAGGCGCTCAGCCACCGGCTGCTCACCTCCGGCGTCATCCCCAGGTCCATGACCTCGCTCTGCGCCGCTGGCTATCCCTCCGGTCGCTTCGGCAGTCAACGCTGGCACCAGGAGGAGAGCGGACTCCGGGGGCCCTCGCTGGTATCGCGCCTGGAGAGCGTCCTCCGTGATTGATCTGTCGTCAGCGCCCACCTTCTCGGCCGTCGTCACCTGCTACCGGGATGAGCCGGCGCTCCGTCCGATGCACGCGCGGCTGACCGCCGTCTTCGGTGCCTTGGGGGTCAACTACGAGATCATCTTCGTCAACGACGCCAGCCCGGACGACGCCGGGGTCGTCCTCGAGGAGCTGACGGCTCGGGACCACCACGTCCTCGCGATCGAGCACTCCCGGAACTTCGGCTCGCAGAGCGCGTTCCTCAGCGGGATGCAGCTTGCCACGGGTGACGCCGTCGTGCTCCTCGACGGCGACCTACAGGACCCGCCCGAGCTCATCACGGCGTTCTTCGCGAAGTGGCGCCAAGGCTACGACGTCGTCTACGGGCGCCGAAAGAAGCGGGAGGGCTCCGCGCTGCTCGCACTCTTCGTGAGCGGCTTCTACCGGATCTTCCGCGGCATCTCCGAGGTGCCGATGCCGCTGGACGCGGGCGACTTCGCGCTGATGGACCGGAAGGTCGTCGATGCCCTCCTCGCGCTCCCCGAGACCGACCAGTTCCTGCGCGGGCTCCGGGCCTGGGTCGGCTACCGGCAGACGGGCGTCGACTACGTGCGCCCGAGACGCGCGTTCGGGCGCTCGACGCACAGCGTCTTGAAGAACGTCTGGTGGGCCCGCAAGGGCATCTTCTCCTTCACGACTCTGCCCGTCGAAGTCCTCGGCTGCGCCAGCGTCACCATGACGGCGCTCTCCCTGCTCGGCCTTGGGGTTCAGGGGATCGCGGCCCTGCTCCACCCGGAGGCCCCCCACGGGATCTCGACCATCCTCCTCACGATCGCGTTTTTCGGCAGCCTCCAGCTCGGCGCCATCGCCGTCCTGGGCGAGTACGTGCTCAAGATCCTGGAGGAGGCCAAGCGGCGCCCCCGCTTCATCAGGACGATGATTCGCCACGGCGGCGCCTGCCTCTCCACACCGACCGAGATCGACGGCTTCCTGCAGGCCCGCTCGCGCCAGGCGGCGTCACGACGACGGCCCGCCGCGGCACCGCTCGGCGGGCCCGAGGGCCCCGATGGAGCCTAGAACCGTGCTCGTCACGGGGACGACCTCGGGGGTGGGCCGCGCCCTGCTCGACCACTACTCGAGGCGGGGAGCGCGCGTCGTCTCCGTGAACCGTCGCCACCTCCCGGAGCTCGAGGCAGCGTACCCGTCGGTTCGCTTCGAGTGCGTGGATGTCCGCGACGCGGACGGGGTAGCGCGGCTCGTCGAGCGACTCGCCGAGGCCGGAGAGTTGCCGGAGCTCTTCCTCCTGAACGCCGGAATCAACGCCGTCGACAACGACGAAGCGTTCGATCTGGCTACGTACAAGGCGGTCGTCGACACGAACCTCTACGGGGTCCTTCACTTCGTCGGGCCCCTCACCCGGCTGCCCGCGGACCAGCGCCCACGGCACCTGGTCGCCGTCAGCTCCATGGCCCGCTACGTGGGCAACCCCTTCGCCCTCGGCTACTTCACCAGCAAGCGCGCCCTCTCCGCCTGCTTCGAGGTCTGGTCCCAGATGTACTCGGGGACCGACCTGATCTTCCAGCAGGTCCTGCTGGGCCCGGTGCCCACCGCGGTCTTCACCCTCGACGACCGCTCGCCGGCCTGGGTAGCCAGGGTCCGGAGTTGGTTCTCGGGCTCGCTGGACGGCGCCGTCCGAGCGATCGCTGGCTTCGCCGCGACCCGTAGGGGGAGGCTGTTCTATCCCTGGCGAGCGGTGCCGCTGTTCCTGGGGATGTGGCTGGCTCAGTCGCTCATCCCCGGCCTGCTCCGGGGGCGAACGACGCTGGCGGGGAGGCGACGGCGTGGAACCGAGCGCCAGCGCGACGCGGGCGGCGGGGCCTCGGGGCGGCACGAGCCCTCGGGGCGAGGGGCAACGAGCGATGGGCGAGGTCGAGGCGACGATGGGTAGGGCGATGCTGAAGCGCGCGCAGGCCCTGCGCGACCGGACCGTCACCTACGGCAAGGCGGATCTGATCGCCGTCTCCCTCGTGGCGGCGGTCGTCGCCGCCTGGGCGGCCGCCGCGGGCGGCTCCTTCTCCCTGTCGACCCTCCTCGCCTGCGAGCTGCTCTGCTTTGCGTACTACCTCGCGGGTTCGCTCGTCGCGAGCGTGCAGGCCCTAGCGAAGGGGATCCTCTTCGAGCTCCCGCTCCGGCTCCTGGTGGGATACGCCGTCGTCAACACGGCGCTGCTCGCGCTCGCCTGGCTCTCGCCGCTCGGCATCATCGCGAACTTTGCGCTCGTGCTCGGGGTGGTGGCGCTCGCCTTCTTCTCGGCTCGGCGGCGGGTGGCGAGCCCGGGTAGCGCCGCGAGCCTCTGGGCCATCGGCCTCTGCGCGCTCGCCACCACGGCGTGGTGCCAGGACTCCCTCGACCCGGTCCTCGAGCAGGAGGGGGTCGTCGTCTTCAAGCCGTGGATCGACGGCTTTTACCACGCCGTCCACATTCGCACCTTCGCCGAGAGCCACAGCGCCTCGACGATCGAGGACTTCCGGATGGCCGGGGTGCCCGCGCGTCTCTACCACTACGGGATGTACCTCGCGCCGGCGTTCATCAAGCAGGCGTCGGCGATCCATTCGTACGCCGCCTTCGCGGGGATCCTCGCCCCCTTGGGGGTCTTCTTCACGGGCCTCGCCGCCCACTCGCTCTTCGGATCGTTGTGGGGCGCCTGGCCCGGGCTCGCGGCGTGTGCGGCCCTGCTCCTGCTCCCGGACGGCGCTCAGCAAGGGATGCAAAACCCGTTCTTGTCCTACCACTGGCTGACGCAGATCTCGCCGAGCGCCACCCACGGCCTGGCGCTGCTCGGCGTCGCCTGGCTCTTCGTCCTCCAGGGCTGTGCTCACGGCAACCGGCGGCAGCTGCTCCTCGGCTGGGCGCTCGCGGGCGTGCTCGCCGCCTACAAGCTGCACTACGTCGTGGCGAGCGCGCTCCTGCTCCTGCTGGTACCGGCGCTCTTCTTCCGTTCGGCTCTGGGACTCCGGGGGCGAGGCGCCTGGATCGTCCTGGCCTGCGCCCTCTATGGCGTGGCGCTCTTCTTCGGCCAGCGGGTGCCCGGGGTCCCGTTGATCCGCTTCGATGGGTCCGACATCGGGGAGATCCTGCACCTGGTCGGGACGTTCCACGTCCCGGGGGCCTTCCGGGACCTCGTCTTCGCGCACCTGGGGCGTCCGTTCCCCGCGACGACCAACCTGGTGTTCGGCGTCCCCTACGTCCTGTTCGCGGTGCTGGGCGCGTTGGTGCCGGTGCTCGTGGCGCTGCTCTTCGCGCTGCGCCAGCGGGCCACCCGGCTCCAGCTCGTCTTCCCGCTGCTCCTGCTGGGCAATTTCCTGGCGATGTTCTTCGGCTTGGCGCTCGACATGCGCAGCAGCACCCCAGACGAGCTGTCGCATCGGCCGCTCATGATCGTGTACTTCTTCGTCGTGGCCTGGATCGGGGGCGCCTCGGGCCTCCTGCTGATGGAGTCACGCCGCCTGGCTCGGGTGGCGCGGCCCCTCCTCCTCGCCCTGGCGGCGCTGCTCCTGCTCGTCCCCGCGTCGTTCGGCAAGGACGTGCAGCTCATGTGGGCCATGCCCCGGATCTCACCCGTCCGCCTGCCGAGCGCGCTGGTCCGCGTCGCCGAGCACCTGCGCACCCACGGCGACCCCCAGGAACTCTTCCAGGACTCACAGTTCGACCGCTTCTGTGCCATCGCGGCCCTGTCCGAGCGCAGACCGTTCGTGGCCCACACGCTGACCAACATGCCCTACCGCGGCGAGCAGGTGGCGGCGCGCACCGCCGCCGTCGATCAGCTGATGCTGCAGCGGCTACCAAAGCTCGTGATCGGCACGGCGCACGCCTTCGGGATCCGCTGGTTCGTGCGCCGCGCGGGGGATCGGGTGCACTGGCCGCCGGAGCTCGCGGACGATCCGGCGCTCGAGGTCGGATCCTTCCGGGTCTACGACTTCGAGTAACGACCCGCCAGGACGCTCGCGGCCTGCCCCTGCGCGCGGTCCGCCCGTCGCCCCATCCGCTGCCACGTCGCTAGCGGAGGACCCGGGAGACGCGCACCAGCACGTCCGCGTCGTTCTGGAACTCCAGCACCGGGGCGAGCTCACGCTCGGGCCAGAGCTCCTGACCGGGCATCAGCTCGTTCGTGGACAGCGTGAACCGCTGGATCACGTAGACGTCCTGGAACAGGCGGCGCTCCAGCGCCGTGAGGAGGTAGGGATCGCTCCTCGCGCGCTCGAAGCTCATGGCGCCGTAGTTCATGATGGTGAAGTGGTGGGGTCGGTCGGTGACGACGAGGATCCGCTCGTCGCCCAGGCTCTCGAAGAAGCGCCAGAGCGCGGCGCTCTCTCGGCTCTCGGTGAGCCGATTCATCATCCGGCTCTGGGAGGCCACCGGCAGCGCCATCACCAGGGCGGCCGCGGCGAGCAGGACAGGGACGAAGGGGCGCCACCGTGCCAGCGCACGAGTCAGGCTCCAGGCGGCGGCGAAGGAGAAGAAGACGTCGAACGGGATGACGAGGCGCGCGGAGGAGGGGTACTGGGCCCGGCCCCAGACGTAGGTGAAGACGAGGAGCGCCTGCATCGCCATCCACACGGCGACGAAGACGCCGAACCTCGGCTCCGGCGCGCGCCCCCCCCCGGCGCGGAGCCGGCGAACGAGCCACCAGAGCCCCGCCGCCGAGCCCACCACGCCGAGGGCGATCAGGAGCCTGGAGTGCGCGGGGAAGGGGCGGAGCGGCTCCAGGAGCGGCTGGAAGTACTCTTGCGTGTTGCGGAGGAAGTTGTTGGCGCTGAAGGTGACGGTCCCCGGGTCCTGCGGGGGGACGCTCCCGCGCAGCAGCGTGAGCCAGACCCGGGGCAGCAGGAACGCGGGCGAGAGCGCATAAACGAAGGCGAACGGGCGCAGCCGGCGCCACGAGACCATCCTGAGCAGGACCAGCGCGCCCACCACGGGGGGGATGAACAGCACCGACTCGTACCGGACCTCGGCGAACAGGCACAGGTTCATCCACAGGATCGCCAGGTGCTCCGGGCGCCCCCCCCGCGTGAAGTCGAGCAGGCTCTTGAGGACGAGCAACGCGAAGAACGCGGCGAAGAAATCGAACCCCCCGGAGCGGACCGCGATCAGCACGACGGGGTGCGCGACCACCAGCAGCGAGGCGACGAGCCCGAACGTCTCGCCGCCCAGGGACTTGGCGAGGCGGTAGGCCACCAGCAAGAAGGCCGGCAGCACCAGCAGGTTGAGGCGGAACGCGTTGGCGTAAGAGTAGCCGACGAGCGCGTGGACCAGGCTCAGCGCGAAGGGATAGAGGGGCGGACGCTGGTCGATCACGACGTCGACGTCCCAGTAACTGCCGTAGTAGTTCTTCCCCGAGACGGTGAAGGTGGGGCTGTTCGAGGCGAAGAGGTTCTT
>CAYZQO010000084.1:0-8103 GCA_964480725.1 uncultured Polyangiaceae bacterium | reverse complement strand
GAGCAGGAGCGCCGCCGGCAGCGCGGCGAGCGCGAGCGGGCGCGGAGTCCGGGTCGGCGCGGTCATGGGGTGCCCTGCGAGCGGATCGACCGAGGAGGCGCGGGCGCCCCCGTCGTCGTCGCTGCATTGTAGTCGGGAAGCGCGCGAGCGCCGTTGGCGCCCTCGTACAGGTCCCAGGCGACGCCGCCCACCGTGAGGGCGTCCTGGTAGCTGCCGATGGGATCGTCCTTCTGGTAGGCGGGCTCCCAGATCATGACCGACCTCGCGGCGGTCGTTCCCGCCCGAGCGGAGCCCCCCCATCGTGAACGGCCCCTAATCGTGCAAGACGCGAGCGGCATGGGCTTCCTGCACGAATAGGGCGCGCCCCCGTGCGACCACAAACCGCTCTTTCTCTAATCCTTACAGAGCCTTGCGCAGCAGCCGCGCAACCGGCACGGCATTTGCTGACGTCTCCCTCGCCATGGCGATCGTGCGGCCGATGGACGGAGACGGGATCTCCAAGGTTCTGACGCCAGGGCGGTAGGAAACCGCAGCCTCCCGTCCCGGCGGGAGCGTTTCTAGACGCGAAGAGAAGGAGCATGACGGATGGCTGTGCGACCCATCGTCCTCTACAAGACCAACGAGTCGGAGCTCCGCCAGCAGAGCGAGCTGGTCCTGAGCGGCTCGCCCCAGACGGCCAAGATCATCGCCGACCTCAAGGACACCCTGCTCCATCACGGAAACGGCATCGGGCTCGCCGCGCCCCAGATCGGGGTGCACCAGCGCGTGGTCGTGGTCTGCTTCGGCGCTGAAGGTGGCAACAAACCCGGTCCCCCGATCGCCATCGTCAACCCCGTCATCCTCGAAGCCGGCCGCGAGCTGCCGGACTTCGATGGCTGCTTGAGCATCCCGGGCATCTACGCCGAGACGGTGCGGCCGCACTTCATGCGCCTCCAGGGGCTCGACGAGCAAGGGGACGCCTTCGAATGGACGCTCGATGGCTTCGATGCCGTGGTGGTGCACCACGAGGTGGATCACCTCAACGGCGTCCTCTTCATCGACCGGGTGACCTCGCCCGATCGGTTCTACCTCGAGAAGGAGGCGCCAGGCGTGCTCGTATGAGCGCCGCGTCGCGCGCCGGACGCTCGACTGCCGCACGTCGGCTCATCACTGCTCTGCTCCCCCGCGGCCGCCCCCCAGCAAACGATGGGTAACCCATGAAACGTCCCGCACACATCATCACCCGCGAGATGGCGGCGCACGCACCCTTCACGGGCTTCGGCGCGCTCACGGGGATCGTGATCATGGCGTTCATGGCTCACTTCCAGGTCCGACCCCACGTCTCCCAGACCCTCTTCTGGGTCTTTCATCCCTTGCACGTCCTGGTCAGCGCCTGGGCGACCACAGCCATGTTCTGCCTGCACGTCCGGCACCGTTGGGCGCGCCTGCTCCTCATCGGCTACCTCGGCTCCGTCGGCATCGCGACCCTGAGCGATTCGGTGATCCCCTATGTCGCGGAGGTCATCCTCGATCTCCCAAACCCGGGGCTTCACATCGGTGCGCTCGAGAAATGGTGGCTCGTCAATCCGCTCGCCCTGGCAGGGATCCTGCTCGGTCGCTACTACCCAACCACCAAGTTCCCCCATGCCGTTCACGTCCTCTTGAGCACCTGGGCGTCGCTCTTCCACATGACGATGGCCACCTCGACGCAGTTTGACGCCATGACGCTGGTGCTCGTCGCCACCTTCCTCTTTCTCGCCGTCTGGGTCCCCTGCTGCACGAGTGACATCGTCTTCCCGCTCCTGTTCCGTGACCGTCGGAGCGAAGGGGGCGCGCGGTGAGCGCCGGCTTCGAGGCCCCCCGCTGGGACCACCATCTCCATTTCGCCGCCGGGAGCAGCGAGCATGATCAACAAGCACGAGCGTGAGAGCACCGGAGCGCGGGGCTACGTGTACGGGCCCGTGCCTTCGCGACGCCTCGGTCGTTCGCTCGGGGTCGATCTGGTCCCCTTCAAGACCTGCTCCTACGATTGCATCTACTGCCAGCTTGGCCGCACGACGAACCTGACGCTCGCCCTCGCTGACTACGCACCGGTGGATGTCCTGCTCGCTGAGCTCCGCGAGAAGCTGCAGACGGGACCCCGGCCGGACTTCATCGGGTTAGCCGGCTCTGGAGAGCCGACCCTCCACGTCCGCCTCGGGGAGATCATCGCCCGGGTCAAGTCCCTCACCGACGTCCCCGTCGCCGTGCTCACCAACGGGTCGCTCCTGTGGAGGCCCGAGATCCGCGCCAGCCTGGCCGAGGCGGATCTCGTCATGCCCTCGCTCGACGCCGGGACGCCAGCGAGCTTCACGCGGATCAACCGTCCCCACGCCGACCTCTCGTTCGAGCGCATGGTCGACGGGCTACTGACCTTCTCGCACGAGTACCGGGGCAAGATATGGCTCGAGGTGCTCCTCCTCGCCGGGCTCAACGACCGCCGAGACGAGGTCGAGCGGATCGCGGCCATCGCGGAGAGGATGCGGCTCGATCGAGTCCAGCTGAACACGGTGTCGCGGCCTCCCGCCGAGGCGTCCGCGCTCGCCATCGCGCCGAGCGACCTCGAGCCGCTCAGCCGCCTCTTCTCGTGCCCGTGCGAGCTCATCGCCGAGACTCGCCACGACGGGGCGCACCTGGCCGCTGGCAGCGAGCATGGCGCGGAACGGATCGTCGCCCTACTCGGCCGGCGCCCCTGCACGGTCGAGGGGATCGCCACAGGGCTCGCGTTGGCCCCGAACGAAGTGCTAAAACACCTCGACCGTCTCTGCGCCGAGGGCGTCATCCGAGCCAGGCGAAAGGGCGAGGCCGTGTTCTACGAGCGGGGGGGCGATCAGCCGACGATCACGTCCCCCGACTCCTGAGTGGAGGACAGCTCGCTGACCGGGGTGCGCGGGCGGGCCGGCGCACCCGCGGTCCCCTCGACCCGCTTCAGATCTTGCCCACCAGGTCCAGGCCCGGCTTCAGGGTCTTGCTCCCTTCCCGCCACTTGGCGGGGCACACCTCACCGGGGTGGGTGGCGACGTGTTGGGCCGCCTTGGCTTTGCGCAAGAGCTCGGAGGCGTCGCGGCCGATGCCGTTTGCGTGCACCTCGTAGGCCTTGATGACCCCGTTCGGATCGACGAGGAAGGTCCCGCGCAGGGCCAGACCGTCGTCGTCATCGCCCTCGTCCTCGATCAGCACGCCGAAGCTCCTCGCGATCTTGCCGGTCGGATCGCCGACCAGCGGGTACTTCACCTTCTTGATCGCCGCGGAGACGTCCTGCCAGGCCTTGTGGGCGAAATGGGTGTCGGTCGAGACTCCGTAGATCTCGACGCCGAGCTGCTGAAACTCGGCGTAATGGTCCGCCAGATCCTCGAGCTCCGTGGGGCAAACGAAGGTGAAGTCGGCCGGATAGAACACGAACGCGCTCCACTTGCCGCGCACGGTCTGGTCCGTGACCTCGATGAACTCCCCGTTCCGGTAGGCGGTGGCCTTGAAGGGCGTGATCGTCGTGTTGATGAGCGACATTCCGGTTCTCTCCTTGAGGGTCCTGGCGAGGCGCACCGCGCCCGAGGGAGCGGCGCGCTGGCTCGACGCGGTGCGAAGGTACCCGACCGTAACGTACACTCCAATCGAACGTTTCGTTCTTGCGTTCACTCCAAGTGATGTCCAGAGTGCGCGCATGGATCTCGAACAGGTCACGCTCACGCAGCTCCGCTACGCCGTCGCCATCGAGGAGAGCGGCAGCTTCCGGCGCGCGGCCGATGCCTGCCACGTGTCGCAGTCCGGCCTCTCGATGCAGCTCCGAAAGCTCGAAGAGCTCCTGGGCCTGGTGCTCTTCGACCGCAGCAAGAAGCCGGTCCTGGTGACGCCCGCTGGCGAGCGCGCGCTCGCGCAGATGCGCGCCGTGCTGCGGGACATCGAACGCCTCGGTCAGATCGTGGTCGAGGCGGAGGAGCCGTCCGGTCGGTTCCGCCTCGGCGTCATCCCGACCCTCTCGTCCACCGTCATGCCCCTCTTCCTCGGGGCCTTCAGTCGCGCGCACCCCAAGGTCGAGCTCGTCGTCGAGGAGCTCAAGACCCAGGACATCATCGCGCGGCTCCGCGGGGACACGCTCGACGCCGGTCTGGCCGCGACGCCGCTCGGGATCGCGGGCCTCACCGAGCTCCCGCTGGGCAAGGAGCCGATGTACGCCTATTTGCCGCCCCACGATCCCCTCGCCAAGAAGGCCACGGTGACCCAGGCGGAGCTGAAGGGGCGCGCGCTCTGGGTCATGCCCGAGGGGCACTGCTTCCGCAGCCAGGTGCTGGCGTACTGCGGGGGGCAGGCCCCCGAGCGCCCCCTCTCCATCCAGTTCGAGAGCGGCAGTTTCCAGACCCTGGTGCGCCTCGTCGACGAGGGGCTCGGGGCCACGGTGCTCCCGGAGCTGGCGCTCGCCGAGCTGAGCCCGGAACGCCGGAGGAACCAGGTCCGACCACTGGTGTCGCCGGTGCCGGTGCGTGAGATCGGCCTCGTCGTGTCGCGCACCGATCTGCGCCGCCGGGTGACGACGGCCCTCGAGGCTTCCATCCGTGCGGCGTTGAAGACGGCGCTGAGCGCCCCGCCCCGGCGAGCCAAGACGCTCGACCCGCTGGCCTGAGGCGGCCGCTCCGCCAGGGCCACTACCGAAAGGCCCCCACCGGACCCAGGATCGCCGGAGAGGAACCGACGACATGGAACGAACCCGGGCCCAGAGGGCCAAGCTACAGGCCCAGGATGGCTTCATCGCGGCGTTGGATCAGAGCGGCGGGAGCACGCCCAAGGCGCTCGCGCTCTACGGCATCCCCGAGGGCGCCTGGTCGAACGACGCGGAGATGTTCGACCTCGTGCATCGGATGCGCGCGCGCATCATGGCGAGCCGAGCGTTCGGAGGCGACCGGATCCTGGCGGCGATCCTCTTCGAGGACACCATGGATCGCGAGGTGGGGGGACGGCCGACGGCGGACTACCTCTGGGAGGAGAAGCAGGTCGTACCCCTCCTCAAGGTCGACCAGGGGCTCGCCCCCGAAGCCGACGGCGTTCGGCTGATGCGGCCCATCGTCGGCCTCGGCGGCCTCCTCCAGCGCGCCCTGGAGCGGCGCGTTTTCGGGACGAAGATGCGCTCCGTCGTCGCGCAGGCGAACCCCAGCGGCATCTCGGCGATCGTCGCCCAGCAGTTCGAAGTCGCCGCGCAGATCCTGGACGCCGGGCTCGTGCCCATCATCGAGCCGGAGGTCGACATCCACTGCCCCGACAAGGCGGAGGCGGAGCGACGCCTCGAGCAGGCGCTGAGGGACGCCGTGGGGCGGCTGCCACCGGGCCGCGACGTGATGCTCAAGCTCACGCTCCCGTCCGTAGACGATCTCTACCGGGACCTCATCGCCCACCCGCGGGTGCTCCGTGTCGTCGCGCTCTCCGGCGGCTATTCCCGCGACGAAGCGAACCAGCGACTCTCCCGGCAGCGGGGGATGGTGGCCAGCTTCTCTCGCGCCCTCACCGAGGGCCTGAGCGCCCAGCAGAGCGACGCCGAGTTCGACGCCGCCCTGGACGCCGCCATCCAGGCCATCTTCGAGGCCTCCCGCGCCGGTGGGTGACCGCCGCGAGGTGACCCCCGCGAGCCCATCGGCTGACGGCGGCTCGGCCGCCCCGCGCGGCTGGCAGAAAAAAACACGAAACCCCCGCGGCGACTACCGCGGGGGTTTCGGCTGGCCACTGAGGAAGCGGCGGCCGTGTCAGAAGCTCAGGTGGCGCTGACTCAGAACAACAGCTCCGCCCGGAAGCGCCCGCTCAGCGCGTTGTTGACGTAGTTGTTTTCGTAGTTCTCGACCTTGTTGCTCGCGCTCGAGAAGACGAACTTCAGGTTGAGCCGGGTCCAGAGGGTGTACTGCACGGCGCCGAAGAGGAGCCACTGCTCGTTCGTGTCCACCTCGCCCTGATGCGGGCCGACGTTCTGATCGATGCGGTAGTTCTCCCAGGAATTCAGGAAGGCACCCACGCCCAGCACCAGGGGCTCATGGCCGGGGCTCCCGTTCAGGAACCCGCCGACGGTCTGCACGGTGTTGCTCTTTGCCAGGTCGGCATCCTCAAAGTTGTCGACGACGTCCTGGAACCCCCGCCCGAAGCTGCCCCCGAGCTCGACGTAGGGATCCAGCACGACCTGCGCCGCGAAGCCGTAGCCGTTCTTCGACTCGCGCGATTCCTCCCCGGCTGCTTGCGACCGCACCTCGCCATACTCGTACCCGCCCTTGAGCTTGAGGAAGCCGACGTCGAAGATCACGGACGGGCGGACATCGAACTGATAGGGATTCCCGGCATTGAGGCTGCTGCTGCCACCGACGTGGCCCAGGACCTCGCCACGCAGAAACTTGGTCGGGTAGACGTGCACCGCGTAGCCGCCGAGGGTCTTGTCCTGACGGTCCCAGAAGTAGCTTAGTCCGTAGCCGTCCGTGGGCTTCTCCTTCATCTTCACGATATATGCGCCTGAACGCTCGAGGGTGTTGAGGTCGAGCGCCATCCCGTAGTGGTTCGCGATCTCCCAGCCCTGGAAGCGCCCCACGGTCACGTCGAACAGGTCCCACTTGCCGGCGCGCACCCAGAGGTCATCGGTGATGGTGACCGTCTCCTTATCGACGGGTTTGGTCATGTCGCCCTGCGCGACGAACTCGGCGTTGGCCTGGGCAAACCAACCCTTCTTGGCGTTGTAGGTCGGCGTCACGCGCAGCACCCCGCGCGTCTGGGTCGTCCAGCGATTCTGGTCGGTGATGCTGGAATTGCGGAGGCTAGCGTCCGCATTGATGCGCGTGTTGCTGAGGTCGTTCCAGACATACCCCGACAGCCCGATCTGCAGACTGTGGCTCTCCTCGATCCCGGGCATGTACGGCCATTGCTGGCCGTGGAAGGTGCGGGCCAGGGAGCCGTTCGCCAGCCCGCGGATCTGGACGCTCGGGTAGGCGGAGCCCGGCAGCTGCTCGACGGCCAGGATCTTCGCCCCGGTTTCCGGCGCGGCGGGCTCGGTGGCGGGCAGCTCCGGCGCCGAGACGGTCGCCGTCGCGGAGGCCGCAACGGCAGGTTCCTTCGCGGGGGGCTCCGCTTCCGTCGTATCGGCCTCGGGCTCGGCGGGCTCCTCCCCGGGCTCCGTTGGCGCCGGCGCCTCCGCGGGAGCGTCGGCGGCCGGCGCCGCCGCGTCGTCACCGGCGGCCGGGGCGTCGCCGGTGGGCGGTGCGTCGGCCTCTTGAGCTAGCGCCGGCGCGCTGGTGCCAAGGTAGGACAGGGCCAAGGACAGGGCTACGCCGAGCCCGAAAGCGCTATTTCGAGTTGTCATGCGGTTCCTTCTGCTGTCGTGCGCGGGGCCGTCAGCCGCCGTTGAGCGTCACCGTGCCCACGAGAGTCGAGGTCTCCGCGTCCTCGGCGTTCTTGCCGACCAGGATCGTGTAAGCGCCGGGGTCGATGACCCATCTGCCGGTGGTCCCGTCACCCTCCCAGCGCCGGAGATCGTTGATACGCAAGGGGAGCTGGGCCGGCACGGTCTGGCCCGCGGGCACGCTCACCCGCGCGAAGCTCTTGAGCTCCTTCCACGGGCGCTGGCCCGTGGTGCCCTCCGGCGCCGGCGGTGGCTTGACGAACAGCATCACCACCTCGTCGCCATCGACCGCGGAGCTGTTGGTGACATCGACCGTGATGCCGACGATGCCGTTGTTGGGGACCTGCGTGCAGGGGACCACCAGGTTCGAGTACTCGAAGGTCGAGTAGCTCAGGCCGTAGCCGAAGGGGAAGACCAGGTTGACCGGCGTGAGATCGACGTACTTGCGCTTGTCGTACAGGCGATAGCCGAAGAAGTACCCCATGGTGGTGATGGTGTCGCTGTCCTTGAACGGGAAGAGATCGCTCTCCGCGGCCCAGGCCATCGGCATCTTGCCGGAGAAATTGGCCTGACCGAAGATGAGCTTGCCGAGCGCGAGCCCCCCGCGCATCCCCGGGTAGCCCGCCCAGATGGTGGCCTGGTTCTGGTTCGAGTGGGACAGCCAGGGCAGGTTCACGATCGAGCCCGACTGGACGATGATGACCGTCGGCTTGTTCTGGTCGAGCACC
>CAYZQO010000083.1:0-24280 GCA_964480725.1 uncultured Polyangiaceae bacterium | reverse complement strand
AGGGGGTCCAGGAGCGCTTCTACGCGATCTCGGTCGAGCGTCGCCTCAAGCACCCCGCCGTCGTCGCCATCACCGAAGCGGCTCGGCAGCGTCTCTTCGCCGCCGACGGCCACGCCTGACCCACCTCCGCGGCGGGCCGCGTCTCGAAGGGAGCCGGCGGCGCGTCTCCGGGTGCGCCGCGGGTCGGTCGCCGCTCGGGGGGCGGCTGGACGGGCCGCCCGTCGGGGCCTATCGTCGGCCCACCGTGGAACTGAAGCCGGTCTACAAGCAGCTCCGCATCCTCTTCTTCGCGTTGCTCGCCGGCCTAGGGCTCGGGGTGCTCGCCTGGGAGGCCTTCGGGCGGCGCCTCCTCGCCTTCAAGTACGGGTCGATCGGGAGCTCGGTGACCTGCGCCCCGGACGTGGAGCGGGCGCTCGTGGAGTTCGAGTCGGGGCTGCGCACCTCCGCCCTCGTCGGCGCCGTCGCCGTCGTGGTGCTCGTCATCGTCGTCCAGGTGCTGCTGTGGCGGCGCCGGAAGCGCCTCGCGGGGGAGGCTGCGGGGACGGGCGCGGCGAAGCCCGCGAGCTAGTCCTCGGCGGGACCGAGGCGAACCACCGGGAGCCCGCCCGTCCTCGCGGCTCCTCGGTGACGCGGTCAGTGACGGCGAGTTCTGACTGGGCTTGCTCGCCTCCAACATCGCCGAGCACGGGGCGCCGGGCCCTCGCTGCCGGTCGATGGGGCCGTTGCGGTGGTGCGTGGCGCGGGAATGGGTGGCGGCTCGCCAGGGGCGAGTCCGGTCCACGCCCCGCCCGCCCCGCCGCGTCGCCCCGCGATCGCCCTGCGCGAGACGGCCGGCGGCTACCGGCAGCACGACCCGCGCGAGACGGTCCTCTGCGGCCTGGTCGCCGAGCACCTCGAGCCCTTCCTCGCCGAGGTCCGGGAGCAGCACGAGCGGGGCCTGCCCGACTACGTGGAGCAGGAGCTCCGCGCCTACCTCGAGTGCGGCATTCGCGCGTTCGGGTTCGGACGAGTTCGCGACCGCCACCCACCAGTCCCCGCTCCCGCTCGGCGACCTTCGTCCGGCCACCCGGCGATCCGGCCGGTAGCCCCCTCGTACTCGTGGCAGAAACAGAGCCGGGTGCCATAGAGAGCCGTGGCTGCTCGAGGTAGCGGCGGACGGACGTCTTGGAGAGATGCAAGCCCGCTCGCGCGAGCACGTCGGCGATGCGCTGGGTGCCCATGGCGGGGCAGGTTGGTGCTACCTCAGGGGGACGAGGTGGCTCCGGCGGAGCAACGTCCGTGACGCGCTACGCAGCAAATCCGGCTCATCACCGCGCTGATGGCGGCACCCTAGGCGCCCGACGGCCGAGAAGAGCGAAGGTCGCGAGGAGCGCGAGTCCGAAGGCCCAGGAGGGCCTGCCGGTGGCCTGGCCCGGGAGTGCGCATCCACAGCCGTTCGCGGACGGCGAAGAGGAGTCGCCAGCGGCTTGACGGGTGCCGCCCGTCGAGGGAGTTGACGTTCCGCCGCTCGCTTGTCCCCCGCTGGCGCCCTGTGCATTGGTCCCGCCGGCGGCGTTTCCTCCGGTGCTCGCCAGCCCGCCGGAGTTCGCGCTCCCGCCAAAGTTGGCGTTCCCGCCGGTGCTGGCGCTCCCGCCGGTGCTGGCGCTCCCGCCGGAGCCGGCGCTCCCGCCGGTGCTGGCGCTCCCGCCAGAGTTGGCGCTCCCGCCAGAGTTGGCGTTCCCCGCAGTGTTTTGCGCACCTCCCTGTTCGGCTCCTCCGGCGCCGCCCCCCGCCGAGGACGTTCCGCCGCCAGCCCCCCCTCTGCCGGAGCTTCCACCAATTCCGCCGCTGGCGCCGCCCTGCGCGGTGCCGCCTCCGCCACCTCCCGATCCACCGCTTCCCCCGGGGTTGGACGTCCCCGACCCGACGAATTTCCACCAGTTGAAATTGAGGAGGCTGCCCGAGCCCCCCGTGAACACGAAGAAGAGGTCGTGCACGGCGCTGGTTTCGCTGATGGCACACGATTGAGTGGCCCAGGTTTGCATGCCGCCCGTGCTCGTGATCGCACACGTTCCAACGAGCTTGCCGGTTTGACTGTCGAGGCGGACTTCGATTTGGCTGTTGCTCGAGGTCGTGGCGACTCTGACGTCAAGGGAGGTGGCGCCGGCGCCAAAATCGACCCCCTTTACCTTGATGTAGTCGCCGTTCTCGATGGAGGTCACATCGATACCGCCCTCGCTGCAGGCTTCGGTCCTCACATCCCACCCCCAGGCCATGGTCTCAGCTTCGGTCTTCGCGTACGGGTCGAGCGTTCCGACCTGCTCCGGGCCCGTCTCGCTCCAAAAAGGCAACGTGGGAATCGTGCCGTCCGCGTTATAGGTGAACTTCTCCACCGAGACCGAACGCATCTCCCTATTTCGCTCACCCGTGCGCTTCTCCTGCAATCTCCAATTGAACCCGAAGAGGTAGGATTCGCCCTTGAAGTCGATGATACCTGGTTGGTTTCCGTTCGCCTGCGGGTTCGGGTCCATGATCGAGCCCTTGTACTGCCACGGCCCCGTGGGGGATGTGCTCATCGCATAGCCAATGCCCTCAGGACAGCAGGTGGAGGAGAAAGCGAGGTAGAAGTTGCTGCCCCGCCGGTAGAACCACGGGCCCTCTTGATAGGTCTGGAGCTTGTCTATCTTCGTGGGGGTGCCGGAGGTGGAGATCATATCCGCGTTCAGCTTGACGTAATAGCAATTAGGGTTTCCCCAGTAAAGATACGCTTGCCCGTCGTTGTCGATGAACACGGTCGGATCGATGTCGTCGCTGGTGCCCGTGCTGACCAGTGACTCGTTGAGCGCATCCTCGAAGGGGCCGAAGGGGCTGTCGGCGACCGCGACCGCGATGGTCATCGAGCCGGTATTGGCTCGGATCGGCGCGTACAGGTAGAACTTGCCGTTCCTCTCGATCACCTGCGGCGCCCAGGCCCCGTTGTCCTGAGCCCACGAGAACGTCTTGTTGGGGGCTTTCGTCCCAGCGATGATCCCGTGGTCGGTCCAGTTGGCCATGTCCGTCGACGTGTACAACAGCCAGTTGTACATGTTGAAGTTGCCGAGCGCGGTGGAGGTGTCCTCGTCGTGACTGGTGTACAGGTACACGGTGTCCTGGTAGACCATCGGCGCCGGATCGGCGGTGTATTTCGTCTGCACAACCGGGTTGTCCGCGAAGCTCACTCTGGACCAGCAGAGCCCGAGCGATGTCAACAGCAGGGGTACCAAGTAGTTCCGCTCAATCCGCATTTTCATTCTCCGATTCTCAACTCGAAGCCTACGACGCATCGACCGGCCGGAGAAGGGCGCCAAGCCGAAGAAAATCGATCGGAAAGCGACCTATTGCGCGGGGAGCAGTCAAAAACGCCGCCACCCTGGCCGAGATTACAGCGTCACTGGTCGGGCTGGAGCGGTGCTCCCGGTCCCATGCGGCGATCGCTTGGGGAGGTCGCGCCGCGATGGAGTAGCCACCGTGGCCGGAACTCCAGCGTCACGGGTCGGCCTGGAGCGGACCACGCGGAATAGGTATCCGGGGCCCCGGGCCATTGCGGTTGAGCCCCTTCACCTCTCCGTTGTCGCCTCGGCCGCCAGCGCCTCTTCCAAGGTGGCGCCCAGCGTCGCTCCTGCGTCCTCGGCGATGCGCGAGAGGGTCCCCCGATCGGCCGGCACTCCCTCGCGCTCCAGGCGCTGCTCCACCCGATAGAAGGGCAGCCCGTCGCAGCACTTCGCGACCGCAGGTGCGCGATCATCGACGTCGCCAGGAGCGACGTCCGGAAGGTGCGCGGCGGCAGCGGGGCCGTCTCGATGGTCGCCTCGCCCTGGCCGTCCACGACCCAGTAGTAGAGAAGATGCACAACTGCCGGACGGACCGCGCCGACAAGAGTACAAGAGCGACGCCGGTGGGCCATGCTTGGGCACTCATCCCGGGCGGCTTCGGTCGCATCGGCCGAAGGGCCGCAGCAGCGGCCGCTCCCGCGCCATCACGCGAAGCCCCACCAAGCAACGGAGAAATACGATGAAGCGGACGATACTCGCCATGGGAATGGCGATCTTCTCGGGGGGCTGCGCGAGCGGCCTCGACTACATGCAGCCGGCGAACGCGCCCGCGGCGGCGGACGCGGGCCACGCGACGGTGGTGTTTGTCCGACCGGGCAAGATGGCCCCCGCTGTGAAGGTGGCGGTCGCGGACGAGAACGGCGCGCTGCTCGCCCGCCTCGGACCGAGCACCTGCGCCACTTCCACGGTGACCCCCGGGGAGCACTATTTCGTCGGTAGCGGCGAGGGCTACTATTCGATGAAGGCCGAGCTCGAGGCAGGCAAGATCTACTACGTCTGGGTGAAGCCCCTGATGGGCGCCATGCGTGCGCGGTTCGCCCTGGAGGGCATGGGACCGAGTCGCGAGGGGTGGAGCGACGTCCCTGGCGCTCTCGCCAAGTGCGAGCACCTCACCGTCGCTCCCGACGGCGCGGCGCAGTTCAAGGCAGAGCGAGGCGAGGAGGAGCTCCGCGACTGGATCGCGAAGGGCATCGAGAACTTCGCGGGCTACGACGCGGAATATCAGCAGACGTACTCCCTGGCGCCGGCAGATGGCGTACAGACGCCGATCGCGCCGGCGAGGTAGCGGTGGGTGAACGGAGCGACGCCTCGGAAGACGAAGACGTTTCGATTATGCTGCGACGCGATGCCCAAGAGTCCTGTCCCCGCGCTGCGATTCATCAGCCTGTTCGTCCCGAGCCTGGCGGAGGCCATCCCGCGCTACCAGGCGCTGCTCGGCGTCGCGCCCAGCGCTGGGTCGGACCCGGCTCCTGAGCCCCACCCGTTCGCCGCCCGGGGGCCCGTCGTGTTCCGGCTCGGTGAGGTGGCGCTGGCCCTGTACGAGTGTGACGGTCGCACCACGCACCCCGGCGACGTCGGCTTCGGGCTCGAGACGCCCGTGGACGCGGCCGCCGCGCGGCTCCGCGAGCAGGGCGGGCGTGTGTTCTGGGGACCGCGCGCGGTCGCGGGCCGGGAGCGGCGGATGGCCGTCGGGATGCTCCCCGATCGGCACTTCTTCGAGATCGTGGAGGCGATGGGGGCGGGCGGGGAGTAGCGCCGCCCATCGAGCCCAAGGCCGGAGCCGTGGCCAGGGTCGCTGCGTCACCGGCAGGCGCAGCAACTGCGCAGGCCGGGATTCCGCCGGCGACGCCGTTCGCGCCGCGGGCTCAAGCTGGGCGTGCCCCGGCGCCCGCGAGCGGGACGCCGCGCTGCGCGAGGTGGGCCTTGAGCTCCGGGATGCGGATGATCCCGAAGTGGAAGACCGAGGCGGCGAGGAGCACGGTGGCCCCGGCCTCGGCGGCCTCGTAGAAATGCTCGAGCTTGCCAGCGCCGCCGGAGGCCACGACGCTGGCCCGGGTGGCCTGCCTCGTCTGGCGAATCAGGGGCAGATCGAAGCCCGTGCGCATGCCGTCGGTGGACTTGCTGGTGGGCAGGATGGTGCGCACCCCGTACCCGTCTACCCGGCGCGCCCACTCGATGGCATCGGTGCCCGTCGCCGTCCGCCCGCCGTCGATCCACACCTCGTAGCCCGAGGGCATCGCCTCGTTCCGGGCCACGTCGATGGCGACCGTCACCCGGTCGGCGCCGAGCTCCTTGACCATCTCCTCGATCAGCTCCGGCCGGCGGAATACGGCGCTGCTGGTGGACACCTTGTTGGCGCCGGCCTCCAGCACCGCGGCCGCGGACCTCACGTCCACGATGCCCCCACCCACGGTGAAGGGCACGGTGGTCGCCGCCGCCACGCGTCGCACGACGTCGAGCAGCGTCGGGCGGTTCTCGACGGTCGCCGTGATGTCCAGCATGGCGAGCTCATCGGCGCCGGCCTCGCAGTAGGCGCGCGCGCACTCGACGGGATCACCCGCGTCGCGGATGTCGACGAACTTGACTCCCTTGACGACCCGGCCGTTCTGCATGTCGAGGCACGGCATGATCTTGACGGGCTCTTGCATGGGCTGGTCACTCCTCGGGCCCGTCGATCCCAGCGGACGCCGCCGCGCTCGGGCCCGAGCGCATCCTAACCTGCCCCCTCGGCGCCCGGGTAGAGGGCCGCGGGGCGGCTCAACAATCGCCAGGCACGGTGGGCAATGTCCCGGAGGGGGGCGGCGGGGAGCGCTCCGGCGCGTGCGGCGCGCGGCCCCCCTCAGGAGGGCGCGGCCGCCGGGGGCACCGACTCCCGCACGAACTCCCGGTACATCCGCGCGTAGTGGCCCCGCTGCGCGAGCAGCTCGAGGTGCGTCCCGCGCTCGACGATGCGCCCGCGCTCGAGGACGAGGACCTGGTGCGCGTGGCGGATGGTGCTCAACCGGTGCGCGACGACGAAGCTGGTGCGGCCGGCGAGGAGCTTGCCGAGCGCGGCCTGGACGCGCGCCTCGGTGAGCGGATCGACGGCGCTCGTGGCCTCGTCGAGGATGAGGAGGCGCGGGTCGGCCAGCATCGCGCGCGCGAAGCAGACGAGCTGGCGCTGGCCAAGCGAGAGCCCCCCGCCGTGCTCGCCGACCTCGGTCGCGAGGCCGTCGGGGAGGGATTCGAGCAGGTCGAGGACGTCGAGGGCGGCGATGGCGGCGCGCACCTCAGCGTCGGTGGCCTCGGGGCGGCCGAAGCGGACGTTCTCGAGGACGCTCCCCACGAAGAGGAAGTTGTCCTGGGTCACCATGGCGAGCCGCTCGTGCAGGGACGCGCCGGTCACGGCGCGGAGATCGCGGCCATCGATGGTGATCGTGCCCTCGCCCGGGAGCCAGAGCTTGGCGACGAGGCTCACGAGGGTGCTCTTGCCGCTCCCCGTGGGGCCGACCAAGGCGACGGTTTCTCCCGGGCGGGCGGTGAGCGTGATCCCGTCGAGCACCGGGCGCCCGGGGACGTAGGCGAAGCCCACCGAGTGGAACTCGACCTGCCCGTGGACCGCCGCGAGCGGCGTCGCTGCCGGGTCGTCCTCCCAGTCGGGCTCGCGATCGAGCAGGGCGAAGACCCGCTCGGCGCCGGCCATCGCCGTCAGCGCCTGATTGTACTGGTTGCCGATGATGGGGATGGCGGCGAACACGGCGGTGGAGAGGAAGAGGAACTGCACCAGCGCCTCGAGATCGGTGGCGCCCACCGTGACCCGGTACCCCCCCACCAGGATGAGGATGGCGAGGAAGAGCTGACCATTGAACTCGAGCAGCGGCTGGAAAACGGCGGTCTGCTGGGCCGCGTTCATGTTGTACCGGGAGTGGTCGAAGATGAGCGCCCGGAAGATCCCGCCGTTGGTCTTCTCCCGGGCGAAGCTCTGGATCTCGCGGATCCCCGCCACCGACTCCGCCAGCGTGGCGGTCACGCGGCTGAAGCTCTCCTGCATCTCGCGGTACGCGCGGCTGAGCCGGCGCCGAAAATGCGCGACGACCAGCCAGAGCACCGGCGCCATCACCAGCACGATCAGGAAGAGCTGCCAGTCGTACACGGCCATCAGGGTGGCGGAGACGAGCAGCCCCCCGGCCTGCACGGCGGTGACGAAGGCGACGTCCTGGACGCCCACCCGCACCACGTCGATGTCGGTGGTGAGCCGGCTCACCAGGGCGCCGACCTTCACGTCCTTGAAGAAGCTCATCGGCATTCGGATGAGGTGCCGGTGGACCTGTTCGCGCAGGTCGCGGACCACGGCCTCGCCGAGCCGGAGCGCGGTGCCCATCCGGTACACGAAGCAGAGCTCGGTGAAGGCGGCGAAGGCGAGGAAGGCGCCGACCCCGGTCAGCGTCCCGGGCAGATCGTGGTGGGCGATCGGGCCGGCGATCAGGCGCGCGATGATCCAGGCCAGGAGCGGCAGCTGGAGCGCCCGGAGCGCCACCAGCAACAACAGCAGGTTCCGGGTCCGGGCGTGCGGCGCCGTGTAGGCGAAGAGCCGGCGGATGAGCCCCAGGTCCAGGGGGCGCTGCTCCTCGCTCAGGGCGGGCAGGACCCGGCTCACGGGGCGGCCTCCGTGGCGAGCAGCAGGGGCTGGCTCTCGGCGTCCGGCGCCTGCAGGGCGGCGGCCTGGAAGTAGCGGCCGCGCAGGGCCATCAGCTCGGCGTGCGAGCCCCGCTCGACGACGCGCCCCTCGTGGAGCACCAGGATGGTGTCGGCCCGGCGGAGCGTGGAGAGGCGGCTCGCGACCACCAGCGTCGTGCGCCCGTGCATGGCCTGATCCATGGCCGCGAGGACCTCCTGCTCGGTCTGGGGATCGATCGCGGTCGTCGGATCGTCGAGCAGCAGGATGGACGGGTCGAGCAACAAGGCCCGGGCGATCGCGAGCCGCTGTCGCTGCCCGCCCGAGAGGTTCATGGCACCCTCACGCAGGAGCGTGTCGTAGCCCTCCGGGAGCTCGCGGATGAACCGGGCAGCGCCGGCGATCTCGGCCGCCCGCTCGACGGCGGCGCGGGGAGCCTCCGGGTGACCGAAGGCGATGTTCTCGGCCACGCTGGCGCTGAAGAGCAGGCTCTCCTGGAAGACGACCCCGATGGCGCGGCGGAGCTGTTCGAGGTCGAGCTCACGCACGTCGAGGCCGCCCACGAGCACGCGGCCCGCAGTGGGGTCGTAGAAGCGGGGGACGAGCCCGAGGAGGGTGCTCTTGCCCGCTCCGGTGGCGCCGACGATGGCGACGGTGCGCCCGGGCTCGACGTCCAGCTCAACCTCGGTGAGGGCAGGGGCCCCGCCCCGGTAGGCGAAGCTGACCCGCTCCAGGCGGACGCGGCCGCGATCGGGGCCGAGGCGGCGCGGGACGGGGGGGCTCGCGATCTCGACCGGGGCGTCGAGCACTTCGAACACGCGGCGTGCGGCGGCCAGGCTCTGCTGCAGGGTGTTCACGACGCCGGCCATGCTCGACACCTGCCCCGAGAGCTGCTGCAAGAGGCCGGCGAAGACGACCAGGTCGCCGAGGGTCAGGGCGTCACGGGCCACCAGGCGCCCGCCGTACAGGAGCAGCACGGCAGTGCTCAGGTGCGTCACCAGCTGCACCGTCGGGGAGAACTGGCTGACGCGGCGGAAGATGCGGCGCTGGTGCTCCTCGATGGCGCGGGTTCGGCCGACGAAGCGCTCCTGGCTCTGCGCCTCGCGGCCGAAGGTCTTGATCACCAGGATCCCGCGGACATCCTCGGTCAACGCTAGGATCATGTCGTCGACCAGCTCGCGGCCGCGCTGGTACATGGGGCGCGCCCAGCGGGAGAAGACCGACGTCACCAGCCAGAGCAGCGGGCTAGCGGCCAGGCACGCGGCGGTGAGCCCGACGTGGGTCCGCGCCATGTAGACGACGTAGACGGAGAGCGAGAGCAGCATGACGCCGCCCTGGAGCAGCACCCCGTCCACGAAGGCGCGCACCGCCTGCACGTCGCCGGTGACGCGATTGATGATCGAGCCGCTGGCGTGCTCGTCGTAGAAGCGGAAGCTCAGCCGCTGGATCTGGTCGAAGACCCGCGAACGGAGCTCGGGGACGAGCCGGAGGTGCACCAGCCGTCCGACGGCGGTCGCGTAGCCGAAGGCGAGCAGCGCCCGGGCGCCCGCCATGACCAGGACCAGCCCCCCGATCAGGGCGAGCTCGGTAGCGGGCGGCGTGGCGGCGGGCGGGGCGAGCCCCAGGGGCCAGTGGGCGGTGGCGGCCCCGGGATCGATGGCGTGCCGGGTGACGTCGATGGCCACCCCCACCAGGCCGAGCCCGGTGACGCCCAGCACCAGGAGCACGACCTGCGAGGCCAGGACGGCGACGCACTGGCGGCGGTACTGCCAGCTCAGGGCGAGCAGGCGGCGGAGAGGGCGATCGGCGCGTCCGCGCGCGGGGACCCGCTCAGAGGTCACGTGCGAACCGTGCGGCCGCCACCCCGCGGGCGCCAACGTCGACCCGGAAGAGAGCGCCGGCGAGCGGCTCGCGGGCGAGCTCGGCGTCACTGCGGCCGGCGCGGGCCGTGGTGACGTAGAGCTGGTCGAGGCGCTCGCCCCCGAAGGCGCAGGAGGTGACGTTGGAAGCGGGGATGGCGATCCGCTCGGTGATGCGCCCCTGGCGCGGATCGGCCCGGAGGATCGCCCCGCCGCCCCAGAGCGCGATCCAGAGCTGATCCTCCGCGTCGATGGTCATCCCATCCGGGGAGCCGAGCGCGGAGGGGATCGCTAGGGCGACGCGACGCGCCCCGAGCTGCCCCGTCGCCAAGTCGAACGCGATCTCGTCGACCCGCTGCCGTGGCGTGTCGATGTAGTACAGGCGCCTGGCGTCGCCGCTCCACGCTAGCCCGTTCGAGATGGTCACCCCGTCGAGCTGCCGCCGAAGATCGAGCGCCTCGTCGAGGCAGTAGAGGGCGGCCGTGCCGCGGGCCGCCCCCTCCACCAGGGTGCCCACCCAGAAACGGCCGGCAGGGTCGCACTTGCCGTCGTTGCAGCGGGTGTCGGGGCGGTCGGCCTCGACGGGGACCACCGTCTCGAGCGTGCCGGTCGCGGGATCGAGGCAGGCGATCCGGTCGCGGAGGGCGACCAGGAGGCGACCATTCCGGGTCACTACCACGGTGCCGACGTCGTCACCGACGTCGTGCTCGGTGCGCTCCCCGGTGGCCGGATCGAGCGAGAAGACGCGGTGGCCGACGATGTCCACCCAGAGCAGGCGCCCGAGCCCTGCGTCCCACAGCGCGCCCTCGCCGAGGCGACACGGCGGTGCCTCGACGACCTCGGGGCTCACGTCAGCTCGAGCTCCGCGGAGAGCGTGGCGGCGCTGTCCCCGCCGACGAAGATCCGGAACCCGCCCGGCTCCACCATCCATTGCCCGTCGGGCCCGTAGAGGGCGAAGGCCCGGGGGGGCAGGGTGAGCGTCACGCGGCGGGCCTCCCCCGGCGCGAGGTGGACGCGCTGGAAGGCCTGGAGCTCGCGAACCGGGCGCGTGACCGAGGCCACCAGATCACGGACGTATACCTGGACGACCTCGTCGGCGGCGACGGCGCCCTGGTTGGTGACGGTGACGCCGACCTCGATCGAGGCGCCGGCCGGGGCGCGGGGGGGCGAGAGCAGTAGGTCGGAGTAGCCGAAGCTCGTGTACGACAGGCCGAAGCCGAACGGCAGCTCGGGGCTGACGTCGACATCGAGGTAACTCGTCTCGTAACCGACCGGGTCGAGCGGGGTGCCCGGGGGGATGCCGCGGAACGCGGTCTGCGGCGGTCGCCCCGTGCTCCGGTGCGCGTGATAGATCGGGATCTGCCCGACCGCGCGTGGGAAGGTGATCGGCAGGCGGCCGGATGGGGACTCGTCGCCGAAGAGCAAGTCGACGAGGGCCGGGCCGCCCAGAGTGCCCGGCTGCCACGCATAGAGCACGGCGCTCGCCCGCTCGAGGATGGGGCCGAGCAGCAGCGGCCGCCCCGCGTACACGACGACGATGAGCGGCTTGCCGGTCGCGGCGACCCGCTCCAATAGCTCGAGCTGCGCGCCCGGGAGGCCGAGGAAGGCGCGGCTCCGGCACTCGCCGCTGAGCTCGGCGTTTTCGCCCAGCGCGGCGATCACGACGTCGGCGGTCGCGGCGGCCGCTACGGCGGCGGCGATCCCCGCCGTGCTCGAGTCCCGGGCGTGCGCGAGGCCGGGCTCGTGGCAGAGGGGGGCGGCCGGGCCGAGTCGTTCGCGGAGTGCGGCGAGGAGGGTGACGCTGTGCTCCGGCGAGCCGTCGAACGCCCAGCAACCGAGCTGCTCCCGCGGGTCGTCGGCGAGGGGGCCGACCACCGCGATCGAGCCGGGCCCGGCCCCGAGCGGCAGGACGGCAGGGTCGTGCTTGAGCAGGACCACGCTCCGGCGCGCGGCGCGGCGGGCGAGTTCTCGGTGCTGCGGTGAGAGCGCCACGCTCGCCGCGGGCTCCTCGACGTAGGGGCGCTCGAAGAGGCCGAGGCGGTGCTTCAGCTCGAGGACGCGGCGCACGGCCTCGTCGAGGAGCGCCATCGGCACGACGCCGGAGGTCACCAGCTCCGCGAGGTGGTGCTGATACGCCGGGGTGGCCATCTCGAGATCCACGCCCGCCTCGAGCGAGACGCGCGCGACCGCGCGCTCGTCAGCGCAGACGCCGTGGGTGATGAGCTCGGTCATCGAGGCCCAGTCGCTCACCACCAGCCCCGAGTAGCCCCACTCGTCCTTGAGCAGGCCGCGGACGAGCCTGGCGTTGGCCGTCATGGGCACGCCGTTCAGATCGTTGAAGGCCGTCATCACCGACAGCACGCCGGCCGCGACGCAGGCGTCGAAGGGCGGCAGGTACACCTCGCGGAGCTGTGGCTCGGGGATGTGGGTGGTGTTGTAGTCCTTGCCCGCCTCGGCCGCTCCATAGCCGACGAAGTGCTTGGCGCAGGCCGCGACGCGGTCGGGCGCCGCCGGATCCGATCCCTGGAAGCCGCGCACCATGGCCGCCCCCAGCACGGAGACGTGGTGCGGAGCCTCGCCGGGGCTCTCGGCGACCCGACCCCAGCGCGGATCGCGCGCGACGTCGACCATCGGCGCGAAGGTCCAGTCGACGCCGTCCTCGGCGGCCTCGGCGGCGGCGGCCGCCGCCGTCGCCTCGACCAGCTCGGGGTCGAAGGTGGCGCCAAGCCCGAGCGGGATGGGGAAGATGGTCCGGTACCCGTGGATGACGTCGCGGCCGAAGACGAGCGGGATCCCGAGCCGGGTCTGCTCGACCGCGAGGCGCTGGAGGTGGTTCCTCAGCTCGCGGCCGGCGGCATTGAGGAACGAGCCGATCGCGCCCGCGCGGACGGCGCCGAGCGCGGCCTCGTGGGTGTGCTCGTGGTAGGCGCGCTGGGAGAGCTGGCCGACCTTCTCCTCGAGCGTCATCCGGGCGAGGAGGGCCTCGACGGCGGCGAGCCGCGGTCGAGGCTCGATCGGAGCGTTGGGAGCAGAGTGGGGCATCGTCAGCGCGATTCCGTGGAAAAATGGGAGAGGCTGCGACCTTCTGCCGTCAACGCCCGGGGTCCGTCAAGGACCGCGGTCGAGGTCGTGGACCACGTGCCCGCGACGAAGGAGCGTGTGTCCGTCGGCGCCGGCGCCCGGCTCCCCTCAAGACTTCTCGAACACGACGTCGTCGACGACGACCGAGAAGTCCCGCAGCGTTGGGTTCCAGCTCGACAGACGAAACTCCCAGGCCGAGCCGGGATCGAACTCGGCGCCCTCCTTGCCGATGTACAGATCGGCCAGCGGGATCACCACCTCGTGCCACTCGCCGTCGAGGAGGTCGTCGGTGTACTTGTTCACCGCGGCGCTGGCGCTGTTCTTCTTGTCCCTGCTGCAGCCGAGCGTGAAGGTGAGGCTGCCGGCCTCGGGGGCGAGCTCCGGCTTCTTCGCCGCCACCTTGAGCCAGAACCGGACCCGATCGTAGCCACGGATGTCGGTGCCGGCGGTCTCCGGGTACCAGCCGAACCAGTTCCAGCCGAAGCCGTTCCACTGCGGCCCCTTGGCGCGGAAGACGAGCCCCGTGCTGCCGTCGCGGCCCACGCCCTTGGTGGGGGTGACGGCGGCGACGCAACTCGGCTTGGTGTCGCAGTCCGCCCAGCTCTTGCCCCCATCGATGCCGTTGCCGTCGCCGTCCCAGACGACGAGGCGCGTTCCGGAGGCGAGCTCTGGCACTCCGGCCGCCTCTCCGCCCGTGGCAGCCCCGGGGCAGGGGGGGCACACGCAGCCGGTTGCGGCGGCAAGGGGGAGCACCAAAGCGAGGAGTCGCAAGCCGGGTGGTAGAGCGTGCACCATGGCGTGGCGGGGGACGTGGGCGGTGGGCAGTGCGCTGGCGAGGGCGCGCTCGCGATGAAGAGGTTTGCCCGACCCCACCTCGCCTGTCAACGCGGGCACGCGGTCGCGCGATGGATCGATCCCGGTCGCGTGATATCTTGCGCTGTGATGGGTGACATTCCTATCGGGGGCTCCCCGGAGGGGAGGGGTGAGATTCCGATTCTTGACCCTGACCTGTCCGATGACGAACGTGTCGAGGGCGTCCTCAGGCGGCTGACCGTCGACGAGAAGATCGCCTGCCTGGGGACCAACCCGAGCGTGCCGCGCCTCGGCCTCAGGGCGAGCGGGCACGTGGAGGGCCTGCACGGGCTCACCCTCGGCGGCCCGGGCCAGTGGGGCGGGGAGGATCCGCTGCCCACGACGAGCTTCCCGCAGGCGATCGGGCTCGCCGCGACCTGGGATCCGGAGCTGGTCCGCGCCGTCGCCGAGGTCGAGGCGGACGAGGCGCGCTACTACTTCCACCACCCCGGGTTCCGCCGCGGCGGGCTGGTGATCCGGGCCCCGAACGCCGATCTCGGGCGCGACCCGCGCTGGGGGCGCACCGAGGAGTGCTACGGCGAGGATCCGTACCTCGCGGGCACTCTCGCGGTCGCGTTCACCCGGGGTCTACAGGGCGACCACCCGCGGTTCTGGCGAGCCGCCGCCCTGCTCAAGCATTTCTTCGCCAACAGCAACGAGGACGGGCGCGAGCGCTCGTCCTCGGACTTCGACGAGCTGGCCTTCCGCGAGTACTACTCGGTGCCGTTTCGCCGGGCCATCGAGGAGGGCGGCGCCCGCGCGTTCATGGCCGCGTACAACGCCCATAACGGCGTGCCCTGCGCCGTGCACCCGATCCTGCGCCGGGTGGCGGTGGAACAGTGGGGACAGGACGGCATCATTTGCACGGACGGGGGCGGGCTCGGCTTCCTGGTCACGGCGCACCAGGCCTTCCCCGATCTCGAGCCGGCCGCGGCCGCCGCGCTCCGCGCCGGCATCACCCAGTTCTTGGATCGGTTCCAGGAGGCCGTCACCGGGGCGCACGCGCGGGGGCTGGTGACGGAGGCCGACCTTGACCGGGCGGTGCGCCGTAACCTCCGGGTCATGCTGCGGCTGGGGCTGCTCCACCCCGAGTCGGAGGTCCCCTACGCGGCCGTGCCCGCTGACGCGCCCGAGCCCTGGCGCGCGCCGGAGCGGCAGGCGCTGGTGCGCCGAGTCACCCGCAAATCGGCCGTGCTGCTCCGCAACGAGGGCGCGCTGCTCCCGCTCGACGCCGAGGCCGTCCGGACCCTCGCAGTGATAGGGCCGCTCGCCGATCGGGTCTTGCTCGACTGGTACGGCGGCACACCCCCTTACGTCGTCTCGCTGCTCGAAGGGCTCCGGGCGCGGGCGGGGCGGCGGGTCGAGGTGCTCGCGGCGACCAACAACGACGTGAGCGCGGCCATCTGGGCCGCGCGGCGCGCCGACGTCGCCGTCGTCTGCGTGGGGAACCACCCCACCGGTGACGCCGGCTGGGGCGAGGTGACGCGCCCGGGTGACGGCAAGGAGGCGGTGGATCGCCGCTCGCTGGACCTCTACGACGGGTGGCTGGTCCGCAAGATCCTCACCGCCAACCCGCGGACGGTGCTGGTGCTGCTGGCGAGCTTCCCCTACGCGCTCGGGTGGATGGCGCGCGAGGTGCCGGCGATCCTTCTATGCACCCACGGCAGCCAGGAGCTCGGTCACGCCCTGGCGGAGCTGCTCTTCGGGGACGAGTCCCCCGCGGGGCGCCTGGTGCAGACCTGGCCCCGCGCGCTCTCGGATCTGCCGCCGATGATGGACTACTCGCTCCGGGACCGGACCTACCTCTACTCCCGGGCGGAGCCGCTCTACCCGTTCGGTTACGGGCTCTCGTACACCACGTTCGAGCACCGCGCGCTCCGGACCAGCGCGCCGGTGCTGGCGCCGGGCGCCCCGGTCGAGGTCGCGGTGGAGGTCACCAACCGCGGCGCCGTCGCGGGGGACGAGGTCGCACAGCTCTACGTGCGCTGGCTCGAGTCGCGCCGGCCGCGGCCACGGCTCGCCCTGCGCGGCTTCCGCCGCGTGACCATCGCGCCGGGAACAACCGAGACCGTGCGCCTGCGGCTCGCCGCCGAGGATCTCGCCGGCTGGGACGAGGCCGCGCAGCGGTTCACGGTCGAGCCCGCCGAAGTGGAGCTCTTGGTGGGCGCCTCGTCGGAAGATCTGCGCCAGCGCGCCCGCCTCGCCGTGCGGGCGTGAGGCGTGAGGATCGACAGGGCGGCGCGAGGGCCGCGAGGGGTGCTGGTTCAGCCGTACAAGGCCGCTCGGGGCGGGGCGGCGCGAGCGGGGGGGTCACGGGGTTTCGATGGTTTCGACCGCTTCCATGCACTGGGGGCCACATCCCTTCTCGTGGGGCTGGTAGATGCGGTAGTCGGGAGTCACGGTCGAGCTCAGGACGAACTCGCCGTCGCGGTGGACGGTGACGGTGACTTCTGTCGGAGCCGAACGGCTGAAGACTACAGCGTAGATCCCACAACGGTAGAGGATTCCGAAATCGTTGCTCGAGCACTCGACGTCCCACGAGCGATGGGCGTAGAGGGCGGTTGGGTCGATCCCCGCGGCGCCTGCGGTTGCCGGGCTTCCGCCGCTTCCGCCAAACGCGGCGAAGTCCTCAGGGGGGCAACTCCCCCAGAGCCAGGACTGCTCGGGGAGCACGGCGCGACAGACGCCGTTCGACCCACGGTAGTCAACTCCGATTTCGTACGTGCCCGGAATCATGAACTCCTCGACGAATCGAATCTCGAGCGCAAACGGAGAACAGACGTCCGCAGGTTCGCATGCCCGAACACACCCCGAAACCACCGCGGTCGCAGGAGACAGGGCTACTCCCACCGCGATGGCAGCGATGTTGTGCCTGCGACGACTGGCCACGTTCTCCGTTCGACCGGTCATGGCACTGCGCACCGGCAGCAGCCGAGTTCGGCCCACTGCGCCTTGTCGCAGACCCCGTGGAATACGCAGGCGCGCGTGCAGTCAGCGTCGTCCGCGCAGGTCAGCACGCCGCATTCCGTGAGGTCCCAATCCTCCGCGAGGAATTGGACTGACACCTCATCACTGGCCATCCGGCCTTCACTGTCCCACACGCGGAAAATGAAAGCCACCGGGGACGAGCCCTGGAACTGCTCGCTGTCCATCCGACCTCCGTCTCGCACGAAGACTACGCGCGGCACGGTCGATAGTCGCCCGCACGGTGCCGTGGGCGCTCTCGGCACAGCGGCCGTCCTGCACGCAAGAAGATCGACGGGGCTGCCGTGCTAGCCGGTTTGTCCGAGCCGGCAGGCCGGCGGTGCGCTCCGGTGATGGGCCACCTCGGCCGGGGTCGCCTCGCGCGATCAGCGGGAGCGGTTGCGTGAGCTCGCGACGGACCACCTCGCTCCGGGGCCGCCGCCGCGGCGCCCGCCCGGGCAGCGGCTCGGGTGTAGTATCAGACCGTCTCGACCACGGTCGAGCCGGGGCCAGGGAACACCAGGATGCGAAACGTCATCGGAGTCATCGCTACAACCGTCATCGTCCTCGGCGCATGCAAGTCGGCCGGTGACGATGACCACCCGAGCGGTGCCACCGGCGGGAGCGTGGGGGCAGCGGGCGGCGCGAGCGGCGGCAGCAGCGTGACCGGCGGGAGCGCCACCACCGGTGGGAGCACGGCCACCGGCGGGAGCATGGCCACCGGCGGGAGCATGGCCACCGGCGGGAGTGCCGCGACCGGTGGAAGCGACGCCACGGGGGGCACAAGAGCGGGTGCTGGGGGCGGCGCCACCGGCGGCGGGGTCACGGCCGGCGGCGAGGGCAACGCGCTGGGAGGCGGCGGGGCCACCGCCGGGAGCACGGCGAGCAGTGGTGGGAGCGGCGGCGGCGGCGCGAGCGCTGGTGGAGGCGGCGGGGCGTCGGGGAGCGGTGCCGAAACGGTCGGAGCCAGCGGCGCAGCGGGCGCCAGCGGCGCGTCGGGGGCTGGCGGCGCGACCTGCTCGCCGGGCGTCACGACCACGACCTGCAACGACCTCGTGGAGCCCGGGCTCGGCACCTGGACGGCATCGGGTGAGGGCTCGCCCGTGACCACGCAAGCGTGGCTACCCGACGGTCCCCTGGGACAGTCTCTCCGGATCACCACCGACGCGGCGTTCGCGGTTCGACTCGACCTCACGCTCGAGTCCCCGGTGGACGCGAGCACCGCGGACGAGCTCGTGGTCCTGCTGAGGTGCGAGAACGCCAGCCCCGTCGGCTGGCAGATGAACGTCCCGCGCCTGACGCTCACCGACGCCGCGGGCGGTGAGCTGGTACTCGAGCCCACGGCGCCGCTCGTTCCCCGCGACGGTGTCACCTGGGTTTCGCTGCACGCGCCCTTGGCTGGAGGAGGCGGGTGGAGCGCGTCGGGCACCGCCGAGCTCGCTCGGCTCGCCGGGGTCGCGCTCGAGCTCGATACCTGGGACGCCGGCTTCCGGCTGGACGTCGGCGGGATGGCTTTCGTCCGCACGGGTGAGGAGTGCGCGGCCCAATGCCCCGACGCCTGCTCGAGTCACGGGCGATGCAGCGAGGCCGGCAACTGCGACTGCGAGTTCGGCTTCGGCGGGGAGAGCTGCGCCGATTGCGCGGACGGCTTCGTGGCCAGCGGCAACCGGTGCGACCTCGCCCTCGACGGCAGCTACCCCGATTGGCCGAACCCCGTCAGCTCGTCCAACAGCGATCCCTGGTTGGTGGCCCACCACGACGAGATCGCGGTGCTGCGACCGAAGCTCTTGGTCCTGAACTTCGCCAATCCCTCGACGGCGGAGGGTGTCGCCGCACTGGTGGACGGCATCGTCGCGGCCTTGCGCGAGGGGTCGCGCTTCCACGGCTACGCGGATCCCGACGCCCCACCGCAGCTCGAGTACGACGTCCTGGAGATCCGGGACCTCCGGGACGGAGTCGGCGGCCGCCCGCCCGCGCCCGCCGACTACCCGTACGAGAACTCCACGCTGTTCCCGCGCGCGGGCGCCGAGGGCTCTCTCTACCTCGACTACGCGCGATTCTTCGCCGAGGACTTCGCGCCCTACCTCGCCTTCGCCGACCCTTCCGCGCCGGACGGCTATCTCGATCTCTGCCGGCTCGTGGACGAGGGGAAGATCCACGAGCTCTGGATGGTGGGTTCGGGCGACGTCCCCGACGCCGCCGCTGCGGAGGTCTTGGAGCACAAGCCCGTGTACGACGCCGGCGGCAACCGGACCGGCGCCGTCGAGCGCTGCGCCGGCAACGGGTGCTTCGCCGAGGACGTCCCCTACTGCGGGCGCAGCCTGCGCATCGGCTTCGTGAACTACGCGCGCGGGGCCGGCTGCTTCATCGAATCCGAGGCGCACGGCATCGAGTCCGCAGGATCGCGCCACCTGCTGCCGGGCCTCAGCGAATGGTTCGTCCCCTTCGCGGGCTTCGATCTCGATCGCCGCTACGACCTGCCGTTCAGCTCCTTCTACGCCTGCCCTTACGGCGATCTGACCTGCGTGCTCCACCCCACCTCGTCGAGCGTGGAGGTGACGATCGATGGGCAGACTTACCCGGTTATGGACTTCGATCCGCGGTGCGGCAACGTCCACTTTGCCCCCACTGCCCGCGGGCACTACGACCTCGGTAACCCGCAGTCGGTCCTGTCGTCTTGCCGCGACTTCGGCACCGGCCCGCGCTGCGGCGAGGATCCGACCCGTGCCGTCAGCAACGAAGAGTTCGCCCGCTATGCCGAGCTCGCCTCGGATTGTCAGGGGCCGTTCCTGGTCTGGTGGCTGCAGAACATGCCAGGCCACGCGACGGGGCGCCGCTTCGCCGACGGGACGCCGATGAAGGCGTTCTGGCCGTTCCTGTTCTATTGAGTGAACGGTCGGGCGCGCAGCGGTTCACGGTCGAGCCCGGCGCGGTGGAGCCCCTGGTGGGCGCCTCCTCGGCGGAGCTGCGCCAGCGCGCCCGACTCGCCGCGCGCGCGTGAATCAGCGCTACTCGGCGCGCCGGTAGAACGTCACGTCGTCGAGCCAGAGCTCGAGGTGGGCCTCGGGCGGGGTGCGGACGATGAGGCCATGGATCCCGGAGGTGTCCATGCCGGCCGGCGCCCAGTTCGGCGCGCGGGGCTGGACGAAGTCTGCGAAGGGGATGAGGTAGAGCTGCCAGCGGTCGGTCACGGTCAGGGGGACCGAGAAGTTGTTGCCACAGTCGTAGCGGTCGGGCAGCTCGTTGCCGAGGTAGATGACCCCCTCGATCGTCTGGGACGCGGCGGACTCCACGTCGGCGATGACCTTCGGGATCACGACGCAGTGGACCTTGCCGTCCGCGTCCCGCGGGCAGACGGTCATCTCCGTCTCGAGCGGCGTGCCGTTGCAGCCGGGCATGGTGGCGCAGTCGGCCTCGCCGCAGCCGCAGACCTCCGAGCCGCAGCAGTCGGGATCCTTACAGTCCTGCAGGGAGTCGCCGTCGTCGTCCTTGTCGTTCTCGCAGTTGGAACCGAACTCCAGGGGCGGGCGGCAGGTGGCCTGGCTCTCTCCCGTCTCCGGGTCGACCACCGTCCCGTCGCTCGAGCCGAAGCGATCCTCGATCAGGAACGTCACCACGCGGTCCGAGGGATCCCCGGCCCGCGCCCACAGGGCGAGCCCCTCCCAGTCCGATCCGTCCCCAGGGGACTCCCGTAGCGCCCAGGTGCTGAACCCCGCGCCCCAGTCGTTGTGCCCGCAGGAGAAGAGGGGCAGGGCCGCCGTGGACTCGCAGCGCTGGCCGTCCGGGATCGGCTCGTAGAAGACCGCGGTGCCATTGGCTTGCGCCGGCGGCGGCTTGCCGCAGCGCCACAGATTGTCGAGCTCACTCTCCGTCACCAGGTAACCGGGCGGGTCGGGCTCCTCGACCTCGTCCGTGTCGTCCCCTGCCTCCTCGGCCGGTTCGGTGTCTTCCGGCAGCGGGTCGGGAACCACCCTCCACGGCGGATAGGCACCGTGGGTCCGATCGCCGAACCAGTACCACTGGCTGCCGTTCTCCCCGGTGTCTTCGAAGTTGAACAGCAGCGCCTCGCGGAGCTCGACGCCCGCGGGCGGCGCGCAGTCCACGGCGTAGGGCGGAAGCGGCTCGCGGCCGCCACAGCCCGCGACGCCGAGCAGCAGGGCCAGGGGCGGCAGGGCGGCGGACGGGGCGCGCCAGCGGGGCCGTGCGGCGTGGGGCATGGTCCTCACCACCAGAAGGTCCCCGAGAGCACGAGGACATGCTCGTCGGCGACGGCCTCGGGATCCGGGGTCGCCGGGTAGCCAGTGTGGAGCGGTACGTCGCTGCCGATGTCGAAGTGGGAGTACTGCAGGGCGAACTCGTCGCGGCTCTGCCAGCCGGTGTGGAAGAGCAGCCGCGCCGTCTGGATCGAGAAGGCCTCCCGAGTCTCGTCGAGGTCGAGGCGGACGTTGTCGTAGCGCCCCGAGACGCCCATGAAGGAGGCAAAATCGTAGGTCAGCTCCGCGCCCGCCTTCAGCTTGAAGACGCCGTCGCGCGCCGCGTCGTCGCTCTTCACCGCGGTGCCGATGCCGAACAGGCTCACGATGACGTCGGGGCTCAGCCCCCGGTACGCCTCCCCGTAGGCCAGGCGTGCCACGCTCAGGTCGTACTGCAGGCCGAAGGTGGTGAGCGCGCCGTTCCCGTCGCTCTCCGGGCCCAGGTACTCGGCGATGAGCTCGGGACCGCCGCGGGCGTTGAGCACCTCGAGCACGCCGGACACGATCCCGGCGTCGCTGGCGCTGGTGTGGGCGCCACCGAGGTACAGGTGCCCGGCGCGCCCGGCGGTGAGCCGGGCGTCGGCGCCGAGGACGGAGAGGTGCCCGTCGCGGACGGTGCCGTCGCCGACGCGATCGTCGCGGCTGAAGGCCGTGAGGTAATGCAGCCCGAGCTGGAAGAGGCGGTGGGTGGCGAGCCCCGCGTGCAGGTGGCTCACGAAGCTCGCGCCGACGTCGGTGTCGGCGAAATCGTTCCAGCCCGCCGGGAGGAGGCCGTCCCGCGGCCGGCCGAGCTGGCCGCCGAGGCCCTGCTCGACGACCAGCATCGTCTGCTTGCCGAGCCGGGCGCCGACCTCCACCGTCTCTCCGACCGCGTTGACCCGGGCGATGAGCGGGGTGCCGTAGCGACCGGCGTCGTAGGCGCCCATCACCCCGTAGCGACCGGTGAGCGCGCCGACGCGGATGAGGAAGGGGGATTTGACCGGCTCGGAGAGATCGACGCTGATGAAGGCGTCGTTGAGGCCGAGCTGGTCGGCGGGGTTGTAGATCTGCACGCCGTCGGTGACGGCGCGGGAGGCGATGATCGCAGTCCCCGACACCCGGTCGTTGCCGTAGGAGAAGGCGAGCTGGACCCAGGGCTCCGGTACCACGCCGGTGTACTCGAAGCCGCGCAGGCGCTGCGGGAGCAGCGGCGGGCTGTGCAGCGCCACGTCGTGCTGCCCCGCCTCGGGCTCCGCGCGCTCGAGCACGCCGACCCTCGCTGGCACCAGGAGGTAGCCGTGGAAGTCGAGGACGTTGTCGCGGGACTCGGCCGGGGGGATGCCGAACGGGATCGCCGGGGCGACGCTCCGGAGGAGCGGCTCGCCGGGCGCCTGCCCGAGGCGGGGGAGGCCCGAGCTGGCGGGTTCTTCGGCCGGGGCTTCGTCCTCCGCGCGTGCGGTCGCCGCGGCCGCCAGCGAGGCGAGGATCAGGAGGGTGCCGAGGTCGCGTCGCATGTAACGGTCCTTGCCAGTTGGAGGGCGGGAACGAATGGGGTCGAAGCGCTCGCGAGCGAAGGGTCCGGGTGCCATCGTCGTCTCCCTAGAAGGCCACCACCGCGCCCAGGGTGAAGGTGTTGCGGTCGAAGGGGGCCGCCGAGTTGACGTCGACCAGGTCGCTGTAGAACATCCGCGTGTACGCGACCTCGATCCGATCGGCGCTCTGCCAGTCGCGCTTGAACACCAGGCTCGGCGTCAGGCTGTAGTCGGCGTAGCGCCCGCTCGCCAGGGAGCGGTTCTCCCCATAGCCGCGCAGCGTGGCGCTCAGCCACTTGACCATTTGGTACTCGACCTCCGAGCCGAGGAGGTACCCCAGGGTCCCGTCGTAGTCGTCGTCGTCGCTGTCGAAGGTGCCGTGCAGGATCCCCGCCACCTTGATCCGGATGTCCGGGGCGCGGCCGTCGAAGCTGCCCGGGTGCCAGAGGATGCGCGCGATGCTAAGGCCGTACTCGGCGCTGAGCGCGCCGAGCCGGCCGTTGCCGTCGCTCTCGGCGCCGAGGAACTTGTTGGTGAGCTCCCGGCCGCCGCCGGTCCAGTCGATGCCCCACCAGATCCCATCGTGCACGGCGTAGGCGTCGTCGAAGTCCCAGTACCCGGCGCTGATCCCGAACTGGCCGTAAGGATCGGCGGCGGCCCGAGCCTCGGCCACCAGGACGTTCAGGTGGCCATCGCGGGGGAGCTCGACGTCGACGGTCGCCTCGTCGTCCGCGAGGTAGGTCCGCTCGTCGGTCCCCAGCGCGCTGGCGAAGTGGAGCTTGAAGACGTACTGGTTCTGGAAGCTGATGCCGGCGTGCTCGTGGTGTACGACGGTGGAGCGGGCGTTCTCCGCCCAGCCGGTCGCGGCGCCACGAACGAACTCCTCCGGGACCCCCGGCACGAAGCTCACCCCCTGGGCGAGCTCGAGCTGCGTGTTCGGCGACAGCGGGTAGGTGGCGGAGAGCGACTCGCCGTAGCCCTTGATGCCGATGAGGGGGCCGAAGATCCCCCAGCCCCACTGGCCCGGGCCACCGAAGTTCTCGCGGAAGGCGCCCACCTTGGCGCGGAGCTGCAGCGCGCCGAGGGGCTGTGGGGTGTAGGCGAGGTAGGCGACGGCGATGTCTGGCCCGACGCTGGGATCGTGGTAGCCGCGCCGCTCGAGGCCGTTGAGGCTGGTCCACAGGCTCACGTTGGCGGTGACGCGGGGGTTGCCGTAGGCGAAGTTGAGCGCCAGCCCGGCGCCGGCCCAGAAGGGCTGCTTGCCGGTCACCAGCGCCGGGACGTGCAGCGTGGTGCCCTCGTAGCCCGCGGGCGCCGGATCGGGCCGCTCGGAGAGGCCCACCGACTCCCAGGCGGAGATCCGCCCGGTGATGGCGAAGACCCACTCGCTCGGCGGGGTGGGCGCGCCGAAGGACGGGGCGCGGCCGCCCGGCGCGGGCGGGGTGGGGGGCGCCTCCGGTGAGAGGCCGAGCCCCGGCGGGCGGTGCGATCCGTGGATCGCGTCCGTGGGCGGCGCGGCGGGATCGCGAACGGTCGCCTTCGCCTCTGCTGAAGCGTCCGCGTCCGCGCCCTCGGCGGGTTCGGCCTCGACGGCGGCCTCGACGGCGGCCTCGTCGGTCGCGGCCGTCGCGCTCGCGTCGGCCTTTTCCGCGCCGTCGCTGGTCGCGTCGCCCGCGTCTGTCGCGGTGTCGTCCCCGTCGCTCGCGGTGTCGTCCCCGTCGCTCGCGGTGTCGTCCCCGTCGCTCGCGGTGTCGTC
>CAYZQO010000082.1:0-24617 GCA_964480725.1 uncultured Polyangiaceae bacterium | reverse complement strand
GCCCCCGCACTGGCGATCGCTGCGCTCGTGATGGGGCTCGTGGGGATGACCTGTCTCCCAGGGTCGGGTGGGCTGGTGGCGATCGTGCTGTCCCTGCTCGCGCGCTCCGAGGCGCGCGGCTCCGAGCCGCGCCCGCGTCTGGCGCTGGCCAACGTTGGGCTCGTGCTGGGCACGGTGAGCGTGCTGGGCACCGTCGTCGGGCTCGTCTGGCTGTTCGCCCTCATGCAGCAGTCCACCATCGCTCGCACCCCGTCGGCTCGCGCGCGCTCCCGCTCCGCCGTCGCGCTCCCGACCGCCACCGCGACCGGCGTCCCCACCGTCCCTCCGCCATCGTCTGGCGGGAGCAGCGCCGGGAACGCCGACGAAGCCGAGCCTCGCCGCACGGAGACGGTCCGCATCGGCACCGTGGTGCTGACCGATCTCGGCCCGGATGCGGGCAGCCTCACCGCGGCGCTCACGGAGCAGCGACGCAACGCCGAGCGGGAGGAGCGCACGGTCCTGCTCTGGGTCAACGGCACCGACTGCACGCCCTGCGACGGCGTAGCGGCCGCGTTGCTCGACGAACGCGTGCAAAGCGCCCTGGTCGGGACTCTCTTGGTGCGCGTCGACGTGGCCGAGTTCGGGGTGGAACTCGCACACCTCGGCATACCGACCGCAAGCGTCCCCGGCTTTGCCCGTCTCGACGCGAACCATCGGCCGGTCGACTACCTCCACGGTGGGGAATGGGACGCCGACCTCGCGGTGAACATTGCGCCCGTGTTGCGAAGTTTCGCTCGGGGTGATCGTATGCAACGTCGTCACCCGTGGCGCCCCGCTGGCACTCCGGCCCCAACACCGATCTGAGGCACCCCCTCCGCGGGTGCGTTTGCTAGTATGCCGGCCCCAATGAGCGCTCAGCGGATCGGAACCCCCCTGCCCGTCGGCTCGGCCATCTCACCCGGCTCGCTCCGGGCGCGCCTCGAGGAACTGCGGGCGCAGGGCCAGGTCCTCCTACTGACCGATGCGATCGGGATCGTGGTGCCGCTCTGCCTTGCCGCCGCCGAGCGGCACGCGGCGGGTGAGCGGCTCTATCTGCACCCGTCCGCCGTGCACCAGGTGAACGGCCGCTGGACCGTAGACCCCAGCCTCGCGGCGACCCCACCCACGCTCCCCCGGGACAAGTCCTGCCTCGCGCCGGAGGAGCGCACGGGACAGCCTGGCGACGCTCGGAGCAGCGTGTTCTCCGTCGCCGCCATCCTCTACGAGTTGGTGACCGCCCAGACCGTGGGTCCGGGGATGCGGCGCCCCACCGAGATCGACCCCACCCTCCCCGCGGCCATCGAGACGGTGCTGAGCAAGGCCCTCGTCGCGGATTGCGCCCACCGGCCCGACGATCTGCACGCGCTAGCCCAGGCCCTGCACCACCTCGCTCCGCTCGGCAGTTCGACGCCACCGGCAGCCGACGAGTCACACCTCGATCACGTCGGCGATCTCGACGTGGACGTGTCGATGTCGCTGATGCCACCGCCGCCCAAGCAGCGGATCGAGGTCGTGGGCGGCGCTGTCAGCCCCTTCGACCTGATGGTGCAGCAGCGAACGGCGCCGCAGCGGCCGCAGGACGACCAGACCGCGGAGCTCTCCGCGCTGAAGTCCAGGCTGGAGTCGGATCCACGCCCCCGCTACGTCGTGATCAAGGACGGGATGGATCACGGGCCGTTCAACGCGGTCGAACTCCTGCAGCAGATCGCCTCCAATTCGTTCCTCGAGGGCGACTTCCTCCGCGACGCGCTGAGCGCCCAGGAGCGCATGATCCGGGACTGGGACGAGTTCGCGCCCTTCGCCGAGCACGCCCGGATCCACCGCGACATCAAGGCCGAAAAGGCCGCTATCGAGCGCGTGGTCGTCCAGGAAAGCAGGAGCACCGCCGGCAAGGCCCTCATCGGCGTGGCCATCGTCGGCGCTCTGATCGCCGTCGGCGTCGTCTGGCTCGTCGCTCAGCGCGGCATCCGTCGCGACAAGGTCGAGATGACCGGGGAATTGGTCGCCAACGTGGACACGGACGGCGGGGTCGGGCTCGGCGCCAAGCGCGGTGGCTCGGGCCGCGGCGGCGTGGTCGGGACCCAGGGCGGATACCCGCAGCTCGGCGGCGGGATGAGCTGCGAGGCCGCGCAGGCCAGGTACGTCGAGTCGTACAGCATGGGCCCCGACGGCAAGAAGATGCCCGCCGACCTCACCGCGGGCGCCTACGGAGCCGTGCTCAACCGAGGCACCTACCTCAACTCGTGTGGCGTCCCCGGCAGCATGTCCGTGAACATCTGCGCGGCGGTGCAGAACGGCAGGGCCGTGGGCGTCACCGTGTCGACCAAGCCCTCCAACCCGGGGATCGCCAACTGCATCGCGTCCCGGATCCGCGGCATCACCTTCCCGAGCCATCCTCGCCTGGACGTGACGCGGACCACCTTCGCCGCCAACTGATCGCCCCGGTGAGGACATGGCTGGGGGCCGAGCACCCTGCCCACTTCCCGGCGCTCACCCCCGGGCGCCGAAGTGGCCGCAAATTGGATCAACGCGACCGCATTGCGGTGTAGGCTGGCCGCCGATGCGAAGGGCGGTCGGTGCCCGGTACTGGGTCGCGCTCGCCGCCGTGGGGGCCAGCGCGGGGGGCTGTTCCGCGCCGATCGCGGCCGATCTCGCCGAGCGGGAGGCCAACGAAGCGGTCGTCGCGCTCGAGGCGAGCGGCGTCGCGGCGACGAAGGAGCCGGATCCAGCGCACGAGGAGCGCTGGCGCGTCACCGTCCCGCGTCGTGAGGCCGCACCCGCGGTCGCGGTGCTGCAGGCGCGCGGGCTCCCCCGTCCGGAGGCGCCGGGCGTGCTCGACGCCCTTGGCGCCGGATCACTGGTGCCGAGCCGCTCCGCGGAGCACGCGCGCCTCGTCGCAGGCACGTCGGGGGAGCTCGAGCGCTCTCTGCTCGGCATCGACGGGATGCTGGCCGCGCGGGTCCACCTGGCCGTGCCACCCCGCGACGCCCTCTCGCTCGATCCCCACCCGCTCGAGCCCAGCGCCTCCGTGCTGCTCCAGCACCGCGGGGCGACGCCTCCGGTCGGTGTCGCCGACGTCCAGCGCCTCGTCGCCGGGGCGGTCCCCGGCCTCGGGCCGGAGCGGGTTTCCGTCGTCACCACGCCCGTCGCAAACACCACCACCCCGGCGGCCGGCTTCGCCCGCTTGGGACCCATCGCGGTGACGCGCGGCTCCCTCGGCCCGCTGCGCTGGGTGGGGGCGGGCGCGCTCTGCGCGCAACTCCTGCTCCTCTTCGGCGCCGTCGCCCTCTGGTTCAAGCTCCGGCGCACGCAGCGCGCCCTGGAGGCCCTCCGTTCCACGGCGGAGCCCGAGGCCGAGCGGTGATCCGGCTCGAGCGCGTGATCAAGGCCTACGGACGGCCCGTCCTGCGCAGCGTGACGCTGCACATCCCCCGCGGGTGCCTGTTCGGGCTCGTCGGCCCCGCCGCCTCCGGGAAGACGACCCTGCTCAAGGTCATCTCGGGGCTGGTCAGCGCCGACTCCGGCCGCGTCGTCGTCCAGGATCGAAACGTAGCGGCCATGGGCGACGACGACCTCGCTCGGTTTCGGCAGCAGCTCGGCATGCAGTTCCAGAACAACGCCCTTTTTGACTATCTCACGGTCGGCGAGAACGTCGCCTTCCCGCTGCGCCGCCTGGAGCAGCTGCCGGAGCCAGAGCTCGCCCGCCGCGTCGCCGAGCGCCTCGCGCGCGTGAGCCTCTCCGGGTTCGAGCCGCGCATGCCTCCTGGCCTGAGCGGTGGCCAGCGGCGCCGGGTGGGGGTGGCGAGGGCCACCATCACGGGGGCGCCGATCGTCATCTACGACGAGCCCGCGGCGGGGCTCGACCCGGTCAACAGCCAGAAGATCTTCGACCTCTTGCGCGAGGAGCAGCGGGAAACCGGGACCACGGTGGTCATGGTTTCGAGCGACCTGGATCGGCTCTTCACCGTCACCGACCGGGTCGGGATGATGTACCGCGGGCGACTGATCTTCGAGGGGACCACCGCGGCAGCGCTCGAGTCTCCGGACCCTTACGTCCACCAGTTCATGCATGGACTCGCCGACGGCCCGCTTTAGAGGAGGTCAGCCGGCGAAGAAGACGTACCCCAGCGCCCCGATGGCGAAGTCCAGCACGATGACGGTGAGCGACGCATTCACGACCGCTCGCGTGGTCGCGCGCCCGACGCCCTCGGACCCCCCGTGGGCCGTGAGCCCGCTGTACGAACTAACGACGGGGATCGCCGCGCCGTAGGCGAGGCATTTCACCACGGCGATCACCAGATCGCCGGAGTCCACCACGCGAAAGTCGGCAAAAGTGCGCGGATTGACGCCAAAGAACACCAGGGCCGTGAGCATTCCCGTGAAGAAGGCCACGCCCGTCGACAGGATACCGAGCATGAACGTCATCGCGATGGACGCCACGAACCGCGGCTTCACCAGGTAGTCGACGGGGTCCGCCGCGCACATGCGCAGGGCGTCGATCTGCTCGGTCACTACCATCGAGCCGATCTCGGCCGCGATGCCCGCCCCAACGCGGGTGACGATCATGAGGGCGCAGATGGTCGGCCCGAGTTCGCTGACCAGGAGCGCGATGAAGGTGGGGCCGAGATCGGTCAGATCGGGGATCACCCGCAGCAGCTGTAGTCCCGCTTGATAGACGAGGATCATGCCGATGAACCCCATCACTACCGAGACGAAGACCAGCGAGCGGTTGCCGATCTCGTACATCTGCGTGGCGACGGCGTTGAGGTCGAGCCGCCGCTGAAAGGTGGATCGGACCGTGGCCACCAGGAGCGCGACGACGCCCCCAATTCCCCCGACCAGCGCAACGGCCGCCTCAACCAGCGCCGCCACTCCCTCCGCCGGACGGCCCGCGGCCTCGTCGACGAACCCCACGCTGCTGGTGCGATCCGTGCCCTCGATTCCGGCCTCTTCGTACCGCATCGACTCACCCGAACACGAACGAAACGACGTAGTCGAGGACGAAGATCCCGACCGCGCTCGACACCACGGTCGAGTTCACCGCCCGCCCCACGCCCGGCGCCCCGCCCGCCGTCGCCAGGCCGAAGTGACAGCTCGCGAGCGCGATCACGACACCGAACACGGCGCTCTTCAGCATTCCATGCAGGAAATCCCCCGCGCCGAGCAGCCCCCCCGTCAGACCGGCGTAAAACACAGCCGGGGAAACCCCGATCAGCGCGTCCCCCACGTAGGCCGCAGCGACCAGCGCGACCAGCACGGCGAAGACGTTGGAGAAGAACAGCGTCGCGACGATCCCTAGGAAGCGCGGCACGATGAGGAAGCTGATGGGATCGATCGCCAGCGCGCGGAGGGCGTCGATCTGCTCGGTCACCACCATCGTCCCGAGTTCCGCGGTGTTGTTCGCGCCCACGCGCCCCGAGATCATCAGCGCCACCAGCAGCGGCCCGATTTCGCGCAGGGTCCCGAACCCGGCGCCCCACCCGAGCAACCCGTGGGCCTGGTAGCGGGTCACGATGGGCGCGGCCTGAATGACCATGATCCCGCCGGTGAAGAGGGCGGTGACCACGACGATGGGCAGCGACTTGACGCCCATCTTGTACAGGTTCCGGATGAGCTCGGCGCGGTCGAAGTCCAGCCGGAGCAGCCGCAGGATCACGCGCCCAGCGAGCGTCCCCAGCGCACCCACCAGCTTGGCGAGATCGAAGAAACGGTCGCCGACCGCGGCCGCGGCACCGCCGACGTTACTTCTGGCTCCCACGAAGAGCATGCCGGTCCGTGTACCCTACTCCCCGACCCGACGCACCCCGCGGGTCGCGGCGCTGTGCGGCGCCGGGTGAGGCCCAGCGGGGGACCTCAGCGGCCCCGGACCGCGCCGCCCCGGGGCACCACCGAGCACCAAGCGTAGCAGCACTCCTGGAACCCCCGCTGCCGGCGCTCCCCCGTCTGGGCCGGGTCAAGGAGCGCGCCGGGGGGCACGAAGAACGCGGTGGCTTCCGGGGGCGCAATGGCGCTTGGGCAGCGCTCGAAGGGCGCCGCGCCCGGCTGGCTGGTGCCAGCCTCCGGCTCGTCGAGGCAATACGACTCGCGGATCGCCCCGGGCTCGTCACAGCGTGCACGAGGCTCGATACGCTCGGGATCGCGCAGCGTGATGGCCGCGCACCAGCTGTAACAGCAGCTGCTGCCCGGCGACTGCCGCTCACGGATGTGCTCGGTGTAGCTCGGGTCGAACACGGCCACGGAGGGGGTCGGATCGAACTCCCCGACGTGCTCGTCGACGACCCCCGGGCAGTCCTCGTAGGGCGGCGCCGCCGGCAAGGCCGAATGCCGGGGCAAGAGCTCGTCGCAGAAGTACTCCCGAGCTTCGTCCACCTCACAGACGATCGGGCTGTGCGACCAGTACCCGGCGCCACGTCGCGCCGGCGGCGCCGGGTCGGGGTGACGGCAGGCCGCCAGGCACGTCAGCGCCAAGGCGCAGCAGACCGCCGAGCGACGAACGACGGGCAGCAGGGGACGAGTCCTCACGACAACCGTGGCTGGTGAGTTTAGCAAGAACCGTTCCGGCCCGGGGATATTGCGCCGGGTCCCCTCCTCGGCACAGGATGGGGCGCTTGGATCCGGGCGGCTCCTCACCGCCCCCACCCACCACCTCCGCGATGATCTCCTTTCGGAACCTCGAGAAGAGCTTCGGCGAAAAGCGCGTGCTCCGGGGGGTCAGCTTCGACGTGGCCGACGGGGAGGTCTTCTTTATCATCGGGGCCTCCGGGGTCGGCAAGAGCGTGCTCATCAAACACCTGGTGGGGCTTCTGCGCCCCGACGGCGGCCGCATCCAGATCGACGGCGAGGACATCACCGACTTCGACGAGCGCCGGATGTTCTCCGTCCGGAAGAAGTGCGCCATGGTCTTTCAGCACGCGACGCTCTTCGACTCCATGTCCTGCGTCGAGAACGTCGCCCTCCCCCTGTGCAAGCACTTCCGGATTGGCGCCGCGGAGGGCCGTCGCCGGGCGCTCGAACTCCTGGAGCGGGTGCAGATGGGCGATTTTGCCGACCGCTTCCCCGCGGAGCTTGGGGACGGGATGCGCAAGCGCGTGGCCATCGCGCGCGCCCTCACGCTGGAGCCTCGCTACGTGCTGTTCGACGAGCCGACGACCAGCCTCGACCCCGTGAGCGCCCGCCGCGTCGACCGCCTGATTCGGCAGCTGAGCGACGAACTCGGGGTGACCAGCATCGTGGTGTCCCACGATCTGACGAGCATCTTCGCCATCGCAGATCGGATCGTCATGCTTTACCATGGCGAGGTGCTCCTGCTCGGTACGCCGGACGAGTTTCGGAGCTCCCCGGACCCCATCGTCCAGCAATTCATCCACGGGCGCGCGCAGGGGCCCATCGAGGCCTGACCCTCCTCGAGCGGCCCCGCCGCCACACCCCTCGCCGCCGCCGCTCCTCGCGCCCCCGCTCCCCCCCATGGCACGCTAACCCCATGTCTCAGCGCTCGATCGAGGCCAAGGTCGGAGCACTCATCCTGATGGCGCTCGCCCTGCTGGCCGGCTTCATCGTGGTCATGGGGGGCCTCTCCCTGGAGCCGACGCTCTCCGTCTACGTGGACTTCGAGAACCCCGGCGCGCTCCAGGCGGGCGCGCCCGTGCGCTTGGCGGGGATGCAGATCGGTCGCGTCGCGGAGGTGCACTTCCGCGGCGGCGAGGTCGACCCGACCACGCAGGAGGCCGTCCCGCCCATCCGCGTGGTGGCCCGCATCGAGCAGAAGTACCAGCGGGCGCTGCGCGCCAACTCCCGCTGGTTCGTGACCTCGAGCGGGGTGCTCGGCGAGCAGTTCCTCGCGGTGGAGCCCGGCACCAGCCAGGCCCCCGTGCTCTGGGACGGTGCGATCGTCACCGGCGTGAGCCCCCCCCGGCTCGACCTCTTGCTCAGCGAGGGCTACGACCTGCTGCACAAGGCCTACCTCGGGCTCTCGCGCAATGAGGCCAAGCTCTCCGAGACGTTCGACGGACTGCACTCCACGCTCAAGGGAACCGGCGACTTCTTCCGCAACAACCGCGAGAAGATCGACGCCATCGTGAGCAACACGGAGAGCCTGACGATGGAGGCGAACGACACCCTGCGCGAGGCTCGCGAGCGGTACGTCACTAGCCCGCAGGTGGGTCGAATCATGAACAACGTCGAGCGCGCGACGGCTACCCTCGACCGCGACCTGCCACCGCTGGTGAGCGACACTCGGTCGGTGCTGCAGGACGCCAAGAAGCTCACCGGGGCGCTGGCCGCCGACAACCAGCTCGAGCGGTACCAGCAGATCACCCGGGACGTCGCCGACGCCTCCGCCAAGGTGAAGGTCGCGGCCACCGACGTGCGAGACGTGGTGTCGCGAGTCAAGCGCGGCGAGGGCACCCTCGGGGCCCTGGTCATGGACGAGGCGATCTACGACGACCTACAGGAACTGCTCCGCGACCTAAAGCACAACCCGTGGAAGCTCTTCTGGCGCGAGTGAGCCCCCGGCGCCCCCTCCGGCCAGCGCACCCTGACGCCTCGGTGGGATCGCCGGCGAGTGGATTTTTCTGCCGTCCCGCGCCGCCGGGGCGCGCCCTTGCCCGCCGCGCCCAGGGACCGGGGGAGCTGCTCCGCCGTGAGCCTGGGCCACGCCGCCGTCGGCAGGAGCGCCGCCTCCCTGGGCCTCCGGGGCGAAGAAACCCGACCCGTCGGCTTGGGCCGCCCAAGCGGTTCCCCGCGCTCCGGGTCGGACGTGATGCCTGCGTACTGGGCCGGCACCGCCGGCTGGTCTACATTAGCCGCACGCTCCGGTTGAGAAATCCGTGGCGGATTGCTATGCGCAGGCGTGGCTCCGGCACGGTGCGCTCACCGTGAGCCACCCCGCTCGAGGAACGCCCATGGCCGAACAGAAAGAAAGCTCGGTTCTCTTCTCGCTCAAAGAGCTGATGAACCTCGAAGAGGATCGGATCAAGACCGAGGAAGCCGAGAAGGAGGCCCGGGCCCGCGCCGAGGCCGAGCGCCGCGCCGCGGAGGAGCGCGCCCGACGCGAGGCGGAGGAGGCGCGGCTCCAGGCCGAGGAGGAGGCGCGAAGGATCGAGGAACAGCGCCGACGGGAAGAGGCGGCGCGGCTCGAGGCGATCCAGCGGGGCGAGCTCGATCGCGCCCGCTCCGAGGCGGAGCACCGGGCCAAGATGGAGGCGCTCGCCGCCGCCCAAGCCCACGAGCAGAACCTGGCCGTGCTCGCCCAGGACAAGTCCAAGAAGAACCTGAAGCTTGCCGCCATCGGGCTCGGGGCCGTGCTCCTGATCGGTGGGATCGGCGGCGGCGTTGCCGTCAACAATTGGTCCAAGCAGCAAAAGGCCAAGGAGGCTGCCCTCGAGGCCCAGCGCCAGGCGATCGAGGCCGAGAAGGAGCAACTCCAGCGCGCCATGGAAGAAAACGAGCGCAAGCAGAAGGCCCTGGCGGATCAGCTCGCCTCGACGAAGGACGAGGCGGAGCGGGCCAAGCTCGAGGCCCAGCTCGCCAAGACCAAAGCAGAGGCCAGCTCGATCCAGGGCGGCGGCCGGGGCGGCCCCGCCAAGCCGGCCGGTGGCGGCGCGGCCAAGCCCTGCAACTGCCCGCCTGGCGATCCGCTCTGCTCTTGCCTCTGACGCCGACGCGAGCTCTCGGCGCCCCCGGTCCGCTCCCGGCTTGCGGGCCGTAGACCCCAGCTCCCCTGTCGCCTCCGGACCGTCGCGGTTTCCCCCGATGCCCCCTCCCGCCACCCCGACGTCGATCGAGTCCGCCCGTCGGCGGCTGGTCTACGCGCTCGACTTCCCGAGCCTTGCGGCAGCTCGCCAGGGCGTGGCGCAGGTCGCGGAAAGCGTCGGCGTGCTGAAGGTCGGCCTCGAGCTGTTCGTCCGGGAGGGCCCCGCGGCCGTGTCCCTCGGGGCCGACTTCGGGTGCGACGTCTTCCTCGACCTGAAGCTCCACGACATCCCGGCGACCGTGGAACGGGCGGTCCGCTCGGCGGTGGGCCACGGCGTTCGCTACCTGACGATCCACGCCGCGGGCGGACGCGCGATGCTCGACGCCGCGGTCCGGGCCGCCGGCGACGCCCCGCTCACGCTGCTCGCCGTCACCGTCCTCACCTCGCTCGACGCGGCCGACCTCGACGCGGTGGGGGTGGCGGCGTCGCCTGCGGACCAGGCGTTGCGCCTCGCCCGACTCGCCCGGGCCGCTGGGGTCCCGGGGCTCGTCTGCTCGGCCGCGGAGGTCGCCCTGCTGCGACGCGAGGTCGGACCGGAGGCGGTCCTGGTGACGCCAGGGATCCGCCTGGCCGGGCCGGGCGACGACGACCAGAAGCGGATCGCGACGCCGGCAGGGGCCATTCGGGACGGCTCATCGCTGCTCGTCGTCGGCCGCCCCATCCGCGACGCGGCGGATCCCGCGCTGGTGGCGCGGAGCATCGTCGCCGAGATCGCGGGGGCCATCGATGGCGCCTCCTGAACGGGGCCGTGGCGCGCCCCCCCACCGCCCCGCGCGCGACCGACGCCGAGACGCCGCCCCTGCGTCCGAGGAACGCCTGATCGCGGGGCTACAGCCGGTCCGCGAGGCGATCCGGGCTCGGGGCCCGTCGCTCTTCCGGGTAGCGATCGACGAGCGACCCTTGCCCCGCCTCGACGCGCTCGCGCGCTTCGCGCGCGACCAGGGGGTGCAGGCCGTCGCCCGCCTGCGGGGAGCCGAACTCGACGCCCTCGCGGGGCCGGGTCAGCACCAGGGCGCGATCGCCTGGGCGCCCCCCCTCGCACTCACCGACGCGATGCAACTCCTCGAGCGCCCGTCGCTCGTCGCGCTCGCCCTCGACCAGATCCAGGACCCGCAGAACTTTGGCGCCACCGTCCGGAGCGCCTTGGCCATCGCCGCAGCACCGATCGTGTGGCCCGAACACGCCTCGGCGCCCCTGACGGCCGCCACCTTCCGCGCGTCCGCCGGAGCCATCGAGCACGCCACGCTCTGCCGCGTGGGCTCCCTCGTGGGCTGGCTCGAAGCGGCGCGAGCTCGGGGGGTACAGGTGATCGGGCTCGAGGCGCGCGCCGAAACCGCCATCGCGGACTGCGACCTCACGCTCCCCACCATCCTGGTGATCGGCAACGAGCACGAGGGGCTTCGGCGCTCCGTTCGTCATGCCTGCTCGCAGCTCGCTTCGATCGTGAGACAAGGTGCGATAGACTCCCTCAACGCTTCGGTCGCCGCCGCCGTCGCGCTCTACGCAGTCTCACAAAGTCGTTTAAAATCAGCAACTTGAGCGACAATACTTCTTGTCGTTTCTCGGTCCGAGGCTCCTCCGGTCCCGACCTGCACGAGCGTGCAGCGGAGGCGCCGGTGACATTCCATTCAATACCGGGGCCACGGCGGCGCTGGCAGTCTCGGATCTCCTCGTGATTCTCGCTGATTGCCGCTCGTCAGCGAGGTGTTGCTGAAGGGACGTCGGTGCCTCCAAGGTATCGCACGAGGCTTGGATGCCTCAGCCCGCTCCGCCGGGTGGCTGGCGCCGGGCCCGGGTCGCGCCGGCGCAATGTGGCCCCGCCGAGTCAGCAACAGCCGCGGTTGCCGATGAGCCCGCGCCGCGCTCCCTGGCGGGAGCCCGCCGGCCTCGGTCGCCCGCCGTCAGCGCGGCGCCCCGATCGCCATCAGCGTCGAGGGCGGGCGGGCAGGGAACAACAGGTGGAACGCGGCTCCGCGCAGGGGGCACCCTCCGATCACCACCGAGGAGGGCGACTCAGCTCGGGCCATGCCCCCGTGCCCCTCGACGATCCCCCGAGCGATGGCGAGCCCCACGCCGGTGCCGCCGTGACTCCGGGTCGGTGACGCGTCGACTTGATAGAAGGGCTCGAAGACCCGCTCGAGCAGCCCCGCAGACAGCCCGGGCCCCGTGTCCGCGACGCAGAGCTCGAAGGTGCCTCCCCCACCGAAGCGGGCCCGCACCCCGACGGCGCCACCAGCCGGGGTGAATTTCACCGCGTTGTCGACCAGTTGCTCGAGCGCGCGCCCGATCCGAGCGCCGTCGCCCAGCCCTGGCAGCGCCTCGGGGAGCTCGAGCAGGAGCTGACCCGACTTCTGGTCGATCGACTCCCGGTACCGATCGACCACCCGCCGCACGACCTCGACCAGGTCGTATTCGTGGAGCGCGAACCGCAGCTTGCCGGTTTCGAGCGCGGTGACGTCGAGCAGGTTCTCGATGAGCCCTCGGAGTCGCTGGACGCAGTCGTCCATCGCGCCGAGCGCCTTGCCCTGCGCCGTGCTGAGCGGTCCGAGTTCACCGTCACGGAGCAACTTGACGTACCCCACGATGGGGGTCATCGGCGTCGCGAGCTCGTGCGAGACATTCCGGTAGAAGGCCTTGCGCGCTTCGGCGACCTCCCGAAGCTGCTGGTTCGCCGCGCTGAGCTCGGCGATCTTCTCCTCGAGGTGGCCGACGATGCGCTGGCTCTGGGCGCGCAGGTGTACGTCCGTCCGCGCCGGCTCGCTCGCCTCGCGATGACCGGTGAGGTAGCCGCGGACGTCCCGCGCGAACGAGCGCGCGTCGATGGGCTTCTGCAGAAAGCCGTCGCAACCCACGGCGAGGCTGGCGTCCCGGCTCCCCTCCGCCGTGATCGCCACAATGGGGACGCCGTGCAGCCCGGGCTCGGCACGCAGGCGCAGCGTCACCTCGTAGCCATCCATGCCGGGAATGGCGATATCGACGAGGATGAGATCGGGTCGCTGGGCGCAAGCCTTGCGGATCCCCTCGATCCCGTCGACGGCGTCGATCACCTCGAAGCCTTGGGGCACGAGCAGCTTGCGCACCAGCAAGCGATTGGCCGGATCGTCCTCGATGTGCAGGATGGTCGGCATCCTCGGTGCATCATTCTCGCCGCGGGCTCGGCTGGCAAGGCGGCACCGCCCCCAGCCCTCGGTCTAAGACGTGGCGCCCAAACCGGGAGCGGCGCCCGCTGGCCATGGGGACGAACGCGGGCCTTGCGCCATGGCCGGGGTCCGCCGTAACTAGGCGCCCATGCGCGTCCTAACGACCCTCATCCTCGCCGCGCTCGGTCCGTTGGCGTGCGCAGACCTGACGGCGCCGATGCGTGAGTCGGGCGCCGCCGAGACACCCGCCTTGGCGCCGCCCCGATCCGCGGACGCCACGGACGCGAGACGAGCCCCAGCGAACTCCCCGGCCAGCCCCTCGACCGCCCGCGCCGAGGCATCTCCGCCGAGGCGGGGCCGTCCGCGGCCCGCCGGCTCGGCGACGGGACCCGAAATGGCACGACCGGCGGCGCCCACACCACCACTGACGGGCACACCGTGACGGGGACGGTCGTGACGCCGTCTGCCCCACTCGTCGCCCGCTGGCCCGCCCACGCGCTGGCCTTCGCCTCGGGTTTTGCCTACTTCCTGGCCTTTCCTGGGGTGGATCTCTGGCCCCTCTCCTTCGTCGCGCTGGTCCCCCTCATCGTCGCGCTCCGCGGGGCTTCGGTCGGCCGGGCCACGGCGTCCGGGTGGGTGGCCGGCTTCACCATGACCCTCTTCGGCTTCTACTGGCTGAACGAGATGCTGGTGACGTTCAGCGGCTTCCCGACCGCGCTGTGCTGGCTGTTCGTGGTGATCCTCTCCGGATACCAGGCGGGCAGGATGGCCCTCTGCGGTTGGCTGTACGCACGCGCGGCTCGCCGTGGTTGGCCGCCGGGGCTCGTCTTCGCGGCCGCGTTTGCCGCCAGCGAGCTTGCGTTCCCGCTGCTCTTCCCCTGGACCTATGCGGCGACCGTACACCAGGTCCCGGCGCTCCTGCAGCTGGCGGAGCTCGGCGGTCCAATCGCCGTGGTGATGGTGATGGTGGGGGCCAATCTGGTCCTCGCGGAGCCGATCCTGGGGTGGCTCGAGGCCCGCCAGGCGGGACCGACGATGCGCCCCCGCTCCCGCGCCGCGGCGCGAACGGAGCGCTGGCGCCGCTGCGCGCGCTGGACCGCGCTCGTCATCGGCGCCCTGCTCTACGGCGCCGTTCGCATCCCCCAGGTCGACGCGGCCGTCGCCGCGGCTCCGAAGGCCACCGTCGGCATCGTGCAGGCGAACATGAGTCTCTTCGGCAAGCGCTCGGAGAAGGTCGAGGGGCTCCGTCGCCATCTGCGGTTGACCCAGCAACTCCGTGAGTCCGGCCCTCTCGACCTGGTCGTCTGGAGCGAGACGTCGGTCATGTCGGCGCTGCCCGAGGAAGATGCCGCCGAGGCGCTGCGCGAGCGCGTCACCGCCCGGCTCGGCGTCCCGGCCATCGTCGGGGCCGTCCTCTACCGCCCGGTCCCCGGCCCTCGCCAGTACGCGATGTACAACTCCGGCCTGCTGGCAGACGCGAACGGGGTCGTGTGCCCGGATTGCCGCTACGACAAGCATTACCTCCTTGCCTTCGGCGAGTACCTGCCGCTCGGCGACTGGCTGCCGATCCTCTACGAGTGGTCCCCCAACTCCGGCCATTTCTCGCCGGGAACGTCGCTGCGCCCGCTCCCGTTCGGGGAGCGGCAGATCGCCCTCTTCATCTGCTACGAGGACATCCTCCCCGCTTTCGTCAATCGCATCGTCCGCAGCGGGACCCCGGACCTGCTCGTCAACATGACGAACGACGCCTGGTTCGGTGACTCCACGGAGCCCTGGATCCACTTCGCGCTCGCCAAGCTCCGCGCCGTCGAGCACCGTCGGTTCCTGGTCCGCTCGACGAACAGCGGGGTCAGCGGTTTCGTGGATCCCGTGGGGCGAACGGTGCGCCACGGCGGCACCTTCCGCGAGGAGGCCTTCACCGCCGAGATCGCCTGGCTAGGGGCCGGCACGCCGTACGCGGTGCTGGGCAATACGCCCTGGTGGCTGCTCGCGCTCGCCGTGTTCGTGGCGGGGTTCCGCAGCGCCCCGGGAACGATCGAGAGCGCCCCGGCCTCGCCGGGCGGCCCGCGACCTCACCCCGCCAGCGAAGATCGCCAGGGAACCGCCAGAGGCCGGCCCGCCGGTAAGTCGCCAGATCCCCCGCCGACACTCGGCAGGACGGGCGACGAGACGCCCGAAGCCAAGCGACGGAGCGCCCCCCCCGCCCCTAACGATTGAGGCCCCGCGACAAAGCCCCACCGGCGCCGCGGCTCTCGGTCGCAGGTGGCAGCGACTCCGCGCGCCGGAGAGAATACGCGTCCGCCTCCGCCCGTCCATCCACCGCCGCCGAGGAACCGCCAAGGGTCCCCCGGCCGCCGGGTTTGACGGCATGGGTTTCTGGCCGCTAGATTGCGCTCCTCGGGTGCCGCCCGAGCGGCGTCGCGAACGCGGCTCCTTCGCGATGTCGAGGGGATCCGGCTCGGACCGAGACGGCTCGGTCCAGACTTGCGCCGGCAGCGGTCGCCGGTAAAACGAGGGTGAGCGAAACGGTGGCGCGCCTGGCGCGGCGCCAAAGGGAGATGGACATGAAGTCTTGGCTGAAAATCGCGAGCTTGAGTCTTGTCATTGGTTCCGTGGCGGTGGCCTGCACCATCAGCGAGGGTGATCCGGACGACGAAGGCATCGCCGGCGCCGACACGGGCGAGGGTGGCGAAGGCGGGGAGGACGGCGACGAGGGCGGCGCCGGAGCGGGCACGGGCGGCTCAACCACCACCGGCGGCTCGACCGCCACCGGCGGCTCAACCACCACCGGCGGCTCGACCACCACCGGCGGCTCGGCCACAGGCGGCAGCGAGCCGGAGGACAACCCCTGCGTCGATTGCATGCTCGCCAACTGCGAGGCTGAGCTCACCGCCTGCGCGGCGACCTCGGACACGATCGGCTGGGACACGGAAACCGGCGAACTGACGGGGCCGAACGAGAGTCCCGACTGCATCGACGAGTTCGTGAGCTACCAGAGCTGCATCGAGGTGGCCTGGGAAGAGGACGAGTATTACTACAACGAGGCGGACTGCGACCAGGCGGCCGTGCTCGTCGAGGCCAATGATCCGCTGGCGGAAACCAACGCCCTCATCAACTGCGTCGTCGACGCGGAAGGCGCCGCGGGCGTCGACTGCATCACCGAGTGCCTCGACTACAGCGAGGACATCGGCGCCGCCGGCGCGGGCGGCTGATCCGGTCGCGTCGAGTCGGCGCCAGCGGCCCCCCGTTGGCGCTCCATCGTGAGGCGCTCGGGCCCCCGGCCCGGGCGCCTCGCTGTTTCCATGCCGTAGCGCCGCGCCGACGCGCCAAGACTAGATTCGGATGGACCGCTTGAAGCGCTTGGCATCGGCGAACATGTCCACGTTCGTGAACACGTAGGTCGCCGCCTGCTCCACGTTGCCCGCGGCGATCTCGGCGAGCCGCTCGATCGCCGGATCCTCGTACCGCGACTTGTGCCCGGCCGGACCGGGCAGGCGATAATAGGCCACGTTCCGCTTGGACAGCCCCGACGCAAGGGGATCGCGCACCGCGAGGGCCTTTGATTCCTCGGCGATCTCGTCGGCCTCCTCCGGATCCCAAGCGGCGCTCACGTCGAAGACGACTCGCTGGAAATGCCGCCCGACCAGCCGCAGGAACTCCTTGAGCGCCAGCTTGTTCGCCCGCGCCGAGGTGAAGTCGGGGGGCGCCACGAACACGGCTGTCTGTGACTCGAGCTCGGCCGCCACCTCCGTGAGGACGCGCAGGGCGTTCTCGACCACCTTGCCCGGCCGAAAGCCCTCCTGGCCGATCTCCCGCGGCCCGAGGAGCGCGAATTCGAAGCCCGGCGGGGCCTCCCTCCGCCAACGACGCACCGTGCCCGGCCCCGGCACCGCGAGGTGAGTCTCCTGTACCTCGACGAACAGGTACTCCTTGAAGTACCGCGTGGCCGGTACGGCGAATCCCGCGCAACCCACGGTGATCATGGCGGCGTAACCGTAACACAGGTGTCCAAATCCAGCACCGTCACGTCGCGAGTGCCGGCCACAGGCCCGATTCGTGGCCCCGGAGGGCGAGTGGATCTGCTACACGAACGCGCCATGGCCTACGACCACCTCGCCATCGAGCCCGCCTGGCAGCGCTATTGGGAGGACCACCGCACCTTCCGCGCCGAGCGGCGCGCAGGGCGGCCCAAGCTCTACGTCCTCGACATGTTCCCTTACCCGTCCGGCCACGGCCTGCACGTGGGGCACCCGGAGGGCTACACCGCCACGGACATCGTCGCTCGGTACCGGAGGATGTGCGGCTGGGACGTCCTGCACCCCATGGGTTGGGACGCCTTCGGGCTCCCCGCCGAGCAGCACGCCATCCAGACCGGCACCCACCCGGCCGTGACCACGGCGGCCAACGTCGAGACCTTCCGGCGTCAGCTCAAGATGCTCGGCTTCTCCTACGACTGGTCGCGGGAGATCGACACCACCGACCCCGGCTACGTGCGCTGGACCCAGTGGATCTTCCTCCAGCTGTTCCGCCGTGGACTGGCCTTCCAGGCGGAGGTCCCGGTCAACTGGTGTCCTGCCCTGGGCACGGTGCTCGCGAACGAAGAGGTCATCGACGGCAAGAGCGAGCGCGGCGGGCACCCGGTGGTCCGCGAGCCCCTACGCCAGTGGCAGCTCCGGATCACAGCCTACGCCGATCGCCTCGCCGCCGACCTCGACGGGCTCGACTGGCCGGAGACGAAGCTCAAGCAGCGCGATTGGATCGGGCGCAGCGAGGGCGCGGAGGTGGACTTCGCGCTGGCGGGGCGCGGCGAGAAGCTCCGCGTCTACACGACCCGGCCGGACACGCTCTTCGGCGCCACCTACCTGGTGATCGCCCCCGATCACCCGCTCACGCTCGCCATCGCGACACCCGAGCGGCGCGCCGAGGTCGAGCGGTACGTGACCGCGGCTCGCTCCAAGAGCGATCTGGAGCGCACGACGAACCGGGAGAAGACGGGCGTCGACACTGGCGCGCTGGCCGTCAACCCCGTCAACGGCGTCCAGGTCCCCGTCTTCACGGCCGACTACGTCCTCGGCAGCTACGGCACCGGCGCGATCATGGCTGTCCCCGCCCACGACGAGCGCGACTTCGAATTCGCGACCCGGTTCGGGCTGCCTATCATCGAGGTTGTCTCCCCCGACGGCGAGCTGCACGGCGCCCCCACGGCCGCCTTCACCGAGCCCGGCATCGCCGTCCAGTCGGGACCGTTCACCGGCCAACCCACGGCCGAGATGAAGCGCAATGTCACCGCGTGGCTGGAGGCCCGGGGTGTCGGCGCCGCCAAGGTCAACTACAAGCTGCGCGACTGGGTCTTCTCGCGCCAGCGCTACTGGGGCGAGCCGATCCCGATCTACTTCCCCGTGCGGACGACGGGCGATCCGCGCCGCGGCGACCCCCACCAGATCGACTACGCTCACCCGATCCCCCTGGACGAGGGCGAGCTGCCGCTCCTGCTCCCTGAGCTCGAGGACTTCCGCCCCGGCGACCCCGCCGGGCCGCTCGCCAAGGCCGTCGATTGGCGCTTCTTCCAGCGCGACGGGGCCTGGTTCGCGCGCGAAACGAACACCATGCCGCAGTGGGCGGGCTCCTGCTGGTACTACCTAAGGTACCTCGACCCGCGCAACGACCGCGCCATCTTCGACGAGAGCGCCTACGACGACTGGATGCCGGTGGATCTGTACGTCGGCGGCTCCGAGCACGCCGTACTGCACCTGCTCTACGCCCGATTCTGGCACAAGGTGCTCTTCGATCTCGGCGTGGTCAAGCACCCGGAGCCCTTCCAGCGGCTCGTCCACCAGGGGATGATCCTCGGCGAGCCGCAGCTCGTCGCGTACCAGGCCGCGGATGGGGCCTGGGTGAGCGCCGACCGCGTCAAGGCCGGCGAGGGCGATGACGAGCACGTTGACACCGAAACCGGCGCCCCCGTGGCCGCCGTGCGCGTCACCGAGGACGCGGTCGAGAGGAAAGCCGGGGCCCTCCGCCTCAAGGCGGACGAGCGGATCCGCGTCAACAGCGTCGCCTTCAAGATGAGCAAGAGCCGCGGCAACGTCGTCAACCCCGACGACGTGGTCCGCGAGCATGGGGCCGACGCCCTCCGCGTGTACGAGATGTTCATGGGCCCGCTCGAGCAGGTAAAACCGTGGCAGATGGCGGGGATCAAGGGCGTCCGCCGCTTTCTCGACCGCGTGCACGCGCTGGCGACGCGACCGCTCTCCGACGCGGCGCCGGACGCCCCCACCCAGCGGCTCCTCCACAAGACGCTCAAGAAGGTCGGCGAGGACATCGAGGCGCTCCGCTTCAACACCGCGATCAGCGCCATGATGGAGTTGGTCAACCACCTCGCCCCTCTGGAGCGAACCCCGCGCCAGGCTGCCGAGTGGCTGGTGCTGATGCTCTCGCCGTTCGCGCCGCACCTCGCCGAGGAGCTCTGGGCGAGCGGAGACACCGCGGGCGGCGGCCTCGCGCACACGCCGAGCGTCGCCAATGTCCCCTGGCCCGCCCACGATCCGGCGCTCGTCGTCGATGACGTCCTCGAGATCGGCGTCCAGGTGAACGGCAAGGTGCGCGGTCGGGCGCTGCTCGCCCGCGACGCAAGCGAGGAGCAGGCCCGCGAGGCGGCCCTCGCCGACGAGAACGTCCGGCGCTTCGTCGAGGGCAAGGCCCTGAAGAAGCTGGTGTACGTCCCCGGCAAGATCCTGAACCTGATCGTCGGCTGAGCCCCCGCCCGCGCCCAACGGGGGCGACGGAGCGGAGCGCAGCGCTCAGCCGCGGCGTTTGACGACGCCGACGATCAGCAGGATCGCCCCGACGAACCCCACCAGCGAGGCCAGGCCGAGGACGATGAAGGCGAACGGCATCGCCTCGTCGGTCTTCGGTTGCATCCCAAAGTAGAGCAGGACCGCCCCGGTGATGAGCAGGAGGAGGGAGAACCCACACCCTGCCCCGCCACACCCGAGGAGCAGCCCCGCCCCCTTCTTCTTGGCGGGGTCGACGGGAAACGGGCCCATTGGCTGTGCCATCAGCGGAGGATCGTGCCGGTGCCCCTCGGAGCCGTCAACGCAATCGGCTCTCGATCGCGGCCCGAGCCGCGATCTCGCCCCGGATCGGCCAATCGCTTCAGGGTGCCAGCCCCTCGGTTGCGGCAGCGAGGACCGAACCGTCGCCACTGGCTAGGATCAGGCGCCCGCGGCCCGGGTCGAGCACGGGGCTCAGCAAGGCGCGCCCCGTGACCTGCTGCGGGCGCACGGCGGCCGGAGTGGCGGCGACGAGCGCGCCCGTCGTGGTGGGGACGTACACAATCCCCGCCGCGTCGACGGCGAGCTCGGCGCTCGGGGGCGCGACGAGCCGGTGCTCGACCTCGACCTCGCCGTCGCGGGATCGAAAGGAGAGGACGCCGGCGGAGGACACCGTGACGAACCCGTCCCCGCGCGCGACCACGGCCGCCACCGGCGGCAGACGCCGCGCCACCGAGCCGCCACGCACAACCAGGAGGCCCCGCTCGGTGATCGCCAGCAAATCACCCGCGCGGCTCGTCAGCCGCGCTCCGCTCGCCGCAACCCCGAGCTCGATCGACCGCGCTGGCCCGGCCCCGACCCAGAAGAGCCGCCCCTCGGTGCTCAGCGCGGCGGCCCCACCGCCGGGCAGCGCGAGCGGGGGCGCGCCGAGCCCCCCCGAGATCGGCCACCGGGAGCGCACGGCGCCGAAGCGGTCGACCGCCGCCACGGCCCCGGAGCGATCGCCGAAGAGCACGAGCCCCCCCGCCCCGAGCACGAGCTCGGTCGCGAACGAGAACGGCAGCTGGAGGCTCCAGATCCGGGTGCCATCGGCGCGCAGCGAGTGGAGCTTCCCGTCCTGCGTGCCCACGACGAGGCCCCCTCCGGGGACGACGACGGCGCCGACCGCGGGGGTCTGCACATTGTACGCCCAGCGCAGCCGTCCCTCCGCGGACAGGGACAGCACGTGTCCCTCGTGGGTCGGGACGTACACGGTGCCATCCTCGGCGACCGCGACCCCCGGGGAAGGCGAGCCGGCGCGGAAGCGCCAGGCGACCGCCGCGGGATCCAGCGCGGGGACCTCCCCGTCAGCCCGGCTGTCGCCCCCCGCGGTGCCCGTCCCGTCGCCGGACCGGTCCTCGACCGGCGACACCATCGCTCCGGTGTTGGGGGCCACGCCCCCCTCGACGAGCGCCCCCGCAGCGCGCGGCTCGTCCGGAGCGGCTGGCGCCCGAGGACCTCCGCAGGCGACGACGCCAAACCCGATGAGGAGCGACGCCGCGCCGAGGCCGCGACGGGGGCTCGACGGCTGGTGGTCGCGGCCGGGCACCCCGCACGCATAGCACGCGGCGGTGCTAGGGTGAGCGCCGTGCCGCTGCGGGTCTTCGGCCTCACCGGTGGTATCGGCACCGGCAAGAGCACGGTCGCGCGCCGCTTCCGCGCGCGCGGCCTGCCGGTCCTCGACGCCGACGAGCTCGCACGCGAGGTCACCGCGCCCGGCTCCGAGGGGCTCGCCGCGCTGGCCCGAGAGCTCGGTCCCGGTGTGCTGACGCCCGCCGGAGCGCTCGACCGCGCCGCCGTTGCCCGGCTCGCCTTCGCGGATCCTGCCGTGCGTGGGCGCCTGGAGGCGGTGACGCACCCGCGGATCCAAGCGCTCCGGCGAGAGCGGCTCGCCGCGCTCGAGCGCGCGGGCGAGCCGCTCGCCTGCAGCGAGGTCCCGCTGCTCGTGGAAGTGAACCTCACTGAGGCGCTCCGCCCGCTCGTGGTGGTCTCCGCGAGCGAGCCCCACCAGCTCCAGCGGGCCACCGCCCGGGACGGGACCTCGGCCGAGGCCGTGCAGGCCCGGATCGCCGCGCAGCTCCCCCTCCGGAAGAAAATCGCGCTCGCGGACCATGTCATCGACAACGACGGCTCGCTCGCCGAAACCCTCGCCCGCGCCGACGAGGTGCTGGACGCCGTCGCGCGAGCCTGCGGGGTCGATCCCGCACGCTACCCTCGCCCGTGACCCGCACCGCGGCGAGCCCGTCTCCGGACCGGCTCGCCTCAGCGACCCAGCCGTGCGCGCGCCGCCCGCAGGGTGTTCTCCAGCAGCATCGCGATGGTCATTGGCCCCACCCCACCCGGGACCGGCGTGATGGAGCCAGCGACCGCCTCCGCGCTGGCGAAGTCCACGTCGCCGCAGAGCTTGCCCTGTTCGTCGCGGTTCATCCCCACGTCGATGACGCACGCCCCAGGCTTGATCCAGTCACCCGGGATCATCCGCGCGCGGCCGATGGCGGCGACGAGCACGTCAGCCTCCCGACAGCGGTCCGGCAGCTCCGCCGTGCGCGAGTGCGCCAGGGTGACCGTGGCGTGCTCGGCGAGGAGCAGCGCCGCCACCGGCTTACCGACCAGGTTGCTCCGGCCCACGACGACGGCGCGGGCTCCCTTCAGCGTCACCCCGGCCGCGGCGATCAGGCGCAGGATCCCGCGTGGCGTGCAGGGCGCGAGGCCGTCGTCTCCGGACCAGAGTCGCCCGACGTTGAGCGCATGCAGCCCGTCCACGTCCTTACCGGGGTCGATCGTGCGCAGCACCTCGGAGGCCCGCACCTGCCTGGGTACCGGGAACTGGACGAGCACGCCGTCCACGGTCGCGTCGGCGTTGAGGGTCCGCACCAGCCCCAGGAGTTCCGCCTCGCTGACGGACTCGGGGAGCCGGTGCACCTCCCCGACCATCCCCACCTCGCGCGCCGCCTTCTCCTTGTTGCGCACGTAGACGACGGAGCCCGGATCCTCGCCCGCGAGCACGACATGGAGACCCGGCGCGCGCCCCGTTTGCTTCACGAACGCGACCACGCCCTCGGCCACCTCGGCGCGAACCGTGGCGGCCACCGCCTTACCGTCAATGAGCTTGCTCACGCGGGCCACGAATAACGCCCGGCGGTCGGTTCAGCAAGGGGCAACGCCACGACCACACGCGACCGCGCGCCCCGGCTCACTCCATCGTCACGACGACCGCGGTGACCGCGCCGCCCTGCACCCTCACGGGAACGACCCTGGTGTCACCGCCCGCCGTGACCGTGAGGTTGACGGAGCTCGCTACTTCATCCGCCGGCACGTTGAGCAGCACCACGTACCCCCAACGATCGGACGGAACGATCGTGTCGAAGGTGGGATTGAGCGAATAGAGGACGGCGCTCGCGCCCTCGATCTGCGCGTCTGCCTCGACCCCATCGCGGAGCGCATTCTCCACCCGCACGACGACCTGAGCCATCGCCGGCAAGAGCGTTGAGCCGGCCACGGCGGCCAGCTCGCCTATGTCCGACGACGTGACCGCGAAAAGGATCTCCGGAGCACTGTCCCTCGTGTTGACTTGCTGCCAGGTCGAGTACCAGTTCGCCTCCTCCGACTCGACCAGCACCCAGGTCGCTGCCGACTCGACCACCCCGTTGAGGCTCACTTCATCCCCCGCCTCGACCGACGCGGAAACCGTCTTCCCGCCCGGAGCGTCGGCGACGACGACCAGGGGTACGTTCACCGAATCCACATTGAAAATCCGGCCGTCGCCTCGGAACGTGAACCCGTCGGTGGTGCTCAGCGTCGCCTCGAGCACGGTGTCGGCCTCGAGCCCGCCAGTACCGCTGGGGGCCCCTGCCGCACCGCCGGTGCTGGGGCTGCCACCCGTACCGATCCGGCCTCCCTCACCGCCCCCGTCGCCCCCGACGGTTCCGGTGCCAGTGTTGCCCGACCCGAGCTCGATGCCCGGCGGCCGCTCCTCCTCCTCGCTGAGGCAGCCCCCGGCGAGCAGGGTGCCAAGGAGGAGGGCGGAGGACACGACCGGGAAGCGGCGCATGCCAGGAATAGTACGCTACCCACCTCCTGGCCGCCATTTTCCAGCGCCGATGCCGGCGCGCACCCCGCGGCGCGACAGCGTGACGGCGCTGCTGAGGCTCACTTCGACGTGACGGGGGCCGGCGGCGGAGTCGCCGGGGTGCCCGGCATCGACGCGCTGCTCTGAGGCCCCGCTCCCGGCGACGCCGGTCGCGGCCGCGCACCCGGGGACATACCCCCCCGTGGGCCGCCGGCTCCTCGCGCCGCCATCTGCTGGAGCTGACCGAGGACCTCGGGGTAGTGGTCGAGCATCTCCTGACAGCGGGACGGGGGGAAGGACTCGGTTCGCTCGGTGACCATCTGGCAGGTCGGCGAGGTTTCCCCCAGGTCCTTGCAGAGCTTTTCGATGAGCGTGCCGCAGCCCGCCCGCAAGGTCTTCACGTGGGCGACCGTCGCCGGGATCTGACGCAGGGCCGCGCCGCAGGCGCTGGCCGGCAGCACCTCGATCGCGCTCTTGGCCTGCGTGCAGGCCGAAGACTTCTCGCCCGCCTCGGCGCAGAGCTTGTCGCGCCAAGCCGCGCACTTCTCCGATGGGGTCGCGCTGGCCGAGCCGACGGGACCGAACTGGGCACTCCCGCCAGTGCCCACGCCCTGCGTGGCGAGGACCCAGCCGACCCCGACGCCGATCGCGAGCGCGCCCACGGCCAGAGCGAACGCAACGGTCGTACTGGTGCCACCCGAGCGGGCCCCGCCCGATGCCGCCCCGTCCACCACCGCGCCGTCCTCGTCGGCCGCAACCGCTCGCTCGCCTCCGTCGTCGTCGTCGTCGTCGTCGTCGTCGTCGTCGTCGTCGTCGTCGTCGTCGTC
>CAYZQO010000081.1:0-24797 GCA_964480725.1 uncultured Polyangiaceae bacterium | reverse complement strand
AGCTCGTCGGGCTCATAACCCGAAGGTCGAAGGTTCAAATCCTTCCCGCGCAACCAAGAGTCCGATCCTGAACCCCCGTGCCCCGGGGGTTTTCAGTTTTGTCCCCGGGAAGGATTTGAACCCGTCCTTGGGGCCCCGGGGCCCCAAGGACCAACAAGCAGAGCAAATCCTCCCCCGCGTGGAGGCACTGGAGCGCGGGGATCTCGGGGGGTTGCTGCTTGGTGAGCGGTGGGGTGCGGAGCGTGGAGGGGCGCGTGGGGGACGTTCGGCAGCGGCGGGTACGCGGGGTTTCGGCGCGGCCCGCAGGGCTCGCGGGAAGCGATCGCGCAGAGCGTGCAGCCGCGTTCAGCCGCAGCGCTCAGACTCTTCGTGCACCGAGACCGACCGTCGGGTGATGGGGTTGCGGGAGGGGACACGGGCAAACGGGTGAGGCGCGACCGTGGGGCTATGGGGTGATGCGCCATCCCATCGAGGTCTGGAGTCCACGGTACTGACAGTGCCCGGGACCGGGTCACTCACTTGGCCTGCGGCCCGCCCCGGTTCAAGATGGTGCCGCCGAGGAAGCGAGGCATCGCCGTGATCCGCAAGCTATTCGTCTCCAACTACCGCAGCCTCGACGAGGCCGTGACGATATCGTTCGGCCCGTTCACGGCGTTCGTTGGCGGCAACGGTTCGGGAAAGAGCAATGTCGTCGACGTCCTGAACTTCCTCCGGGATGCGATGCACATCGGGCTCGGCGGGGCCATCACTCACCGCAATGGCATCGCGGCCGTTCGTCGCTGGAGCAACGGGCGGCCCTTCAACGTGGCCATTCGCGCCGAGCTCGAGCTCGCGGACCGTACGTGCACCTATGCCTTCGAGCTCGCCGGCGACAAGCAAGCCGAGTACCGGGTCAAATGGGAGGAAGCCTCCGTGCTCCGCGCTGGCGTGTGCGACCGCTTCCGCGTCGAGAGTGGGCGGTGGTCCGGCCCGGCGGGACTGCTCCCGCAGGTCAACGAAGTGGGCCTCGCGCTGCCGACGGTGGGGGGAGACGAGCGATTCCAGCCGCTGTTCGACGCACTGAAGAGTATCGCCGTGTATTCGATCTTCCCGGACACGCTGCGACAGCCGCAGAAGTACAGTCCGGAGAGGCCGATGCAGCGGCACGGCGAGAACTGGGTCTCGATCCTGCAGGACCAGCCGGAAGAGACCTGGAAGCCCGAGCTGGTCGCCGCCCTTCACAAGCTGGCCGGTGACATCGAAGACGTCCGGATCGCCAAGGCCGCGGGGTACCTGGTGGCGGAGTTCCTGCACACCTCGAGCTCGCGCAAGAAGTGGTTCGGGGCGGACCAGGAATCCGATGGCACCCTGCGTGTCGCCGGGATCGTCTCGGCCTTACTTCAGGTTCCATCGCTCGCGGTCGTGGGTGTCGAGGAGCCGGAGCTCACGGTCCATCCCGGCGCGCTGCCACTCTTGGTCGATTTTCTGCGCGAGGCTGGCCAGCGCAGCCAGGTCGTCATCACGACCCACAGCCCCGAGCTCCTCGATCTCCTGGGTGTCGAGGAGGTCCGCGTGGTGGACCGGCGGGACGGAGCGACGACCGTCAGGCCCTTGAAAGCCTCGCAGAAGGAGGCGGTACGTCGCCAACTCCTGCGGCTCGGTGAGCTGATGGTGGCGGAAGGCTTGCAGCAGGAGCTCGACTTCGCGGAGGACGCGACGCCTTGAAGGGCTACGTCCTGGTCGAGGGGCATGGGGAAGTCGACGCCGTCGGCAACCTCATCCACCGCCTCGGCCCCGCTGTGGGATTTGGCGCGCCGTGGTCGCGGCCCATCCGCTGGAAGAACATCCATCTCCCGCGAGGGCTCGAGAAGGGCATCGAGTTCGTCCGCTCCAAGGGCTACGCGGGCGCGCTCCTCTTCCTCCGTGACGAAGACGACGCCTGCCCGAGGGCGAAGGGTCCTGAACTGGCCGAAGCCATCGCGAACCTTGCTCCGCCCTGCCCGACGGCGATCGTGCTCCTGCATCCGGAATACGAGGTCCTCTTCCTGCCTTGTGTCGCGGCGATGGCGGGCAAGCCGCTCGACGGTCGGCCGGGACTCCAACCCGGCACCCGCTGGGACGGCGCTGGCTGGGAGGTGCGCCGCGGAGTGAAGGAGTGGCTGACCCAGCAGCTGCCTCTCGGACGCGCCTACAAGCCCACGCTCGACCAGCTGCCCATGACCCGCATGATCGACCTCGACGTCCTCCGCGAGGCCGCGGTGCCCTGCTTCGAGACGCTCGAGCGAGCGCTCGGCTTCTTGGGGAGAAACTTCGGCGGCTCCGGTGTGTATCCGCCACCGCGGGAAGGCGATCCATGACGCGAGAGCGTCCTCCGTGGGGTCGCCGGCATGGTGCACCGGCGGATCCCCGAGGTAATGGACGAAACCAAACCGTACATCACGCCACGCGAGCCACGCCGCTTCCGCGGCGCGGCCCGCGCGGAGAGTGCGGCCCGCAGTGGGTCACTTCTGGCGAGCATCGGTGGGTCAAATGTCCCGAGCGTCTAAGCCCCGGGGTTTCTACGCAGCTGGCTCGCTCCGAGGGCCCCAAGCATCGACACCGGTTTTTTTCTGCTGCTCTCGCCTCTCCGGAACCCTCCCCGTGAGAGCGTTCGCGCAGCCAACCCGCTCGTTCAACCAAACGGAATCAAACGGGAATCGGAGCGATCCGGTTCCCGTTCTTGCGTTGGTTTCGGGCCATTCTCGGGCCACTGAGCGCCGAACGACGGTTCGGATCGCCTCCAACGTTGCTTGAAACGCTAGGGGCATCGCGCTGCGCCTGGCTCCCCCAACCTGGACGGCCCGCACCATGCTTCCATGCGCGACCATCAAGCGGTCAGTCGAGGGTGCGCCACGTCCACGCGGTGGGCTCCCAAGTGGCGTCGAGGCCGCCCGCGAGCACGGGGCTTCAGTGTCACTGCGTCCCCGAAGACAGCGACCATGCGCGCAAGGAAGCGATCGAAGACGAGGAACTGGCGCCTGCGCGCAAACTCCGCGCCCGCTTTCGTGGCGGACCGCAGGCGCTGCTCGAGCGCCTGCTTGAAGGCCTCGGGCGAGGAGTACGTGCGTGGGGTCATGAGGCGAGGCCTCCGAACGGCTCGAGGGCGGCCTCGACGTCGCCAAGCTCGCTCCTTGCGACGAGGCCGCGACCGAGTGCCTGCCGTGCGGCCTGGCGCAGCAGCTCCGGGGACAGGCCGCTCTTGGCGCAATCGCTCAGCGTGCGGCGGGCGCTCGTCGCGGGTACCGGGCCGAACCACGATCGCTCCTCCGGTGGCACGTCCGCGTGGTGGATCACGACGCCGGGTGGAACGCGAAACCGACGCCGACGCCAGGCAGCGGGTAGCGTGAGGTGCACCTGCGCCGGTAGCACGTCGGAGACGACGTGCAGCGAAAGCGCCGTCTGGTGTGAGAGCACGCCCGCCTGCTCGGACCAGAGCCACGCTGGCACCAGCTCCTCGTGCTCCCCCGCTGGGAAGTGAACGAGCCGGTAGATCCCGCGTTGGGGCCGCGTGATGCGGCCGGCGTGGATGTGCTTCCGCAGCAGATGGGTGGAGTAGCCCGCCGCGGCGGCCTGTTTCGTGGTGACGTATCCGGCCTGGGCGGCCGCGAGTTCGAACAGCCAATCCCAATTCGGCCTGTTGGACTCGGGGAGCAGCACGCACGAAACGTAACTTCAGGCTCCGTTTCGTGCAAGATGCCGCGTACGTTCAGGAACCCTGGGTTCCCTTTCGTGCAGATGGCGTCGGGCTCAGGTAACGCGGGCTCGAGTCGTTGCTGCAGCCGGCTTCTGGGTTCGAGGCCCGGTCCGCGCTTCGCCTCGGTCGCGCTTCGTTCCCCTCCGGCGCTCCTGACCGCGGGGTGATGACCGTCCCGTTCCGCTCCGAGCAGAACCCGCTCCGGCACTCTTTGTCCCCTCTATTGTTCGCGATCTTGGTCACCCCAGGTTTCCACGCAGCTGGCTCGCTCCGCGGGCCCCAAGCATCGACACCGCTTCTTTTCTGCTGCTTTCGCCTCTCCGAACCCCTCGTCGCGGGAGCGTTCGCCCAGCCAACCCGCCCGTTCAGCCGTCGTTTCCTACAAACTCCGGAGCCCCGGGAGAACCTGAAGGTTCCCGGGGCTTTGGCCCATTTCGGGGCTGGCGCCTCGGCGGCAGCGACGGCGGGAGGATGACCGACTCGGCCCGGTAGCCCCCGTCCTCCGTGGGGTGCAGGTCGATGCGTCCCTCCCCGAGGAGCCTTCGGAGCGCCTCCCGGGCCGTGGTGGGGTCCTCCTTGATGCGGGCCTCCACGTCGAGAACCATCGCCACGACTTCGTCGACCGTCGGCACGCGGGGCTCCGCCTTCGCCGAAGCCCTGACCGAGGCCAACCTCATCTCGACGGCTCGCTTTGGCAGGTGGTGCGCCGACCGCACGGCGGACGGCTGGGGCTACCGCGCGCCTTTCCTTGTTCGCAGGCAGGAGCCGTTCTCCGCGCTACCACGCGCGTCCTCTCCCTCGGTGACCCGTGCGCCGCCGGGGGCGCCGACATGCTTCCGTCGGCTAACGATTTCGGACCGCGGGCAGTCGCGCGCTGGGCCCGGTTTGTGCGGTGTTCAGTCTCGGCGCTTGAGCTCCCGCAGCAGAGCGCTCACCGCCCCGACGGCCTGCCGTGCGAGACGCTCGCGGGACGGGGTGTCCTCTGCCATGAAGCGCGCGTACTCCACGAATGGTTGCAGAGCCAGCGACGGTCGGCACGTCGAGTCATCTCTTTGGGCTTGATGGGATTCATGCATATAGGGTGTTGATGACCCTCACCCATCGAGGGACGTGAGACGGATCCTGTGCGCCCCTGGGCGTCGGAGCCATGGCCACAATGGAGACTCATCCACATCGATCCCCTTTCGATGGCATTACGAAGGGCATCACTTTGGCGGTGCGCCGGCTTCTGCCAGCCGTGTAATCATCAGTGATGGCAATACGCGCGAACCGTCGGGTCCAGAGATCGTCCGCAAATGCCCTTTTGCCCAGATGGCACGACCATGGTACTTTTCTATCGTGTCATGGCTTAGGTATACTCTTTCGACGGCATCGCAAGCCAAGTAGTACCCCTCGGGGTAGGTGCCCGTGATATGCCGTGCCTGCCCTTCCTGAAGGAGGACCGTGCCGGTGACCATGATCTGAGGTTTGGGCAGGCATGTAAAAAGAACAAATGTAAGTACAGAGCCCACAACCACGCCCAGTGAAAGATAAAGCGGGGTCAATTTATTCATCGCGGAACCTCCTGCTGCTGGATGGGTCAGCCGCACACCAGATCGGTGCCGACCCCTTCGCCGAAGCTGCGCTATTGGAGGGAACGGGGGTAGCTCCAGGGCAAGTGACAGAACCGGTAGGCCTGCGCTGCCATGGTTCTACCGAGCTGCTCCGCCCTCCTATCCTGTCCACTGCGGTCCCGTGCCGCATTCGCGGACCACGTCGAGCCACCCCTCTTGACCCATCCGGTCACAGACACAGGGGCAGACGGTCACGGTCAGCGGGTCAGTGCTCTCGCCAAAAAGCCACGCCTCATCGTTCCCGGTGAGGCGCAGGGCACAGTCCTCAACGACGCCCCCGAGGGAGGAGAGTAGCTCGGTGGTTTCCTCGAAGCCGTCCCTCGCCGGCAGCACCAGTGCTACCTGGTAGTCGTCGTACGCCACGACCTCAGGAAGACCGGCCTCCGTGATGACGAAGACGCAATCAGCATCGGAAAGCCTCTCCACCCGAAGGTGCTGCGCCTCGGGACACCAGTACGAGGGGCAGATCGGCGTCCCGAAGCAGCCCGGCTGCTTCTTCGGCGCGACGCACTCGTCACCCGCACCCCCGCTGCCGGCCGCCCCTGCCGTGGGTCCGGCGGCACCCGCGCCGGCACTGCCACTCGGGTCATCGGCACCGTCACCGCCCGTAGGATCAGTGACCTCCGCGCCGGCAGGGTCCTTCGTGGTGTTGCCCCCGCATCCGCTGGCCACTTGCACGGCAGCGGTTGCTGCGATGGCTACGGCCTGACGGAGCATGGTTTCCCTCCCGAGCGCGACGCCGTCGACGATACCCCCGGCCAGGAGATGCGGCACGCCGCCGCCGATCAGCTCGCGCTCGCGCCTTCCCCCGCCTCCGGTCCCCGCGCCCGGATCTACGCTGTCCCACCTCCCGGGGTGACGCCGCTCCATCAGCTCCGGGCCACGGGACGGCCCGTCTCGTGGATGCCGTCCTGAAGGTGGAGGGCTGCCTCGACCAGGTCTCCGAGCCGGGTGCTGACGGCGGCGTGGACATCCTCGCGGGTAGCGGGCCCCTCGGACCCGCCGGCCCCGGCTCTGCGTTCAGGTCAAATCGCAGGAGAAGGGCTCCGGTCTGGCAGCGGACGGCGAGATCCCGAGTCTCGCTGCCGTACCAGGTGTTCTTGGTGTTCAGGAAGCCGTGAACGACCGAGGACGGGGCGGGCGCCACCGGGTGGAGACGGCCCGCACGGTGTTCAGGGTCGTCCTCGATCCACCGACCGGAGCTCTAGAACTGGGTGAAGAAGTCCCAGGACGCCTCGGGGATCCAGTTCGTGCTGGAACCGGGGTCGCTGCTCTCGGCCTGATGCCCTCCGTTGAAGGTGCAGACCTTGACCGGGTGGTTCTCGTTGCACCCCGAGTAGTCGTAGCAGAGGTGGGCGCCGCTCTGCCAAGTCGGTATTTCGGCGGGGGTACAGCTGTTGTCTGAGGCCTTCTCCTCGCCGAGGAACTTCGCGCCGTTCGTGGTGCTGCCACCTTGGATCCAAGGACACGTGGTGTCACCCATGCCCGTCGTCTGCATCCAGGCGATCGGCTCGTGGGTCTTCTGGGGCAGCCAGATGTTGTAGTTGGCGGGGGCGATGCCCACGGCCGCGCGAATGTCCTTCTGATGGTTCGTTGACAGGGAGTACGTGATCATCCCGCCGAAGCTGAACCCGGTGGCGAAGACGCGAGAGGTGTCGAAGCAGAGGTTCTCCTTGGCGAAGGCCAGGAGGTCGTCGAAGAGGGCGTGATCCTTCTCCTGCCAAGTTTGCCCGTCGGAGCTGGGCGCGATGAAGATGGCGGGCTCACCTGCGGCCTGCGCCTGCGTCTTGAGGTTGTAGAAGTTGTTGCCGACCATGTCCTGGTAGCGGGAGCCGATCCAGTGGGAGATGTAGAACAGGCGGTACGGCGTGTTCGGGTCGTAGTCGGCGGGGAGGTCGAGGTAGTAGACGCGGTTCTGGCCGGTGCTGTTGATCGTCCTCTCGCCGGTCGTCAGGGTCGTCGGCGTCCCGCACGCGGTGCTTGGCACCGGCGGATTGCCCATGGGGTAATTCCCTGGCTCTCCCGTCGACCCGCCCCCGGTGGACTGTCCTCCCGTGTCGGTGCCCCCGGTGGCACCGCCCGTGCTCTGACCGCCGGTGGCAAGCCCACCCGCCTCCCCGCCGGTGGCCGCGCCGCCGGTGGCCACTCCGCCCGTGGCCACTCCGCCCGTGGCCACTCCGCCCGTGGCCACGCCGCCGGTGGCCACGCCGCCGGTGGCCACGCCGCCGGTGGCCACGCCGCCCGTAGTCTGACCGCCCGTGGCCACGCCGCCGGTGGCCACGCCGCCCGTAGTCTGACCGCCCGTGGCCCGTCCGCCCGTGGCCTGTCCGCCCGTGGCCCGTCCGCCCGTGGCCCGTCCGCCCGTGGCCTGTCCGCCCGTGGGGGTGCCCCCGTACATCTCACCCCCAGTGCTCGTCGCGCCGCCCGTTGTCGAACCACCGGAGCCGAAGGCACCGCCGGACCCGCCGCTGGCGGTGCTGCCGCCGGTCCCTTCGGCGTCGGTCTGGTTGTCGTTCTCTCCGCCGCTGCACGCGACCACGAGGATCGTGGTGAGCAAGAAGGATCGTTCGAAATGTCGTGTCCGCGCCATCTGTCATCACCTCTGGAAAGGCCCGAGAACGGAGCCGTTCGTTCCTGACACGACGTTAGAAATGACAGGATCGCCGGATAGTGAAAGAGGCGCTTCTTCTCCCTCGTAACAGGACGTTTCCGCCGGGGGCGGAAGGGGCATCGTTGCTCCGAGCGATTCACCGGACCGAGGCAAGGCCATTCGACCAGAGCTGCCCTTTCGGGCAGCGCCTGCCGGCCTCGTTGAGTTCGACAGGATGCTGGCCAGTGGTCTCCGCGCACCGTCGAAACCCGCCCGGCAAGGGTTCGTTGCTGACCCTCAGCAGCTGGGGGACTGACCGCGCTCGATTCCGACGGAGCCACCTGACTCGGTCGAGCTTCAGCCCCGGCCCGGTGGAGCCTTCACACCCAGGTTCGTGATGGCCGCGACGCTGTCGGTTGCCTGCAGGGAGCCGGTAAAGTTCCAATGTCCGGGGGCGGAAGGGCGCTCCTCCCCGTGGGGGTCACGGGTGCCAAGCTGCCTGGCAGGCAGGGTCGCGATCACGAGGGCACAGTGAGGCATTCTGTTCTGTTCATCGGTCTGTTGGCGCTGACGGCTGGTTGCGGGAGTTCGACGACCGTCGCCGACACGTCCTCTGGAGGAGCGCCGCCCAGTACCGGAGGTCAGGGACCGGTCCAGACCGGCGGTGGGCCATCGGGAGGAGTTCCGGCCACGGGTGGGACCGGCGGCGGTGGCGTGACGACCGGAGGAACCACGGGGGGGACCGCGTCGGGCGGGGCAGGCCTGGGGGGCGCCGGCCACACGGGGGGCGCGGCGCCCAGCGGCGGCGTGACGAGCGGGGGCGCGGCGCCCAGCGGCGGCACCCCGAGCGGCGGGACCGGTGGCATCTCCGTGGGCGGCACCCCGAGCGGCGGGACCGGCGGCGACTCCGCGGGCGGCGCCCCGAGCGGTGGGACCGGTGGCGACACCGCGGGCGGTACCTCGAGTGGGGGCGCGGCTGGCGGCGGGGATGTGGGGACGGGAGGCGGCGGGCCTGGGGGCGGGGGAGCCGCTGGTCAGCCCGGTGTCGGGGGTCAGGCCGGCAGTCAGACCAGCGGAGGGACCGGTACGGGCGGCGGTTTGCCGGGCAACTGCGTCGGTGACGTGTGGCCCACCGCCGATCCCACGCGCGCGGGCCCGTTCCCGATCGCGACCGACAAGAACGTGGGTCCCTTGGCGGGCGATCTCCCGGATCCGATCTACGGCGACGAACAGCAGCGCTTCAACGTGTACCGCCCGCAGAATCTCGCTGACAGCGGGTACTGTCACCCCATCCTCATCTGGGCGAATGGGTACACGGACAACCCCGAACCCAATCCCCCGCTCTGCGTGGTCGACGCGGGCGCGAACAAGTGGTGCGGGCAGTACTTGCCCATGATGGAACACCTCGCTTCGCATGGTTTCGTCGTGGTGGCTTCGCTCAGCACCGCCACGGGCAGGGGCGATCCGCTCCCCACCATCGTGGGCCTGGACTGGATCCTCGAGCAGGCGGAGGATCCGAGCAGCCCCTATTATCAACGCCTCGACACGGCCAACATCGGCCAGCTCGGCCACTCGTTCGGTGGAATGTCGACCTGCATGTCGGCGTCCGAGCCTCGCTACAAGGCCCTCGCCACGATCTGCGGCACCAGTACGCTCAGCGGTGTTCACACCCCGATGCTGTTCTTCTGCGGCGGGAGAGACGAAACGGTGAGCTGTTCCGGCGTCAGGGACACCTTCCGCACGGTCACCGACCAGCCTGCCTTCTTCATCAACGAACGGGACTCGGACCACGGTAGCTGGGTGTACAAGGGGGCCAATGGCGTCTCGCTTTCCTCGGCTGCCGCCTGGTTCAGGGTTCATCTGATGGGCGACACCGCGAATCGTAAGTTCTTCTACGGCGCGGGTTGCACGTTCTGCACCGACAGCCGCGTGGAGGTCGAGCAGAACAGCCTGATGTCCCAGTGATCGGCGACGCCGGTTCGAGCTTCGGGCGGTAGTGCCCCCTCGGGCTACTCCGAGGGGGCGACGGGCGCGCCTCACCCGCAGTACTTGGCGACGTCCGGCTCGAGGGGGCGCTCGAACGGATGCGTCCCGGTGTAGGTGACGCACGGATCGAACCATTCCTTGATCTGGTCGTAGTAGAAGTCGGCCCCGGAGAGGCTCGAGTGCGCGGCCTCGGCGCCCATCAGGTGGCAAGCCATCCCGATGTGGAGGCTGCCCGTGACGCCGTCGCCCTGGCAGTACCCCCAGACCCACACGGCGGTGTCGCCGCCGTTGCCGCTGCCGAAGATGAAGTAGTACCAGGCGCCGATCGCGACGTTGCAGGTGACGTCGCGCATCATCTCACCCTTGGTCGCGTAAGAGTCGCTGCTGGTCACCGTGCCGAAGTCGCACCCGATGCGCTCGAGGGCGTCGACGGCGCCGTAGTCGGCGAAGTCGATCACGGTCGAGCTGAAGCGGATCTGCAAGAGGCCGACGGTGGGGTCGTCGCCCGCCCCGACCGTTCCCGCCAGGGCGTCGTAGGAGCTCTCCGCGTTGATGGCGGCGACCAGGAACATCTGACAGTACTGCTGCCACTCGTCGCCCGGGGGGGCGAACTCCGCGCAGGTCCTGATGATGGCGGTGACGATGGGCTCGCGCTCCTCGGCGCTCAGGGCGGGCGCGCCCCAGGGGAGCTGAGCCATGCAGGCTTCGATGGCCGCAACCGTCGCCGGATCGGTGGGGCTTGTGCCTCCGGTCCCCGTACCGCCCGTGCCCGGCTCGCCGCCTGTGCCCGGCTCGCCGCCCGTCCCCGGCTCGCCGCCCCCGGTGGGGCCGCCGCCGATCGGCGGCACGCCGCCGGTCAGTGGCGCGCCGCCGGTCAGTGGCGCGCCGCCGGTCGCCGGCACGCCGCCCGTCGGCGGCACGCCGCCGGTCGGTGGCACGCCGCCCGTGCCGGGTCCGCCCCCGGTGTCGGCGATGCCGCCGGTCGTCGGCGAGAGCCCACCGGTGCCGGGCACGCCCCCCGTGGTGGGCGCTCCGCCCGTGCCGGGCACGACTCCACCCGTCGTGGCCGTGCCACCCGTCGTGGCCGTGCCGCCGGTGCTCGCGACGACGCCTCCGGTGCCGGGGACCTGGTCGGGCGCCGCCCCGTCGTCCGCCGAGCAGCCAGCGAGCGCCGCCACCAGCGCGGCCGTCGTTGAGATCACCAGTCCAAGGTTCTTCGTCATGGGTCGCTCCCCATCGCTTCGGGACCATGTTAGCAGCCGTCGAGCTTCCGGCTCGCGGCCGCGCCTTCTTCGCCGCCGGGTGGGGGTGTCCGCCCCCGCGTCCGGCGCGAACCGCCGCGCCACCGCGCGTTGTCCCTGCCGCCCGCGCGCCGTCGCGTGCGCGGATCGGCCCGATCGGCGTGATGGAGCTGCTGTGCCGGCTCCGGTAGACGCCGCCGGCGCGGGTCCCTAGGTTGTCACCGGCTCGGCTGCGCCAAGGGGGACCCGGTTGACGGGGTCCCGGCACGCTGGTCACCGCCTGCGGGGCGGCTCCCGGCGGAGTGTCTCCAGTCAGCCGGCGCGAACGGACGCTCCAGCATGACCGCACCCATCGAGAACCGCGACGCAAGGGCACGCGATCAGCTCGCCAACGAACGCACCTTTCTCGCCTGGGTGCGCACCGGGCTCGGCCTCATCGGGCTCGGGGTCGTCGTGGAGCGGGTCGGCGTGGTGCGGGCGCAGGGCTGGCTCCTGGCCGCTTCGTTCATCCTCGTTGGGACTGTGGTGCTGCTCTACGGTCACGCGCGCTATCGCGCCGTCGAGACGCTCCTCGAGACGGGCCGCTTTCGGGCGGCGCGTCGAGGCCCGCTCGCCCTGCTGCTGCTCTGCCTGCTGCTCGCCGCCGCCGCGGTCGCCGTCCTCGTGCTCTGACGCGGGTGAGCGGCCCACCGAGCGGGGGTCCGCGCAGCCGACGATTGGCACCATGGCAGCCTCGCCGCACGGGCCACGGCGGCCCTCCGGCCGTCGCGGGCGCTCAGCTCGGCAGGAACGCCGCCGCGTTGTCGAGGCGGCAGGTCCGCGAGTTCTGCTTCTCCTGGGGGAACCGTTTCGGAAAGGCTTGGTGCAGGACCCGGGCGATGATCACGGCGAGCGACGAGACGGGCGGCTTCGCCTCGCGATCGAGGTCGGCCCGGCGCGCGAGGAGCGCCTGGAGGCGCTCGACCTCGGGGGCGCCGAGCCCGATCTTGCCGATCAGGCCGACCGCGGCGTCCGCCAGCCTCGACTCGAGGTTGACGGCCCCGTGCCGCTTCCAGGCCTCGCTGCCCTTCTCGTTGTAGGCTGGCCCGAAGCCGTGCTCCTCTACCCAGTCGAGCAGGCGCGGGACGGCCGGGGCGCCGAACCCGATCACCAGCGGCTCGAGCGCGTACTGGGAGACGTTTCGCCGCCGCGCGTCGTTCGAGAGCGGCGTGTCGCGCGCGAGGGTGAGGTCCCGGTAGAGGCCGAGCACCGCCTCGACGCGCTGAGCGGGCGGCAGGCGGGAGAGCTCGTCGAGGAAGGGCCCGGGCGTGTGCTCCCGCCGGTACTCCTCGACCACCGCCGGCGGGTTCAGCCTGGCGAGCGAGCGCAGGAAGAAGTCGTGGCTCATGTCGCCGCAGGTGACGGCGAGGATCGGGGCTGGCCGGCGCCGCGCGAGGGGCCCGGTCGCGGCGGCGCGGGCGAGCGCGTCCGAGAAGACGGCGACAAGCTCGCGGTCCCGCTCCGCGCCACTGCCCGGCGGAAGCTCGAGCTCGCTCACCGACGTCGCGAAGTCGTGGAGCTCCCAGTCGGCGAAAGACCAGCGCAGATCGTGCCGCCCCGCCTCGCCGGCGTAGCGCGGGTCGCTCGCGGCGTACCGCGCCGCGATCCGCGTCAGCCCCTCCTCGGTGCCCGCGGACGCGCACAGGTACGAGAAGTCGGCCTCCCCGCTGGTGTAGAGCACCAGCGCGTACAGCCGCTCGGACCCGATCCGCGCGTCGAGCTCGGCGCACGCCGTGGTGAGCGCCCGCTCGAGTTCCTCGCCGAAGCCCCCGCCCTTCGGGCCCCGGCCGCGCCCCGCCCCTGCGCCCCCGGCCGGCTTCGTCCTGGCCTTGGCAGGCTCACGCGCTGCTCCGGCTGGCTTCGGTGTTGCCTCGGCTTTCTTGCGCACCGTTCCGGCTGGTTTCGGAGTTGCCTTGGCTGGCTTCGTCGCGGCCTTGGCTTTCTTGCGCACCGCTCCGGTCGGCTTCGGAGTTGCCTTGGCTGGCTTGCGCGCCGCTCCGGCGGGCTTCTTCGTGGCCTTGCGCGCCCCTTTCGCCGCCTTCTTCAACGCCATGGGGCCTATCGGAGCGCGACAGACCGCGCCCCGTCAAGCCGGGCGGGCTCGCCGCGGTCGCCGGGCAGGCGCGCCGGTGGCGGCGCGTCGTGCCGCCCGCTGCCGCAAGCTCACGAGCGCGAGCGCGAGCCACGTCGCCCAGCCGACCCCGCCGCTCGTCGTCGTGGCCCGGCAACCGCAGCCGCGATCGTCTCCCGCCTCGTCGGCCGCGCCGCGTGGCTCCGAGCCGCCCGCGGCCGCGCCACCGCTGCCGCCGAGCAACGGAGCGGTGCTGCCGGAGTAGCCGCCGGTCGATGGCGCGCCGCCGGACGAGCTGCCGCTGCTGGCCCCGCCGGTCCCGCCCGAGCCGGGTGCCGTCCCACCGCTGCCCGGGGGCGCGCCGCCCGTTGTCGCGAGGCCGCCCGTTCCGGCGAGGCCGCCCGTCTCCACGGCGCCGCCCGTTCCCCCGGCACCCCCGGTTCGGTCGCCGCCCGTGGCCGCCCCGCCGCTCGTCGTGCCGCCGGCCGTGATCGCGCCGCCCCCGCCCGAGTCATCGCCGCCGGTCGCTACGCCGCCGGCGGGTGCGCTGCCGCCCAGCGGATCCGTCCCGCCGCTCGAGGCGCCGCCGCTCGGCGCGGTCCCTCCGTCCGCCGGGGGCGCACCCGCGGTTCCGCCCGCGCCGCCCGCGCCCCCCTCGAGCGGCCGGAGCAGGAGGCGGTAGCCGTCGCGGGCGTTCGCGCCCGTGACCTCGACCGTGAGCTGGTCGTCCACAATGGCGAGCTCGGCGGTCGAGAGCGTGTCGGTCGCGGTCACCACCGTGCCGCGATTGACGAACGGGGTGCGCTCGACGACGGCGCGCACGGTTTCGCCGAGGAACGGCGCGGCGGCGAAGCCCCGCACGGTCACCGCGATGGTCCCGTCGTTCTCGCCGCCGAAGAGCACGCTCGCCGACCGCGCGGCCTCGTCGACGTTCGCGAAGCCGTCCAGAGCGCCGCCGCTGTCGGGGCTCGGCGGCACGGTCGACACCATCTCGCCGTCCATCTGCCCGTACCATGCGTAGAACCACCAGCCGCCGTTGGGCTCGCTGTCGGTGGCGAGCAGGCTCCCCAGGCGCCCGGGGTGGGCGACGTCCCAGAAGCTGATGCAGGCGCTGTCCACCCGGTGCCGCTCGAACTTGGCGATCATCGGCGCCGCCGCGCCCGGTTGCCCCTCGGCGTCGAGGCGCGCGGCCCCGCCGTACTCGTTGATGGTGATTCGGAGCGGTCCGATGCCGAGCTCCTCCTCGAGCGCGCGGTACGCCAAGAGGGGATAATTGGGGCTCCCGCCCCCGAGCTCGTGCCAGCCGACGATGTCGGGCAGGCAACCCTGGTCCCGGCAGTAGGTGAGGAAGTCACGGAGCAGGGGCTCGTCGTAGTGCGTCGGGCAGGGCCCGATGATCGGCACCTCCGGATCGAGCTCCCGGAGCCGGGCGTAGGTCTGCCGCCAGAAGTCGTTGAAGGGCAGGGGGTTCGCGTTGGAGTAGGTGAGGTTCGGCTCGTTCCAGATCTCGTAGCCGTAGACGTTGGTGAGGCCCGCCGCCTGCCGGCGCGACACCGTCTCCTCGACCTTGTCGAGCCACTCCTCGATCGGGGGCAGATCGTAGAAGCCAGTGAGCCAGTCCGACAGGCGGACGGTGACGGTCGCGGTCGTCGTGGCCAGGCGCTCGGCGACCAGGATCGCGTCGCCGACTGGCTGCTGCACGTTCGCCGCGGGGTTGGTGAACATGCGCGGCCGCAGGGGCGCGATCAGGGCGTCGACGTTGCCGGGCAGGGACTCGGTCACGCCGTAGAGCGAACCGCTCGCCACGTGGTTCGCTGGTCCGATGCGCGACGAGAGGTCGACGGACAAGGGGGTGGTCGCCGCCGCCGGGGTTGCGACCAGACCGGCGACGAGACACAGCAGGCCTCCGCAGCCGATCGGCGAACGCCGACCCCACTCCCGTTTGCCACCGCGGTTTCGGGCGTTGCGCGAGGGTCTCCGTGTCATGAACGCTGCCTCCTGCCACCCGACCGGTGACGATCGTCCCACTCGGGCGCGGGCTCGCCAAGGTGACGTTGCCCCACTTGGTCGATCCGATTCCGACCCGGGCGCGGGCGCCGCGTGCGGCCCCGCTTCATTCGTGGTCGGGCGCGTCGCTCGTCTCATCGCGCGTTCACGTGTGCCCGGGCCATCAGCCGCCGATACGCGCGGGGGGACACGCCATGGTGGCGCTGGAACATGCGCCGGAAGTGCCCGACCGAGGCGTAGCCGCAGGCGGACGCGATCTCCGCGACGCCGTCCGCGGAGTCGCGCAGCATCCCGGCTGCATCCGCCAGGCGACGCCGATGGATGTACGCGGTCACCGTGACGTGCTCGGCCTCGCGGAACGCGCGGTTCAAGTAGTCGGGGTTGACGCGAAGGGCGCGGGCGATGCGCGCGGTCGAGAGCTTCTCGGCGAGGTGGTTGGTGACGTAAGCCTCCACGCGCCCCGCGAGCGCCGCGCGGCGTGAGCCGCCTGTGCCCGTCGGGCTCCGCGCCACTTCGCGCAAGATGAGCAGGAGCAGCAGCGCCCCGGAGAGCGGGTCGAGGCAGCGCGCCTCCTGATCCTCGAGGTAGCGGTGGAAGAACTCGGCGACGCAGTCGAGGCGCGCGACCCGGCTGAACTGCGGCACCTCGAGGCGGGGGTCGCGGTCGGGAGGGTCGCCGGGGACGAAGTGGATCCAGTAGAACGACAGCTCCGGACCGAATGGCGCTGCCGAGCGGTGACGCCGCCCGGGGAAGAGGAGCAGCGCGTGCCCCGGTGGGACGTCGAACCGCACCTCGTCTTCCCAGAGCGACAGGGTGCCCTTGCGCACCACGACGAGCTCGTAGTTGTCGAGGACCCGGTCGGGGTGCTCGCCCCGCCCGCTGCTGATGAACAGCCCGCAGGAGACGATCTCGAGCCCGAGGTGCGTGCCGAGGCTCAGGTGGTCCATGGCCAGCGGCTGGGAGCGCAACGGGCGTGAGTCGGGCGAGCGCGGCTCGCGCCATCGCTCGCCACCACCGATGTCCGACCCGCGCTCGCTGCCATCCACCCGAGGCTAGCATCGGACGGATGGAGAATGCTGGGCGGCGGAGCCTCCGGCCGTGGACGCTGTTCCCCGACCGCGGCGATTTCTCTCCCCCCCGACCTGCAATGCTGCAGGGCTCGGGGGCGGATCCAGGCCTCTGCCGGTTCCCGGGGTTTCGGGCGAGCTGAAGGGAGCGGCGCGCACGGCGCTGGAACACCGCGGCGACGTCTCCACCGGCTGGTCCATGGGGTGGAAGGTCAACTTCTGGGCCCGCCTGCTCGACGGAAACCACGCGCTCAAGCTCATCGACGACCAGCTCACGCTGGTGGATCCGGTCGACGACGGGGGCCAGGGCGGCACCTACCCCAACTTCTTCGATGCCCACCCACCCTTCCAGATCGACGGCAACTTCGGCTGCACCTCGGGCATCGCCGAGATGCTGCCGCAGTCCCACGATGGTGCGATCCACCCGTTGCCCGCGCTCCCCGACGCGTGGGCGGCCTCCGGGGAGAACCCGAACCCGCTCTTCCGTCCCTTCGCCGTCAGGGCGCCGCTCATCTCGTCGTCGGTCAACCTGGACGAGTTAGTCCTCGCGCCGACGATCTTGGTCGACCTGCCGACGGAAGCCGGGCGGACCTATCGGCTCGTCGCGGAAGATTGAGGCGGGGCCGGAAAGGGTCGCCCAGGGGGTGCAGAATGATGCCCCCCCATTGCCGAAAGTTACGGCTCGCGGGGGAGAGAGCCGCCCTCTCTCCCCCCGGCGTGGCGCGTGTCACGTTGGTGGGGTCGGCAGGGGTTCGGTCGCGGCCCCCAAGCACACCGCAGGGGCGCCGTGGAGTCGGCATCCCCTGTCCAAGAGAGCTCCCGTGTCCCGCCTGACGTTCCGTGACCTTCTGTCCTCGCTCCCTGTGATCTCCAGCGTCGTCGTCCCGCGGCCGGGGACCGCTGCGGGTCCGGTGGAGCGGCTCGAGGCGTTCGATCTCGCGCGGGTCAGGGTGACGGACCCGCCCCACCAGCACCACTTCGTCATCGCCGTAAGGCACCTGCTCAAGCTCGATCCGGAGCAGTTCCTCGCCGGCTTTCGTTCGGTTTCCAGCGGCCAACAGCCCTCGAACGCGGCCGGGCAGAGCCTTCCCCGCGGGAGCGGGAGCCTCGGCTCGATCCGCGGCCACGCCCTGGGCCACTACCTTTCCGCGCTCGCGCAGGCCTACCGGCAGACCCTCGACGCCGAGCCCGCACTCAACCTGGAGATCGCCGACGACCTCGGCCACGCGATCGACGAGCTCAAGACCTGCCAGGACCGGAGCCCGAACGGTTACCTCTTCGCGTCGCCGGAGACGCACTTCGACGTCGTCGAGGGGCGGGCGATCGGGGAAGAGCGCGCCCCGTGGTCCACGATGCACGAGCTCATCGCCGGTATCGTGGACGTGTACGAGCTCACGGGTAACCCGACGGCCCTGGAGGTCGCGAGCCGGCTCGGTGACTGGGTCTTCGAGCGGACGGTCCGGTGGGACGACGCGATGCGCTCCCGGGTGCTCGGTGTCGACCACGGCGGCATGAACGATTGCCTGTACGACCTGTACCGGCACACCGGCGACCCGAACCACCTGACCGCGGCGCACCGGTTCGACGAGGACGACCTCTTCTCTCTCCTCTCCCAGGGCACCGACGATCCGACCCACGAGCACGCCAACCCCCGGATCCCGAGGCTCCTCGGCGCGCTCAACCGCTACCGCGTCCTCGGCGAGCGGGAGTCCTGCTGCCTCCTCGCGGCGGAGCGGCTCTGGTCGATGCTGGTGGAGGCCCACTCCTGCGTGACCGGTGGCAACAGTGAGAACGAGCTCTTCCGCGCCACTGGGCAGCTCCACGCCGCCCGCCACGAGATCGACGACGAGACGCGCAGCCCGCACCACCTGCTCGAGCTCACGCGGGAGCTGTTCAGGGTAACGGGCGAGGTCAAGTACGCCGACTTCTACGAGCGGGCGCTCATCAACGAGATCCTGGCCCCCAGCCACCCGGAGACCGCGATGCTCGCCTGCTTCGAGCCGATGGGCTCCCGGTACTCCAGGGTGTCCGGCAAGGAGACGGACCACCTCCGGTGCTGCAACGGCAGCGGCATGGAGGACTACACCCAGCTCAGTGGGGGCATCTTCTTCCATGACGCCACCCATCTGTACGTGAACCTGTACGTCAGCTCGACGCTCGACTGGCCGGAGCGGTCGCTGGCGCTGACGCAGACGGCGGACCTACCCCTGTCGCCGACGGTGGTCTTCACTATCGACGCGGCGCCCGCCGACGAGCTCGGCATCAAGCTCCGGCGGCCGTCCTGGCTGGCGGCGGGCGCGCTCGCCACGCTCACGGTGAACGGGGAAGTCGCCGTTGTGCAGGAGCAGGACGGCTACCTCGAGGTGTCGCGCGTCTGGAGCGCAGGGGACCGGCTGGAGCTCACGCTGCCGGCGGACGTGCGCGCGTGGCGGCGACCCGACCACCCGAACGCGGTGGCCTTCACCTACGGCCCGGTGGTGTTGAGCGCGGGGCTGCGGACGGAGCCGAGGCTGTCCACCGGCCACCTGGCGTCGGAGAGGGCGACCCTCCCGGCGGGGATCACCGACAAGGACACCATCGTCATCGACGGTTGCACGACCATCGAGGAATGGCTCGCAAACCTGCGCGAAAACCTGGTGCAGACGCCGGGGCAGCTCGAGTTCACGCTCCGGCACACCGACGAGGACGGCCATCTCCGGTTCACTCCGCAGTACCTCCGCGACCAGGATCGGTACGGCGTCTTCTTCCGTCTTCAGGGCCGGCAGGGGACCCGGGTCGAGACGGGGGGTGCGGCTGATGCGAGCGCGACGGGCGGCGCCGGTGCGAGCCGCGGAGGCGTGACTGTCGCCGGCGGCGGCGGTGCAGTGTTCGCGACGGGGGGCACCGGTGCGAGCACGGGGGGCACGGTCGCCGCCGGTGGCAGCACGGTTTCGGCCGGCGACCGCGTCGACTCGGCATCGCCGTTCGGTGCGACGCTGCTCGGGCTGCTCGGCATCGGCCGCCGCTGGCGCGCGCGACCGCGCGGGGCCACGACGGCCTGACGACGTCGCGGCGCGACGGCGCGCGTCGCAGTGACGTGCCGAAGATCTCTCATTTGCGCACTGTGACTGCGCCTTTTAGGGCGGCGCAGAGAGCGCTGGCGTCGCAGGGAACGCGCCGAATCGGCGCGTTGGGCTCGCGAGCAGACAAACCGCTGGTGACCGCGGGCTCCGCGTTTGACAGCGTCGAGGGGGCGCGGCAATCGTTGGAGGGTAGGTCGGCGAGGAGCCTCGTCCCATGAACAGACTGCAGCTTCGGTCGTCCATTGCTCTCCCGCTCGCCGTCGCGCTCTTCACCGCCGGGTCGGCGCACGGCGCCTGGCAGACCGGCGTGAACTACGGGGGCAGTCTCGCCATGGACCTGTACACGCCCACCAGCCCCGACGAGTCCCCGGGCGTCGTGGTGGCGATCCATTACTGCAGCGGCAACGCGGGCGCCGCGCACTCCTGGCTCGAGTCGCTCGCCAACCAGCACGGCTTCCTCGTCATCACCCCGGACTCGGCCGGCAACTGCTTCGACGCGAGCCTCGGGCGGAGCGGCGAGCGGGCGGCCATCGTGCAGATGGTCGACTACGCCATCGAGAACCACGGCGCCGATCCGGACCGCGTCTTCGCCACGGGTGCCTCGTCTGGCGCCTGCATGACCAACGCGCTGCTCGCCTCCTACCCGGACGTGTTCGCCGGGGGTTCGGTGCTGGCCGGCGTGCCCGCGGGGTTCTGGCCCCAGGGGACCGAGTGCAGCATCTGCAGCCAGAACCCGCCCAACAACAGCCCGCAGCAGTGGGGCGATCTGGTGCGCAACGCGTCGAGCGGCCACCCCGGGCCCTGGCCCCGCGTGCAGCTCTGGCACGGCACCGCCGACACGACGCTCAACTACTCGAACCTCGCCGAGGAGGTCGATCAGTGGACCAACGTGTGGGGCCTGAGCGATGGCACCTCGGCGAGCGCACCGAACGGGTGGGAGCGGACTGTCTACGAGTCGGGTGGCGTGGTCGCCGTCGAGGTGAACATCGGGGCTGGCAAGCCGCACGATCTGACGGGGCAGGGCCTCTGGCCCGACGTCGTCCGCTTCTTCGGCCTCGACCAGGATCCCCCCGAGGGCACCGGCGGCGCTGGCGGCACGGGCGGTGAGGGCACGGGCGGCGAGGGCACGGGCGGCGAGGGCACGGGCGGCGGCGGCTTTGCGCCGACCGGCGGCGTCAGCCCCACCGGCGGCGCCATGCCGACGGGCGGCGTCTCCCCGACGGGTGGCGTGTCGCCGACGGGCGGCTTCGCCCCGACGGGCGGCTTTGCCCCGACGGGCGGAGTGATGCCGACGGGTGGCGTGAGCCCCACGGGTGGCGCGATGCCGACGGGCGGCGTGGGGCCCACGGGCGGTGTCGCGCCCACGGGCGGCCTCGGGGGCACCGGTGGCATCGCCCCGACGGGCGGCGTCCCCGCGACGGGTGGCACGGCGACGAGCGGCGGCGCCTCCACGGGAGGATCGCCGACCGGCGGCACGACGACGAGCGGCGGCGCCGGTCCGACCTCCGGCGGCGGCAGCAGCGGTGGCACGGCGCCCGTGACCGGCGGCACTGGCACGACTCCCACGACGGCGGAGGAGCCCGGCGACGAGGGGTGCGCTTGCCGCCAAGGCACCGGCACGGGTCGCAGCCGCCCGGGCGCGCTCCTGGCGCTCGCGCTGGCGGCGCTCGGCGGCTTCGCGCGGCGGCGGCGCGGGCGCGCATAGGGCTGCCGGGCTCTCGTCGGTCCAGGCTGCGGCGTCGAGCTGTGCTCTTTCACCTGCGGCGGCGCCGGGCTGGTGCGAAAGGCTCCGAAGTATCCTACCAGGACCCCTCGCGCTCCCTCCGCGGATGCCGCGTAGGATACCGCTCCTCGGGAGGAACGCGCGCCATGCCATCGTGGTCGGGAAGATCGGTCGGAGTCGCCCTGCTCTGCTGGTTCGCCGCCGGCTGTGGCCGCGCCACGCACGACGGCGCGCCGCCTGCGTCCGCCGGCGACGAGCCCGGGGGCGATGCATCCCAGGGGGGCTTGGAGGGTTTGGATCAGTCGGGTGCAAGCCCCGGCGGCGAGTCCCGGGGGGGGAGCGGTGGCGTGTCGCTCGAGGGTGGAGCTGCCGGTGACGAGCTCGATGGAGGGGCGGCAGGGGTTGGTGCGAGGTCCGCCGGGGGTCTGGTCGAGTCGACGGGTGGCGCGTCGAACGTCGGCGGGGCGGCGGGTGGTAGCTCGACCGGTGGCACCACGACTGGGGGCACTGCATCGGCCGGCGGTGGTGTCGAGGTGACGGGTGGCACGGCGACCATCGCTGGAGCAGCGGCCGGCGACTTGCTCGGCGGCGCCACGACCGGCGGCATCGTCTGGACGGCGGACGGCGGCGTGACGGCGGGCGGCGCAGCCGGCACGGCGGGCACCGCAGGCGGCGGCGCGCCCCCGGACGGCGAAACCTGCCCCGTTATCTTCGGAGTGAACTTCAGCCCCTACTACGGCACCGAGGATCCGAACCGCGGCGACGGCCAGATCACCGACGCGGAGCTCCGGGAGCGGATGGAGGCCATCGCCTCGAGCTTGTCCTGGATCCGCTCCTTCGGTTGCAACGAGGATCTGCGCGAGGTCGGGGAGTACGGCCACGCGCTGGGGCTGAAGACCGCCGTCGGCGCCTGGATCGACGAGGAGACGGAGGCGGGCCTGGCGGAGAACCAGCGCCAGGTCGCCTGCCTCTGCGAGGAGATCGCCAAGGGGAACGTGGATCTCGCCATCGTGGGGAGCGAGGCCCTGCTCCGCGAGGACGTCTCCACCGACGCGATCCTCGGCTACCTGGCCCAGGTGAAGGACTGCGTCGCCGCGAGCGACCACCCCGACACGCCGGTGACCTACGCGGACGTGTACGGCGTGCTCCTCGCCAACCAGGCCGTGCTCGACGCGAGCGACGTCGTCTTTGCCAACCTGTACCCCTACTGGGAGGGCGTCGCGGTGGACCAGGCGGTGGCGTACGTGAACACCTGGTACCAGATGCTCGAGGCTGCGGCCCCCGGCAAGCCGGTGTGGGTTTCCGAGAGCGGCTGGCCCGACTGCGGGGAGACGCTGAACGACGCGGTCCCGACCCCCGAGAACGCGGGGGACTACTTCGTCGACTTCGTCTCCTGGGCCGAGGAAAACGAGGTCCCGTACCTGTGGTTCAGCGCGGTGAACGAGCCCTGGAAGACCGCCTACGAGGGGCCGCAGGGCGCCTGCTGGGGGATCTGGGACGAGGCCGGCGAGCTCAAGCCCGAGATGGCGCGCGTGTTCCGTTGCGAGCGGGTGGACGACGACTTCAGCCTGGTCGAGAGCGCGGTGCCCATCACCGACTTCTCCTCACTCCCCGACCTCGAGACGAATCTCGACCAGTTCCTGGTCGCCGCCCACACCGATCCCGCCAACGTCCTGTGGATCGGCGGCGCGGAGGTGGACCGATCCACGGCGATGGATCCGAAGGGCAACTTCGCGGTGGTCGTCCCCCTGTCCGAGGGCCCGAACGCCGTCACCCTCGAGATCCGCGCCCCCGACGGGACCCCGGTCGCCTCGACGACGCGGACCATCACCTTCACCCCGGGCTACCGGACGGAGATGAAGAAGCTCTACGTCGACGTCGAGGCCGCGAATGCGTCGGGCGCGTCACCCCGGCCGCAGGTGTCCGGCACGGTGGTGATCGACCTCGAGGGCTCAGTACCGCTCGGCTTCCTGTCCGCCCACGTCATGGCCGCCAACCCAGTGCGCGCGGAGCTCTACACCGAGGAGAAGACGATCCTGGACACCGCGACCCACGCGGTCACCGGCGCGCTCGGCTTCACCCCCGCCGCCCTCGCGCCCAACTCGTTCGTGGTGTCGGCGGACGGGGCGCGGGCCTACGCCGGGAGCGAGGCGCTCGACCTCGAGACGGGCGAGCTCGTGGCGATGCCCGAGGGGTTCGACCTCACGGTCGGCGCGAGCCAGCGAGAGGGGGGCGGGCCGGCCATCAGCGCGGACGGCGCGCTCGTCTACGCCATGGCCGGCGTCTACCACACCGCCGACAACGGCTTCGAGCCGTACCCGGCCGTGCACGACGCGATCGACGGGCACTGGGCCCCCGACTACGAGACCGACTTCCTGCTCTTCGCGGGCGACGTCCGGCTCGCGGTCGCCAACTACTCGTGGGCGGAGGGCCGGCTGTACCTCTTCGACAACGCGACCATGACGCAGCTCCCGACCGTCTCCGGCCTGGGGGACTACCTCGGCGAGCTCGCCCTCTCGGCGGACGGCCGCTTCCTCTTCGCCGGCAGCGACGGCAACCCCGCCTCCGCCACCGACGGCCGGCTCAGCGTGATCGACGCCGAGACCCTCGAGGTCGTGGCCCAGCGGAGCGTCCCGCTCGCCAACAACGTCGCCCTCGACGGCGACCGCGTCTACGTGAGCGCCGGCGTCGACCACGCCCTCTTCCCCCGCGCCGGCGTGGACGAGTACGTCTTCGACGAGTCGGCCCAGACGCTCGTCCTCGTCGAGCACCATTACCTCGGGGTCAATTCGTTCATCCTCGGGGAGCTGAACGACGGCATCGCCAGGATCACGGTGTGGTAAAAGGGGTGAAGGGGAGCGCGCCGGCCGCGGTGTCCGCCTCTTCCTTGCCCGGCCGGCTGCCCGAGCCTGGGCCCTGGACGGAGCGGGAAGTCGGCGATGAGGCCCGAATTTCCTTGACGGGTCTGGGTAACGATGTAGGTTACCCTGAGATTAGGTGGCATCCCCCGCGACCGCCGCGGCCGATGCAGTCAACCACCGGCACCGACCCCAGGAAGACCAGAATGAACCGGCTCATCGCCTCAGCCCTCGCAGCCGCCGTCACGATCGCCCTCCCGGCCACCGCGTTCGCGGAGACGCTTGACTACACCTTCACCGTGGAGATCACCACCCTCAGCGACGACTACGGAGTGTTCCAGGGTCTGGAGGAGGGCGACCCGCTCGACGTCTTCGTCCACCTGGACACCGAGGGCGAATCCCACATCAGCGTCGTGGGGATGACGGGGGCTACTGACCCCGGCACCGTCTACTATTCCGGGTCCTGGGCCAAAGCCGGTGGAAACTGGCAAGGCGCCACCCAAATCAACGCGCTAGGCCTGACCGTGAATGACATCGCCATCGAGCACACCGTCGACTACCAGCAACAGGTCTATCTCCAATTTTCCGAGCTCCCGGGCGGCGGGATCAACACTGGTTGGCTCGAGCTGCGCCTCAACAACACGAATCACGCGTTCCTTCACGCCGACTACGTCACTTCGCCGCCCACCAGCGTTCCGGAGCTCGACCCCAAGTCAGGCGCGGGCGCCATCGCGTTGCTCGTGGGTGGCATGGCCCTCGCGTTCTCCCGTCGTCGCCGCCAGACGTGCGACGGCGTGGTGGGTTGAGGTAGCGCCAGAGCACCGAGCG
>CAYZQO010000080.1:13850-24926 GCA_964480725.1 uncultured Polyangiaceae bacterium | reverse complement strand
GGCGGGAGTGAGATCGGCGGGAGTGAGATCGGCGGGAGTGAGATCGGCGGGAGTGGGGGTGCCGTCGGTTCGGGGGGCGCCGATGTGGGTGCGGCCGGCGCCGACGGGGGTGGAGCCGGGGCGAGTCCAGTCGGTGGCCGGCCCGGGGGAGGAACGGCGGGCTCTACTGCAGCCCAGGATGGCGGACGAGCGACCGGGGGTGCGGCAGGCTCGATCTCGGGCGGCACGGCGGGTTCGGCCGGGTCCGGTCGCGCAGGTGCTGGGAGCGGCGTCCTCGGTGGCTCGGGGGGCGACGGCGGATCGGTCGTGCGAGGTGGGGCGGGTGCGCATACGGAGGGCGGCGCCAGTCCCGGCGGCGCCGGCGGGCAGCCGGTGACGCTGCCCGAGCCGGGCTGGACCCCCGAGGCTTCGATAGGTCACGACGAGCTCTCGAACTTCGATGGGGCCAAGCTCCCGGCCGTGGCAGTGACTCGGGAAGGAGACTTCCTCCTCGTCTACAGTGATGACGGCATCTGGGCGCGCCGCTACTCCGTGGCCCGCCAGCAGTGGGACGAGGTCTTCCGGGTCAGCGATCTGGCCACGAGCGTCAGCGGTCACGCCGTCGTCGCCACAGACGAGGGGGCTGCCGTCGCCTGGTGGGACGTCCAACGGAATGCCGTTTGCGTCCGACGCTTCGTGGACGGTTCGACCTGGGCTACCGGGTGGAATCCGGTCGAAACCGTCGCCGTCGATCCTCCCGAGACGGTCAGGAACAGCTTCTACCAGCTCGCCGCGACACCGTCCGGTGATCTCGCTGCCGTCTGGGAGCGCTGGGACTCGAACACGGGCGTCCACAGCAACTACTTCCGCCTTTACGCGGCGGGGGTAGGCTGGGGAAGCCCGGTGGAGCTGGGTGACCTCGGCGAAAACGGCGTTGTCCCGCGCATTGCCCTGCTGGAGCGAGACGGCGGACTCAAGGCCATCGTGTCCTGGTGGAACAACACGGCCAGCAGCGTCGCGCAGGGGCGCACCTACGACTACGACCGTGCGACCCACGTTGCTACTCCCGGCACTACCGTACCGCTCGCCTCGGGCGTCTCTGGCGCCATCGGCGTCGAGGACACCCGTGCCGTCGGGGATAGCGCAGCCGTCCTGCTTCAGTCGCGTTCTCCCTTCCAGGTCGTCCTGCAGACGTGGGCCGGCGAATGGCAACCCCCCGTGGTTCTCGGGGACGGCAACGTGCCAACCCTCGCCGTGGCGCCGAATGGCGGCGCCATAGTGGCCTTCGTCAACACTGAGCAGGCCCTCACCGCTCGACGGCGCGTTGCCGGTGATTGGCAGGCCCCTGAGGTTGTCGCCAACGTGCAGAGGACGGTGTCTCCCTCGGTTGCGGTGAACGATTCCGGCGCGGCGCTCGTCGTTTGGACTGATGACGTCGACCAGGTGCAAACGATCTACGCCCGTGGCTACGATCCTGCGGTCGGCTGGTCCGACGTGCACCACCTGGCGATACAAGGGGCGTACCTTGACGCCTCCCCAGCGGCCGTCTTGTCGCCGAGCGGGATCGGGCTGGCGGCCTGGCAACGCACGGTGATCGTCGATCTCGAGCAGTCCGAGTATGGGCGACAGAGCATCTGGGGCTCGTTCTACTACCCGGCCCGCTGAGAGGGGCGCTTGTGGGCGATCGGCAGAGGAGTATAGGATGATGGACTGGCAGTCCTCTTCAGGGATGCTTCTGGGACTGCTCGGCCTGGCTTCCGCCTGCTCCTCGACCACCAAGGTCGACGAGGCCCAGACCGGCAACGCGTGGGGTGGTGCCGCGGGGTCAGAGGAGGCCAGCGGCGTGGCGACGGGCAGCGCCGACGGCAGCGGTGCCACGGGCACGGCGGGGGACTCGTCGGGTGGCGCGGCGGAACCTGCCGCCGGCGCTCCGAGCGGGGCGAGCGGCACCCAGGGTCAGGTGGACGGGGATGCCGGCCACGGCGGGGTCGGAGCGAGCGGCGGGTCCGGGACCGGAGCGAGCGTCGCTGTGGGGGGCGGCGGAGTGGCCGTCGGCGCCACCGGCGGCGCCCTGACCGTTGGTGGGACGACCGGGGCTGGCGGTGACGGGGGCACCACGGGCGGTGCGGTGGCTGGCGGTGTCGGCGGTGCCGGTGGTGTCGGCGCCGGCGGGAGCGGTGGTGTTGGCGCTGGCGGGAGCGGTGGTGTCGGCGCTGGCGGGAGCGGTGGTGTCAGCGCTGGCGGGAGCGGTGGTGTCGGCGCTGCCAGCGGGGCGGCGGGGATGGACACGCGCCCGACCGTAGGCTGGCAAGCGATGGTGCGGCTCGGGCAGGACGATGAGTCGAACTACGACTCGGAGCGACAGCCTGTCGCGGTCGTCACGCCCTCCGGCGACGCGGTGGTCGTCATGCACGAGTATGCGTCGGGCCTCTGGGCGCGGCACTACCGGGCCGCGAGCGACGCATGGGAACCTCTCTTCAAGGTGAACGCCGGTACCGAGGGCTCGAGTCCCCGCGCGGGTGCCGACGGTGAGGGCAACGTGATCGTTGCCTGGGCTGCGCAGGGGGGATTCTCTACTCGTTGGCTTCGTTCATCCGCCGTTTGGGACGAGGAATCGTCCACCGACTTCCCGCTGGGAATGGGGGTGAGCCTGCGTGACATGGTGGTCACCCCGGAGGGCTTCGTCGTGTTGGTCGCGGAGTCCTCTGCCTCGGGGCAGGGCGGTGCGGTGATCCAGCTGCTCGATCCCGAGCGCGGTTGGCTCGACCCCGTGACGCTGTCCACCTCCGGGCACGTGCTCGGTGACGTCCAGGGCGCAGCGACGCTACTCGGAAGCACGCTGCGGGTCATCGTGATCTGGACCGAAGACCGTGACGAGGACGACATCAGGGTCGCACGGGGGGCCGTCTACGACTACGACTCCGACACCGGGGTTGGTGCGGCGCGGGCTCCCGTCGCGCTGGAGGGGGACGTGACCCTGTCCACGTCGGTCCAGGATGTCGTGATGGATGCCGCTGGCAACGCGCTGGCCACGCTCCTTCAAGACAGCGCGACTGGGGCGAGGGACCATGTATTGGTGAACCGGTACGGCGCGTCCGGGTGGAGCGGAGCTACTTCGCTCACGCCGAACGGCAGCAGCTTGGGCTGCCGGGTCGCCATCACCCCAGGCGGCGACGCCCTGCTCGTCTATAACGAGGTATCGCCTCTGACCCTGTGGTCGCGCCGGTACGTCGGTGGCGCTTGGCAGCCGGCCGAGTTGGTCGCCGAAGCCACGGGGGAGAGTTGGCTGAGCCCCGCGCTATCCCTGGACGGGCGTGGTCACGGACTCGCTATCTGGTCGGACCATTCTGCCGCGCTCGAGTCCGTATTCGCTTCGGAATTCGATCCCGCGACGGGCTGGTCCACGCCACACCTCCTCGAGACGGACAACACGAACGTGTACGGGGAGGCTGCGAGCTTGGCGGCCAACGAGAGTGGTCTGGCTTTGGGTGTGTGGATCCGAACCGCGAAGCTTAGCCCCCTCGCCGACGAGCGACGGACCGTTTTCGGGGCGCGCTTCGTGCCGTAGGTGCTCACGCGGCCCCGCCCCCCGTCGGCACGGCTCGATCTGGATCACGCCACGCCATTGCCTTGAACGTGCCCGGGTGGCGGCTGTCATCCCCCGGGCCGAGCAGGGCTATCGGGGCCTGCCTTGCCTAGTCCGCCCTACTATCGTCAGCTTCGCTGACCACGCGGTGGCGGCAGCGTCCCCCTCTCAGCTCCTCTTGGCCCTCCGGCGTCGAGCGAGAGGGTACGAAGCAGGGCGGCTGGTGTAGCCCGGAACGGGCGGCGCGCCCACGCCGGGCAGCGCCGAGCGCCTAACGTGGGCGTATGCGCGTCAGGTTTGCTCTCGGACCAAGCGGTAGCCGGTCAACGTGAGCGCCATCGCGAGCCCTGTCTGCAGATCGCGCAGTGTCTCCCCGTGCCCCCAGTCCACGCCGATCTCGACGAAGGTCTCGGCGGCCGCGTCGGAGAGTCCGGTCACCAGGGTCCGGGCGCCCTTGAGCTGCGCGGCGCGGATGGTCTTGTTCAGGTGATGCGCCACCGCCGTGTCGATGATGCTCACCCCGGTGAGATCCAGGATGAGAATCCGAGCGCGATGCTCGCGGATGCCGGCCAGCACCGAGCGCAGGATGTCTTGGGCACGACGGGTATCGATGCTGCCGACCAGGGGCAGCAGGAGGATGCCATCGAGCAGCGGGATGATGGCGTGGAGAGCTCCCGGATCGCGGCGCGCTGGGCGTCGATGACCTCGGCCTCCAGGCGCTTCTGCTCGGCGCGGGCGTGAGCCGTGATCGCGGTGGCGAGCCCGCGCGAAGCCTGGAGGAGCTCCCGGGCCAGCACCACCAGCCAGTCGTTCCGCTCGGCGACCGCGGCCTTCTCGAGGTCCGTCCGGACGACCTCGAACACCATCGCTGGCGCGCTGGCCGCGAGCTCAACGTCGGTCACGCCTTGCCCGAGGAGCTCCTCCGCGGTCATGGCTCCGAGCGCGATCCAGTCGATGTTGTCGCCCAAACCGGCGATGACCGCGCGCAGGAGGGCCCGGGTCGCCTCCTGCATCACGGCCTGCGGGCGGGCGTCGCCGTTCGCGCGTCGCTGCTCGATCACATGATCGACGAGGCTATCGAAGTTACTCTGAATCCAGTCGGCGAGCGTGGTCATTCCTTTTCTTCTCCTCGGTTCAGCGCTGTGGCGCGGCGGAGCTGCGCGGAGCGGGCCACTTCACGAGTCGCACACGGGTGCCTCGGCCGCGCTCGGAGTCCACCTCGAGCTCACTCACCATGCGGCGGGCTCCCGGCAGTCCGTTGCCAAGCCCCCCCGCGGTCGAGTATCCGTCGCGCATCGACAGCGCGACATCCATCCCCGGACCGTCGTCACTGATGACGACCTCGACCCCCGACCTCCGCCCCGACCGGAGGCAGCGCGCGGTGAAGCGGCCGCCGCGCGCGTGGATGACCGCGTTTCGGGCGATCTCGGTCACCGCGATGCCGAGGGCCTGAGCTTCGTCGGGAGAGAGCCCCGCGGCTTCGGCCATCGTCAGGGCGACGAAGCGTGCGCGGACCACCCCCGGATCGTCGCGGACTTCGAACTGCCGCTCGGGTGGGTCGTGCCGCGGCGCTCTGCTGCTGGCGCGACGGGGGACGTCAGAGCTCGGCATCTGGGCGCCTCCACTGCCCGCGGGCGACGGGACCCGACTCGTCCCGGCGGCTCAACTCCAGGGCCTGGTCGATGTCGAGCACCGTGTGGACGTCCGGCAGCTCGAACCCCATCTCGACCAGCGTTTCCACGACGGCGTCACTGAGGCCGCTGACCACCACCTTGGCCCCGAGCAGCCGAGTCATCTCCGCCATGCCGTGGATGAAGCGGCCGAAGTAGCTGTCACACACCACGACCTCGGAGAAGTCGAGCAGCACCCAGCGCGACCCGTGCGCGCGTGCGCCGCGCAGCACCTCGCGGCGGAGACTGACGACCTCGCTGTCGGAGAGCACCGCGGGCACGGTCACGAGCAGGAGATTCTCCAGTCTGCGAATGGACGACGTCATCGATCGACTCCTGGCGTCACTGGGGGACATTCGGCCGCGGGCGGAGGAATCGCACCACCACGGCCGTGGCGTCGTCGTGCGCCTTGCCAAAGCGGGAGAGGGCGGAGCGGGCGGCGCTCTCCGCCGGGACGCCCACGAGCTCGTCGAGCTCGAAGCCGGAGCTGATCCCGTCGGTCGTGAGCGAGAACGTATCACCCGGCGCGAGCGGCGACGCGAAGACGACCGGCTGCCGCATGCGGTAGCCCACGGTTCCGGGCAGCGACACGCCGAGCCCCTTGCGCCTCGGAGCCGCCTGGATGGCCACGTTCCCCACCCCGCAGAACTCCACGCGCGCCTGGGCCGCGTGCACGCGCAGGAGAGCCACCGCGGCGCCACGCGTGCCTTGCAGCGCCACGTGACATGCCTGCAACAGCCCGTCGAGGCCCGTCGCTGGGCTCGCCGCCAGAGCGCTGGTGACGACCTCCACCGCCCGTTGCGCCGCGGACTCGGCCTCTGGTCCGTGCCCCACGCCGTCCACGACGAGAACGGTCAGCCCGGTGGGGTCCTCGAAGACGCGCCAGGCGTCCCCCGCCACCGCACAGGCCTGGTGTGGTCGGCACACGCCGCCGATCTCGCACGACTCCGTTGGCAAACCCGGCGCCCTCATTGCGGGACGTACTTTCGCGCTAGGACGTGGGTCCCGCTGGGGCTCGTGTCGACCGTGAGCTCATCCATCAAGCGCCGGCTCCCAGCCAGGCCGAGGCCCATGCCCGTACGGGACCGGTAGCTCCCGGCCAGGATCTCCGCCAGGTTGGGAATGCCAGGGCCCGCGTCCTCTGCCAGGACCTCGACGCCCGCGCGTGGCTTCGTGAGCGCCGTGAGCTTGATCGAGCCGCTGCCCGCGTACTGCACCACGTTGCGTGCAAGCTCGGACACGACCGTGGCGACCTTCACCGCGTCCACGTGGTCGAAGCCGATCTCCTGCGCGAGCGCCAGGGCGGCCCCGCGGACCTTCACGACGTCCCCGTCGTCGCTCAGCCGGTATTTCCCGGATTGGCTCGGCGGAGGGCTCGTGTCCGGCTGCAGGTGAAGAGTCCGGATCTCCCGACAGGCCACTACGGCCTCGTGGGACTCGAGATAGAGGCGGAGTGACTGCTCGAGCTCCTGCGTCAGGCGCGGGAGCTCCCGCGCCGTCAGCGGCTCGAGATCGAGGTGGGCGCGTCGCGCCGCGCAGCGAAGCGCGGTGACGGCCGTGATGGGACTCAAGCGGCGTTCGAGCAACGCCTGGACGCGCGCGGCGAGCGTCGGGCTGCCGCTGTCCCGCGGCGAAACAGAACCACGTCGCGGATCGCGTTGGTCGATGCCATGGGGGACGCGCACGGGAAGCACTTCGTTCTCTGCCGCTTCGGGGGTGGTGCCAATGCCCACAGGCGGCGCACGGCACCGTCGCTCCACTGAAGGGAACCAGGGGGGCCAGTCGCGCCCGACACTCGGTACCGGCGCTGCTCACTGGGCAAGGGATGATACGGCGACCCAGGCGTCATTGTTAAGGTGCCCGCCGGAACAATCGGTGGCGCCGAGCGCGGACGCCCTCGAGGTTCACCTGACAAGGCGTCGCCACCCCGGCCGAAATTCCAGCCGCACTGCTCGGACTGGATCGTGGGGCCGAATCGGGCCGCACGTCGAAGTGGACGCGCTTCAGCGCTGGGGGCGTGGAGCGGCCGACGGGACCGTGGCTGCCGTCGGGCTCACGAGCAGCGCGGCTCCCTGCGCCGCGTCGAGCAGCGTCCTTCCCGACCCGGTATCCCAGACGGTGATCGCCGTGGGCCCACCCACGGCCACCCACGGATCGGCGCGCGCCAGCGCGACCTCGCGGTCGCGGATGGCGCGCTCGACCCAGTCCTCCGTCGTGGGATCCGGGTCGGGCGGTAGGGCCTTGGTGAAGCGCTCCTTTCCGGTGTCGTCGTAGACGACGAGCGACCACTGACGCGGTGCCGCGGTGGTCTCTACTGTGCGGACCACGGCGAGCGATCGATCGCTGGAGGTGAGCTCGAAGGGCTTGCCCCCGAGCGTGAGCCGCCGCAGGCTGTGAAGGCGCGGCGCGAGCTGCCAGAGCTCGAGCTCGAGCTCGGTCGTCGCGGTCCAGAGCTGGTCGATCCGGCGCGTCGGGAGGAGTCGCCAGAGGTCGCCGAGCGACGACGGGACCTCGCTCGCGCGCGCCTTGCCGTGCGGGAAGAGCTGGTGGAGCTCGCCCGGGGCCGTGTACGCGAACGAGCCGTCCTTGAGCGGGAGCACCGCGCGGCCGTCGTGATCGAGTAGCTCGACCCGATCCGCGGGCGCGAGGAGCGGCTGGCCGACGAGCAGGGGATCGAGGTGGTAGTGGTAGATCGCCGCCTCCCCCTCGTGATGCACCCAGAGCGCGAGCGGGTCGCGCCGGTCCGCCCACAGCTCGGAGCTCGCGAAGAGGGTGAGGCGCGGGTGCCGCACGAGGGAGAGATCCCGAGGCGTGACTTGCAGCGTCGCGTCCGCGTCCGCGATGGCGAACCCGCCGTCGACCGTGGCGACGACCTTCCGGGGCGCGGAGAGACCGAAGCGGCGCGTGACCGTGAAGGACTTCGTCTCGAAGAGGACGAGCTCGGTCGCCGTGAGGACCGCCAGGTGTCGCCGCGTGAACGCCAGCCGGCCGGGGGCCACCCGGCGGGTGCCGAGGGCGAGCCTCTGCGCCCGGAGCGCGACGATCGCGCTCGGTACCGGTGTCGGTGCGGGGCTCGCGACGGCACCCGTCCGCGGGGGCGTCACCGACCCGCTCGCCGTCGCGAGCGGGCCGACGGGGGGCCCCTCGGGCGCGTCTCGCGGTGGGAGCTCAGGACCCGCTCGGCACGCGACCGCAACCAGGAGCGCGGCGGCGAGGAGCGCGGTGAGGCCGGCACGCCGGCGGCCGGAACGAGCGAGGGGCGGACGCATCACCACCGGGTCCGCAGGGTAGCACCCGCGACGTCGGCCGCCGCGCTGCTGCTCGAGTGGCCAAATCAGACGGCCAAGGACGGTCGCTCGCCATGGCCCCCAACGCGCTGGCAGCGGGCCCGCCGCGGCACCGAGCCGCATCGCTGCCGGACCCTTGAGGCTCAGATGCGCAGCCCGATCCTGCTCGACCCCGATCTCGCCCTACATGGCGTAGTAGCGAATCGTCACGTTTCCGTCCCCGGCGCCTTGGAGCTTCACGAACGTGGTGCAGTCGTCGCTGATACCGTCGATGTAGAAGCTCTGCCAATCCTGGGTGATGGTGTCGGATCCCTCCGTCACGCCGCAATTGGACCAGGAGAACGGCACCGGATAGGTCCCGGGGGTCATGTTCTGGAGCTGCATCTGGCGCACGCCCCACCAGTCTGGGTACTGGGTGATCTTGAGGCAGCCGTCGTTGGCGATGGCGACCGTGGTGCCCGGGGCTCCCATGTCCACCGCGGTCGCCTCGTCGCATGCAACGCCGTCGTACTCGAGCGTGAGCTCATACTGGATCGTGTCGCCGCGGAGCCGCCGGTTCTCGGACCAATTCGGCTCGCCATTGAACACGGCCACGTACGACTCGCCGGGAGGAAGCGCGAGCGATTCCGCCGGGTCCGCGCACATCTCGGGCAACACCGGCGCCGGCTGAGTCGCCGAGGCGAGGCACAGCACGGGCCGGAGCGCCTCCCCCCCCGTCGGCAGGGTCCTCACCCGAACGGAGGTGGCGCCCGTCGCCTCCTGGCTGACCCGGTAGAGGTCCTTGTCCGAGAATCCGAGGTAGCCCGTCGCACCGCTCGCCGTGAGCCAATGCTCGGCACCCGCGGAGTGAGCGGCGCCCACAGAGAGCACCCCCTCGGCAGGCAAGGTGGCCCATCCCCCGTAGCTCGGGGTCCAGTCGACGTCGGTCGTGAAGACGTCCCAAGTCGGCGTCCAGTCACTGGACTCCCGAACTTGGAGCGTCGCCCGGCCGTACATGGACCGCGGCGCGATGGCCTCGCCGTGTTGATACCACGCGAAGCCATCGCCCCAGGTTCCGACGAACGGGTCGGTGGCGTCGAAGACGTACCAGGGATCCCGGTCGCTCGGCGCCCCACCGGTCGGGGTCTGGGTGCCCCCATGGTGGGGCAGGCCAGGGAGAAAGGTCTCCGTGAACTGGTGATGGCCGAAGCCGCCGAGCGATCCGGCGGAGGTGACGCGCGAGGGAATGCCGCTCGTGCGCGCGAGGGAGGCCAAGATCAGCGCGTCGTCGAAGCACTCGGCGCCGACCCGGTTGGTGATCTCGAAGCCGGGTCGGTACGCCGCTGCCGCGATCTCTGGCGTGAAGTAGGCGTCGGGGCTGTCGGCGATCCCGAAGACCTCCAAGGCGTCGTCGACGATGGCGGGTCGCGTGTAGTAGAGGCGCTGGCTCACGACGCGGAAGAGGCGTCGCATGGACTCGAGCTCGGACGCCGTGCCGTCCGCCGCGGCCATGGCAGCGCTGGCGGATGTCGAGCGAGAAGCAGGCGCGTCCCGCGCCGTGCTGCCAGAAGGGCTCGGGAAGCGCCGTCTCCGGCGAGCTCGGCCGCGTCTCAGTCGCAGTAGCTCCGAAAGACGTCGCGGATGTACTCGCCCGTGTCCGTGAGTTCGGCGGCGCTCCAGCCCCCGCTGGCGGGCGCGCCGGGCTCGAGCACCGAGATGGTCTCTCCCTCTTTGTCGGACACCGAGTAGTTGATCCAGCTGATGTGGTTCGAGTCCATGAAGTCGAACCAGGCCTCCCACTCCGCGGTGTCGTTGTCGCCCGTTCCCGCCGCCTCGCTCCCGCTCGACTCGCTGACGATCACCGGCACCCCGTCGGCGAGGGCGTCCGCCGTGCGGTCCCGCAGCCACTGCCCGTGCGTGGCGGCGTAGAAGTGCACCGCGTAGACGACGTTGTCGTATGCGGTGATGGGGTCGGCTGCCACCAGATCGATCCGCTGATCCCACTCGGGGCAGCCGACGATCACCAGGTTGTCCGGATCGTGCTGGCGGATGGCGGCGATCACCGCTTCGGCGTAGGCCTTGACCTCGGGCCAGGTTTCGCCCTCCGGCTCGTTGAAGATCTCGTAGATGACGTGTGGGCGGTCGCCATAGCGCTGCGCCATCTCGGTGAAGAACGCGATCGCCTCGGCCTGGTGCAGATCGTGGGCGTGCCAGTCGATGATGACGTAGATGTCCTCGGCGATGGCCGCGTCCACCACCGCCTGAATGCGGGCCTTCGACGCGTCGGGGTCGGCGAGGTAGGCGCCGTCGGGCTCGATGCCCATGGCGGGGCGCACCACGTCCACGCACCAGTCCTGGCGCAGCCAGGCGACGACGTCGGCGTTGTAGTACCGCGGCCACCAATTGTCCCAGCCGAAGCCCTGCCCGCGGAGGGTGACCGGCGCGCCGCTCTCGTCCTGTACCTCGCTGCCGACGACTTGGAGCTGCCCGTGGCGTCCCACCGGGGTGGTCGCGGTGGTGCCGCCGGTGCTGGTGCCGCCCGTCGCGGCGCCGCCGTCGCCCGTGCCGCCCGCTC
>CAYZQO010000080.1:0-13750 GCA_964480725.1 uncultured Polyangiaceae bacterium | reverse complement strand
CGCCCGTCGCTGGCGTTCCGCCCGTCGCTGGCGTTCCGCCCGTCGCTGGCGTTCCGCCCGTCGCTGGCGTTCCCCCTGTGGTCGCGCCGCCGGTGGCCGGCGCTCCGCCCGCACCCGCTCCGCCGCTGCTCCCGGCATCGGGGTTCGGATCGTCATCACCACCGCAGCCGGAGAGCGCGGCCGCCAGCAGCGCGGCGCCGACCAGGAGGCGAGGACGGGGCGAGGCGGGGACGCGGGGGAGGGGGTCGGGCATGGGGTGGAGTGAGCGTCGGGAGAGCGGAGCGGGAAAGCGGAGTAGACCCCCTCTTTTTCGCACGGCGATACGGGGGGCGCAACGATCGGCGCCCGCGCACGGTGGTAGGATGCGGCGCATGTGCCCCTGGGCTTGTCACCCTGCGACCGGGAGCGCGGCGGCGCTCGGCGCCGTCCTCGCGGCCCTCGTGATGAGCTGTGGGGGGGCTTCCCCCGACGCGTCCGGCGCGGGCGGCGGCACGACCGGCGGCGCGAGCACGGGTGGCGCTACGGGGGGGCGCGACGGGGGAGCGGGTGCGGGCGGCACGTCGAGCGGCGGTCGGTCCGGCTCGGGCCCCGGCGGCAGCGGCGGCGCGACGGGTGGCGGTACGACGGGCGGCGCCGAGGGCGTCACCGGTGGCGGTGGCAGCGGTGGCGGTGGCAGCGGTGGCGGTGGCAGCGGTGGCATTGGCGCCGGAGGCCCGGGGGGCGGGGCGACGGGCGGTGGCAGCGTCTCGGGAGGCGACGGCCCGGGGGGCAGCGCTGGCAGCGGGGGCGGAGGTGCGACGGGCGGCACCAGCGTCGGCGGCACGAGCGCCGGCGGCGCGCCGGCGACGGGCGGCGCGCCGGCGACGGGCGGCGCGGGCACGGGCGGCACGAGCCAGGCGGGCGCCAGCGGCGCCGGCGGCGCCCTCGAGCTCCCCGCGGGCCTACACTGGGGCTTCGAGCAGCTCGAGCAAGGCCAGGTGGCGGAGCGCTCCGGCCTCGGTCCGGCGCTGTCGGTGGAGGGAGCCACCCTCGGCGAGGGGCTGCTCGGTAGCGGATTGGCGTTGGCCGGAGCGGCCACCAGCGCGGCCACCGCGGGCTCGGTCCTCGACACCACCGCGAGCTACTCGGTCGCGGCCTGGGTCCGGCTGGACGAGATCGGCACCTTCCACACCTTCCTGTCGGCGGACGGCGCGCAGCTGAGCGCCTTCTACCTCCAGCTTCGCGACGGGGAGGCGTTCGCCTTCACCACCTTCCCGGCGGACGACACCGGGGCCTCGCCCTGCGTGGCGATGGGCACCATGCCGCCCAGAACCGGCGAGTGGTACCACCTCGTGGGCACGCGTGACGCCGCGACCGGGGCGCAGCGCCTCTACCAGGATGGCGTGCTGGTGGGCGCCGCCACCTGCCCAGGGTCGTTCGGGGCCACCGGTCCCCTGGGCGTCGGCCGGGGCCGCTGGGACTCGGCGCCCACCGATCACCTCACCGGGGCGATCGACGAGGTGTTCGTCACCGACGCGGTGCTCTCCCCGCTCGAGGTCGTACAGACCTATCTCCACGATCGTCCCGACGCCGACCATTACCTCTTCGCCTATTTCGCCGAGCAGGCGCAGGGCCGAGGCGACGGCCTGCGGCTGGCGCACAGCCACGACGGCCTGCACTGGGGCGCCATCGGTGCTCACCGGGTGTTCATGCCCCCCGAGGTGGGCGGCGGGTCCTTCCGCGATCCGCACGTCCTCCGCGCCCCCGATGGCGACTACCACCTGGTCTGGACCACGTCCTGCGTGCCCTGGGCGGAGAGCGGCTGCGTGCAGGATCGGGGGTTCGGTCACGCCCGGTCGTCGGATCTGGTCCACTGGAGCGAGCAGGACTACGTCACCATCGCGCTCGAGGTCGAGCACGTGTGGGCACCGGAAACCGCGTACGACGCCGACACCGGCCAGTTCATCGTGTTCTGGTCCTCGCCGCTGGACGAGAACCCCAGCGCGAGCGATCCGCACCGCATCTACTACCTGACGACCGCCGATTTCACGACCTTCAGCGAGCCCCGCGTCCTCTTCGAGCGGCCGGGACGGAACTTCATCGACGCGACCATCTACCAGGGCGCCGATGCCTACTGGATGTTCCTCAAGGACGAGGCGGACGGGCAGAAGAACATCCGGACGCTCTCCTCGCCGCTCCTGTTCGGGGCGGGCGCCTGGACCGCGGAGCCGTCGAGCCCGCTCACCGGGGCCTACGCCGCCGAGGGCCCCTCCGCGCTGGAGGACGACGGCGGCCTGATGCTCTACTTCGATCGCTACGGCGACGGCCTCTACGGCGCGCTCCGCTCCAATGGACTCGTCGGGCTCGATGCGCCCGCCGTCTGGGAGGACGTCTCCAGCTCCGTCTACTTCGAAGGCGTCCGTCACGGGACGCCCATCCGGGTCCCGTCGGACGTCTTTCGGGAGGTCGCGCTTAGGGCCGGCGAATAGGGCGCCAGCCGCTCGTGGCGCCGCGGCGACGGTGATATCCTCCCCGGGATGGGACCACGCTCGGGAGGGGCTTCGATCGCGCTCTGGTTGCTCGGCTGCGCCTCGGGGCCGGACGAGGGAGGCGCGACGCGCGCGGTGCCCTTCGGCGAGCCCCAGCAAGGCATCGCCACCTACTACGACCTTGCCGACGGCTCGGGCGCCTGCACGTTCGACGCGACCCCGGACGACCTCGACGTGGCCGCGCTGAACGCCGTGGAGTACTCCAGCGCGGCGTACTGCGGGGCCTGCGCGCGGGTCGAGGGCCCGAGCGGCGCGGTGACCGTGCGCATCGTCGATCTGTGCCCCGAGTGCGCCGCCGGTCACCTCGATCTCAGCCCCGCGGCGTTCGAGCAGATCGCGGAGCTCGAGCTCGGGCGCGTGGACATCACCTGGACCCTGTCCACCTGCGCGGTGAGCGGTCCGGTCGCCTACCAGTACAAGGACGGCGCCAATCAGTGGTGGACCGCGGTCCAGGTGCGCAACCACCGCTATCCGATCACCCGGTTCGAGGTCGACAAGGGTGGCGGCTATGTCGAGCTCCCCCGCATGGACTACAACTACTTCCTCGACGAGTCCGGTTTCGGCCCCGACTCGGTGCAGGTGCGCATCACCGCCAGCACCGGGCAGACCCTCGTCGACTCCCTCCCGCCCGTGCAGGCGGAGCTCGTGGTCGCCGGGGCCGGGCAGTTCGAGTGAGGGGCCGGGCCCCCGCCGCGAGTCCAGGCCCGTCGGAGGGCGCTCGTCGCGCCCGTCAGCGGGGGAGCCGCTTGTAGCTGTAGAAGAACGGACCCATCACGCCCCCACTGTTCGGCGCGGCGTGAAACGCCGTGGCCAGCGCCTGATTGGGGCGAGCGCGCAGCATACCGTGCCACTCCAGGCCGTCGCTGCACGTCGCGTCGAAGAGGATGGCGACCTCGTCGCCGATCTCGAACTGCCCGTGCAGCTTGAGGTTCTTCTGGCAGCGGGTGCCGACGAACTCGAGCACCAGGCGCAGCAACACCTTCGAGGTGATGGGCTCGCCGGGCGTCGAGAGCTGCGCCGCGTAGTACTCGATCGAACCGTCTTGGGCGCGCCAGGTGCGGCGCTTCGCGTCGGGGTCGAGCGCCGCGGTCGGCGGCAGGGCCAGCGTGAACCCGAGCACGTCGTCGGTGATGTGCTTCCACCCCGACGGCAGCGTCGGCCCGGTGGCGACCTTCGGCTTGTCGCCCCGCTTACACTGCTTCATCGCGGCGAACTGATCCACGCAGTCCGGCGACGCGACGTCGGCGCAGAGGCTGGCCGCGTCGGCCTTGGACTGGCAACGGAGGGCCGTCTGGACCTCGTCCTCGCAGCCGACCGCCTGCTTGACGTGGTCCTGGCAGGACGCGCGGCACTTGCGGGTCGTGGCCGCGTCGCAGAGCTCTTCCGTGCGGTCGCAGAGCCGCTTGCACGCCACGACGACGGCCAGATCCTGCACCGGCGGCTCCGAGCCGTCGCCCTCGGCGGCCTTCGCTTCGGGCTCGCTGGTGGCGCCGTCCGTTCCCGAGTCGTCCGCTCCGGGCTCCGGGGCGGAGGTGTCGACGAGCTCGGGCTCCGGCTCCGACGCCTCTTCCCTTGCGGACGCGGCGTCGGGGTCGGTGGGACCGGGGCGCGGTCCGCATCCGGCCCAGACCAGCAGCAGTAGCCCCAGGTGTCCCGCCTTCATGGGGCGACTCTACCGGGTTTGCGTGCGGCCTGTCACCCGCCGCCCGGGGGAGGCCGTCGCGGGGGCGAGCGCGCGGCCCGAGGCGCCTACGGCTTGCGAAGGATCGCCTGCGTGACGTAGCTCATGCCGCCGTGGCCGCTGCCTTCGACGACGAGGCGCTCGCCTTCGAAGGTGTGAACGCGGGTCCAGCCGGCGAAGGCGGCGCCGAGCTCGTCGAGGGTGAGCAGCATCGTGGCATCGGGTGGCCCGCCGGTGCCGTAGCCGACCTGGCGCGGGTGATAGTGCTCGAGCAGCAGCACGCCGCCGGGGCGGAGCGCGCGGGCGACGCGCGGGTGGAGCGTCGCCCGGATCGGGGCCGGCAGGTGGGCCCAGAGGGAAACCACGCCGTCCCAGCGAGCCTCGCCGAGGTCCCAGGTCGACAGGTCGGCGACGACGGTCTGGAAGGGAACCCCGCGCTGAGCGGCGAGCCGCTGCGCCTTGGCGATCCCCACGGCGGAGCTGTCGACGCCCGTCACCTGCATCCCCTTCGTGGCCAGGAACACCCCGTTGCGCCCCTCGCCATCGGCGAGGCACAGGATCTCGCCACTGGCCGGCAGTGCCGAGCATCGCTCCGCGAGGAAGTCGCTCGGCTCCGTCCCGTACAGGTACTCGCTGGCGGAGTAGCGATCGTCCCAGAATTGCGGTGTCAGCGGCGGCGGTGTCGACACGGGTCCGACGCTACCTAATCGTCTGTCGCTCGGTGGCAAGGGGCTCCTCGTTCACCCTCCGGGCGACGTCCACGGCCACACGGCCGCCGCGCGGGGCGAAACCCCAGCCCTTGCGGACGCTCGAGCGGACCCCTGAGCCGGCCGGGGACCGGCGAGAGGGCCAGGGATCTCGCCGCACCCCACCTCAGAGCGTGGCCTTCGCGGACGCCCCCGGATCCCGCTGGGTCCACTCCGCGGTCGGGGGCCAATGGGAGGGGGGACCGCTCACCTGATTCCGCCCGCCCGCCTTGGCCCGATAGAGCCCGAAGTCTGCGCGTCGCAGCAGGTCCTGGACATCCACGCTGCCGGGCTCAGCCACCGAAACGCCCGCAGAAACCGTGATTTGCCGCGCGTCGCCCCCGAGCTCGCAGCGTAGATCGCGGACGGCCGAGAGGATGCGCTCGGCGATGGTGACCGCGCCGTCGAGCGAGGTCGCCGGGAGCGTGACAAAGAACTCCTCGCCGCCATAACGCGCGACGATGTCGGTGCTGCGGCAGGCGTCGCGGATGGATCGCGCGACCGCATGGAGGGCGCAATCCCCGGCGGCGTGCCCGTACGCGTCGTTCAGCAGCTTGAAGTGGTCGATGTCGAGCAGCACCAAGCCGGTTGGCGTCCCGGTTCGCGCGGCAAGCTTCAGGGTTTCCTGCAGCCGCTGGAAGCCGAAGCCGCGATTGTAGATCTCCGTGAGCGGATCGACGGTGGCGCGCGCGTAGAGCGTGACGTTCTCCAGCGTCTGCTGGAGCTGGCTGAGGAAGAGGCGGCAGGGATCGATGGCCTCCCGCTGGATTTGCGGGGAGACGACCAGAACGCAGCCCTCCTCGACATCCGGCCTGAGCAGCGGCAGCGTCACCAGCCCGCCCTGCGCCAGCGTCTGCCTGGCCCCGGCACCGGCGACCACCGCGACGGCCACGTCGGCCGGCAGGTCCTCGAGCCTCGTCAGCCCCGCGAACCTCCCGATGCCCGCCCGGATCACCAGCGCGCCGTCCTCCGTGCGGGTGGCAATCAGGGCGTCGTGGGTGGCCGCCGCCGCCGGCACCGGGCCGGCGATCCACCGCGAGACGTGACTGAGCGCCGTGGCGAGCAGGCGATCCATTGGCTGCAGGCGCGTGACCTCTGGCGCCACGTCGAGGATCTGCCGGAGGTAGCTCTGCTGCCGCGCGAGGTGCTTGAGCACGCGGCAGTGCTTGAGCACCGCGTCGACGCTGAGCAACAAGCGGAAGTTCCCGTCCGCCTTGTAATGAAAGCCCTGGATGTCGAGCTCGGTGAGGAGCTTGCGGACCGGCTTCTCACCCGTCACGCCACTCACCAGGATTACTTGCGCCATCGAATCGAAGGCGCGGATCGCACGCACGACGTCGGCGCCGGTGCCGCCGGGCATCAGGTAGTCGAGCAGCACCAGATCAGGGTGAAATTCCCGCACGAGCTCGATGCCGTCGTGAATCGACTCGGCGGTGCCGACGTGATGACCCTCGGCCTCGAGGAGATCCTGGAAGGCCACGACCACCACCGGGTCATCGTCGATGACCGCGATGCGGTGGGGGCCGGGCGGCGGCGGAGAAACCCGAATCATGGGGGCGGTTCAGCGGGCTGGAGCGGGGCGGGCGGGTGGGCTAGCGGCGGGGACGGGTCCGGTTCAAGCACGAGTCAGGGCGGCCCCCCCGGGGTGCGGGATCGATCGCCTGCGAGGCGGGGGTTCTGACGAGCCCAGCCCCATCATCGAAAGAATACGGCGTCTTGCGGGGCAAGTCGATGACCGCCTTCGCCCCGATCCGCGCGGACGAAGTGCTCCTTCAGCGCCGCGGGGACGCCGAGCTGACGAGCGAGCTGCTCGGCCAGGGGATCGACGCGGATGGCGCCGAGCTCGATCAAGTTCGTGCCCAGGCGACCGCCGAATTGCCGCCGCATCGCCAGAGCGGCGTCGAGCTGCTCTCGGTCGACGTGACCGCCGGCGAGGAGCAGGGTCCCGATGGGCTGTCGCGCGACCATGGCAACTCACGCTCAGGATAGCGTCCGCGGCCCGCGCTCGAAAGCCGCGCCGGGCCGCCACGATCCGTGCCCTCGTCGGCCACGCAGCCGCGGGTCCGCACGCCGGCGCGGGGCTGGTCGTCCTCGGCGGCGGGCCACCCGCGGATCTCGCGCCCCGCGCCCTCGATGGTCCCCTCGCTCTCCCAGCAAAGGCGAATCTCCGGATCGCCACCCGCGAGCGGCTCGCGTCGCTCGAGCGCACGCGTCGGCTCCACCACGGTCGTCTCTCCGTCCTGGAGCACGACGGAGTCGAGCGCCGCCTCCTGCCCGACCAGCTCGCCGGCGGCGCTCAGAGCGGCTCGACGGACGGGTCCGAGGACCCGCAGCCGTGGCCGGTTTCGGGGTCGGCGGCGCACTCGAAGACGCGCACGTAGTCGACGACCATCTCCTGGGGGAAGGTCGTGGTGGCGTCGGGTGGACCGGGCCAGCTGCCGCCGACGGCGACGTTCAGGAGCAGGTGGAAGCGCTGATCGAAGGGCGCGGGGTACGCTCCACCGCTCGAGCTCCACTCGGTCTGCGTCAGGTAATGCTGGTCGTCGACGAACCAGCGGATCTCGCCCGCTTCCCACTCGACGGCATAGACGTGGAACGTCTCCCAGGCGTTGCCGCTCGGCGTGGCGCTCGAGCCGGAGCTGGTGTTCTCGGGCCAGGCGCCGCCGTAGTGGAGGGTCCCGTGGACGACGTTGTCGTCGGGCCCGAGGTTGATGGCCTCCATCACGTCGATCTCGCCGCTCGCCGCCCAGCCGCCGTAGACCGAGTCGGTCGGCAGCATCCAGAAGGCGGGCCAGAGGCCCTGCCCGAACGGCAGCTGCATCCGCGCCTCGATGCGACCGTAGCGGAAGTCCCCGCGGCTGAGGGTGCGGAGCCGGGCGGAGGAGTGGCCCAGGGTGACGACGGTGGGGTCGCCGTCGGGGCCGGCGATGGGGCCGCTCGGGCTGTCGTCGAGGGCGACGAGGTGGAGCATCCCGCCCTCGACGAGGGAGTTCTTGGCGTCGGCGACGTAGCACTGGTCCTCGTTGTTCCCGCCGCCCCAGCAGTTGACCTCGTGCTCCCACTTGGACGCGTCGATGGTCGTCCCGTCGAACTCGTCGGACCACACGAGCACCCAGCCGTTCTCTCCCGCGCCGCCGCTCCCGCCGTCGCCCCCGGTTTCGTTGCCGCCGCTCGCGACGCCGCCGGCTCCAGCGCCGCCTGCAGCCGCGCCGCCGGTTCCAGCGCCGCCGGCCTCGGTCCCGCCGGTAGCGCCCTCGCCCGCAGCACCACCGCGCGCCGCCTCGCCCCCGCTCGCGGCCTCGCCCCCCGATCCGGCGCTGCCGGTCGTGGTGCCGCCGGTGGCCTGGCCGCCGGAGCTGGCGCCGCCGGTCGTGGTGCCGCCGGTGGCCTGGCCGCCCGATCCGGCGCCGCCGGTCGTGGTGCCGCCGGTGGTCTGACCGCCCGTGTCGCCGCCGCCGACCGCGCTGCCCCCGACCGCCCCGCCGGTGGCCTGACCGCCCGTCGCGTTGCCGGAGGCCCCACCGGCGGCGCCTCCCGTGGTCGCTCCGCCCGACGCGGCGCCGCCACCCGCTCCGTCGCCGCTCGATCCCTCCTGGTCCGAGCAGGCGACGAGCCCGATGGCGACGAGCAGGAGCGAGAGTGAGCTCGTGAGTCGCGGCGTCATCGATGCCTCCGATGGAAAGGGGAGCGGGGGGGACGGGGCGAGCGCGCAGCGTGGCCCCGGCAGCGGCGGAGTCGCCGCGCCCGGGCGCGATGGCGTTGATCACTCGGACGTGGTCACCGTCACCGGTTCGCTCATCCAGCACCAGTCGTCGATGGTCAGCGCCTCGCAGTGGTAACTGGGGGTCAGGCGCTGGTCCACGAGCAAGGCGCTGTCCTGCGAGAGTTCGAGGTCGATCCAGGTCGGCGCGTAGCGGGGTTGCGCGAACCCGTCGTCGACGACGAGCAGCCCGAGGACGGCGCCGTCTTCGACGACGAAGCTCATCCTCGCGTCTTCCGCGCTGACCTCGCCCAGGATCGGACCGCTCTCGTCCAGCTCGTACGTATCACCGAGACTCGTCGTCACCGTCGCCGCGATCCCGGCGAGCGGCAAGGAGGGCACGAACTCGATAGTGGCGACGGTGCAGTAGTAGCCATTGGCGCCCCCATTGCCCGCGTACTCGCAGTCCGCGGCCCTCGTCACCTCGCTCGGCTCGAGAGGTCCTCGGCCGCCGGCGTCACTGCCAGGATCGCCGGCGCTGCCGGCGGTTCCGGCGCCGCCAGGGGCTCCGCCGCCGTTGCCCACGCCGCCCGCGGGGCTGCCGCCGCTGGCTTCACCGGGCTCGGCGCCCGCCGTGGGCTCGTCGCTGCCGGCGGCTCCGGCGGCGCCCGCGGGGCTGCCACCGCCGCTCTCGGCGGGCTCGGCGCCCGCCGTGGGCTCACCGGCGCTGCCCGCGGCCCCACCGACCCCACCCGCCCCGCCGGTCGCCGAGGGATCCCTCGTGACGTCGACGTCGTCCTCACACCCCACGGCCGTCAGCGAGAAGAATCCCACCCACGCCGCCGCTCCCCACGCGCGCACGTTCATGCTCACCTGCATGCCATTTCTCGTTTGAGTGATCAACGATGCCTGGGTGGGTGCCCATGACCCGCGACCGCGCGACCACCGACGACGACGAACTCAGCCTTGGCGTCGCCCCGGGGACACCAGCCCATCCCGAGAACCGTCGGGCAGATCCAGCGGGTGCCCCTGCCAGCAACGACCCGAACGAGAAGCTCCGAGCCGCTTGGTTCGGGAGCGGCCCCCCGCTACTCGTTCAGCTGGCGCAGGCTGTTGGGGATGAGCACGATGCCCACGGCGACGGCGATGCCCACGAGCAGGGAGATCGCGGACTGGCCGAACGTCACCGTCATGCGGGCCGCGCTGTCCCAGGCGGCCTCGCGCAGCAGGGAGAGATTGAGCAGGGTGACGGTTGCGCCCAGGAGGGCCATGACCAGGAAGGCGCCGCTGAGCAGCAGGCCGCTCGCGGTGGAGCGGAAGCGGTAGAGGGCCGCGGCGGCGACAGCGACCTCGAGCGCGAACCACGTCACGCTCAGGACGCCGCTGATCCAGGTCGGCACTTCCGATGACATCATGGTGGCTCCTCCGCGCCGCGGCGCTCGGGCTGGAAGAGTAGGAAGGCGACGCCGTACAGCGCGAACACGCCCAGGTTCAGCACGCTAGTGAGCACGTAGCCCCACTGCAGCGTCGCCGCATCCTGTCCCCCGGCGACGTACCGCCAGAGCAGCGGCACCATCAGAGTGACCAGGTGGAGGAGCACCGAGGCCGCGGTCGCCCCGAAGAGCACCCACGCGGCCAGGGCGTTCGTCCGGCGGGCGGTGAGCGCGATGGCGACGTACAGGCCCGCGATGGCGCCGAGCAGCGTCACCAGCATCCCCAGCACCCCCAGGGCGCTGTTCAGCATCAGCACGGTCGAAGGCGCCATGTCCCCTCGAAATCCCACGGACGCTAGAACAACAAACGGTTTGTTTGTTGTTCCAAATCAATGACCTAGAGCACCGACCTGGGAGCAGACCACGCCCGAGGCGCCGCCGAAAACGCATCCTCGCCGTGCACGGATGCGTTTTCGGCGGCGCCGTTGCTGTCGGCAACCTGATCGGTGCTTTAGGCGGGCCTAACGAGGCGGTCAAGCTCGCGAGCGTGCGGTCGCGGCCCGCGCCGCTCGGTCGCCGGGGCTCTGCCGTGATACCCTGCCCGTGATACCCTGGGCGGATGGTGGGACGACCGGATCGTTCGCGGTGGGTGCTCGGGAGCGCGCTCTCGCTCGCGGTCGTGGCGACCGCCTGCGGCGGCCAGGACGAGGGTGACGGCGACGCCGGGGGCGGCGGCCGCGGCGGCGCGGGCGAGGTGCCCGTCGAGCCCGTCGCGCTCGACGGCGCCGCGTTCACCTACCCGCTGAGCGAGGGAACGGACGCGCTCCCGCTCTGGACCGCGCCGCCGACGCGCAAGATCACCGTCGCCGACCGGGCCCCCGCGGGCGAACCGCGCTCGGGGCTCGCGCTCAGCGCCGCGCGGCACGAATTCGAGCCGGTGGAGCTGGTGATCGGGCCCGCGAGCGGCAGCGTGACGGTCGAGGTCGCCGAGTTCCCGGATCTCGGCGCGGGGCAGCGCGTCGCGCTCGCGGTGGCCGGCTACGAGCTCGGTCGGGAGGAGACGCTAACGCCGCTCGCGAACGGTGACACCGTCACCCTCGACGCGGGGCAGGGCACCCCGCTCTGGCTCACCGTCTACGTGCCCGATGGGGCACCCGCGGGTGAGCACGCGACGGCGATCACGCTCACGCCCGCGGGCGGCGCGGCGATCACGGTCCCAGTCACGCTCACCGTCTTTGACTTCGCGCTCCCGGCGGAGATCCACTTCAATAGCCAGCTCAACCTCTCGGTGGGGGCGCTCGAGGGGGACTCGGTGGACGCGCAGAAGACGCTCCTCTTCGAGCACCGCCTCACCCCGGCGAGCGCGACCTGGCCGAGTGGCTTCGGCTGGGGCATCACCTGGGACAACGCGAGCTCGCCCACGCGCTGCAGCGCCTTCTACGACGAGCCCGACGAGGGCGCCGAGACCTCGATCGGGGCGCTCTCGCGGCGCTACCTGCTGGGCGAGGGCTGGAACGGCGTGGGCTTCCCCGACAGCGAGATCTTCCAGTTCGTCGACAACTCCACGCCCCGCCCCGCGACCTTCTGCGGCCTCGATCGCGGCGACCATTACGGCACCGACGAGTACAACGCCGAGTGGTCGGCGTGGCTCGCCGCCCTCGACGCCTACCTCGTGGAGAACGGGCTCGCGGAGCGGGTCTACTACTACGTGCAGAACGAGCCGCAGGACGCCGAGGATCATCGGCTCGCGGCCCACCTCTGCCGGCTCACGCGCGCCGCGGCCCCGCACCTCCGGATCGCGGTGAGCGACGAGCCCAAGCCCGAGATCGCCGAGGACGCGGCTGGCGCCTGCGGCTACGACCTCTGGATCGCCCACGTCCGCGCCTACGAGGAGGACTACGCCTGGCAGCGGCAGCGCGACCACGGCGAGGCGGTGTGGTTCTACAGCCTCGATCACGACGCCGAGCCCTACTTCAACCCCACCAGCGCCGACCGGCCCGGGATCGACTCCCGCATCATCCCTTGGGCGGCCTGGTCGCACCGGATCCGCGGCTGGGCCTACTACGACGGCGGCCGCTTCTTCCCCGGTGGGCGCCCCTCGGTGCGCGCGGAGCTGCTGCGCGAGGGGTTCGAGGACTACGAGTACCTCTACCTCGCCAACGGCGGCGCCCACCCGGGCGTCGATGGCGCCTCGGCGGTCGACGCGACCGTCGCCAGCGTCGCCGCCAGCATGACGAGCTTCACCAAGGATCCGGACGCGCTGATGACCCTGCGGCACGAGCTCGGCCGCTACCTCGAGGGAAGCCGCGACACGCTCCCGGTGCTCGAGGTCGAGAGCAGCCGCCCGCGCGGCGCCTACTACCTCAACTTCCAGGACCCCGCCGGGGAGCCGAGCGCGGAGCCGCTCGTCATCGACGGCGACACCCACCTCAAGGTCGGCTGGGGCGCCTACGACGCCGACCTCGGCTACGGGTGGGCCGGGGAGTTCATCGACGACCCGAGCGTCGCGCTCTACGGCTACGACGACGTCGAGGGGTACGACGAACGGCAGCGGAGCTACGTCTACGACGACAACGGGCGCGACAACCTCTTCGAGTTCGCGCTCGCGCCGGGGACCTACTCGGTCACGGTCGGCGTCGGCCGCCCCGCCCACGGCTACCCCGACGATCCCCACCACGTCAGCCTCGAGGGGCAGCGGATCATCGACGACGAGCCGACCAGCGACGCGGCGCCGACCCTCGAGCGCACGGTGACCGTCGAGCTCACCGACGGCAGCCTCTCGCTCGTCGTCGGCGGCCGCTCGGCCTCGACCGGCGCCTACGCCTACACGTTCCTCGCCTACCTCGTCATCGAGCCGGTCGACGAGTAGCGCGGTCCCCCGCCGCCATGCTGGCGTACCGGAGGATCGGGGGCCGACGGAAGGACTTGCGAGGGTTCCCTCGCCACGGGAGGCGCCACGGCGGCCGCGCCGACCCCCCCGGACCCGGCCCGTCGGAACGGGCTCCGTGACAGAAATGGTCAGGTACGTGACCGATACTCATGGCTCCGTGACAGAGGGAGCCGGTCCCGTTACTGTAGATGCACCTCCCGTGACTCAGAAGAAGACATCCGTCATGCGACGGAAGGCAAATTCCGCTGTGCGGACGAACCAGCACAGGCGACGGAGCTCGGCGGCTCGCAAAGATGGTGCCGATGAGGGGCGACGGAGCGCGGATTCTGGGCGACGGAGCCCAGAGCCCGGCGCCGGGGGGCCGCCGATCGAGCGCTGGCTGGCCGTCGCCGCCACCCTGCCGCCGACGGTCCCGCGGGCGCCGATCTCGGTGCTGGCGGGGGAGGCGCTGGAGCTGTCCTGCTGGCTCGCCGAGCGGTGGGAGGCGGTGGGCGGCGCGGCGCCGCTGCCGGGGATGGTGGCCGCCGTGGCCACCGGAGCGATCCCGGGCACCGCGGTCGAGGATCTCCGCGAGCTGGCCCTCGCCGTCGCGCAGGCGCAGGCGCGGGTCCAGGCGTGGCCGGAGCCCGTCCTCGTGGCCCCGGTCGACCGCGGCAAGCGCCTGCTCGCCGAGCTCCGGCAGTCCCTCGAGTTCCTGTTTCTGGGGGGTCTGGACGGGGACCGCGCCGCGGAGCTCGCGCGGCTGACGGAGAGCCACACCGACACGTCGAGC
>CAYZQO010000079.1:0-25434 GCA_964480725.1 uncultured Polyangiaceae bacterium | reverse complement strand
CCATCTCGCGCGCACGTCGCGGAACTCGACCAGACCCACGCGCCGGCGGGGGACGTCGACCACCGCCGCGATGACCACGTCGCGCGGGATCGTCGTCGCCGTCGGCCACGGCGCAGAGCGCACGCCGAGCACGCGACGGCCCGCGACCTCGACCCGGATCCCCCAGCCCGTCGGCAGGGTCGCCGCCAGTCGATCGACCTGCGGCCACACGTCGCGACGATCGAGCACCGCGTGCGCGGCAGCGTCGGGCATGGCGCGGGTGATGGTCACGGCTTAAACTCCACGAACGACCGCACCACCCCGTGCGCCCAGTTGACCCGCGACATCACCTCGGCGTTGCCCCCGCGGTCGGGGTGGGCGGCGAGCGCCAGCGGCTTGTACGCCTCGCCCAGCTTCTCGGCGGTGACGGTGTAGTCCAGGCCGAGCAGGGCGAGGGCTTCCTCGCCACCAGCGAGGACGAACAGCTCGATGCGGCGGCCTCCCGTTGCCGGTCCGGGGCGCAGTCGTGCGTCGAGTTCCTGAAGTTGGCGGTACTCCGGGATCGCTCCGCGATGGGCTCGGAGCGATGAGACGGCGTCGAGGCTCAGGGAGGCGACCGCGGCGCGGGCATCGGGTGCGGGCGGTGCGGGCGGTGCCGGCTGTTCGTCGTCGGTGACGTTCTCGTCCTCGTCGTCCTCGTCGTCCTCGTCGTCCTCGTAGCAAGGCCCGTCGCCGAAGGTCCCCGCCAGCAGACGGGCCCTGGTGCGGGTCACGACGGCCGCCAGCTTGTCGAGGGCAGCGACGGCCTCTTGAATGTGCTCCGCCGTGGCGGGCTTCTTCTGGAGCAAATAGTCACCAGCGTGGGGCATCACGGACGCCAGGGTGACAACCTCCAGGATCAGCCCGTGCAACGGGTTGTCGTAGCGGTGGACGAACCCGAGCCGCCCCTTCGCGGCCTGAACGACCGACACGGAGAGCCCCAGCTCCTGCGCGATCTCCTTCACGCCGCGGCCGCCTTCCGTGAGCAGGTCGTGGATCTTCTGGTCGCGCTCACTCAGGACGGGCGCCGCGGCGGGCGGCGTCTCGTCGGTGGGCTCGGCCGTGGCCGTGGTCGCCTTCGACCTGGTGGCGACCTTCGGGTGAAGCTGGCGCTTGGCCTTCGCCTTCGCCTTCTCGCGCCGACGCTCCGCGTTGACCGCGGGCGAGTCGTGCGGGTCGAGCCCGACCACCATCCCCTTCGCCACGGTGACGCGCTTCTCGGTCGGGAGCGCCGCGACCGTCAGCAGGTCCTTGCGCGACACGTTCGCGGCCCTGGTCAGCACCGCGGCCCGCACCTCGGGGACGTCCGTGGCGATCGTGTCGAGCGCGCGCGCGAACGCCGCGTCGCGCTCCACCGTCGCCCGGCTCACCCCGTGCTCGGCGGCGACCTTGTCGGCAGTAGCGCCCGCCGATACTCCCTCACTCTGAGGGAGTTTCTCCGGCCTCCCCTCGCGCCGCTTGCGTGCCTGATAGAGCCGACCTCGCAGGTACGCCTGGGCCTCGGGCGTGGCGTTGCGCCGGCAGAGCTGCTGGCGAATGATCCACTCCTCTGCCGCGTCGCGGTCGGGCAGCGAGACAGCGCGCACCGTAAAAGGCACATCGTGCGCGATGCAGATCGCGAAGCGATTGTGCCCGTCGAGGAGCACGCGCCCTTCCTCCCAGACGATGAGAGAATCGCGGCAGCCCTCGGCGAGGATGCTCGACTCGAGCTGCGCGCGCTCGTCCTCGGTGAGCGGCGGGCACAGTGCGGCGAATGCGGGATCGACCGTCCACGCCTGGCCCGGGTCTTCGGTGGTCGCGATGTCCATCTCCAGCTACCTCGTTGGGATCGGGCGCGGTCGGCTACGGCTGGGACGCGCGGTCGGGGTCGGGGCACTCTGTCGTCGTGGCGCCGCAGATCCGATGGGCCACGCGGGGATGGTCGTCGCGGAGCAGCACATCATCTCCGACCTGGTACTCGCACTGGCAGACCGCGCATCTGCCCCAGAACTTGGACGCGCACGACCGCCCCTCGAAAAGGACCCTAGGGGCACGTGGGTCGTCCTCGTCGCTCGGGGAGTAGTCGTCGACGTACGTGTCGTCGGGGACCGGGCCGTCGACCGGCGGGACGTAATCCTCGGCGAGCATCGCGTCGAAGCCGTAGGCCTCCGGTGGCGGGCCCCAATCGTGTCGGAGCGACGGCATCCAGGTCGTGGCCATGGCTACCTCACCACCCGCAGTCCGAGCCGAGCCAGGAGCGCCTGGTCGTCCCTGGCACCGTCGCGGGTCGCGGCGGGCGCCGACACGTCGCGGTGCCCCGCGCGGGCGAGTTCCTCCGCGAGCGCCTCGCTAGACAGCAGATGGCGCCGCCCCACGATCGCCGCCCCTGGGAGCCCTCGCGCGAGGCGCCGGCGCACGGCGGCGTGGTGGCGACGGGAGCCTAGCGGGGAGCGCGACTGGTCGACGTGCGCGCCGGCGCCGAGGCGCTCGACCACGCGCTCGGCGATGGCATCCGCCAGCCCGTCTAGATCCAGCATCAGCCGCGGCTCACCCATGGTGGGCCTCGCTCGGGAGGCGGAGCCGCCAGTGCGCGCCGAGGCGCTCGGCCACGATGCCGAGCCCGATGGGGATCGGCCCGTCCCCGGGCGGCGCGCGCCGCGCTGCGCGGGACACACGAGCCCGGAGCCCCTGCTCGCTAATGTCGAGCAATTCCGCCGCGCGCCGGACCGTCAGCCAGATCGGTTGTCGAGCACGACCAGTGTCGATCGCAGTCATGCAGGGAGCGTGCGTCGTGCCGCCGCCCCGCGCCGTAATGGCGACCTGGGTCTTCGCGGGCCGGATTCGCCCCCCGTCCGACTACCCGCGCCCACGGTCACGCCAGCCGCGGGCTAGCGACTTCGGGTCCGCTCCTTCGCCACCGATCGCCCCGGACCGGACGGCGATCTCCGCGATGGCGCGCTGCACGGGCGCCTTCCCTCTGCCCCTTGCAGTCCTCAGTGCGTCCGCAACTTCGGGGACGGTCAGGCGCGTTGCTCGCGGATCCACTTCGCGAACGGTGTGCGCCACGACGCGGGACAGATCGATCTCAGCGTCGGCACCTCGCTCAAGCAGCGGCCGGAGCGCCTCGGACGCGGCGTGCCCACGATCCGCATCGCTAATGGCCGAATCGTAGAGCCGGTCGACTTCATCATTGGCACCGGTGACAGCGAGGTGGGTAATCGTGCCCACGATGACACCGGCCTCATGGAGGACCCCACGCTGGACACGCAGCCTACCACCCGCACATCGTTCGAGCAGCGATCTGGCGTGCCGTAGTTCGCGGGTTGCGTCTCTCGCTGCACCGTGACCGTTCACGAGCAGGGCGAGACGCATCTTCAGCTCTTCGTCTTCTTGGGGTGCGTACTCGTTCAGGGCGGTTCGGACGCGGTCGAGAAGCGTCTGGTGGTCGTCCCAAGCCGTCGCGCCGAGTGCACGGGCTTGTCCCAAAAGGCTGGCGAGCAGCGCTCGTGCGGGCAGCCCGGTCATATCGACCTCGTGCACCCGCGCGAACTCGGGGACCAGGAACGTGAGCGCATCCCGAGTGGCTTCTGCCGCCCTCGTCGCTGTGGACCTCGACCCTGCAGCGATCACGTCGTGGCACGTGCGCATGCGTGCGCCCTGTGGCAGGACCCGCTGGCCTAGGGCGTACACGTACCGGGCGTTGCCCACGCGGCCCTCCCATACCGCCGCTGCGCTCACGCGGATTGCCTCCTTCGCGATCTCCGGTTTCGCTTTCGTGAGCCACGGGAGGAGCCAGTAGCCGAGGGTGTTCAGCAGGATGGTGGTCGGACCCTCGACGACCGCCACGGGCGGCCTGGGTGCTGGCCCCGCGCCAGTGGGGTTGATTTGGAGGCAGTACACGGGCGCGGTCGGCTCCGTCGGGTCTTTGTCGGGCGCCACCGCGAAACCGTGCCACACCGCTGTCCATCGCACCCGCCGCGCGGTACTCTCGGACAAGGTTCGACATGACGCGCGATGGACAGGCCGGCGGGCCGAAGAAGAACTCCGACGGCTCCTACTGGGTCCGGCTCCGCATGGGAGGTGGGGCCCGCGCTCGCGTCTCCTTCACGGTCGCGACCCCGCGCGCCGCCGCCGGGCGCGCGGAGGCGCTCGAGGAGCTGGCTGCCATCCTTCGCCCGGCGAAGCAGCGTGGCCACGCGGGTGCCCTGATTCAGGAGGCGGCGAGGGCTGCGGACGTCGAGGAGTTGGCGCGGGTCCGGCGCGTGGCGCTGGGCCTCGTGGGCGGCAAGATCGTCGCGGCGACCGCACCGGTGGGTGATGATCGCATGACGTTCCGAGCGCTCGGGGAGGCCTGGACGAGCGGGCGACTCCACCGCGAACACCCCGACCACGTGCGGGAGAAGCGCACCTCGAGGCTCGACGCTTCGCGCCTAGAGCACCTCTGCGTCACGATCGGTGACGTGATCGTGAGCGACTTCACCTTGGAGGACGCTGACCGTGCGATGGCGGCCCTCCCCACGCGGGTCAGGCGCAGCGCTACGCGCCGCCAGTATGCGCAAGTCATCTTCAAGCTGGTCGGCCCGAGGGGATACGCGGTTTATCCGTTGAGGCTGCTGAAGGTGTCGCCCATCCCGTCTGGCTGGCTTCCAACGATCACCGACCGACGATCACGGCAGTACCTCTTTCCAGACGAGGATCGGCACCTCCTTCAGTGTACGGCGCTCCCTCTCGAATTCCGCGTCTTCTACGGCCTGTTGGCGCGCGAGGGCTTTCGCAGCGCCAGCGAGGCACTACAGCTTCGCATCAGAGACGTCGACTTCAAACGTGGCCTTGTGCACTGCGTGTACCGAAAGAAGAACGAGACGGCCTGCTGGACGCTCGACCCCGGAGTGCAGCGCGCGCTGAAGTGCTGGGTCGAACGCCACCGTGCCGACGCGAGCGAGAACGCGGCCCTGTTTCCTGGGGTCGCCGGTGAGCCGAAACCAGCGGAGCGGTTTCGCGAGCACCTCGCGCTCGCCGGTGTCGCCGGGAGCCGGCCGGCGCTGCTGGAGGACACAGCCGATCAGCAGCACGTCGTCCTGCACGACCTTCGCGCCACGTTCATCACGGTCGCCATGGCGAACGGGAGGAGCGAGGGCTGGATCATGGACCGCACGGGCCACACCACCTCGGCCATGCTCAACCGCTACCGGCGCCGGGCCCGGACATTCGCCGAGGCGCAGCTCGGCGAGTTGACCCCGCTCGACGTCGCCATCCCGGAGCTTGCGCCGCGAGCGCGCGCCGGCGCGCGCGGAGGAGGCCCCGGCCCGCGCGTCAGGGGCGCCTCAAACCGGGGGGGTGGGCAGCAGGGTGGGCAGCGGGGTGGGCAACGGAGGCGCCGAGGGGCCCCTGCGGCGCACCCCCGCACCCCCTGTTTGCCCAATCATTTCAGTTCAGTAGCGAAGGTCGGACTCGAACCGACACGCCCTTGCGGGCAGCGGATTTTGAGTCCGCCGCGTCTGCCATTCCGCCACTCCGCCTTGGTCGAGCGCGTCGGTTCCTAGCACCTCCCGGCCCCCGGCGCGAGGGGGGCGCGAGCGCCGGCGGCGCCGCTCGGAGCCCCGCGCCGAACGCCGGCGCAGCGGCGCCGGGCGGAGCTACCGGACGGCCTCGTGGGTCGGCAAGGGGGCGGGGCCAAGGGCGCGGAGGAAGGGGACCAGCTCCGCCTCGAGGAGCCGCAGGAACTGCGCTGGCAGCGAGTCCGCGTCGTCCGGGGGGGGGGAGTCGAGTAGGGGATGGGCCGTCGCGGGGAACGAGCGGAGGCAGCGGAGCGGGTCGGTGCCGTCCGTCACCGCGGTGCCGGTGATGGCGGCCTCGCGCAGGAGCCGGACGACGGAGCGAGGAGCGCCGGCGCTGGGCGGGCCCTCGAAGCTCGCTGCGACCAGGAGCTTCTCGCCCGGATCCGCCGCGGCGTCGCAGGCGAACTCGATCAGCCCGTCCAGCGGGATGGCGGCTTCGCCGGCGGTTTCGGGGAACCGCGCGTCGTCGAGCAGCACCAGCGCACTGACGAGCTCCCGCGCCTCCTCGGGCATGAGCCACGCCGCGGCCCGTTGGAGGCCGCTGCCACGCGCGAGCAACACCAGGGGGTCGTCGGGGATCCAGCTCGGGACCTCGACCTCCAGGTACCGAGCGAGCGAGGTCGTGGTGGTCGGGAAGCGGGGCTGGCTCCCGGGGGGACGGGAGCGCGGCTCGTCGCGGAGCTGCAGGAAGGACTGGCGATGTGGCAGCCCGACCAGCGCCCGCTCGAGCGCCTCGGCGCAGGTCTTCCGCACGTTGACGCAGAGCACGTGGACCATGTTCGTCCGGTCGCGCCAGCCTCGCCGGCGCGGCCTCCTCCCTCGGGGGCCGCGCGTGCTAGCCGCGACGGACCCTGCGACCCCAGGGTACGTCCGGTGCCCGGCGGCGAGCAAGTCGAGGTGGGCGGGGCGCCGATCCCTGGGGGTGGAGCGCTGGTCAGGGGTCGGGCACCCGCTCGGCCACCACCACGACGTCGTCGAGGACGCCGAGCGGAGTGTGCCAGTCGCCGCCCGTCAGGTACGGCAAACGTGCCAGCGAGGTGACGACGAAGCCGAGCGGCTCGAGCGCCCGCCCGACGAAGCGGGTCGCTTCTTGCTCCCAGTCGCCGGCGTCGATGGGGAGTCGCTCCAGCGGTTCGACGGGGTGCGGGCCTTCATACGCCACCGGATCGTACGGCAGCGACAGGGCGGCGACGAGCCGGCCTCGCGGGTCGAGCCCCTTCGCCACGGCCCGCAGCAGGCTCAGCGGCTTCGCGGTTCGGTCGAGGACGTTGAGGAGCGCCACCGCGTCCCAGGGTCCGGGCGGTAGCCCAGCCGTCGCGACGTCGCGACGGTGGCAGCGGCGTCCGCCACGCGCGAGGCGGCGGGCCATGGACGCGGACAGCTCCGTCGCCTCCACCCGGTCGAAGAGCGGCGCCAGCCCCCGGGTGACGGAGCCGTCACCGGCGCCGACGTCGAGCAGGCGTCCGCCTCTCCGCCCGCCGAGCAGCCGCTTCCACTGGTCGCGGCTCGCGAGGTGCATCGGATAGGCGCCGAGCCAGGCGTTGACGTCGTACTCGTTGGCGTACAGCCGGAGGACGCGGTGACAGATCGTTCCCAGCCAGCCGAGGCGCCGCCGCCGCGCCTCGACGAGGTAGGCGTCGAGGGCCGCGTCCGGGCCGAGCTCGAGCGCGCGCCCGGCCCAGCGGGGGGGCAGGCGGCCGCGATCGAACGCGTACTGCAGCTCCGGGTCGGAACCCGCGCTCATCGCCGTGCGTGGTGACTGAACGGCCGTCCGCGGGGGCGCGGGTGCGGCGCCGTCGGGGACCGCGGCCATCGGGGGGCACCCTAGCGCTTGACTTCGGGTGCGCGCCACCCAAGGCTCAGCTGCCACGTTGAGAAGGAGGCCAGGAAGATGATCTTCGAGGTGAAACCGCTGCCCTACGCCAAGGACGCGCTGGCTCCGGTGATGTCGCAGGATACGCTCGAGTATCACTACGAGAAGCATCACAAGGGCTACATGGCCAACCTCAAGGGGTTGCTCGAGGGCAAGCCCGACGCGAATAAGACCCTGGAGGAGATCATCCGCTCTAGCTCCGGCGGGGTCTTCAACAACGCCGCGCAGGTCTGGAACCACACGTTCTTCTGGGACGGGGTCCGCCCCGAGGGGGGCGGGCCGCCGCCGACCGGTGATCTGTCCGACCTCGTGCAGCGGGACTTTGGAGGCTGGGCCGAGCTTCGATCGGAGCTCATCGCCGCCGGCAAGTCCCGCTTCGGCTCGGGCTGGGTGTGGCTCGTGCTGGACGACGGGAAGGCGAAGGTCATCAGCACGCCGAACGCGGAGACTCCGCTCGCCTCGCGCGAGAACCCCCTGCTCACGATCGACGTGTGGGAACACGCCTACTACCTCGACCACCGGAACCGCCGAGACACCTTCCTCGAGGTGTTCTGCGACCGGCTGATCGACTGGCGTTTCGTCGCGCAGAACCTTGCGGCTGCGCGCTAGGTCGGCTATCTCCGGGCCCCCTGCCGGAGGCCCTGCCACTGGCGCGCGGCGGGGTAGCTGGCACGATGCTGCGCGCGATCGCCTTCTTCGAGACGTCCATTGGCAAGAAGGCCGTGATGGCCGTCTCGGGCGCCGTGCTGTTCGGGTTCGTGGTCGGACACCTGCTCGGCAACCTGCAGGTCTACCTCGGCCCTGCGGCGCTGAACGGGTACGCCGAGCACCTCCGTGACCTGGGGCCGCTGCTCTGGTTCGCCCGGCTGGTGATCCTGCTCGCCTTCGCCTGCCATCTCTTGCCGGCCTATCAGCTGACGGTGGAGAGCTGGTCGGCGAGAGGTGGGCGCTACCGCGTGCGGCGCGACGCGGCGACCACCTGGGCGGCGCGGACGATGATCGCGACCGGGCCGCTGGTGCTCCTCTTCGTGCTCTACCACCTCGCCCATTTCACCGTTCCCGGCGTGGCGATGAGCGCGGGCTACGCGCACAACCCGGGCGACGTCTACGCCAACGTGGTCAGCGGGTTCAGTATCTGGTGGGTGAGCGCGCTCTACCTTCTGGCGCAGGCGGGGCTCGGCCTCCACCTGTACCACGGCGGCACCAGCCTGCTGCAGACGCTCGGCCTGGACCACCCGCGGTACGAGGGGCTCCTGCGCCGGGTGGCGGAGGTCACGGCTGTGGGGATCTGGGTGGGCAACAGCTCGATCCCGCTCGCGGTGCTGGCGGGCCTGGTGCAGTGACCGAGGGAGCCCCGATGACGCTGGAAGCCCATTGCCCCTCAGGTCCCCTCGAGACGCGCTGGCAGCGGCGTCGCTTCGAGCTCAAGCTGGTCAATCCGGCGAACCGCCGCAACTACACGGTCATCGTCGTCGGGTCGGGGCTCGCGGGCGGCGCCGGGGCGGCGAGCCTGGGTGAACTCGGCTATCGAGTGAAGTGTTTCTGCTTTCAGGACAGCCCCCGACGCGCGCACAGCATCGCGGCGCAGGGCGGGATCAACGCCGCCAAGGGCTACCAGAACGACGGGGACAGCGTCTTCCGGCTCTTCTACGACACGCTGAAGGGGGGAGACTTTCGGGCTCGGGAGTCGAACGTCTACCGGCTCGCCGAGATCAGCACCGACATCATCGATCAGTGCGTTGCCCAGGGGGTGCCGTTTGCGCGCGAGTACGGCGGCCTGCTCGCGAACCGGTCGTTCGGCGGCGCGCAGGTGTCGCGAACCTTCTACGCCCGCGGACAGACGGGGCAGCAGCTCCTGCTGGGGGCGTATCAGGCGCTGGAGCGGCAGATCGACGCGGGCACCGTCACCCTCTTCGCCCGCCACGAGATGCTCGATCTCGTGGTGGTGGACGGCGTCGCGCGGGGGATCGTCGTCCGGAACCTGGTGACCGGGAAGATCGAGGCCCACCTGGCGCACGCGGTGGTGCTCGCCACCGGGGGGTACGCCAACGTCTTTTTCCTGTCCACCAACGCGAAGGGCTGCAACACGACGGCGACGTGGCGTGCCCACCGGCAGGGCGCGTTCTTCGCCAACCCATGCTTCACGCAGATCCACCCCACCTGCATCCCGGTGAGCGGGGCCCACCAGTCCAAGCTCACGCTGATGAGCGAGAGCCTACGCAATGACGGGCGGGTCTGGGTCCCGCGGAGCGCGGACGACGCCACCGCGGACCCGGCGAAGATCCCGGAGCGCGATCGCGACTACTACCTCGAGCGGATCTACCCGAGCTTCGGCAACCTCGTGCCGCGCGACATCGCCTCGCGGCGCGCGAAGGACGTCTGCGATCGGGGCCTTGGGGTCGGGCCGGAGGTTGGCGGGGCCCGGCGGGGCGTCTACCTCGATTTCCGGGACGCCGTCGCGCGCCACGGTCGGGACGGGGTCGCCGAGCGCTACGGCAACCTCTTCGAGATGTACGAGCGCATCACCGGCGAGGATCCCTACCGGGTGCCGATGCGGATCTATCCGGCCAGCCACTACGCGATGGGCGGGCTGTGGGTGGACTACCACCTCATGAGCACCATCCCGGGGCTCTTCGTGGCCGGGGAGGCGAACTTCTCCGACCACGGTGCCAACCGCCTTGGCGCCAGCGCGCTGATGCAGGGGCTAGGGGACGGGTATTTCGTCTTGCCCTACACGGTGAGCCACTTCCTCGGCGACACCAGACCCCAGTTGATCGACCAGGATCACCCGGAGGTGCGGCAGGCGGTGAAGGGGGTGAAGCAGCGGCTGAAGCGGCTCCTGTCGATCGGCGGGCGCCGCAGCCCGGACTCGTTTCATCGGGAGCTCGGGCAGCTGTTGTGGGACGAGTGCGGCATGGCCCGCAACGCCGCCAGTCTCGAGCGGGCGCTGGCCAAGATCCCCGAGATCAGAGCCGAATTCTACCAGAACCTCCGCGTCCCGGGGAGCGGGGCCGAGCTCAACCAGACGCTGGAGAAGGCGGGACGCGTCGCCGATTTCCTCGAGCTCGGGGAGCTGGTGTGTCGCGACGCACTGGCGCGCGAGGAGTCCTGCGGGTGCCACTTCCGCGAGGAGCACCAGACGCAGGAGGGTGAGGCTGTACGGGACGACCAGCGCTTCGCTCACGTAGCGGCGTGGGAGTTCACCGGGGACTCGACCGCGCCGCGGCGGCACCAGGAGGAGCTCGCCTTCGAGTTCGTGAAGCCGTCGCAGAGGAGCTACCAATGAGCCCGCAGATGCACCTGACGCTCGACGTCTGGCGCCAGCGGGGGCCGCAGGACCGCGGCGGTTTCGTCCGCTACGAGGCCCGTGATGTGAGCCCCGACATGTCGTTTCTCGAGATGCTGGACCTCGTCAACGAGGCGATCCTCGAGCGCGGCGAGGAGCCGATCGCCTTCGACAACGACTGCCGCGAGGGGATCTGCGGCGCCTGCGGGGTGGTCATCGATGGGCGGCCTCACGGCCCGGTGGCCGCGACGACGACCTGCCAGCTCCACATGCGGCACTTCCGCGACGGAGATCACCTCACCATCGAGCCCTGGCGCGCGCGGGCGTTCCCGGTCGTCAAGGACCTGGTCGTGGACCGGAGCGCGCTCGACCGCATCATCCAGTCCGGGGGTTACGTCTCGATCCGCACCGGCAGCGCGCCGGAGGCGAACTCGGTGCCGGTGCCCAAGGCCGACGCCGAGACGGCCATGGACGCGGCTGCCTGCATCGGCTGCGGGGCTTGTGTCGCCGCCTGCCCCAACGCTTCGGCGAGCCTCTTCGTGGCGGCCAAGCTCGGGCACCTGCACCTGTTGCCGCAGGGGGCGGCGGAGCGGGTCGACCGCGTCCGCGCCATGGTGCGCGAGATGGACGCGCTGGGATTCGGCCATTGCACCAACCATCGCGAGTGCGAGGCGGCCTGCCCGAAGGAGATCGGCGTCCCCTTCATCGCCCGGATGAACCGGGACTATCTGGCGGTCAGCCTGACCGCGCGCCACGACCCCCCGCCGCGACGCTGACGGGGGGAAGCGCTCTGTGGGTCCGCGCTCTGTGGGTCCGCGCTACGGGGTTGCGACGAGCGCCTTCGCAGTGCTCATTTGGTCGACGCGACGGGCAGGATCGGCGCCCAGCGGAGGCGGTCCAAGAGGCGATCCTCGATCTTGACGCCGCGGTCGCTGAAATAGAGTGCGTTCGCCGCATCCCCTTCGCGACGCTCGGCGACGAAGAGGATCCCCTGACCCTGCTCGTTGTAGCCGAGCTGCACGATCGCGTTCTCGACCCAGCGGCCACCACCCTCCAGGGTGAGCACCTCGGGGAGGTTGTAGAAGCCCTCCTGCGGCAGGCGGCGCAGCGTGTTGCCCCAGGTCGGCGAGCGGAGCGGGATGGTGGGCTCGCCCCAGTACCAGCGGTTCTGGCGGTTCTGGCCCGGTCGGACGACGAAACGCCCGCCGCCGTCGGGCTTTTGGCCGACGAAGACGAGCGCGTCCGCGGGGATCGCTGCCTCGCTGCCGGGCAGGGCGGTGGTGGTCCGATACAGTCCAGGTTCGGGAAGGTCGAAGCTGCTCATGGGTTGGCTCGCTAGGAGGCGCCCAATCTAACCCAGGCGCCCGCACGCACAAGGCCCCCGGCGAGCGCCCGGGCGTCGGGGCCCGCGGCGGGCGCGCGCGGCGCGGCGACGGGTGGCCGAGGGGGTGCCGCGAGGATGGGCGTTGTGGCATAGGATCTCGGGGATGAGCTGGCGACGTGCGGTCTGCGGTGGTTGGGGGGGTCTGGTCCTCGGCGTCGCGCTGACCGGCTGCGGCTCGGCGCGATCCGTGGGCGAACCGGCCGCTCCGGACGAGGTGGAGCCGATCGGACCGCTGGAACTCGAGCGCGCCCGGGCCTACGTGCTCGAACTGGTGAACCGGGACCGCGCGGAGCTCGGGCTCACGCCCGTCGAACTCGATCCGACCGCCACCGAGGCGGCGCAGCGGCACGCGGAGGACATGGCGCGGCATGGCTTCACCTCGCACTGGGGCACCGACGGCTCCGTCCCCGAGCAGCGCTACACCGAGGCGGGAGGCGATCAGCTCGTGCAGGAGAACGCGGCCTGCTTCTTCGACGCCGTGGCGCGCGACCTCGAAGCGGACGGCGGGTTTCTGCCCGCGGAGCTCCGGAAGATCGAGCAGGCGTTCATCGGTGAGGTTCCGCCGCACGACGGGCACCGGCAGAACATCCTCAAGCCCGGGCACACCGGGCTCGGGATCGGGCTCGCGCGACCGGTCGGGATCCAGCAGCTCTGCATGGCGCAGGAGTTCACCGACGAGTACGGCGTTTACCGCGCTCTACCGCGCAGGGGGCGGGTGGGGGAGCGCGTCACCATCGCCGGGGAGATCCGCGAGCCGTTCACCTTCGGCGGGATCGGGATCGCACGGATCGACCCTCCAACGCCGCTCACGCCGGCCCACCTCAACACGACCAGCGTCTATCAGATCCCGACCCCGTACGTCCTCTTCTTCCCCCGCGGCTTCAAGACGCCCAAGCCCGTCACCGTCAACGGCGTGCGCTTCTCGCTCGAAACGGTCCTCGACGATCGACGTCGGGCCGGGCGGTACGAGGTGAGCGTCTGGGGTCGCCGCCCCGGCAGCGACGAGCTGTCGATGGTGAGCCTGCGCACCGTGCTCGTCGGCGAGTGACGCGGGCGCGCGTCCCGGCGGCGGGCCCACCGTTCTCGACTGGAGGCCCCCGCGTCCCTCGGATATCCTAGGCCCGGAACGGAGGCGGACGCGGATCGAATGGCAACCAAGAAGCCAGTGAAGAAGCCAGCGAGAGCGCCGACGAAGACCGTGGCGAGGGCGCCTGCGAAGCCGGCGAAGGCGGCGAAGGCGCTCGCCAAGCCGGCGAAGGCGCCGGCCAGGCCAGCGAAGACGCCCGCGACCGAGGCCACCTTGGCGCGCGCCGCCGGGGCGGGCCGTGACAGAGCGGCCCGGGAGGGGGCAACCGTGATCGCGGCCGTCGGCAGTCGCGCGCCGCGGTTCTCGCTCATCGACGATCGCGGGGAGCGCCTGGACTCCGCGGCGCTCGCCGGGCAGGCCTACGTGCTCTATTTCTACCCACGCGACAACACCCCGGGGTGCACGCGCGAGGCGCAGGGGTTCCGCGACGCCGCGCGCGACCTCGCCGCCCTGGGCGTGCGGGTGATTGGCGTCAGCCCCGATCCCACCGCCAGCCACGCGCGGTTCCGGGACCAGCATGGCCTCGACTTCGCGCTGCTCTCCGATCCGGAGCGGTCGGTCGCGCGATCCTTCGGCGTTTTCGGGCCGAAGCGGATGATGGGTCGGGAGACGATCGGGATCGTTCGCAGCACGTTCCTCATCGACGGTGGGGGGAGGATCCGCCGCGCATGGCGCGGGGTCCGCGTGGACGGGCACGTCGCCGAGGTGCTCGCCGCGGCCCGCGAGCTCTAGGCGTCCGGGGGCGTTGGGCGGCCTGGCGTGGCTCCCGTCATCTCGGTGCTGATCCCCGCGCGCGACGCGGCGTGCGTGCTCGCTCGCGCGCTGGCCAGCGTGGCGCGACAGACCGCGGCGGACTGGGAGTGCGTCGTGATCGACGACGGGTCCCGGGACGCGACGGGCGAGGTGGTTCGGGGCTTCGCGCGGCGCGACCCGCGGTTTCGACTGCTCAGCCGCCCGCACCACGGGATTGTGGGAGCGCTCGCGGCCGGCCTGGATCACTGTCGCGGCGAGGTGATCGTGCGCATGGACGCCGACGACCTCATGGCGCCCGAGCGACTCGCCGCCCAAGGGGCTGCGCTCGCCGCGAACCCCGGGCTTGCCGCCGTCGGCGCCCACGTCCGTTTGTTCCCGCGCGCGCACCTGCGACCGGGGCGGCTCGCCTACGAGGCGTTCCTCAATTCGGTGCGGACGGAGCGGGACGTGCGGGCGAACGCCTTCGTCGAGTGCCCGATTGCGCACCCCTCGTTGGCGATCCGCGCGGCGACCCTACGGACGTTCGGCTACCGGGACCGGGGGTGGCCCGAGGACTACGATCTGGTGCTCCGCCTACTGGCCGGCGGGGAGCGGATCGGTACGGTGCCGCGAGTGCTGCTCCACTGGCGGGACCGGTCGGACCGGCTCTCGCGCCGCCACCCGGCCTACGCCCTGCCGCGCTTCGTTGACTGCAAGGCGGAATTCTTGGCGCAGGGACCGCTCGTGGGCGCCGCTCGGTACGTGCTCTGGGGCTACGGCGACACCGGCAAGGCCCTGCGCCGTGCGCTGGGGCGCCACGGGAAGACGCCCGCCGTGATCGTCGAGCTGCACCCGGGTCGGATTGGCCAGCGCATCGACGGCGTGGACGTGGTCCCGCCGGCGCGCGTCCCCGATTGGCGCGGGACGCCGCTCCTGGCGAGCGTCGCCGGTGCCGGGGCACGGAGCCAGATCCGGGCCGCCTTGGGGGAGATGGGGTGGATCGAGGCGCAGGACTTCTGGTGCACCGCCTGACCCGGGACGTCGTGGCTCAGCTGGCCGCAGCGCGCGGTCGCACGGTCACGCTGGCGTCGCCTGGTGGCCAGCTCACCGCGGGCATCGGGAAGCAGGGGCGGGCGAAGAGGTAACCCTGTCCCAGTTGCGCGCCCGTGTCCACGACGGCCAGGTACTCGTCGCGAGTCTCGATCCCCTCGGCGACGACCAGCGCGTCGAGATCGATGCAGATGCGGACAACGCCACGCACGAGTTGCTGCTGGCGCGGCGAGCGATCCAGTCCGCAAATCAGGCCCCGATCGAGCTTGACCACGCGGGGCTCGAGATCGGCGATCGACTTGAGGTTCGAGTATCCCGCGCCCAGATCGTCGACCACGAGGTGGACGCAGCCGCGCCCCCGGATCTCCCGCAGCACGTTCAGGCAGAGGTCGAAATGGGCGAGGGGGACCGACTCCGTGATCTCGAGGTAGACGTCGTCGTCGTGGAGGAAGATGGGATCGTCGGGGCGGACGAGCCAGCCCTCGTTCAGTTCCTGCGGGTGGACGTTGACGAAGATCGGTCGCCCCGCGGACAGCGGGATCGCGATCTCGCGGATCATGCGGCCGAGCCTGCCCACGCAGCCGCTCGCCATCGCCGACTCGAACAGCTCGGGGGGGCCCGCGAAGGCCGTGGAACGGCAGCGCACCAGGGCCTCGTAGGAGAAGACGGACCCCGATTCGAGCTGCACGATCGGCTGGAACACGACGCTCAGATCCTCGGGCTCGACCATTCGCCGCAGGGCCAGCAGCGAGTCGCGCCGCTGGACGCTCTCGATCCCCTCGGACGCCGTGGGGGCGTCCGAGAGCCGGTTGGAGGGTGGTGCCGGGAGCGATGGCGGTCTGGTGGAAACCAACGCGGATCCTCGCCTTCAGATGAAATCAGCCAACCTTCAATCTACCATCGACCTGTCCCATCACCACTGGCGCTTTCCGCCAGGCGCCGCCCAGGGGCGTGGCCGCCCGCCCATCGGGGCGGGCCCCGATCGGGGTGGAGAGGTCCCCCCTCGCCCGTCGGGCGAGGGGCAGAAAAAGGCGGTGCCGATGCGGTCGGGGGCGGATAGGCTCCCGGGGGCGCCGGTGGGGAAACACGGGCGCCAAGACCCCGCGCGAGCTGCGATCGGGCGCGAGCGGGGAGAGAGGACGTTCGGAGCCATGCAGCAGAGTTCGCTCGAGTCCGTTGCCTCGCGGCTACGCCGGGGCCGGTTGGTGGCGGCGGTGATCGCCTTGGGGCTGTCCGGTGTCCTGGGCTCCGCCTGCGCGGACAAGGGGGAGGTGAGCGCCAAGGCCGCGACGGCGCACGTCGCCCTGCTGGTCGAGACGACCGCCAGGGACGTCGAGGAGGTGCGCACGGGGCTCCCCCAGGGTGCCAAGCACCTGGTATCGCTGTGGTCCGTCGCGCCCGCACCACCGGTGACGGCGCCGCCGGCCACGTCGGCCGCGCCGGCGGGTTCTGCTTCGGCCGCGCCGGGCGGCTCGGCTGCGCCACTCGCGGTGCCCAGCGCGCCTTCGGCCGTTTCCCCGCCGACGGCCTCCCCGCCCGCGTCGGTGGCGCCGGTCGCGCCAGGATCCGGGGCGCCGTCCGCGGCTGCCCCGCCGGCCATGCCCCCGTCGCCGCCCGACGCCGTCGGATCGGCCAGCGCCTCGGCGGCCAGCGCCGCCCCGCCGGTCGCGGCGGCTCCTGTTGCCGCGGCGGCGCCCGAGCCGGGGGCCGTCCGGGCGGCGCTCCACCAGGCACGCAGCAAGGTCCAGGATCTGCGCGTCGCCAAGAGCACGTTCTTTGCGCTCGCCGATCCCCAGGGGATCGTGCTCAGAAACGATCAGGACCAGGATCAGATGGTCGGCCGGGGCCTGTTCGAGGCTTACCCGGCGCTCCGCCAGGCGCTGACCGGGACCTACGTGGAGACGATGGGCTCCATGCCGGAGGCGGCAGGCATCGCGAGTCGGGCCGACGCCCAGTGGGTCGCGGCGGCTCCGGTCATGCAGCATGGACAGGTCAAGGGGCTGTACGTCACCGGCTGGTCGTGGTCCGCCTACTCGAAGCGTCTCCAGCACGCGTTGCGAGGCGAGTTGCTCGGGAAGCTCGAGCCGGGCAAGAACGAGCCGCTCGTCTACGTGGTGATCGTCGTCGGCAAGGACGTCTTCGGCTGGGATGCCCCGGATGTGAACCTGCAGGCGGTGGTGGCGGTCGACTTCAGCAGCAAGCTCGACGGAGAGGCGCCTCGCTCCGAGATCCTCGAGGTGACCGGTCGCCGCTGGGGCGTGGCGGCCAAGCTCGCGCCCGCGCTCGGCAAGGGGGTTGCCGTCGCGGTCCTTCGCTCGGAAACCTGACGTCCGCGCGCCGTTCGGGCGGCTTCGGAACGGCTCGCTCGATGCCGAGCGCGCCGTTCGGTCACGAGTTCGCCCGGCGTCGGCGGCGTGAGCGGGTGCGATCGGGGCCGGAGCGGCCGAAGGCGTGCACGGCGTAGATCAGCGTGACGAGCGAGCCGACCGTCAACGGCGCCGCCACCTCGGGCAGCTTCAGTACGCTCAGGGCGACGCCGGCGGCCACCCCGGCGGCGGCCAGCACGAGCAGCGACCGTATCTGCGGCTCCCGAAATGGATCGTCCACGGTCACCGCTCCTCGGGTGGCCGCGGGGCCGAGTCGGGCAGACTGGCGCGCTCGAGCCGACCGACGGCGCTGGCGTCGAGCCTGCTGCCTGGGGCCCCTTGCCCGGGTAAGCCGGGAGAATTCTCCGCGTCCATCGGGGTCGACAGTAGCCAACGGGCGTCGCTTTCGCTAGGCCAGCGCTGCATGCGACCTCGTGACGGGAGGACCGCGCCCCGCCCGGCAGCCCTGGGGCGCCTCGGCTGGGTCGCGGTGGTCGTGGTTTCGGCCCTCGGTTGCGCGACGACGCGGCCGCCGGCGCCCGAGGTGGCCGCGCGCGAGTTTGCCGCGGCGGCCGAGCGCGGCGATGCCGAGGCGATCTATGAGCTGATGAGCAGCGAGGCGCAGCGCGAGCACGGCCGTGGGGGCATCCAGGCCCGGGTCGAGGAGTCGCGGCGCGAGCTCGGGGAAATGGGCGCGGCGATCGCCCAGGGGCAGCTCACGGTGGAGGCGCGGGCCGTGGTGCGCTTTGCCGACGGTGAGCGCGCCGAGCTCGCCGTCGAGGACGGCGAGTACCGCATCGAGCTCGCCGACGCGCTCCCGAGCCGGGCGAGCACCCCCGAGGCGGCTCTCGCCGCGTTTCGCGCCGCCCTCGCGCGTCGGAGTTATGCCGCAGTCTTCCGCCTCCTGACCGCCGAGACGCGGGCGGCCATCGAGCGGGACGTGGAGGCGGTGGTCGAGGGGCTCGAGGAGCCCGAAACCCTCGAGGTCGAGGTGGACGGCGATCGCGCGACGGTCCGGCTCCCCGGGGGAGTCCTGGTGGGGCTGCGGCGAGAAGACGGGGTGTGGCGAGTGGAGGATCTGAACTGATGCTCCCGGCGCGGACCAGCCGCCGTGCCGCCCTCCTCGGACTCGCGGGGATCCTGGCTGGTGGTCCGCTCCTGGCCTTCGGAGACGCCGGCGCCTTCCACCCGCGGCTGCTCGCGGCGGGCGGGGGGCGGCTCGTCGGTCCGCGCACCACCGCCCCGATGCGCTGGGCCTTCGAGCTCACGCGGCGCACCAACGCCTCCGGCAATCCGTCATCGCCCATGGTCCGAGCCGACGAGGCGGGCCTGCTGGCCGAGCCCTTCGTGGTCTGGGCGGGTTCCGGGGAGTTCTCGGAGCTGGCGCCGTCCGAGGTCCGGGGGCTCCGGGCCTTCCTCACGCTCGGGGGGATGATCGTCGTCGACGATCTCGAGCCCGAGGCCGGCGGCTTCCGTCGCTCGGTGCGGCGAGAGCTCCGGCGCATCCTCCCCGAGCACCCCGTGGTTGCGCTCGAGCCCGACCACGTCCTCTTTCGCAGCTACTACCTCGTCGATCGCCCCGTGGGGCGAGTGCTCGGCCCCGATCGCGTCGAGGCGATCAGTCGCGGCAAGTCCGCACAGGTGCTGCTGCTCGGGCACGACCTGCTGGGAGCGCTGGCCCGAAGCCAGGCCGACGACTGGGCGCTCGAGGTGGTCCCGGGGGGCCCCCGGCAGCGCGAGCAAGCCGTCCGCTTTGCCGTGAACATCGCGATGTACCTGCTCTGCTCGGACTACAAGGACGATCAGGTCCACGCCTCCTCGCTCATGCGTCGTCGCGCGCGGTTCCGACCATGAACGCGCAGCGCTGGGCGCTCTCCGAGGATCTCGCCCCGGGGTGGGTGACGGTCGTCGTGGTCGTCGGCCTGGTCACGCTCGGGCTGCTGGTCTGGGAGCTCGTTCGCCGCGACCGGGGGTGGGGCCTCGTCCTCGGCAGCGGCGTTCTCGCGACGGTGGCCCTCACCGGCGCGGTGCTGCGTCCGGTGACGATCGAGACGCGCGGCTCGATCATGGGCGCGCGGGTGGTTGTGCTCGTGGACGGATCGCGGCGGCTCCTGCTCCCCGCGAGCGCCGAGGAGACCCGGCGCGTGGTCGCAGTGCGGGCGGTCGCGGCCCTGCGTGAGCATTTCTCCACGGCCCGGCTCTCCGTGCTCGAGTTCGGCGATGACGCTCTCGTCCCGTTCGCCGGCGACGCCGATCCACGCGGTTCGAGCACGACGCGGCTCATCGACAGCGACCTCGTGGGGGCGCTCCGCCGCCTGTCCGAGGGGAGCGTCGAGCGGCCACAGTCGATCGTCGTGGTGTCCGACGGTCGCCTCTCTCGCCCCGCTGGCGCGCTCGCGGCCGGTCCGCTGCGCCAGGCCCTCGCCGGTGTCGGCGTCCCCGTCCACACGGTCGCCGTCACCGACCGGACGCCGGCGGACGCCAGTGTGCTGCGGGTCGACGCTGCCGGGGCGGTGGTTGCGCACCAGCCCTTCGAGCTGCGCGTGCAGGTCGCCTGCGTGGGCGGTCTCCGGTGCGGCGCCGTTCCCGTGCGGGTGCGGGAGCTGCGCCTCGGCGCGGACCCCGTCGAGCTCGCCAGCGGCCGCGCCGAATTCACGGACCAGTCCGCGGAGGTCGCGCTGTCCCTCGTCCTCGAGCGCGCGGGGGCGCGCGTGCTGGAGATCGCGATCGACGCCCCGCCGGGCGACTCGATCCCCGACAACGATCGCCGGTTCGTCGCCTTCGATGTGGCGAGGGATCGGGTCCGGCTGCTGCACGTCGCCGGTCGCCCCGGGTATGACGCGCGCGCGCTGCGGGTCTGGCTCAAGGGCGACGAGTCGGTCGATCTGGTGGCGTTCTTCATCCTGCGCAACGAGTTCGATGACGTTCAGGCCCCGGACTCCGAGCTCGCCCTGATCGAGTTCCCCGTCGACGAGCTGTTCACCCAGCACCTCGCGAGCTTCGATGCGGTCATCCTGCAGGACATCGACGCGGTCACCAACAAGCTCGCGCGACACCTGCCCGCGCTGGCCCGCTACGTCGAGGCGGGTGGGGGCCTCATCATGGTGGGCGGCGTCTCGGGTTTCTCGGGCGGCCAGTACGCCGGCACCGAGCTCGAGCGCGTCCTCCCCGTCAGCCTGCCCGAGGCGCGCCAGTACTTCGACGCGACGGACTTCGTGCCCGCCTACACGACGGCCGGGCGAGCGGCCCCGATCCTGCGTGCGCTGCGGGAGCTGCTGGGAGACGAGCTGCCCTCCCTGCCCGGCTCAAACCTGCTCGGCCCCCCACGCCCCGGGGCGATGGTGCTCTGGGAGCACCCCGTGCTGCGCGCCGGAGAGGTGCCGATGCCGGTTCTGGCCGTCGGCGAGGCCGGCGACGGGCGCTCGATCGCGCTCGGCGTCGATGGGACCCACCGCCTCGCCTTCGGTGAGGTCGCCGCCGGGGTGGGAGGTCGCGCCTACGGTGCGGCCTGGGAGGGGCTGCTCGGCTGGCTGATGCGCGATCCGCGCTTCGAGCCAGCGCAGGTCCGCCTCGACGGCGTCTGTCACGCCGACGAGGTCTCCTCGCTCGAGGTGGTGCCAGCGCCGGGCGCCCGAGGCGACGTGGAGGTGACGGTGGAGGCTCTGGGCGCGGCCCCGGGTGAGCCGCGGGTGTCGCGAGCGCCGGCCCCGGCGGGCGGGATCGCGACCGTTCACCTCCCGCCGCTCCCACCCGGGGGCTACGTCGCTCGGGCTCGCGTCGGGGAGGCGCCCCCGATGCGCTTCGACTTCGCGTGCGAACGAGGCGGCGTAGCCTGGGCCGACGTTCGCCCGGACCCGGAGCGGCTGCGCCGGATCGCGGAGGTAACAGGCGGAGTGGCCGTGACGAGCGACCGGATCGGGGGCCTGCCGCCGGCGCCGAGCGTGCGCGTGGCTGCCGAGCGCCACGTCGTCCCGTGGCTGCCGGCGTGGAGCTGGACGCTCGGGGCGGCGCTCCTGCTGGCGGCGCACTGGCTGCTCCGCCGACGCGGCGGGCTGCCGTGAGCTTTCTTCCGCGCGGCGTCCTGCTACGTTCTCGGTCGTGCGCTCGACGCTGACCGGCCTCTTGATCGCCAGCCTGCTCGCGGTGACCCCGGCGCAGGCGTTCGTCTGGCCGAACCAGATCGACCGCATCGAGCGGCAGCTCCGCGACGAGGACGTCGCCACTCGACGCGGGGCGGCCCACCAGCTCCGGGATCTCCCCGCCTCGGTTTCCGCCAAGCTTGCGCTGGTCGCGCTCGCCGATCCGGATCCCGAGGTGCGCCTGGCCGTCGTCGAGGTGGCCATGCTCCGGGCGCCCGCGCGAGCCGCGGCCGTGGTCGTCCCCTGGCTCGGCGACGCGGACCAGCGGCTCCGGCTGGCGGCGGCGCGCGCGCTCGCCATCGTCCCCGACGATCGGGCGCTGGCCGCGCTCGGGCGCGTCCTCGCGGATCCCGACGCGGAGGTGCGCGAGGCCGCCGCGCGGGCGCTCGGGATCACGGGGCGCCCGGAGGCGGCGCGGATGCTGCTCGGCCACCTCGATGACCCGGTGCCGCTGGTGAGGGAGGTCGTGGTCGACTCGTTGGCCCGGCTGGGTGATCCGGGCAGCGTGGTCCCGCTGCTCGGCAAGGTGCAGGATCCGACGCTCTCCGTGCGGCGGCGGGTTGTTCGCGCCCTGGGGGAGCTCGGCGACGATCGGGCGGCGAGCAGTCTCCTGCTGGCGATGCAGGACGCCGACCCGACGGTGCGCGCGGAGGCGCTGGGGGCGCTCGGACGCCTCGGCGTGACTGCGGTGGTGCCGAGCATCGCCGCGGTGCTACGGACGGAGGAGGACGGTGAGGTCCGGCGCCGTGCCGTCGCCGCGCTGGCGGCGCTCGGGTCGCCAGCGGCCGTGGATGTCCTGGTGGAGTCCCTCCGCGATCCCGGCCCGGGTGTCACCGTCGGGGACCTGGCGGGCGCGCTCGGAGTGGTGGGGGGCGGCGCGACCGCGCGGCTCGAGCGCTGCCTGGGGGGGCAGCCGGGGACCGTGATGGCGCGGGGTTGCGCGGAGGCGCTCGGCGCCGTCGGCGGCCCGCGCGCGACCGTCGCGCTGACCGGTGCGTTGCGTCGTGGAGTCCTGGAGCCCGTAGTGGCGCTGAGCGCGCTGGGGAGCCTCGGGGACGCTACCGCGCTCCCGATCGTGCTGGAGCACCTCGCGGATCCGGTCCCCGCGACTCGGGCCGCTGCGGCCGACGCCGCGACGGCGCTGCTCGATCCGAGGCACCCCGACGGTCGCGCCACGGCCCCCATCGTGCGCGCGCTCGCGGCCGCGAGCGCGGCCGACGAACGGCGGCGTCTCGCTCGGCTCCTGGGGCGCACCGGAGCGCCCGAGGCGGTCCCGGCGCTGGAGCCGCTGGTGCGGGCCGACGACGAGCCCGCACTTCGCGCCGTCGCGATCGAGGCGCTCAGCGAGATCGCGCCGGCGGGGCAGGATCGCGTCCTGCTCGAGGCGCTCGAGGACACGGACGGCACGACGCGGTGGGCCGCCGCGGTGGCGCTCTGGCGCTGCGCCTCAGGGGCGGCGGCCCGCGCGCTGCTCGACCGCTTCGACGTTTCGGCGGGACGGGACCGGAGCGTGCTCGCCCTGGCCCTCGGTGGGGCGCTGGCTCGCAGCCGGGACCCCGCGGTCGTCGCCCGCGCCGCGGCGCTGGCGGGGCGGGCGCGGGGCGAGGAGCGCGACGCCATCCTGGAGGGGCTGGGTCGCGCCGCGGGTCCTTCGGCGGGCGCGCTCGTCGCTGGGTTCGGGCGCGCAGAATCGGCGGTTCAGGATCGCGCCAAGGCCGCCGAGGCGCTGGCGACCCACGCCGACGCCGTCGGGGTTCTGCGTCGGCTCATGGCGGACCCAGACGGAGCGGTGCGGGCCAATGCCGTCTGGTCGCTGGGCTCCGCGGGTGACGGATCGGACGTGTCGCGGCTGCGCGCAGCGCTAGAGGATCCGGACCTCGCCGTGGCAGGAAACGCGGCCGCCGCGCTGGCGAGGCTCTCGCTTCGCACTGGGGTGGCCGTGGGACCCGCCCTCTGCGCCGTGCTCTCCTCGTCTCGGTCCTATGTTCGCGCCAACGCCCTCGTCGGTGCGTCGCTGGTCGGCGAGCGCTGCGATCCTGCGATCACGCGCCGGCTCTTGCACGCGGACCCGTCCCCCGTCGTCCGGCGCGCCGCAGCGACGCTGGTGCTGCGGATCCCGGCGGCAGAAGGCCGTGCGGACCAGGTGGCCCTCCGGCGCTGCGCCGAGCAGGACATGGATGGCTCCGTGGCGGCCCTGTGCGGCGGAGCAGCACCTGCGATCCCCGCGCAGAGCGACCCCGTCGCCGTGTACGTTGTCCCCGCTGCGGAGGCCGGGCCCGTGGCGCGGGCGCCGTTCGCGTTGGTGCTCGCCGACGGGCTCATGCGCCTGGGGGTGAGCGATCGTCGCGGCGTCGTCTTCGAGGCGGCGGCGCCGCGCGGAAACCTGTCTCTCGAGGTGCCGGCGCCGCTCGAGCGCTGAGCGGCTCGGCCCGCCGGAGCGGCCGTCGGCACGGTCAGCGACTTGCCCGCGGGCGGTCGCGTAGGCTCGGTTCCCCGCTTCGGGGCTTCACTTAGCGGCGCAGCGCATGGCGCACTGCAGATCGCCTGGCGGGCAGCCGCAGCCGCCGGTCTTCTTGGCGGTCGCCGTGGCCGCGGGCGCCGTGCTGCCACCCTTGGTGGCCGACGTGGCGGTGGACTTCGCTCGCGGCTTCCACGTCCCACCCGTCTTCGGCTTGGGGGCACCGGCGTCAGCGGCTTCGTCCTTGCCCTCACCGGTCGCCGGCGGCTTCGCGTCGTCCTCGTCCTCGTCCTCGTCCTCGTCGCGCGGCGCCGTGACCGTCTTCTCGATGTACACGACGCTGGGCGCGGCCGGGGCCACCGGCTCGGGCTCCTTGCTGCTCTGAGACACCACCACGATGATGGCCACGACCCCGACCAGGACTCCGATCACCCCCACGATCAGCCCGACGTTGGAGCGACGCGGGGGCAGGTCCGGGATGGAGATGGACGCGGCCTGAGCCGAGGCACCGCCGAGCGGCGCCGCCATGCCCAGGGGCGCGTTCATCAAGGGCGAGTTCATCAGCGGGGCGCCTCCCACTCCCAGCGGAGAGCCGCCGAGGGGCACGCTGGCGCTGCCGGCTGCGGGCGCCTGCTCGGCCATCGCGCGCAGGTCGATGAGGCCCGAGTCGTGGCCAGACGCCGTGGTGGTCCCGCGCGAGGCGCTGGCCGCGCCGAGGGTGGGGTTGGACGGCGACGATGCGGTCAGTGCGCTCAGGGAGAAGAGCACCGACGACTCATTGCGGGACCCGACGCCTCCCGCCTGGATGGGCGCCGGCTCCGGGGCGCTCGTCGTGACGTCCTCCTCGCTGCCGGCCTGCGCGTAGCCGCCGAAGAGGTCCCCGGCGGCCCCACGTCCGCCGCGTGCCGCCGCACGCAGTGAGCCAGACGCCTTGGGCGCCTCCCACGCGACCGGGGCACCCGCTGCGGAGGGGCTGCTGCGGACGAGGTCGGCGATCTCCGGGACATCGCTGATGGGCTTCCAGTCCGCGAACCCTTCGGCCCACACGAAGGTCTGCTCGGTGACGGTGCCCGTGCTGAAGGCCGAGACGATCTCGGCGACGGTCATGGTGCGCGGCTCGCCCCCACCCAGATCGACCGAGAAGGACTCCGCGCTCGTGCCCTCCTCGACCCCGGCGCCACCGTCTCCGTCCGCGGTGTGCACGTGCGGGGGATCGACCTTGCCGTCGATCACGATCGTGGCGCCGCACTTGCGGCACCGGATCTTGGCGAGACGGTCGCGGACCTTGTCATCGCCGATCGAGTACTTCGCGCTGCACGCAGGGCAGGAGATCTTCACGTTCTACCTTCCGGGGTCGACCCCTCGCTGCTCCCCCGCGTGGGGAAAGGTGGCGAGATGCTACCAGGGGATACGATCCAGTCCACGGGTCGGTCTCCGACTCGCGCGGGGGAGGGGACGGGCGAGCGAGTTCTATCACTCCTGCGCGCCAATGCCAGAATTACCC
>CAYZQO010000078.1:0-25486 GCA_964480725.1 uncultured Polyangiaceae bacterium | reverse complement strand
GTGCCCAACCCTCCGGTCCCCAATCCCCCAGTACCGACGCCGCCCGTGCCCAACCCTCCCGTCGCCGCGCCACCCATGCCGGCACCGCCCGTGCCTCCGGTCGTGCCTTCGCAGGACCCGTTCCTGCACGCCTCGTTCACGCGACAGACCTGGCCGCAAGCGCCGCAGTTGGACGAATCCGTCGTCAGATCGACGCAGCTCGACCCGCAGAGCGCCCACCCCGGCGAACAGGACTCGCTGCCGAACGGTGCTCCCCCCTCGTCGTCGGCCGCACAACCGCCGAGCACAAGCAGGAGGGCCGGCAGGAGCCGCGAAGAGAGCTGCCAGCGAAGGCGGACCGGAGATTTTTCTGTCTGCATTGAACGAGCTGCCTGACCCAGGCGCCGCCTTCGGCTGCTCGTCCGCCGATGGAGTGACGCCACGCACCGCTCCATGGGCAGACCAAGCGAAATCCTCCAATCGGCGGGGACCGCTCGCCGGTGCACGACCACCAGGTGGTGCGGGGTGACCCCGGCCTGCCCGGCGCCGCTACGTCCCCGAGAAGAAGTACGCGTCGATCGCGCGAAACGCGCCGTGACCGGGCAGCGACTGGTGGCGCTGCCCCTCGGAGATGGTGCTGGCCGGCGACTCTTCGCCCGGCGGTGGGCCGAACCGGAGCACCCCGGCCTGCCCGTCCCCCACCAGGAGCCGCTGGTGCAGGGGCACCGCGACCGCGCGCACGACACCCCGTTCGTCGCCGAGCCGCAGGCGGAGCGTCATCGGCACTTCCTGCTCGCCCGCGGCGTCCAGGGCGAGCGGCTCGTCCGCGGCGAGCTCGGCGTCGAGCGTCACCCCGAGGCCCGCGATCCGCGCCGCGGCGAGCACGGCGTCCCGGAGGCACGCCCGTTCCTTCTCGCGCGCCGGCGAGCGCCCCGAGGAGCGGAGCAGCGCCCCGGTGAGGGACGCCCCATCCCGCTCCTCCGGCTCGAAGTCGAACCACCGCGGGGCCTCGCCGCAATTGCCCCACGCCCTCCAGCGGAGCAGGGTCACGCCCCCCTCGAAGGGGATGCGCTCGTTCACCAACCGATCGAGCGCGGCGCTGGCGTGGAGCTCGGCGCTCATCCGCACCACGCCCCGCCGCGTCGGCTCCCCGGGCACCCCGCCGGGGACCAGCTCGCTGAACAGCACGACGCGGTACTCGCCGAGGTACGAAACCACGAGGCGCCGCTCGTGGCGGTGCCCCCGGTCCACGCGCCGGCGCACCGCCTCGCCGGCGCGGCGGCGCGCCGCACCATGGGTCGAGTCTACGCGCCCCGACGCCCGCCGGCCGCTCCGATCGCACCCGGCGACGGCGGCTCCCAGTCGCCGGTCCGCGGCCGCCGCAGGGGGAGGCGGTCCGCCGTGCGGGAGTAAGTGGACGTGCCCATGCGGCCGATCGCGCCGAGCCGGTCGTAGTCTATCCGCCCCGCGACGAGGACGGCGTCGTCGACGTGCCACAGCAGGATCCGGCAGACGACCAGGGCGGTGGGACCGTCGCCCACCTCCACGATTCGATCCAAGGCGCACTCCATCGCGATGGGGGCCTCCGCGATCCGCACGCCCCGGACCCGCTCCGCGGGCAGGGGCGTGAGCCCCAGTAGCGCGAGCTCGTCGGTGCCGTAGCGGTAATCGAACGAGCTCTGGTTCATGGCGGCGAGGGCCCGCTCCGGGACCGCGTGGATCACGAGCTCACGGGTGCGCGCGGCGTTCCGCAGCGTGTCCTTCGGCTCGGGCTTCCCATCGGCACCCTCCCGGGGCGCAGCCGCGAAGAGGCAGAGCGGCGGATCGGGGCAGATCCCGGTGAAGAACGAGAACGGCGCCAGGTTGTGCGAGCCATCCTCGTTCACCGTGCTCACCCAGGCGATGGGCCGGGGCACGATCGAATCGACGATCAGGTGGTGGATACGGGCCTCGTCGAGCTCCTGGGGGTCGTAACGCATGGCGGCGAGAGCGTAGACCGCCGTGCACGACCCGCCCACCGCCGCCCGCGCCCGTGGCAGCCCGAGGCGGCCCCGTCCTCGAGGGATGTGCGCTTCTCGAGCGTCGTGACTGCATTTCACCAGCTCCCCACGGGATGTGCGCCGGTGCCTCCCGTGCCCTAGAATGGGGGCTACGATGTCGCTGCACTGGCAGCCGTTCCCCCTACCGGCGCGCCGCCGAGCGCAGGCATGGCGCCACCAGCCGGCCTTCCGCCGCCCCGCACATTTCCACGAGGAGCCAGAGCTCAACCTCGTGGTCCGGGGCCAGGCCACCTTCGTGGTGGGGCATCGGCGCGTGGCCATGTCGGCGGGATCGCTGGTCTGGTACCCCCCGGGCGTCGATCACTGCCTCGAGCACGCGAGCGAGGACCTGGAGCTGTACGTCGTGGGCTTTCGACCGGAGCTCCTCGCGGCGTTCAAGCGTCAGCACGGGACCGCGCCGAGCTTCGCCCGACCGCTCGAGCGCGTCGATGAGCGGACCCTTCGCGCCTGCGCCGAGATCTTCGGCGAGGCGCCGACGAGCCACGACGACGCGGCCGTCGAGCACCGTCTGCTCACGGTGCTGGCGTGCCTCGACGAGGCGCTTCCCGCACCGACCCTGGGCCATCGGGCGGCGGCGTTGCTGGTGGAAGCGCCGACGCTCCGCCGCGACGACCTGGCGCGGCGCCTGGCGAGCAACCGGGGCGACGTGAGCCGCCGGTTTCGCAGCGACCAGGGCCTGTCACTGACGGAGTACAAGAACCGCCTGCAGACGCTGAAGCTACTGGCCCTGCTCGAGGCGGGGCACGGCACCCTGACCCGCGCCGCGCTCGCCGCTGGCTTCGGGAGCTACTCCCGCTGCCATCAGGTCGTCTCGAGCCTGCTCGGGTGCGCCCCGAGCGCCCTGCTCGACGCCGACGCGCGCCATTCCCTGGCCGAGCGCTTCGAGCCGCTCGTCGCTCGGTAGAAACGCACGAAGTTTGATGCCGCCCCCGACAGCGGGGAGTACCAGCGTTGCCTCGGATCGAGGTCGGCGCTCCTCTGGCCGCGACGTCCACACCTGCGCCAAGGGATGGAAAACGCCATGAGTAGGCTGCTATTCTGGTGCTGGCTGGCGGGCGCCACCGGCGCCCTCACGAGCTGTGGCTCGCCGGAAGACGAATCGCTCGGCGCCGGGGGCATGGGCGGCGTCGGAGGCGACCTCTCGTCCGGCGGCGCCGGGTCGACCGGTGGTGCTTCGACGGGTGGACTCGAGACGGGCGGCGCGCTCACCGGGGGCCTCACGTCGGGCGGGCTCGCGTCGGGAGGCGCGCCCACCGGTGGAACGGCATCCGGAGGTCTGCCCTCGGGAGGGGCTTCCACGGGTGGGGTGGCGACCGGAGGCGTGTCCTTCGGCGGCACCCCGACCGGCGGCGCACCCACCGGCGGCGCACCCACCGGCGGCGCGGCAACGGGCGGTGCCGAGAGCGGGGGAGCGTCGACTGGCGGAACCGCCGACGGCGGCTCCGGCGGAGCCCAGACCGGCGGCGCACCCACCGGCGGCGTCCCTTCCGGTGGAGCCAGCACGGGCGGCACCCCCACCGGCGGCGCACCCACCGGCGGCTCCGGCGACGGCGGGACTGGCGCCGCCGTGACCGGTGACTTCGAGCTCGCCTGGGAGGACTCGTTCGACACGGTGGATCTCTCCCGCTGGGAGCTCATGACCCACTCCTGGGACGGCAACCTCGCCCAGTTCGGCGCCGAGAACGCGACCGCCAGCGGCGGCATCCTCAGCCTCTCCTTGACCTCGGCGGACGACGCGGACAGGCCGTTCCGGGGCGTCGAGATGCGATCTCGTGAAACCCTCACCTACGGGAAGGTGGAGGTGTCCACGCGGTTCGCCGCGGGCTCGGCCGTCGTCTCGTCGCTGGTCCTGATCTACACGCCGTGGCCGCCCGACGACTGGAACGAGCTCGACATCGAGTTTCTCGGCAAGAACACCGACCGGGTGCAGTGTAACCACATGATCAACGTCCCGCCCGCGGATCCCCAGACGGAGCACCTCCAGTTTCCCCAGCTCGTCACCCTGCCGTTCAACCCGGCGGCCGCCTTCCACACCTTCGCCATCGAGTGGGTCCCCGGCGAGGCGCGGTTCCTCGTCGACGGCACCGTCATGCACACCGCCACCGAGGAGATGGCGCGGATGGTCCTGCCCCAGAACATCCTCTTGACCATCTGGGCGTCAGACTCGGCAGCTTGGGCCGGTCCCGTCGACTCGACGACGGCGCCGACGAGCGCCGAGTACGACTGGATCCGCGTCTATCGCTACGTGGGGTCCTGAGCCCCGTCGGCAGTTCCAGGCCAGTCCCCCCCGCTCACGCGAAAGGCCGACACCGCCTCGCGAGCGCCGTCCTCCCCCGCTACCTTCCCAGAGACGTCCTGGGGCAGAGGTACCCCGCACCCTGATTTCTACGGACGACAGCCTCGTCCCCCTCCTCGCGCGCCCCAACGCGGCGTATCCTCTCCGTGGCGCGGCCCGTCTCTGTGGCTGCGCGGGGAGATGGCGATGAGAGACCGAGTCTGGGCGAGCGTCGGCATCGGGATCCTGGTCTGGGCCTGCTCCGAGTCGGACGGTGGCGACGACGACCGCAACTCGGCGACCGGCGGGGCGGAGTCGGGCGGGGCGGAAACGGGCGGCGCGACGACGGGCGGCACGGGGCAGATCGGCGGCGCCGTTGGCACCGCGCTCTGCGGCGCGGACCCGGGTCAGCTCTTCGACGCGAGCCACCCGTGGAACCAGGCGATCGCCTCGGCTCCGCTCGACGACGAGTCGGCGGCGATCATCGCCTACCTGCAGGCGAACCACACCGACGACCGGCGCTTCCGCATCGACGGCCCCAGCGACGAACCCAATAGCCTCTACGGGATCACCGTCCTCACCGCGACCGCCGACACGCCGCGCGTCGCGTTCACGCCCACCGACGACTTCTGGGATCCCGACTGCGATCCGGCGCCGATCCCGATCGTCGCGGGCGCCGCCATCGAGGGCGAGACGGGCTACGCCTGCGAGAGCGACGGGGACTGCCACCTCATCGTGATCGATCCGATCGGGTGCCGCCTGTACGAGATGTGGCGCGCCAACGACGCCGGCGACGAGTTCTACGGCGGCTGCCAGGCGATCTGGGACCTCGGCGCGCCCTACGAGGAGACGCTGCGGGGCGACTGCTGCACCAGCGCCGACGCGGCGGGGCTGCCCATCGCGGCGCACATGTTCTCCGCCGACGACATCGCCGCCGGCGAGATCCGGCACGCGATCCGCTTCATCCTCCCCAACGAGCTGATGCGCGAGCGCATCTACGTCCGCCCCGCCACCCACTCGACCGAAGCCACCAGCGGCCCCGCCGACGCGCCCCCCTACGGCGCCCGGCTCCGGCTGCGCGCTGGCTTCGACGAGAGCGGGCTCAAGCCGGCGGCCCAGGTGGTCACTCGCGCGCTCAAGGAGTACGGCATGATCCTCTCCGACGGCGGCAACCTCACCTTCACCGCCGCCAACGACCGCTTCACCACCGCCAAGTGGGCGGACGTGGATCTGATGCCGGGCGATCTGACCAGCCTCTCCTGGACCGACTTCGAGGTCCCCGAGCTCGGCCCCCGCTACGTCTGGGGCGATTCCTGTAGCTGCGACCGCACGCCGATCACGGACTGAAGCCCGGCCGCGCGCGGGCGATTCGTCGCGGCCCCCCTTGAAGGCGAGAGCGCCGATCAGGGTTTGGGTCGAGGGCGCTCTCCCCGACGCCAAGGGCCGGTTTCTCGCGCGCCGCTCAGCTCTCACCGCGCGTGCCGCCACGCACGGTGGCGCTCACCATCCGCATCGACTCCGCGTCGGCCGCGGTCGTCGCCTCGTCGACGGCGAAGCGGAGCTGGCGCTGCCGCGCGCCGGTGAGGTCGGTCGTGATGATCACGCAGGTCTTTACGTCGTCGAAGTAGATGATCTCGACGATCAGACCGCACGAATGCAGGTTCATGCCGTGCCAGAGCGGCTGACCCGCGACCCGAAGGAGCTTGGAATCGACCACCTCGCCCGGCGCCAGCGCCGTCCGCACGATGCCGCGCACCATCGCTAGCAGGGTTTCGTGGGAAGCTGGCTGGCTCGACGCCATGAAGGCGTCATCCATCGCCAGGTGTTCGTGAAAAAAGTCGGCGACGGCCTGCAGTTTCGGTGTCTCCACTACGAGGCGACGCAATTCGCCAATGCGCGAAGCGATCGTGCCTGCTGGCTGCACCAGTCGTTTGCCCATCCTGCGCGAGAGCGAGCTCATGCGGCGATTCTCGGCGGCGGGGGTCGCCCCCGCAAGTGTCCAGAGCGCCCTTGGACCGCGCCGGGCCTCTCGCCGCGACGCGCGGCGCCGCGCCCTACCGCCGAGGCGGGCGCTCCTTCGAGTCCCGCCTCGGTGGCTCGAAGACCTGCCGGTACGCGGCGGGATGATCCGACCGCGTCAGGGGCCGTCGCAGCGACACCCGGTGCTGCTCGAGCGCGCGGCGAACGACGCGCTCGAGCACGCTCCTCGACTCGGGCGGAGCGAGCTCGAGGACGTCGCGCACCAGGGTGGCGAGCCCCGCGTCCGGCTCCACCTTGAAGCCGATGACCTCGCGGCCCGTCCCCAGCTCGAACAGGTCCGTGAAGCTCCCGTCGCTCGCGTGGCGACGCGCGACCGCGACGGTCTGCTCCTCGCCGACGAGCAGCGCCAGGGCGTCGAGGATCTCGTTGGCCGCGGCGGCCTCGCGCTGGGGCATCGCGGGGCCCCCCGCCTTCGCCTCGAGCAGGTCCACTCCCACCGGGAGTACCTCGAGGTGGTCGAGCAACAGGGCGATCGCTTCCCCGAGCCAGAGCGCACCGTGCTGCGGGGCGAGGACCGCGGGCGCCGGGTCGAGCGCCCGGATCCGCGCCAGGGCGGCGACGAGCGCCCAGCTGCTCGGCATGTAGATCTGGTGGAACAGCGTCACCCCCTCGAGGCAGGCGCTGGTGGCGACGAGCCCCACGGCCTCCGTGAGCCCCCCCCCGAGGTCGCCCGTGAACAGCACGCGACTCGCGGGGTCGTAGAGCATGACGGCCCCCCGGAAGTGGCAGAACGGACTGGGGACGAAGCGCAGCCGCTGCTGGGTCGGTAGGACGAGCTCTCCGCCGGGACAGGAATCGGTGGCAAGGAAGCGCTCGCCATCGAGGCCGCGGACCTGGAGCAGCCGCCAGGTGTCCTGAGAGCCGATCAGGCGCGCCGAGCGCGCCTCCTCGAGGATCAGCGGCACGACGCCGGCCACGTCGGGGTCCTGGTGGTTGACGAACACGTAATCGAGGCGCTCGACAGAACCGCAGATGGCCGTGACCTTGCGCCGCACCACCGGCCAATCCGCTTCACCCCCGGGATCGATGAGCAGGGTGACCTCGCGTCCCTCCCGACGGAAGCGCCGGAGGTAGGGGTTGCACCCGAGCAGCGCGCCCTGCCGGCGGCCCACCCAGAAGGCGTCCGGCGCGATCTCCACCACCGCGTCGTCGTCGGTGCGACCGGAATCGAGCGGGACGAGCGTGACCACGCCGTTGCTCAGGGCGGGAGCGGAGTCGCCCCGAGACGCCGCCTTCTGCGCCGTGGACGGCCCCGCGACGGGGAAGCGCGAGCGCCCGAGGAGCGCGGCGATCTCGGCCTGCAGGTCCAACATCGACGCGGGACGCTCGGACGGGTCCTTGGCCAAAGCTCGCAGGAGCAGCGCCTGCGCGGCCCCGGGGACGCCGCGCGCGCGCGCCCTGTCCGCGGGCCAGATCGGTGACGCGGTGAGGTGCTTGGCCAGGATGCCGATCACGTGCCGATCCCGGAACGGAGGCTCCCCCAGCAAGGCCTCCCAGACCACGCAGCCCAGCGAGTAGACGTCCGATTGAGGACCCACGGGACCGGCCGAGGCCTGCTCCGGTGACATGTACTCCGGCGTGCCGATCACGGTCCCCTGCAGGGTGAGGCGCGCTTCGGTCGCCGCCCCGCCGAAGATCTTGGCGATCCCGAGGTCGAGGATCTTCACCGTGGGACAATCCGGCTCCGACCCTTCGATGAGGAACAGGTTGTCCGGCTTGACGTCACGGTGGATGACCCCCCGCTCGTGAGCCGCGGAGAGGCCCTCGCAGATCTGCATGGCCAGGCGGAGCACGGTCCGAGGCGGCAGCGGCTCGCGCGCGAGCCGCTCACCGAGCGACTCGCCCGTGAGCAGCTCCATCACCATGAACGGCGTGCCGTCGGAGTCGGTGCCATAGTCCTGGATGGCGACGACGTTCGGGTGATCCACCAGCGAGATCAGCTCGGCCTCGCGACGAAATCGATCGGCCGCGCCCGGGGTGGCCGCCAATGCCGCGTTGAGGAGCTTGACGGCGACGGCACGACCGCTCGCGAGGGCCGTGGCCGCGAAGACCTCCGCGAACCCGCCGGCGCCCAGCCACCTCTCGATGCGGTACTTCCCAGCCAGGGTCTGCCCGATCCAGGCCTTGCCCCCGGGCTCAATGAGCCGGACCGCCGCGCCGTCCACCGGGCAGAACTTCACCCCAGGCTCCGTGCCCGTGGCCCCGCAGAGCGGGCAGACCCAGGCCGGCGAGAGTGACGGAGCCATATCGCGATCCCGCGAAGCCTAACACCGCGATCGCCCGACGAGCAGCGGGGGAGCCGAACTCCGAGAGCCTCCGCTGGTTTCGCATCGATCGTGGTCGATGGCTCCGCCTTCCGTGACGGCCCCTCAGTCCCCGTCCGATCCCGCCGTCCCCCGGTCCTCGCTCGCCGGGTCTGTTTGGGACGCCGCCCCACTCGCTGGCGACTCGGGCGTTCGGGCACCCGACGCGGCTATCTGGTCTGGTGAAACCGTCACGAAGACGCTCACCAGGCGCCACTCCCGCTCTTCCCGCTGCACGACGGCGTTCAGCGTGCCGGTGAACCCGCCGTGATAGTGGGTCCGCCCGCGCACCCGACCCAGCCATCCCGACGGCACTGAGGTTCAGGTTCCTCGACTGCGCAACAGATCGTCCAAGCGAGCGTCTTGAGCAGTTCGATCCTACCTGGGCTTGCCTCAGGAATCCGGAAGCTGTACGCCAATCGGAACCACCATGAAGACCCTGATCATCCTCAACCGCCCCCCTTACGATGGCACCGACGTGACCTGGAACGGCCTGCGACTGGCAGGCAAGCTGCTCGAGGCTGGGCACGAGGTGCGGCTCTTCCTGATGAACGACTCCGTGGACCTCGCCCGCGATGTCTGCAAGCCCCCCGAAGAGTACGATCAGGACCTCTCGCACATGCTCAAGCAACTGATCTCGCAGGGGGCGGCCGTGAAGGTCTGCGGCACCTGCATGGCGAGATGCGGCATCCACAAGAACCACCCCTACTTCGAAGGGGCCAGAAGCTCGACGATGCCTGAACTCGCGGGCTGGGTCGTCGACAGTGACCGCGTCATCTCCTTCTGAGCGCTGCACCGGCGCGACCATGACGACCGACCCCATCGCTCTGGACCAAAGCGCGAAGACGTCGCGAAGCACACCGAGCTCCTCGAGCGACCCGACCGAGCAGCGTGACAGAGGCCCGATGCGGTCGTCGCGGCGCTCAGCCTGGATGGCGACGAGGTGGTCTTCGACGTCGGGACGGGCAGCAGCTACCAGGAAGGGTCTTGGCCTCAAGGCCCTCCGGAGGCCGCGAAGACCCCGCGCCGAGAGTGGATCGCCCTCGGCGAGCCCGCGGGGCTTCCAATCGTCCAGGCTCACGAAGGCCTGTTGCCCTATCGGGCTTTCCTCGTTCTGCGGAAGCCCTGAACCTGGTGGCTGACCTCGCGCTCCCGCTGGTTGCGGTGCTGGCAGTCGTGGCATCGGCGCTGGCGGATCGAAGGCGCACGGCCCTGGGCCTTCGTCTCGCGCTCCGGAGGTTCGTCGCGATCGTCCCCCCCTTCCTCGTCATGCTCGTCCTGGCTTCGGTGGCGCTCGCCGTGGTTTCGCCGGAGCGCATCAGCTCGCTGGTCGCGGGCGAGAACCTCGTCGTCTCGTCGATCGTCGGGGCCCTGCTGGGTTCGATCGCGCTCATGCCCGGGTTCATCGCGTATCCGTTGGCCGGCATTCTTCTGCAGCAAGGCGTCCCCTACACGGTGCTCGCCGCGCTCACCGCCGCGCTGATGCTGGTGGGCATAGCGACGTTCCCCATCGAGCGCGCCTACTTCGGTACCTCCGTCGCCCTCGTCCGCAACGGGACGTGCTTCGCCATTGCGCTCTGCGTGGCCCTCGGCGTCGGGCTCTACTACGGAGAGCTCTGGTGAGCGAGCCGGCAAGTCCCTCGATGTTTCGCCAATGGACGCCGGCAAAGCTGGCTCTCCCCCTCGCGTTCGGGGTGTTCGCCACCGCCTCGTTGGCCTTCCACTTGCCCTTCGGCATCGAGGCCGGGCAGCAGTTCCTCGCCTTCTCGTGGACGATGGCGCTGGTCATGCCGGCGGCGTTCGTGCTGATCGGCCTCTTCGAAGCGTGGGTCCCTCAGCACGTCGTCGAGCGTCACCTGGGCGTGGAGTCGGGGCTGCGGGCTCACCTGTGGAGCGCGCTGCTGGCAGGGACCGCAGTCGGAGGACTGGTGGTGGCCTTTCCGGTGGCCGCGGTGCTGCGTCGCAAGGGCGCCCGGATGGCCGTGGTGCTGTCGTACGTCGGGGCCTCCGGGGTGGTGCGCGTGCCGATGACCCTCTTCGAGATGTCGTTCCTCGGCGTCGAGTTCACGCTCGTCCGCTACGCCATCGCCGTTCCGCTGCTCATCGTCTCGGCGGAGCTTCTGGGAAGCTCCCTGGAACGGCGGCGGTTCGAGATGCGCTACCCAGGGGACGGTCCGTAAGCTCGGCCGCGCGTGAACGGGTTGGAGTGGTCCGGCCGGCCGCGCACCAGCTCCCGACCCTCCGGGCAGTCCGTTCGGTCAGCGGGCCCAGCGGTGGCGATTCTCACCTCCTCGCTGCAAATCTGCCCCTGGCAGGGGAAGAGGCCCGCTCCTGCCCGAGCGTGCCCGGCCACGGTAGACCTGGAGCTACGTGAAGGCGGGCCTCGTCTCGCCGTCGACGAGGCCCCACCCACCGGCCCCGGCCGAAAACAAGGCGTCATGAACTCGAAACCCGTCCCCGCCTTCGTACGAAGTGCCTGTCTCGTCGCTGCATTCCTCGTGACCGTGGCCTGCGGTGGAGGCGGCGACAGCGGGGACACCGGAGGCGACGTGACCGGCGGGGCTGGCCGGGGCTCCACGGGCGCCACGTCGGGGGTGACCACCACGGGCGGCGTCGCCGCGGGCGGGACGCAGGGGTCCGGCGGCACCCCCACCGGAGGCGCCGCGGCGAGCGGAGGCACCGCCCCCGGAACCGGCGGGGCACCGCTCACCGGCGGAGCCGCGACCACGGGCGGAGCGCCGCCCACGGGCGGAGCGAGCAGCGGCGGGGCGCCAAGCGGCGGTAGCGCGACCGGCGGGCTCCCGACGGGCGGCGTCGCGGAAACCGGCGGCGCGCCCGCGGGCGGCAGCGGGGCCCCCGCCGGCGGGACGGAAACCGGGGGCGACGCCAGCGGCGGGACCGCAACCGGAGGCGACGCCGCGGGCGGCGCCGAAACCGGAGGCGACGCCGCGGGCGGGGCCGCGACCGGCGGCGCAGCCGGCGCCGAATCCGGGGGGACCGGTGGCGACCTGCCCACCGTCATCACCTATCCCGACCTGCCCGGCGCGGAGCGGAGCCCGCTCTACACGGTCACCGTGGACGGAACCCCACTCTTCGTCGAGAAGCTCACCAAGTACGCGCCGGAGATGCAGGTCCACTACGCCCACTGCTCGCTGTCGAGCCCGGCGACCGTCGAGGTCACCGTCAACGAGACCTTCAACTCCTTCAAGCTGAGCCCCACCAGCCGGAACCTCGGCGCGACCAAGAACGGGTCCACGATCACCTTCGACAGCGGACCCAACTATCTCATCCTGCAGGTCGACACGAAGGAGCTGCTCTTCCTCCTCTTCGACCCCCCCGAGGAAAATCCGCCCCAGCTCGGGGACGCCAACGTCAAGAGCATCGCCGACTACGACGTGGACGACACCGGCGCGACGCTGGAGACGACGAAGATCCAGGCCGCCATCGACGCGGCCTCGGGCGCCGCGCAGAACATCCTCTACTTCCCCCCGGGTCGCTACCAGATCGGGGAGCTGTGGCTGAAGAGCGACATGACGCTCTACCTCGCCGGCGGCGCGCTGCTCTACGGCTCCAACCGCACCGGGGACTTCAACACCGGCAGCGGTGGGATCAACATCGAAGGCTGCTCGCACGGCGTGATCCGGATGTACCAGATCCAGAACGCGAAGATCCTCGGCCGCGGGGTCATCGACGGCAACGGCAAGTCCGTTCGGGCGCAGAACGACACCAAGATCAACCTGTTGAAGATCGAGCAGAGCTCCGACCTGTTGATCGACGGGATCCTGGTCCGCGACTCGAGCTTCTGGAACACGCTCGTCTATCGGAGCGACGCCGTCACGCTCCGGAACTACAAAATGATCAACTGTCGGCCAAACCAGGACTGGAACAACACCGACGGCGTCGACTTCGACGAGTCCACCAACGGCGTGCTCTCCAACGCCTTCCTCTATACCGGTGACGACAGCATGGCCACCAAGAACGAGGAACCCTCGGGGACCGTGAACACCCGCAACATCCTCCACGAGCACGTGGTGGCCTACAGCAATTCGGTCGGTTGCAAGATCGGCACCAAGAGCATGGGTCAGAGCATGGACGACGTGGTGTTCCGGGACATCGACGTGGTGAAGGCCGGGCGCGCTCTGACCATCGAGGGGTACGACACGGCGGTGGTGCGCAACACGACCTTCGAGGACGTCCGCGTCGAGGAGACGGGCGTCTTCATCAAGCTGGTCCTGGACGAGCCGCCGGACTGGCGGGACGCCGCCAACCAGAGCACCTACCTCGACACCTACTTCACCAACGTGAGCTCGGAGTCGAACCGAACCGTCCAGCTCCACGGCAGATCGGGAACCACCGGCACCATCGACGGCGTCCACTTCACGAACCTCACCATCCAGGGCAACGCCGTCACCAGCCAGACCGACTCCGACGCCAGCTGGAACATCGCGAACGGCGTCACCGACATCACCTTCCAGTGAGCGGCGACGAGGACCGGCGCCCGGATCCGACTAGGCCCTGAAGGGCTCCCTGGCTCGTCCCGCGCGCGTCAGGTAGATTTGGCGCGGTGCGGTCCGGCGTTGGCCTCCTTGCCCTCGCCTCTGTCGTCGCAGCCTGCGGGGGCAGGGTGGGTTCCGATGCGCCCCTGCGCACGCAAGGGGGAGGCGGCACGGGAGGAGCTGCGGGCGCGGCTGGATGGGCCACCGCAGGCAGCTCCGGGGCGGAGGCCTGCCCCGGCGACCCCGTCACGGTCCGGATCGTTCCGGACCCGAACGGCGTGACCGAGTGGTGCCTGGGGACGCAAGGGGGCTGCGCGCTCGGGCTCGATCTCAGCGACGCTTCGGAAAAGCTCCGGCTCACCAACTACTGCGATCTCGACTGCGGGTCCTGCCAGCCCACGAACTGTTTCCCGATGGTCTGCCTGGAGCCGGCGCTGCTCGGCCCGGAGGGCCTGACCCTCACCTGGAACGGCGTCCATTTCTCCCCGAGCACCTGCGGCGCGCTCGCGGACACCTGCGCGCAGAGAGAGTGCGCCGCCCCGGGTCGCTACACGATCGAGATCTGCGGCTTCCCCAATCCCAGCTTCGACCCTGACTTCCCCTGTGCTGCAGCGACCGCGAGCCCTGAAACCTGCCGGTCGGTGCCCTTCACCTATCCTGCGCCCGAGCCCATCATCGTGACCCTGCCGGATCCGTAGCGCTCCCGATGCGCGAGATCGCTGGGGTCGCTCTAGCGACCGCTCGCCTCGTAGCAGTCGAAGTGCACTCCCGCGCGCCGGGCGTCGGCGCCGTCCGCCACCCGGGTCCACCCGGTGGCTCGCCGCGATTCGCAGGCGTACCTCCTAGGGCGCGCACGGCGCCGATCCGCCGGAAGTGAGGCGCGCGAGGTGGAGGGTGGTGCTGCCGGCACCGTCGAACCACGTCCACACGACGTCGCCGTTGGGAGCCACGCGGAATGGGTCATCGCGATGACCCCAAGCGACGAGCGAGCTGACGTCGGTGGGGCCTTCGATGAAGTTGCCGGAGGGGTCGACCCGCGCGAGGTAGTACGTGCTCGGGGGCTCGAGCCAACCCACGACGTACTGCTCGGTGGGGTCGTCGGAGGGCTGCCAGCCGGCGATCGACGCGTCCGCCTCGTCGAGGTCGGGTGTGCTCGTCAGCCACACGACCGCGCCCGCTTCGAGATCCCCGGCGACGCTGGAGAAGCCGATGTCCTGGTTCATGCTGGACTCGTCGTACGCGCCCTGGCCCACCGTGACGGGAGCCTGGTGCGCGTTATAGACCAGCTTGAAGCCGTCAGGTGAGAGCGCGGCGCCACCGAGCTCTCCAGCGACGTCCCCGTTGCAGCCGGCATCGACGTCCAAGACCTTGCTGTCGTCGTGGTTCAGGTAGATGCCGCCGATGCTCTCGGTTTCGAAGTCACCATCCGTGCCCGGATAGCAGTCGGTCACGCAGGCGGGCATGAAGGTGTCGATGGCCGCGTTGTAGCGCAGCAGGTTGCTCATGCTGTGCGAGCAGCCCCAGCTCCACCCGGTGGATTCCTCGCCGGTCGCTGCGTCGACCCACTTCAGCGTATCGCCCTCGTGACCCGAGTCGGAGTGGACGTGATAGTACGCGCCATACTGCCCGTCGCCGTACTCGAGCCGACTGTCGCCCAGGCCGAAGTCGTCGGGGTTGTTGTCGGCGTTGACCAGTGGCGTCGAGCCGAGCTCGGTGCCCGCGGCATCGTAGCGGTGGAGGTAGATGTCGTCGCCGGTGTCGTCCCAGAGCAGGGCGGCGAAGCTCCCGTCGGGAGCGGCCGCGAGTCCGCGGCACTCGCGGGCCGTGGCCAGCGTCCACTCCTCGATCAGCTCGCCACCGAGGCCGAGGTGGGCGACGCGAGCCGTGAGCGCGCCACCCCCGTCCGTCGTGTAGCAAACGAGCGTGCTGCAGTCGGTGCGGGGCACGGTGAAGACGGGAGCGACCTCCAGATCGCCACGCCCCCAGACGCGCCAGTTCTGAACGCCTTGCTTGACTCCTTCCCCGATCGTCACGTCGACGACGACCAACCGATCCTCCAAGGGGGTGCCAGCCGGCGGGGCTCCACCCGTGGCTAGACCCCCGGTGCCCGTCGCCCCCGCAGCACCGGCAGCGCCCGTGTTCTGGCCGCCCGTGTTCTGGCCGCCCGTGTTCTGGCCGCCCGTGTTCTGGCCGCCCGTGTTCTGGCCGCCCGTGGCGACGCCGCCGCTGGGGACACCACCGCCCTCTCCCTGACCGCCCGTCGCGCTCTCGCCGCCCGTCGGGTTGGTTCCGCCAGTCGCCTCTTGGCCTCCGGTCGCACCCGAGCCACCCGTCGGAGCAACCCCCCCGGTCGTGGGCGGAAGGCCCCCGGTCGGCCCGATCCCTCCGGTCGGGCTCGCCCCACCCGTCGCGCCCGCTCCGCCGGTCGCAGGGCCTCCGCCCGCACCGCTTTCGCCAGCAGCGACCGAGCCCCCGGCGCCAGTCCCGCCGGTCGTTCCCGCCGCGCCAGTAGCTCCGTTCGCTCCGGTTCCGCCCTGGTCGGACTCCTCCGCTTCACCGTCGCTGCACGCAACCGCACCGAGGAGGGAGCACGCGAGCACGATCGAGGGGCGAAACATCATCGCGATCCTTTCGATTGGCGATGGCAGGGGGCCCGGCTGCATCGGGGTCCACCGCTGCCGCCAAGGCTGCCAGCCGTCCTGGCCGTGGGCTCAGGCTACAATGATGCGCCTTGCGCAATCCAGGTCGAGCGGTGATGCCGAAATTGTGGCCGGCGTGGCGGAACACCGCCGTGGCGATCCTCGGGCTGCTGATGGCGGCTGGCAGCCTCGTCGGCGGGTGCTCGTCGCGCAGGCCCACCTCGACACCGGCGGCAGCGGGACCGCCCGTAGCGGAGTCGCGAGGGACGCCCTGTCTCGCCGCGATGGCCACGCAGCGATCGGGGGCCGCCGACGCGCCGCTGGCGCTGCCCGACCTCGCGGCGGCGACTCCCGCTGCACCGTCCGCCAGCGCGCCCGACGACGTGGCCCTGATCATCGCCATCGAGGCGTATGACGGCGGACCGCACTGGATGGGTGCGCAGCAGAGCGCTAGCGCCTGGGAGCGCTACTTTCGCGAGACGCTCGGGATCCCCCGGGGCCGGGTGCTGCGCCTGCACGCGCTCGACGCCGACGCGGACGCCATCCGGGTCGCCGTGCGGCAGGCAGCGTGGCTCGGCCGACCCGGAGCTCGGCTCTGGTTCGTCTACCTCGGCGCGCTTGCCCCGGCGCCCGACGCTGGTGAGCCCGTGCTCTGCGGCCGTTCGGCGTTGTGGCATAGCGACGCGCTGCCCTGGAAGGAGCAGGTCTTCCCGTACTCGCAGGTGCTGGAGAAGCTCGATCGCTCTGCCGCTCGACCCATCGTGATCCTCGATGCGCTCGCTGACCCGCGACTGCAGCCGGGTCAGCGCTGGGAGCCTCCATCCCAGGCGGTCCCCCCGTTGAGCCTGCCGCAATCCGGCAAGGCGCTCGTGCTGATGCGCCTGGTGAGCCATGGTGCGGAGAGTCTGCTCCCGGGAACGGCCTCCCCCGCCCTCTCCTACCTGGCGCTGGGAGGACTACGGGGCTGGGCCGACGCGAATGGCGACGGGAGCGTGACGGCGGGTGAGCTCATGGAGCTGTACCAGAGCGAGGCCCGCGCGATGGGAGTTGCAGGGTCCGGCGGAGTCCTGGCTCGCCTGGACGGAGACCCCGGGGTCGTTCTCGCTCACGGACACGAGGCGCGGCCCCCGATCGTGGCCCCAACCGGGGTCGTGGTGAACGGCGTCCCAACGTTCTTCAACCCCCTGGGCACCGTGCTGCCCGAGCTGCCGAACCGCAAGCGCACGTCCCCCGAGCCAACCGATCCGAGGGCTTCGGATTGCTATCGCGGGCTCGATTACGGCGAGGAGCGCCCGCAGGACCTCGACGCCTGGATGCGGTTCGGAGCCGCGTCCAAGTACTGTCCCTCCGGGACCAACCTGGATCTGTGGAAGGTCGCCTGGCGTGGCATCGCCGACCCGTGTGAAGACGATGGTCGCGAGGCTCACGACCTGTACGTGCGACTGCTCGGCTACCAGGCCCAGCAAACTCGACTCATGGTGAGCCTCGGCGGGGACTGGGAGCTGCTCGATCGAGCGATGCACGCGGCGCAGGGCTCCCGCGTGCAGCAAGCAAACCTGCTCGGTGCCTTCGAGCAGCGCTACCCCATGCTGAGCGAGCTGGGGCTGCGCGAGCGCCTGGAGCGAGACTGTCGCCGCTGGACCGACGACGCCGGGGGCCATCGCCCCAGGGCCGCGAGCGATCCGGCGTGGACGGTGGTCCCCGGGGGGCTGCTCGCGCGCGGCCGACCCGCCGAGGAGCTCGACCTGCCCAGCGACATGCTCGGTGACGAATCACGACGGCACCAGTTCACCCCACCGGTGGGAGAGCAGCGCATCCACCTCCCCCAGGGTCCCTCGCAGTCGGTCCTGCTCCCGAGCTTCGAGCTGCTGCGAACCGAGGTGACCGTGGCCGAGTACCGGCGCTGCGTCCGCCAGGGCCAATGCCGCGCGCCCGTGGCCCCCCCGGGGAGCAAGTTCGTGACCTTCGCTCGGCGTGATCGCGAGGACCACCCGGTCAACTACGTCGACTGGGCTCGCGCCCAGGAGTACTGCCAGTGGGTCGGGGGTCGGCTGCCGAGCGAGGCGGAGTGGGAATGGGCAGCCTCGTCGCGGTCGACGCGCTACGCCCAGGGCTGCGACCAGATCGTGAAGTACGAGCCGGAGCCCGATCCGATCGAGGGCCCCGACGACGCCGACCCCTGCGGCAGCCTCGAGGCCGGCACGAGCGCGGTCTGCTCGCGACCAGCCGGGAACTCCGCGCAGGGGATCTGCGATCTGTCCGGGAACGTCTGGGAGTGGATGGCAGACACCCGACACCCCCTTTACTGCGGGGCACCGACCGATGGCAGCGCCTGGATCGACCGCTCGGACCCCGCCCGGATCCTGCGCGGCGGTTCGTGGCGCGACGCCGAGCACCTCGAGCGCCTCGCGGTCCAGCGAACGCTGAGCGACGCCGACATCGGGTTCCGCTGCGCGAGGGAGCTGCCATGAGGCGCGTGCTGTGCTCTTCAGCCGTGACGTGCATGGCGTCGGGTCTGGCGCTGCTGCTCGGGGTCGCTGCGTGTCGCGCGCCATCACCCTTGAACGCGGTCGCAGCAGCATCCACCTCGGCAGCCCCGGACGCGGCATCGACCCCGGCGAGCTCCGCGAGCGCGGCGCCACCCGCGCCGAGCGCCTCCGCGACAGCGGCGAGCACCGCGGTACCCCACCCCGTAGATCCTCACGCGCCCCACCCGGCACTGCTCGCAGTGGTTCGCCGGCTGAGCGAATGGTCGCCGGCGCTCGCCGCGCGACTCGCGACCGTCTCCCTCGCCGACACGGCAGCCGCCGACCCGGAGCGAACCCAGATCCACCTCCTTCACCTCTTCGCCCGGCGCCTGCTGCTCCCCACGCTCCGCCTCTCCGTCGACTCGGTTCTCTTGGAGATGGCCGAGAGCATCGAGACGAGCAGCCTCTTCGGTATGGATAATGTCGTCTCCAGAATCAGCATGAAGACGGATCTGACCCCGGCGGCCTGCTACGAGTGCCACGACTGCAGTATCGACGACCGCTGCCAGCGGGAGCTGAAGCGGCTCGCCCCCGCGTTCTCATTCGACCAAGCGCTCGGCTTCTTCGACGATCTGTGCGCGGGCGAATACGACTTTCCGTGGTCACCTTCCTGCGAGCTTGCCCTGGAGCGCTACCTCGACGCCACCGTCGCCGCCGGGCTGTCCCGGCAACGCGTCGAGGAGGTGTCCTTCCAGATCGTGCAGGACGTCGCCCGGCGCTGCCGCACCCTCGAGCAGCCCCCAGCGCTCGACCCCGACCACCCGCTCGAGGCAGCCCGGATCCTCGAGCAGGCCCACGCGCGCTGGCGCGCCCTGTACGGCACGTCGCTCCGTGGCGAGCCCCTCGTCGTCACGGGCGCGGTGCGGAGCCCCGCGAGCGATGCCGACGCCGAAGCCGCCGTGCGCCGCTTCGAGTGCCGGATGTACCGGGAGGTCGCCGCCACGCGCGGCTACGCGCGCGAGCTGGAGGCGTACTACGCCGCCGAGCTCGCGCGTGAGGAGTCCGACGACGACTCCAGCGATGAGCCGCTCGAGTCGCCGGAGCTCGACTGCTACCAGCGCCGTGGACTGGCAGAACGCTCGTGCCAGCAGGTCGACAGCGGCACGAGCGGCGTGCACTCGGTGCTGAGCGACCCGCTCGAGGCCAGTCCCCCCCCAGCGGAGCTCATCACCCAGCTCGCCCTGGCAATGGAATCGCTCTCCCTCGCCGGGATCTCGCCGCGAGTGATCGACGAACAGTACCGCCGCCTCGCCCGAGAGCTGACGAGCGAACCGAAGCGCCGACAACGATGAGGGGCGGGCGGATCCTCGGGGCTTGTCCTCGGCCGATCCTTCAACGATCCTGGGGTGTCCGAGCGAGGTAGCCCGCCAGGCTCCGGGAGGACGGGATCGAAGGCAAGATCATGCGGGGGCTTCGCGTGAGCAGAGTGGCGAGGCTGGCTGGCATTGCCGCTTGCGGGTTGGTGGGCTCGTGGCTCGCGGCCGGCTGCGGCGGCGAGACGAGTCGGGACGGCCGCACGGCGAGCGGCGGCCAGGGTGGAGCCGCCGACCTCGTCGAGGTGGTCTTTCCCACGGTGATGGAGATCGGGGGCGAGACGCTGCCGGAATCGCGGGTTGAACTGACCGCTTCGCACACCTGGGACATCGGTGGCGACCTGATCGACTCCTACCTCACCTTCTACTGGGACTACGACGATCCCGAGCAGGAGGGTGAAGAGCAGTCCGTTCGGATCGCCCTTGGTCTGCCCTCCGTGGTGAACGTGACCTACGAGTATCCCGGCAGCTACCTCGAGTGGGTTATAGCCACCTGGTTCACGTCCGGAGTCATCACGACCAGCACGCAGCTGACGCCCACTCGGGCAGTGCTTGCCCTCCATCACGAGGACGGCGTGCTCTCGGGCACGGCAGAGTTCGAGCTCACCTCATCCGAGGACCGCCCCGGGACCGTGTTCGTTCAGGGGCCCTTCGAGACGCCCGCGCCGTGACCGTCCGCCAATTCGATCGGTACCGCACCGTCCGCGACATGAAGCTGTTCGACCTCGCCGGCGGCTCACCGATGCCGGCAGAAGTACGCGGAACCGCCGTCGCAGGCGTGGTCGAGTAGCAGCCGGGCGCGGGCAGGGTCGGCCGCCGCGCACGCGTCACCATCGCGATACCATAGCCCGGCCCAACCACAGGCCTCGGGCAGCCCCGAGTCACACACGGAGAGCATCAGCTGGACGCTCTGGTCGCAGGCCAACGGCACCCCCTCGCCGCGACGCAGGGACTGCGCGAGCCGCATGCAGCTGGGGCAATGGTTCATCGAACAGCCACGCCGCAGCAACTGCGCCGCCTCTCCGTCCCGATGGTCCACCAGCCGCCGCGCCGCCCAGAGGTAGCAGGCCGCGGCGTGTCCCGCATCGCACCCCCGCTGGTAGTAAACGTCGGCCGCCGCCCGCTGCGGGGGCTGCGCCGCGCCCAGGGCCATACCAACGGACCCGCACGCCTGCCACCGTCCCGAATCACAGGCCGTCCGACACGTCTGGAACAGGTCGCCGAGCTGCGGGTCGATCGCCAGCAGGGTTGCCCGGTAGGCATCGCAATGGACCGCGCACGAATCGGACGTCGGGTCCTGGCAGGCCGCGCCCAGCTGCTGACGCAAGCCACCGATAGTGCCGTCCGTCGGCGCGACGGCGGGTGGCATGAGCCGCGGGTCGCAGACCGGACCCCGACGCACGCCGCCCACGGAATCGGGAGGGCCGGACGAACAGGCACCAACCAGCGCCAGAGCAACGAGCCAAGACCAGGCTCGTGCCGACGGGAGAAGGCCACCGATATCGCCGCTATCCGCCAACACCAGCCAGCCTACCACGCTCGCCGTCCCACACCAATTCCACCCGGTGCTCTTGCAGCCGCCACCACCGCTGCTTGCGCTGCAACAGCCGCTGCCATCGTGCCATGGCCAACTCGACATCAGGGGGCTTCGGCCCGGGAAGAGGCATCGCTCTGGCGCCGCTTCCGGCTCAGTTGCTGGTGGTCACGTTGGCGACCGGAAAATCGATGCTACCAACGCCACCACCGACCTCCACGTTGATGTGCACCGAGGTCAGGTTCCCCAGGGTCCAGCCCTGGGCCGTCCACGCCTCGAAATGGTCGCTCACGGTGATGATCCCGCACTGACGCGGCGCTTCCCGGGTGCTGTGCATCTGAATCCAGGGGCCCGAGTGCCCGGATTCGCAAGCATTGGCGCCTTCGGTTCCGGTCGTCTCGTTCATGCGCAGGTAGTAGGTGGCGCCGTCGATGTCGGCGGTGACATCGCCCCTGCCCCAAAGACCATGGTACGAGTCCTCGTCGATGTACCATTCGACGCACGGATTGTGGGTCCACCCATACATCCCGATCATCGAGAAGCCACCGGCCTCGCCATGCTTCTCCTCGACGAATTCGGCGATGATCGTTCCGTACTCCGAGTAGCCTCGGGACCCGTCGAAATCCAACCCCAGGTGCGCCAGGTAGTTCTCGCTGTTGTTCCACGACGCAGCGAAGGCATGAGCGTCCGGGAAGTAGGTGACGGTCCCCCCATTCCCATTCGTCCAGCCACCGTAGGAGAGGCCGTCGGCGGCCTCACCACTGATCCAGGAGGTGAGATCCACCGTGATGCCACCGGTCGGCATGGTCGCCGCACAATCGGGGCCGACCACGGTCCCGCCACCGCCCGTCGCCGTGTCGCCGCCGGTCGCCGTTTCGCCACCGGTCGCCGTATCGCCACCGGTCGCCGTTTCGCCGCCGGTCGCCGTATCGCCGCCGGTTGCGGTCCCGCCGGTCGCGGTCCCGCCGGTCGCGGTCCCGCCGGTCGCCACCCCGCCGGTCGCGGTGGTGCCGCCCGTGGTCCTTCCGCCCGTGGCAACGCCGCCAACCGCGCTGCCGCCGGAAGCCGGCTGACCGCCGGTATTCGGGGCGGCTCCGGCGCCCAGCTCGGTCTCGTGGTCCGAGCTGGCCGCGCAAGCGGTGAGCGCCAGACCCAGACTCATGAGCGTGACCGCTGCAGAAGTGCTCTTCATGGATGACCCTCCTTCCGGCAACGAGAAGTCTGTCCCCGGCATCGGCGGGACCCCAGGGGCCCGCCTCTTCCCCCCTTGCATTAAGAATTCCAGGCGGAGTGTCGTCCCGACCGCGGACGCTCTGGACGAAACGCGGCCGATCGATCGTCGCCGCCACCGAGCGGCGCTTGCTTCATCGCTCGAACCTCCGCAGCGATGCGCCGCGACGACCGCGACGGCCCGCCTCGCCGAGGTACTCCAGGCCACTCCTGTGGTCGCCCGCTACGCCCGCCGCCCGCTCGTCGGGTTCGACACCGTCCGCGACGTGGGAGAGCGCTCCCGCTGCATCCGCTGAGGCAACGGCGAGCCGATGACGGCGGCGCATCGAGGCAGGGGGGCGCTCAGCGGGCGCGAGCGTCGAGCGCGCTCCGGACGGCGGCGAGGAGATCGGCACGCCGGTACGGCTTGCGGAGCAGACGACGGCTCCCGTCCGCGAAGAACCCGACGCCCAAGACCCCCGGATCGTACCCGGTGCTGAACAGGATCCTCAGCCCTGCGAAGTGGGACTCCCGGTGCCGCACGAGCTTCGATCCGCTCGGCCCCGGCATGACCGCGTCGAGGATGACCAGATCGTAGACGCCGCGCTCCAGCTTCTCGAGCAGCTGTTGGCCGTCCTGTGCGGTCTCGACGCGGTAGCCCTTCCCCCTGGGCAGATGCCACTAGCGCCGAGAGTCGGACGGGGATCTCTGAAGGATGAAGAATCCACAGTCAAAGCGTTCTGGATCTGCCTTGACCACAGCGATCTCGCGCTCATGTTGCGCCAGCTTCTCTGGCTCCAGGTCCACGCCATGCGCTTCGCGAAGCGCTCGGATGCGAGCTTCCAGAATCTCGTAGTAGTCCGTCCACCAGGCGCGCTTCGGCAGCAACACCTGATTGAAGATCTTGAAGCCAACGGTCCGCAACGAGTCTCTGGCCTCCTCGAACCAGGCGACGGTCTCGTGCATGACGAAGAAGCCACCGGGCTTCAGAAGCCGGTGGCAAACCGGTAGGCTCCTCCGGCTATCGAGCAGGTGAAGCACTCCTTCTTCCCAGAGCACACCGAAGCTTGCGGCTGGAAAGCCGACGTCGAAGAGCGATGTGTTCACCACCGTGACGCGGTTGCCGAGCCCGGCTGCCGCGAGGCGCTGCTTCATCTCGGAGAGGGCGGCTGCGTCCGTATCGATACCGACAACCTCGCTGCAGCCGAGGCGCACGAGCTCCATCGTCGCTGAGCCGGACCCGCAGCCGATGTCCAGGATACGGGGATGGTCCATCGCGGGCAGCAGCGCGTGCGCCTCGCGCGTGTACCTGAGGAACCCGCTCCTTAGCTCTTGCGTCTGCAATGTCTCTTCGATTTCGACCTGCTTCATTGACTGGCCTCACTGCGCGTTGTCGGCCCAGCGCAACTGGGAGAGCGTGGCTGCGACCCCCGCAACGAACGTCAGCCCGACGACCAAGACACTGCCAGGCTCGAGTACCTCGACGCGCGGCTCTCCTTCAACGGGGTGAGCGACGTCTCGTTCTCGCAGTAGACGCGCTGCTCGTCACGGCAATAGCCGTCTGCCAGCACCTCGAACGAGGCCCGCTCCACGGCCTTCAGCCGCGTCCAGCCGTGGTAGAGCGCCGTTGCATCGCGACCGAGGAGGGGGTGCCCGTCCGTCCGCACCTCGAAGGTCGCCGCGTCGGCGCCGCGCAGGCAGTGGTCCTGGTGCCAGACCTGCCCGTCCCGGAGCGCCCGGTAGACGAGATCGGGGAACTCGCTGTCGACGACGCGCCGAAATTGAAGCACATGCGCATGAAGTACGCCGGGCGCTCGCCGTCGTGCGCCGCGGGCCCGAGCAGGAAGCGGGTGGTGACGAGGTTGTCGCCGGTGTTCCAGCGATGCACGCCGGCGTAGCTGCCCGTGTACGCAACCTCGTCGGTGACCGTGACGTAGGTGGCATACCGATCCTCCTCGGTCGGGATCGTCACGGTGCCGAACTCGAAGTCCTCTGCCACCAGCACGTCCGGGTGGTCCGTGATCCCCACGTCCCGCGGGTACTCCTGGGCAAGCCCCAGGCCCACGCCCGCGGCGAGCCCATCGCGCCAGTGCTCCGGCAGGAGTTCCGGCGCCGTCGGCGCGGTCCCGGCGCCACCGCCAGCGCCGCTACCGCCACCTTCACCGCCGCAGCCCAGCGCGAGCCCGGCCACACCCAGCAGCCAACGAGCCACGACCGCCATGAGGGCCCATTCTAGTACGGGTCGAGCGCCGCTGCCGCGAGGCCCTCGACCCCCACGACGGCTCAGCCGGGGCAGACGTCCGGGGCGACGCGAGGAGGTGAAGGCGACGACCGTGACGGTGCCGGAGCCGTTGACCCGACGTCACGGGTGCGCGACGGTGAGCAACGGATGGAGAGTCGAGGCGAGATGACGCAGCGGTACGTGGAGGCGCCTCGGTGCCTCCACGTACCGGCAGCAAGTCGCCTTGCCTTGCGCGTCGCCGGCACTGCGGGGCTCGGGGTGTGTCTGGCGGCGTGCGCCCGAGGGGCCGTCCCCGAGCCGCCGTGGCGAGGGAACGCTCCCGCGGCCTCGAGCGAGCCGCGTTCCGTAGCCCCCAAGGGACCCGCCGCACCTTCCGCGTCCTCACCCAGCGGCGCGTCCCCGGTCGTGGTGACGCGCCGGGATTGTCCCTGGGCAGCGCTGCCACCCGGCGCACCCGAGCGTGAGCTGGCCGGAATGCCATTGCGCCACGTCACCGGCACGGACACCCCCCTCGAGCTGTTCGCGCTCGGGGAGGCGGCGCTGCTCTTCGCTGGCAGTTGGGCGGGTAGGACGCCCTACCTCGTCCATGAGGGGGAGGTGGTAGCGGTGGAGGGGCTCGACGACTACCTCCAGCGGGACAACGCGGGCATGTCCTGGGTGCTGGCCGCAGGGAGCTGGCCGCGCAACGTTTGGTTGGCCGTCTCGAAGCGGTCCGACCCGGGACCGAGCTGCGCTTGGCTCTACCGCTGGGTGCCCGCGCCGAAGGCGGACGAACGAGCGCTATCGGGCAGTTGGAACCTGATCCATGAGCACGGTCGCCTGGTGACCGAGCTGCTGGCTTGGCAGGGGGGCATGCTGATCGCCAGCA
>CAYZQO010000077.1:9173-26013 GCA_964480725.1 uncultured Polyangiaceae bacterium | reverse complement strand
CCCCACTGCTGCCTCCCGTAGGAGTCTGGACCGTGTCTCAGTTCCAGTGTGGCTGTTCATCCTCTTAGACCAGCTACCCGTCTTTGCCTTGGTGGGCCGTTACCCCGCCAACTAGCTGATGGGCCGCAGGCTCATCCTCAAGCGCGAGCTTCCATGGAGAGGCCCGCTTTGGCCATTGCTGGCGTCATGCGGTATTAGCCCTCCTTTCGGAGGGTTGTCCCCCACTCGAGGGTAGATGACCTACGTGTTACTCACCCGTGCGCCACTTTACCGGGGCCGAAGCCCTTTCTCGTGCGACTTGCATGTGTTAGGCGCGCCGCTAACGTTCGTTCTGAGCCAGGATCAAACTCTCCAGTTTGAATCCTTACGGCATACACGGATGCCCGACCGGTTGCCCGGCATGGCAAGGTGCAGCCAATTTCTTCGTTGTTGCACTGCCTCGTGTGATGCGGGTCCGGGATGGACACCGACACGCGAGGACGTGCGGGGACCGCAAGATCCTTTGCGGTCATGGGACTCAGTTTTCAAGGACCGAGGGGAGAATCCGCTCCCGACGCGGGCCGACGAGCTTACTAGGGCCTCACCGGCTTGTCAACGGCCCCGTTTGGGGACCGAGGGGAATGTTTGCTTTGAAGCGGGCTTCAACCGCTTCCGCGCCTTCTTCAGGTCTTTCGCGCTTTTGCTTTGAGCTGGCCGTCACCCTGGAGGCACTGTAAGAACGTGCAGTCTGAGGCGTTGGCTTCACTCTCGCGCCGCTGGCGTCGCGGGGGGCGTCTTTATGAACGCTCACCCTCCGGTTGGCAAGCTTTTTCTGGGGGGGCGGTCGATTTCTCTAAGATGCTGAAAACATGGGGGTTTCCCCCGCCAGCACAGCGTCAAACGTCGGGAAGGCCGTCAGCATACCACACGCCCGCTGGTTCCCGGACCAGGGTCAGGTCCGATCCAGCCTCGAGGCGGGCCCGGTAGCCGACCTCTCGATGACCAAGCGCCTCGGGAACGTAGCGCCCCAGGATCTCGAGGGGGCACCAGCGGTCTTCGTGCCAGATGTCGAGCGGGCGTCGCAGTTTTCGCGAAGCCATTCGCACTTGAACTCGGGACCATCGCGCTGCCAGCCAGGCCGCCGGAACCGTGATGCCGCCTTCACGGCACAGGTCCCGCACGGCCTCGGTGAGCGCCCGCGGAGAAACCGTGAAGCAGCGCGTCGGTAACCTCGCGATCAGGGCGTAGCCCTCCCCCAGCGGCACCGCCGCAAAGCTGGCGCGATCGGCCCGGACCAGCATCTCGCGGGTCTGTGCCAGGTGGAGCACGCGGCACGTGAGCACCAGGTCCAGCACGAGGCGCCATTCGGCCGCCGCGACGCGGATGTCGTAGGGATCCAGACGGCCTGCGTAGTCCACCGTCTCCCCCTGGGGGTCTACCAGGGCTGCCCCGAGGGCCCCTGTCGCGTCGCAGAAGCGGCCGAGGGAGACGCCGAACGGCGTCGCAGACTGATCACGCGGAGCAGGACTGGGGCGCCGATGGCTCACCGCCTCCTCATTGCTCGAGTTGGATGACTCCCGTGACCTCGACGGCAGCGCGGTCCACCACGGGACGGTCCCGCGCGGAGAGCTCGCGGAGGAGCGCGATGTGTGACTCCCTCGCCCGCGCCCCGCGCACCGCCGCCTCGAGCCGACGCCGGGCCTCCTCCAGCGGGACATTGTGCGCGGGCAGCCGCTCGACGAGGCGAATCACGTGGTAGCCGAAGTCGGTCCGAGTGATGGGGCTGGTCCCCCCCTCCTTCTCGATCGCGTGCGCAGCTTGCGCGAACGCCTCGACGAGCCTCCCCCCGCCGGGGACCGCCAGGGCTCCTTCCGCGGTGACCGGGTCCAGTGACTCCACCTTGACCTCGAGGCCGTTCGCTTCCACGGCCAGGGCGGCCCGCTTGAACTCGGCCACGTCGGCGACCTCGGTCACGGCAGCGCGAAGGTCCTCGGCAACGCCCCGCGCGCGAGGCTCGTCCGCAGCCGCGCTGAACCGCACCACGGCGTGGATCGCCCGGACGGAAGCGGGCCGATCGAACTCCCACCATTGCTGCGCCGCGGCCGCACGGATCTCCGCGTCAGTCACCGGCTGCGCGTCGTTCTCGGCGCGAAGGCGCTCGAGCAGAACGCGACCGAGCACGGCGCGCTCGGCGCTGCTGACGCGGGGCCGCCAGGCCTCCTGCGTCCGGGCGTGCTCGGCGAGCAACGCGTCGTGGATCAGCCGATCGAGCGCCGTCGAACGGTCGACTCCCTGGGCGGCGACCACGGCAGCGACCATCCCGGCCGGAATCGACGCGGTACCCACCCGCGCGACCACGCCGTCGTCGAGATCGGGATCGTTGGTGGACGGCGCCGGAGACTTGCGCGCAGTGCAGGCGACCCCGGAAAGAACGAGCACCCCCAGGGAAACCGCGCGAAACCAGGACCCACGGAGGTTGGCGGCCGTCATCGGGCGCCTCCCCTGGGGCGAAGCAGATCGACCGCGGAGCGCAGGGTGAGCGCCCCCACGGCGAGCCAGTACAAGGCAGTCAGGTCCTGGCGCTCACCGAGGGCGACCACCCCTGCAGTGAATGCGAAGCCGGCGCCGAGTAGCAGCAGGAGGCTCGCGATGTCGAGGGCCCGAGTCATGGTCGCCGCGGGATGACGACGGCGATCTTCTACGCGAACAGGCTCCACAGCAACCCGCCCGAGAGGCCGAGGATCAGCAACACCAGGCCGCCCCAAGCGCCCCGGAGCCGGACCATCGGCTCCCCGGCGGCGCGCGCCTGCTCCCCGTCCACGGCCGCCAGACCGCCGACGGTGACCAGCGCGATGGCGGCGAGCACGGCGGCCGCCTGCGCCAGGAGGGCATGCTCGGCCCGAGCGACGGACCAGGCCGCCACCAGGGGCCCGGCCGCCGCGGCGAACGCGACACCGAGCAGCAACCAGCTGGTGATGGGGAGCGAACGACGCGGTTCGAGCGGCGCGTGACTGGCGTCAGCGTTCTCGGGCGAGGTGGGGTCCTCGACGCGCAGGGCTCCCCACCCGAGCATCGTGAGCGACCACCCAAGCCCGCCGAGGCAGCCTCGGACGACGTCGATGCGCTCCACGGCGATGGCCTCTCGCGCCAGGGTCCAGGTGAGCAGAGAGGCGCCGGCGAACAAGGTAATCCCCAACGCCCTGCCCACCCGCGGCCAGAACGGGGCGAGCCCTGCGCCGAGCCAAAGCGCGGCAATGGCGACACCAGCGGCCACCCGGGCACCGATGCCCGAAGCGAATCCGGGCGACGCAACCGTCGCACCCCAGGCGTAGGTACCGGGCAGCAGGACGTTGGCCGCCGAGGCGAGCCGAACGGCCGCGGACCTGGCGGCGACCCGCTCCTTCACCGGGACGGCCCGTGTCAGCCGGCGCTCTCCACGAGCTCGAGGAAGGTGAGGACCCCGTGACCGGTGCCGCCCTTCGGCACGACACCGACGGCACGATCGCTCAGCGCCGGACCGGCGATGTCGCAGTGGATCCAGGGACGCCCCGCGGTGAACTCGCGCAGGAAGAGGGCCGCGGTGATCGCGCCACCCCAGCGTTCTCCCGTGTGCTTGAGGTCGGCGACGTCACTCTTGAGCTGGTCTCGCTGGTCGTCGGCCAACGGCAGCCGCCAGACCTGCTCGCCCGCTCGCGCCGCCGCGCGTTCGAGCTTGCGCGCCAGCGCCTCGCTCGTCGCGAAGTACCCCGTGCAGGTCTTACCGAGGGCCACGATGCAAGCGCCGGTGAGGGTCGCTGCGTCCACGATGAGATCCGGCTCCAGCCGCGCCGCGTAGGTGAGCGCGTCAGCGAGCACAAGCCGGCCCTCCGCGTCGGTGTTCACGATCTCCACCGTCTTGCCGTCGAGCGAACCGAAGACGTCCCCGGGCCGATAGGCCGCGCCGTCCGGCATGTTCTCCGCGGCAGCCACGATGCCATGGACCTCGACCGCGGGCTCGATCGCTCCCACCGCCGCCATCAGCCCGAGCACCGCGGCGGCGCCCCCCATATCGCTCTTCATCTCGCCCATTCCGTTCGCGGGCTTGATGGAAAGGCCCCCCGAGTCGAACGTGAGGCCCTTGCCGACGAAGACGAGCCGCGCGCGCGCGCGCCGCTTCGGCTTGTAGACGAGGTGGACGAAGCGCGGCTCGTTCGCGCTGCCCTGACCAACCGCATAGTGGAGCTTCATCCCCTTGGCGAGGATGCCCTTCTTGTCGAGGACGGACACCGCGAGCTGATGCGTCTTGCCGATGCGCACCGCGAGCGCGGCGAGCGCGGCCGGCGTGAGCTCGTTCGCTGGCTCGTTGACGGCGTCGCGCGCCATTGCCACGGCCTCGCCGACGGCCACGCCAACCCCAATGGCCTGCCGCTCGGAGGCCGTCGTCTTACCCTCGCGCCGTAGCACCGTAACGCGGTCGAGCGCCTGCTTGGGGGCCCGGTCGCCGGTCAGGTACTTGGTGAAGCGATAGGCCCCCAGCACAAGCCCCTCGGCCACGGGACGGAGATCGGCCCCGGCGGTCCGGTCGGGCAGCTCCAACGCCATCGAGCGCGCCTTCGCCGCGTTGGCCGCGCGAGCCGCGACAGCCGCGTAGGAGCGCAGCACGGCTGGGTCGGCGCTCCGGCGATGACCGATCCCGACCAGCACGACCCGAGGTGCCCGGAGCCTGCCCAGGGTCACGAGGTCCATGGTCTGCTCGACCTTGCCCTGGAAGTCCTCCGCGGCGGCGAGCCGCCCCACGGCCCCGCCGAGAGCTTGGTCGAGCGCCGCGAAACTCCGCTGCTTGGCGAGCACGCCTTCGGCCACGGGGATGACGAGGATGTCGGCGTCCACGCGGGAGACGTCGCTCACAGCCAGCTCGATCTGCATGGGTGACTCCGGTGTCGAAGGTCCCGCGTCAAGGCCGACCGCACGCTGCAGGCACGGCCCTCCGGGGCCAGCCATAGTGCCACCCCCACGGCGACCGCGACAACCCAGATACCGGCCCCGGCCCCCGGGGTCATGCGGTCGGACTTCGTGCCCAGGATCGCGCTGGGTGCTGGAGCCCCGGCGTAAGGAGGTTATGCTTGCCGCCATGCGGCTCATCGGCGCGGTCTTGAGCGTGGCGTTGACAGCGGCCTGGGCGGCCACCGCGGCGGCCCAAGCGCCCCAACCTGGATACGGCCAGCCGGCGCCGCCGCCACCGCCACCGCCACCGGCCCAACCTGGTTACGTGCAGCCGGCACAGCCGGGACAGCCCGGCTACGTGCAGCCGGCGCAGCCGGGACAGCCCGGCTACCAGCAGCCACCGCCAGCTTATGGGCAGCCGCCTCCCGCCGGCTACGGTCAGCCGCCTCCCGCCGGCTACGGCCAACCGCCTCCCGCCGGCTACGGCCAACCGCCTCCCGCCGGCTACGGCCAGCCGCCTCCCGCCGGCTACGGCGCGCCACCCCCTCCCGCCGCGACGACCGGGCCGGAGCTGCCCGACTTCTCCGTCCGCCTCGACCCCCTGAACGCGATCATCTACGGGCGGCTCGGGGTGGAGCTGGAGGCGTCGATTCCAGGCGTGGACTGGCTGAGCGTCGAGCTCGTGCCACGGTTCGTGGTTTGGAAGCGACCACCGGCGTTCACCATCGACAGCGGTCCGGACACTCTCTCGCAGCGGGCTCGGGGCATCGGTCCGCTGGCGGGGTCGTCGCTCGGCGTGGGTTTCTGGTTCGCCGGGGATCGGCCGCTCGACGGCTACGTCGTGCGGTTGATGTACCAGAACTACGCCTACCGGTACCTGGTGGAGCGCAACGATGACGATCCCGGCGACGAGCTTCGAGCCGACGTCGGGGGCGGGATCATCGACACCGTCGCGGAGACGGAGCGGCGCCTCGCGGTGACCTTCGGCTCGCACAGCGTGATCGGTAAGTTCTTCACCATCGCCAGCGAGCTCGGCATCGCTTACGAGCTCAACCAGCAGAAGCGCTGCTTCCCGGAGGATGGCGCCGAGGACGACGCCCTCCCAGCGTGGACGGCGATCACGGATTGCGACGACGACGAGCGGCTGATCGGGCTCGACCACTGGACCGTAGGAGAATCGCTGCCCGTCGCGGATCTCAACGGGTGGCTCTACCCGTTCGACATCTTCATCCGCCTGTCGTTCGGCGTCACGGTCGAGCTCTGAGCCTCCGCGGGGGACGGCCGGGGGGTTCGCCGCGGCCTTTCGAGCCACGGCAGGACGCGCTCACCAGTACCGCTCGAACGTCACGTGCCCGGGGCTGCGCGCGCGGTGGCGGCGCAGCCCTCGGGCCCCGAGCAGCGACACCATCTCCTCGATCATGGCCGGGTTGCCGCAGAGCAGCACATGGGCCCGCTCGGGCGTCAGCAGCACCCCCGCCCGCTGCTCGATGGTGCCATCCGCGAGCCGCTCGGTGACCCGACCCCGGAGCGCCCCGGGCGCGTCCCCGCGACTCACCACCGGGACCCGGACGAAGCGGCCAGCTGGCGCCCGAGCCAGAGACTCGAGCTCGTCGGCGTAGGCCAGGTGCGACCCGTCACGAACGCCGTGGACGAGCACGACGCGCGCGAATCGCGTGAACGGCTCGGGCGTGCGCAACATGGACACGAACGGGGCGAGCCCCGTGCCCGTGGCCCAGAGCCAGAGTTCGGGGACGGCCGGCACCTGCGCGAGCGTGAAATGGCCGCGCGGCTGCGGGTCGATCCAGATCGGGGAGCCGGCGGGAAGCTCGGTGAGCTCGGGCGAGAGATCACCCTCTTCAACCCGGGTCACGAGGAACTCGAGCGGGGCTCCTGGCGCCGAGGCGGCCGAGTACGCGCGCCGGACCCAGGAGTCTCCCAGGGGGAGCGCTAGGTTGTGGAACTGCCCGGGGATCAGCGGCTCGGTCGTCGCCTCGACGCGGATCGTGACCAGCCCTGGCGCCCAGACCTGCCGGTGGGTCACGGTTCCCGCGCGGTAGCCTTGCATGGGCCGGGTAGATAGTGCACCCGTGCTCGTCGGACCAGCGGCAGCGCGGAGGGGCAGTTCGCCGCGGCGATGCTAGGGTGACGGCCCGCGACCCCGTGATCCCCCTACACCAGCACCCGTACCGCCCGTTCCTAGCGCGCGTGAGCAAGCCCACGCGGTACACGGGTGGCGAGCACGGCGTCCCCCGCCAGGAGTGGGACGCGGTCGAGGCACGCGTCTGCCTCGCCTTCCCGGACGTCTACGATGTTGGGATGAGCCACCTCGGGTACCGGATCCTTTATCAGATCCTGAACCAGGACCCGCGAACGCTCGCCGAGCGCTGCTACGCGCCGTGGGTGGATCTGCTTGCAGAGCTGCGCGCCCACGACGTGCCGCTCGTCTCGTTGGAGAGCGCGAGGCCGCTCTCCGAGTTCGACGTGGTGGGGTTTTCGCTCCAGTTCGAGCTCACCTTCACCAACGTGCTCTTGATGCTCGACCTCGGCCGGATTCCGCTGCGGTCCGCCGCGCGCGGCGAGCAGGACCCCCTGGTGATCGCGGGAGGGCCTGTGGCGACGCACCCCGAGCCGCTCGCTCCGTTCGTGGACGCGTTCCTCATCGGTGACGGCGAGGAGGCGACAACCGAGCTCGCGCTGACCTGGACGCGGACCCGGCGGGACGGGCTGCGACGCGCCGAGCGCCTCGCCGCGCTCGCACGGATCGAAGGGGTCTACGTCCCGTCCCTGTACGAAACGACGCTCGATACGCGGGCAGATCGGGTCGTGGTGCAAGCGCCAGCGGACAACGCCGCTCCGTTCCCGGTGCGGCGCGCGGTGGTGGATCTCTCCCGCCACCCGTTCCCCGCCGGTGGGCCCGTCGGTGGGCCGGAGGCCGTCTTCGATCGCACCAGCATCGAGATCGCTCGCGGCTGCACGGAGGGTTGCCGCTTCTGCCAGGCGGGCATGATCTACCGGCCCGTGCGCGAGCGGGATCCGGAGGAGATCATCGCGACGGTGCTCGCGGCGATCGAAGAGACGGGACAGGACGAGGTGAGCCTGACCGCCCTCTCCACGGCGGACGTGAGCACCATCGCGCCCCTGGTCAAGGCGCTGGCGAGGCTCACGGCGCCCCGGCGGGTGTCGCTCGGGGTCGCGTCGCTGCGGGCCTACGGCCTCCCGAAGGACGTCCTCGACGCGATGAGCCAGGTCCGCGCCTCCGGCCTGACCGTCGCGCCGGAGGCCGGCACTCAGCGTCTGCGCGACGTCATCAACAAGAACGTGACCGAAGCGCAGCTGCTGGAAACCGCCGAGCGGGTGGTCGCGCGCGGCCACGATCGGCTCAAGCTCTACTTCATGGTCGGGTTGCCGACGGAAACCGACGAGGACGTGCTGGCGATCGGAGCGCTCGGCCGGGACGTGCTCGCGGCGGCGCGGCGCCACGGATCGCGTCCCACCGTCACCGTCAGCGTCTCCAACCATGTCCCCAAGCCGCACACGCCGTTCCAGTGGTGCGCCATGGACGCGAGACCCCTGCTCGAGCAGAAGCAGCACGCGCTCCGCGAGTCGGTGCGCGGGGCGCGCGGGCTCGGCGTCAAGGTGCACGACGCCGCGACCAGCGTGCTCGAGGGGGTCTTCGCGCGCGGCGACCGCCGGCTCGCAGACGTCCTGGAGCAGGCCTATCGCGGCGGTGCCTGCTTCGACTCCTGGGAGGACCAGCTCCGCCTGGACGTCTGGCAGGCCGCCTTCGAGACCTGCGGTGTCGATACGGACCGCTACCTCGGTGCGCTGCCGCTCGACGCGCGGCTGCCCTGGGATCACGTCGACGTCGGCCTCCAGCCGAGCTTCCTCGAGCGGGAGCACCGGCGGGCGATGGCGGGCCGCACCAGCCCTCCGTGCGGGAAGGTGGCGGGCCAGCAGGCGCACCCCACGAGCGTCGCCGCGGCCGAGGCGGAGGTGCGACACCTCCTGTGCCACGACTGCGGGCTCGCGTGTGATCTGGACCAGATGCGGCGGGTGCGCGTCGACGCGCTGCGGCGTCTCGAAGCGCTCGCGGCGGCGGCAGTCGAGGACTCGCGACCGCCGGGTCAGGAGCCGAGCGTTGAGGCGGTGGGCGCGGCCCCCACCACGCCGGCCGAGGACCCCGCACGGACCGCGCCGATCCCGTCAGCGGAGGCCCCGGCGCGCCGTCGCATGCCGGGGCGACACCGGCCGCCCCAGCCGGGCGGGCCGATCACGAGGTGGCGCGTGCGCTACGCGAAGCTCGGCGCGATGGCGCTGCTCGGGCACCTCGATCTCATCCGCGAGCTCGGCCGCGTCTTTCGCCGCGCTGGCGTGACTGTCGCCTACACGGCCGGTTTCCACCCGAAGCCGGCGATGTCATTCTCACCCGCGCTGCCGCTCGGCTTGCCGAGCCTGGGCGAGTACCTCGACGTGAAGCTGATCGACGCGCCGCCCGCGAGCGCGCTCGTCGCCGCGCTCCGCCGCGCCGCCTGCCCAGGTCTGGAGTTCTCGGCGGCGGCCCCGCTCGAGCCCGAGGACCGCGGCCTCGCGGCGGTGATCGACGGGGCCCTCTACCTGATCGCCCTGCCGGCCGCCTCGGTGCTGGCCCTCGGCGGCGAGGCGGGGGTGAACGCCTTGGTGAGGGGTTTCCAGGGGGCTCATCTCGGCGCCGTCGAGCGCACGCGACGAGGCCAGTCGCGCCGCTTCGATCTCGCCGCGGAGCTGCGGTCCGTCGCGCTGGCGGGGCCCGCGGATCACGCGACACTCGCTGCGGCGGGCGAAACCCCCAGTGAGGTCCTCGTCCGGATGGAGCTCGCGCTCGGCCCGGCCGGCGGGGTGCGGCCGGGCGAGGTCGTCGCGGCAATGGCGGGGGGCGTTGCGGTCGAACATCGGGTGCTGCGGCTCGGTCTGCGCGCCGGGTCCGGTGATCCCCTCGACCTCGACCGGTTGCGCGCCGAGGCGCGCGTGCGCGCCGAGGCCACCTCGACGGCCGGGGCCGCGGCCGAGCCGCCGGAAGCGCGCTGATTGGGGGACGACAACCGCGGCTCCGGCCGATCGGACATCAACGAACCAGCTCGGCGCAGCGACGGGCGAGCTCGGCGCCGGAGGCCGTAGCGCAACGGTGCCAGGCCGTCGCCTCGGGCGCCACCGTACGGACCGCGACCTCATCGTCCTCGGACGGCGCCAAGAGCAAGACAGTCGCGGTGGGCGGCAGCTCCTCGGCGAGGGCCGCGACCGCCACCGGGCGCACCGAGGGCCGCCGACAGTCGACGACCAGGAGGACGCGCCGCGGTGCCATGACCTCGCCGGCGAGGTCCAGCACGTCGCCGACCACCCGGACCTCCGCGAGGTCCGCCAGCCGCTCCGCGAGCGCCGCGACCAGCGGGAGGTTGCGGGTCGCCACGACCAGAAGCGCGCGTGAGCCGCGCACCGCAGGCGTCCCCGACCGGGGACTGAAGGTCCTCCGTGGACCCGGCGGCGCGGAGCGGCGGCGACCGCCCGGCCTGGGCGCGGCCCGGCACGATACCGGTGAGAGCGACCGCGGCACCGGATGCGGGGGAACGACGGGTCCCGAGACGGGGCGCGTCGCATCCGGTCGCGGGCCCGTGCTCGACCACACGCCAGGCGGGATCGAGCCTCCCATCAGCTCGAGGTCGGCGGTCACCGTTTCCGCCCGAGAGCGTCCCAGCACGCGGACGAGGGCGGCCTTGAGCGGCCCGTGAATGAAGCGACGAAACCCGTGGACGTCGCCGGGCAGGGCCCCCCCCTCGACCTCGGTCAGGGCCGCGGCGAGAACGTCCGATCGCACGGCGGGGCTCACCACGCTGTCGAGCGTCTCGTGGAGCGCTGTCTGGATGAGCTGTCGGCTGGACGGGGCCAACGCGACTCCCGGGAATGGGGGACACCCTAGCAGGCCCCGGGCCGGATCGTCCACGCTCGGGGCGGGCTCGGGGCAGGCCCAGACCCAGGTCGCAACCTCGAGCGGTTGCCTTCGGCCCGCGCTTCGAGCCCGCGACTTGACTCAGCGCCAGCCACGGGGAGAGTTCTCGAGAGTAAGAGGCGTATCGCTTGTCCGTTCTCTTCGTGGTGCTGATGGTTGGAGGGATCTGGACCCTCGTCGATGCGATCCGTCGGCGCGCCGGGCCGCTCTGGCTGGCCGCCCTCGTGCTGCTCTTCCCCTTCAGCTGGCCGCTCTATTGGGTGCTGGCGAGGACCGGGGGCTCGCCACTGTCCCGCTGGTTCCCGAGCCTGGAGGGGGGTGACGGTAGGGTCGGTGTGGCGTCCCCGACCAGGGGGGGGACGCGGAACGAGCAACAGGTGGCGCTGGCCGACTCCCTGGAGGCGCGCGATCGCGCCGCCGACGCCGAACCGCTCTATCGCGCCGTGATCGCCGAGGACCCCGACGCGCTGGCGGCGTGGCACGGCCTGGCGCGAGCGCTCCTTTCGCTGGCGCGACCGGGCGAGGCGGTCGAGGCGCTGGAGCGAGTGCTGACCCGTGATCGATCCTTCCGCGGCTACTCCGCGGCGCTCGATTACGCCGAGGCCCTCTGGCAGAACGGCCAGCGACAGGACGCGATCGAGGTCCTGGAGTCCTTGACGAGGCTCACGGGTCGCATGAACCATCAGGTGGCGCTGGCGCATTACCTGGCGCTCGACGATCGCCGTGAAGCCGCCCGAGCCGTGCTCGAGCGGTCGCTGGCGGAGCACCGAGACGACCTGGCGGAGCCGACGGAGCGTCGCTGGGCCGTGCGGGCGGTCGCGATGCTCGAGGGACTCAGGAGCTGAGGCGCTCTGGCGCCGCGCTGGGCTCTTCGTCGATCGTCGCGTCGTCGACCATCGCCTCGACACCCACCGTGGCGAGCCCCAACGCGTGGACCCGGTCGAGGATCCGCGGCAGCGCGCCGATGCTCGCCGGGCTCCGGCCACCGCGCCTAGGGGCGTCGTGCAGGAGGACGATGGCGCCGGCGCCCAGGCGCGCGATCACCCGTCGCACGACGGCGTCGACGCGCGTGACGACCCCGTCCCCAGAACGCAGGCTGAAAAGGACGATCGGCGCCCGCGCCCGCCTCGCGCCAGAGGCCGTGCGCGGGCTCACGATCCCGATCGGAGGCCGGAAGAAGCGCGGACGGACGCCCGTGGCGCGCTCCACGGCGTCGCGCGCCTGCTCGATGTCCCGAGCGATCGCGCGGGGGGACCACCAGGAGTGGAGCGGCGCGTGGCGGTAACCGTGGACACCAAGCGAGTGCCCGGCCGCAACGATCTCCCGCACGACGTCCGGGTTCCGATCGACCCGCTCGCCCACCACGAAGAACGTCGCGCGGTCGCCCTCGCGCGCAAGGATCTCGAGGATGGCACGGGTCGCCTCGGGGTCCGGGCCGTCGTCGAAGGTGAGAGCGACTGAGCGCGCGTCGGGGCGGCCGCGCACGGTGGCGTCGCCGAACATCTCCAGATCTGCGCGGAGGATCCCGACGGCGATCATCCCGATGTACGCGATCGTCACCGTCCCCGCGAGCCACAGCGGTAGGGGGCCGATGACGAGGGAGCGGACGAGGACGGCGACGGCGGCCACCGAGGCGGAGTACAGGGCGATGCGAGCCGGGGGCATGTGAGCTCAGGAACGGGGGCGGCGACGGAGGGGCGTCGCAGTCGTGGGCGCGTCCGACGGGTCGGCGAGCTCCTCCTCGTCCTCGACGGCGGCAGCCTCCGCGCGAGGGTCCAGCGCCGCGACGACGCGCGGCCCGCGCTGCCCAGCACCCGCAGTGCCCGAGGAGCGGGCGGTGGGCGGAGCGGCGGCGTCGCCCGTGTTGTCGAGCTCGAAGAGCGATCCGAGCAGCGCCGCGACCAGGGGCAGCATCACCACCGGCAGCTCCCCGATCAACCCGGCGCCGAGCTCAGCGGGCAGCGCGACCGGGATGGGGAAGAAGCGCCGGGCGAGCAGCAGAATCCCCGCACCGACCAGCGCCCCCGCGAGCGCCTTGAGCCCCGCCTCGATGCGCGCGTTCGGGGCCCAGAGCGGCCGCCCGGCGAAGACCCCCACGAGCGCGCCGGTGATCCCCGCGGCCAGCAGCGCCAGCCAGGGGCCCCCGAAGACCGCGAGCCCGAGCCCCTTGACGAGCGCCGCTGCCACCACCGCGCCGATCAGGGTGCCCTTGACCAGACCGAGCAGCGCGCGCTTCAGCACGGGACTAAGCGTTCGGCATCCGGGGCGCTCTCGTCAACTCCGCCCGCTCCCTCGGCCAGGGTAGCCACGCGTTCAGGAGCGAGGACGCGCTGATTTTCCGCCCGGCGGCCGGGCTTCTGAGTTAGTCACGTCGGGCCGGTGCTTTTCAACACGCTCACCTTCGCGCGGTTCTTCGCGATCGTCTTCGTCGCGGCCTGGATCCTGGTGAACCGGCGCTGGACGCCGCTGCTGCCGTGGCTCGGCCTCGCGTCCTACGTCACCTTCGCGGCGCCCACCGCACAGGGCGCGTGGATCACCGCGGCAGCGCTGATCGTCACCACAGCGCTCTGTCGCGTCACCCGTGAGGATCGGCCCCTGCCGTGGCGCGCGGCCGCCGCCGCCGTGGCGGTCAACTACCTCGCGCTCGCCTGGTTGACCTACCGCGCCTGGGGGCTCGACCCCCTGCTGGTCGGGCTACGGGCGCTCCGCGTGCCCGTCGCGGACTCCCTGGCGTGGAGCGTTTCGGCCTCCGTGCTCGTCCTCGTCGGGCTCGCCGCCGCGCTGCGGGCCAGGCGACTCCGGATGGTCTTCATCCTGGTGGCAAGCTACGTCTTCTACGCCCACTGGGACTGGCGGTTCCTGCCGCTCATCTGGGCCTCCTCCACCATCGACTGGCTGCTGGGCAATGCCATCGCGAGCGCCCGCACGGAGCGCCGTCGGCGCCTCTGGATCGCCAGCACGGTGGCGGTCAACCTCGGCATCCTCGGGGTCTTCAAGTACTTCAACTTCGGCGTCGACACGGCGCGGGCGTTGCTCACGGCCGCCGGGTACTCGCCGCCAGAGGTCGTGCTGCGCGTCGCGCTCCCCGTGGGAATCAGCTTCTTCACCTTCGAGTCGATGAGCTACGTCATCGACGTGTACCGCGGCCACATCAAGCCGCAGAAGAGCTACGTCGAGTACCTGGCCTTCGTCGCGTTCTTCCCGCACCTGGTGGCGGGACCGATCGTGCGGCCGCGGGATCTGCTGCCACAGCTGGCGGGGGCAGCGCGGTTCAGCGTCGAGGATGCCAGCGAGGGCCTCTTCCTGGTGAGCCTTGGCCTGCTGAAGAAGGTCGCAATCGGTGACTACGTGGCCACGAACCTGGTGGATCGCGTGTTCGACGCGCCGCTGCAGTACTCGGCGCTCGAGTGCTACGTCGCGGTGCTCGGCTACGCCGTGCAGATCTACTGCGACTTCTCCGGCTACACCGACATCGCCATCGGCATCGCGCTGCTGATCGGCGTGCGCATGCCGCTCAACTTCAACGCGCCCTACAAGGCCGCCGAGATCGTCGACTTCTGGCGGCGTTGGCACATCTCGCTCTCCTCCTGGCTGCGCGATTACCTGTACATCTCGCTCGGCGGCAACCGGCACGGGCCGACGCGCAAGTACCTGAACCTGATGATCACGATGCTGCTCGGCGGGCTCTGGCACGGCGCGAGCTGGAGCTTCTTCGTGTGGGGTGGGCTGCACGGCTGGGCGCTGACGGTGACCCGACTCTTCGGCGAGACCCGGCGCCGGAGCCACCGCATCGTCGCGCTGATCGCACCCGCGGTCGCCGCCGGACCGGTGCTCGGCGGCATCCTCTGCCTCTGCCTCTGGACCGTGGATCTGGGGCTCTTCCTGCGGTTCGGCGCGGTCGGCGCCTTTCTCGGGGCCGCGCTGGCCGTCGGGGCGCTCTACTTCGACTGGGCGCTCCGCCACCGCGACGAGAGCCGCGCGCCAGAGCCGCTGCGCGACCCTCGCCGTGACCTGACCATCCCGGGGATGCCCCGGACGCTGCGCGGCCGGCTCTTCCAGGTCGCCGCCGTGCTGGCCACCTTCCACGTGGTGTGCGTGGGCTGGATCTTCTTCCGGGCGGACTCCTTCCGGGACGCGGCCCTCTACTTCGGGCGTCTCCTGACCTTCACCGGCTACCACTCGAACCTGCACGCGAGCGTGCTGGTAGCCATCGCGGTGGGGCTCGGGTCGCAGTGGACCCCGGAACGGTGGTACATTCGTGCCCGGGAGGCGTTCATCGCGGTCCCCGCCCCGGCGCAGGCCGTGGCGCTCTTCGTGGCCGCCCTGGTGCTGCGCGCGATGGCGAGCGCCGAGGCGGTCCCGTTCGTGTACTTCCAGTTCTGATGTCACCCCGAGAGAGCCAGCGCGAGCGACCCAGCGGCGACGGGACGTCGCGAGCACGACGCGAGCGGCGGCGCAACCGGACGCCGGACCCGGCGGCTCGAAAGCGTCCCGACCGCGATGCGCAAGGACGCGATCGCCCGACCTTCGTCCTCGACTTCCCCAGCGACCCGGCCCTGGATCGGCTGGTGGCGGCGTTCGAGCGGGGTGACTACCGGACGGTACGCCGCCAGGCCCCGAGGCTGGCCCGTGACGCCGCGAGCCCGGCGGTGCGGCGCGCCGCGCTCGAGCTCCGGCGGCGCATCGATCCCGATCCGGTGGCGGTGGTCTTGCTGGCGGTCGCGGCCGCCCTGCTGGCGTTCCTGGTGGCCTGGACGTACGCCTTTCCCCACGCGCACTGATCCGGGATACCCTGCGGTCCGTGCCGACGCCGTCGGAGATCCGGTGCTGGTGCGGCGCGCTGGCCGTCGGGAGCGCGCTCGCGTGCTCCGGCGGGGGACCGCCCCCCGCCGCGCCGGCGGCGACGCCCAATCCTGGCGACGTGACGCCGTTCGCCCCGCTCGCCGACGGGACGGTGCTCTCGTACGAAACGGAGTCCGATCGCACGGGCCGGGGGCTCATCGTGCTCCAGGTGCGACGCCCTCGCCCGGATCTGGTCGAGCTCGACGACGGAGGGCATGTCGAGCGGCTCACCGTGGACGATGCCGGGCTACGCTACGCGACGGGCGGCTACTGGCTCAAGGCACCGCTGCGGGTGGGAGCCTGCTGGGACGGACGCGCCGGACAGGTCTGCATCACCTCCGTCTCCGAGGCCGTTCAGGTCCCGGCGGGTGACTTCACGGGCTGCGTCGCCACCCTCGAGCTGCTCGAGAGCGGACCCGACGGGTCACGCACGCGCACGGTCTTCTGCCCTGGGGTCGGTATGGCGCTGCTGGAGGTGGAGGGCTGGGCGGGAGAAGCGCCAATGCGGGAGCGCGCAGTACTGCGCTACGCAGGGCCACGGATCGACCTCAATCACCCCGCCCCCTGAAGCGCGGGGTTCCGCCGCGGCGGGGCCCGAACGCCAGCCGCCAACGCCGACACAAAACGACGCGGAGGCGACCCGTTCGGGGCCACCTCCGCGGTTTCACACTTGCAGCGCCGGCTCAGTAGTCGCCGTGGGAGTGTCCGCCGGGCGCGGCCGCCTTCTCCTCCTTGGGCTTCTCCGCCACTAGCGCCTCGGTGGTCAGCATCAGGCCGGCCACGCTGGCGGCGTTCTGGAGCGCCGTGCGCACGACCTTGGCGGGGTCGATGACGCCGTCGGCGACCAGATCGGTGTACTGGCTGGTCGCCGCGTTGTACCCGATGTTGCCCTTCGACTCCTTGACCTTCTGGACGATGATCGAGCCCTCCTCGCCGGCGTTCTCGGCGATCTGTCGGAGCGGCTCCTCGATGGCGCGCCGGATGATGCGCACCCCGAACTCCTGCGTCTCGGGCACCTCGAGCTTCTCCAGGGCCTTCTGGGCCCGCAGCAGCGCGACGCCACCACCGGGGACGATCCCTTCCTCCACCGCAGCGCGGGTGGCGTGCAGGGCGTCG
>CAYZQO010000077.1:0-9163 GCA_964480725.1 uncultured Polyangiaceae bacterium | reverse complement strand
CCGGCGTTGAACGCGAGCTGCTTGAGGGGCTCCTCGACGGCGCGACGGATGATGTCCACGCCGGTCGCCTCGTCGCCGTCGCACTTCAGCTTGGCGAGGGCCTTGGTGGTGGCGCGCAGGAGGGCCACGCCGCCGCCGGCGACGATGCCTTCCTCGATGGCCGCACGGGTCGCGTGCAGGGCGTCCTCGACGCGGGCCTTCTTCTCCTTCATTTCCGTCTCAGTCGAGGCGCCAACCTTGATGACGGCCACGCCTCCCACCAGCTTGGCGAGCCGCTCCTGCAGCTTCTCGCGGTCGTAGTCGCTGGTGGTGTTCTCGATCTGGTTGCGGATCTCCTGCTGCCGCCCCTTGATCTTCTCCTTCTTGCCAGCGCCGTCGACGAGGGTGGTCGTGTCCTTGTCGATCTTGACGGTCTTGGCCTTGCCGAGATCGGTGATGGTCACGTTCTCGAGCTTGAGGCCGAGCTCCTCGGCGATCACCTGGCCACCGGTGAGCACCGCGATGTCCTTGAGCATCTCCTTGCGGCGATCCCCGAAGCCCGGGGCCTTCACGGCAGCGCAGGTCAGGGTGCCGCGGAGCTTGTTGACCACCAGCGTCGCCAACGCCTCACCCTCGACGTCCTCGGCGATGATGAGCAGCGGCTTCTGCTGGCGCGCAATCGCCTCGAGGACCGGGAGCAGATCCTTCATGTTGGCGACCTTCTTCTCGCTGATGAGGATGTAGCAGTCCTCCAGCGAGGCCTCCATGCGCTCCGCGTCGGTGACGAAGTACGGGGAGAGATAGCCGCGGTCGAACTGCATTCCCTCGACGACCTCGAGCGTGGTCTCCGCGCTCTTCGCCTCCTCGACGGTGATCACGCCCTCCTTGCCGACCTTCTCCATCGCCTCGCTGAGGAGCTTGCCGATGGTGACGTCGCCGTTGGCGCTGACCGTGCCGACCTGCGCGATCTCGTTCGGATCCTTGGTCTGCTTGGCCATTTTCTTGAGCGACTCGACGCAGACCGCGACGGCCGCGTCGATGCCCCGCTTGATCTCCATCGGGTTGTGCCCGGCGGCGACCAGCTTGGAGCCCTCGCGGAAGATCGCTTGCGCGAGCACGGTGGCGGTGGTGGTGCCGTCACCGGCGACGTCGCTGGTCTTTGATGCGACCTCGCGCACCATCTGGGCGCCCATGTTCTCGAACTTATTCTCGAGCTCGATCTCCTTGGCGACGGTGACGCCGTCCTTGGTGACGATGGGCGAACCGAAGCTCTTCTCGATCACGACGTTGCGGCCCTTGGGGCCGAGGGTGACCTTGACCGCGTTCGCCAGCGTGTTGACGCCGGTCAAGATGAGGTTTCGAGCCGCTTCCTGGTAGACGATTTCCTTGGCTGCCATCTGAGTTCTCCTCTCGTCAGCTCTCGAGCACGCCGAGGATGTCGTCCTCGCGCAGGATGAGGTGTTCCTCGCCGTCGAGCTTCACCTCGGTCCCTGAGTACTTGCCGAAGAGCACACGGTCGCCCTTCTTGACCTCGGGCTTTCGGACCGAACCGTCGTCGAGCACCTTGCCGTTGCCGACGGCGATCACCTCGCCCTCGATGGGCTTCTCCTTGGCCGTGTCCGGGATGATGATCCCGCCCTTGGTCTTCTCCTCTTCCTTCACGCGCTTGACGATCACGCGGTCCTGTAGCGGTCGAATCTTCGTTGCCACGCTTTCCTCCGTGCTCTGGCCTTCGCCGACGTCGGTGCCCCGCCCACGCCCCACGAGCCAGCCACCGGGGCTGATCGCGACGCGGCGTAAACCACTGAACTTACGTTCAAATCACCCGTTGTTAGCACTCGGCCCTGGTGAGTGCTGACGACGGCGGGGCGGAAGCTAGCCATGTTCCCAGGGCTGTCAAGGCGGACCCCGGACACCGCGCCGAAGCCGCCGATTTGCGAGGTCGCGGGGCATGGTGCATCGTCAGGCCGCGCATTGGCCGGCCCATCGGTCGCTTTTCGTGGACGGTCGGGGTTGGGAGGCGCCCCGTCCGGCGCCGTTGGACCCCGGGGGCGCCCTCCGGTAGCCATGGCCGGGTGTACGCCCTGAAGAACGCGATCAAGGACTACGCCTGGGGGTCTCGCACCGCCATCGCCGAGCTGACCGGACGCGACGGCCCGTCCCCCAACCCCGAGGCGGAGCTCTGGATGGGCGCGCACCCGAGCGCCCCATCGAGCGTACTCCTTCCGTCCGGACCGGAGCCGCTGGACGCCCTGATCCGTCGGGACCCGGCGGCCGCGCTCGGCGACCGCGTGACGCGGCGCTTCGGTGCGAGGCTGCCCTTCTTGCTCAAGGTCCTCGCCGCCGCCAGGCCGCTCAGCCTCCAGGCGCACCCCAGCGCCGAGCAAGCGACCGCGGGCTACGCGCGCGAGGACGCGCTGGGGATCCCGCTCGACGCGCCGCACCGCAACTACCGCGACGCGAGCCACAAGCCCGAGCTCATCGTGGCCCTCGGTCCGTTTCGCGCCCTGTGCGGTTTCCGCCGGCGGGACGCGACGGCGTCGCTCCTGACGGAGCTCGACGTGCCCGAGCTTGCGGCGGTGCGGCGTCGCCTGGACACGGGGCCCGAGGCAGCGGGGATCCGAGCCGCCTTCGAGACGCTGCTAGCGCTCGCCGCGCCGGAGCGTGCGGCGACCGTCGCCGCTACCGTGGCCGCCTGCACGCGATGCGTCGCCAGTGGCGGCCGCTTCGCCGACGAGTTCGCCGTCGCGCTCGCGCTGGCCGACGAGTACCCGGGCGACATCGGGGTGGTGAGCGCGCTCCTGCTCAACCGGGTCACCTTGCGACCCGGCGAGGCCGTCTTCCTGCCGGCGGGCAACCTCCACGCCTACCTCGAGGGGATCGGCATCGAGATCATGGCGAGCTCGGACAACGTGCTGCGCGGCGGCCTCACGCCGAAGCACGTCGACGTCCCCGAGCTGCTTCGCGTGCTCGATTTCAAGCCCATCGACGCGACCCCGCTCGCGGCCACGCCGTCGGCGCCGGAGTCGGTGTACGTGACTCCGGCGGCGGAGTTTCGTCTGAGTCGCGTCGACCTCGCCGGTGGCGCCTGCTCCCTCACGACGACGGGACCCGAAATCCTGCTGGTGACGGCAGGGGAGGCCGTCGCGCGGGACCGCCTCGGTCGCCACCGGCTCCGGCGGGGGGAGTCCGCTTTCCTGCCCGCCGCGAGCGGCGAGGTTTCGCTGGAGGGGACGGCCACCCTGTTCCGCGCGGCCGTGCCGGAGTGACGGCGGGCGCTGCGCCACGCCCGTCAGATCCGAGCCCGGGCCAGGACCTCCGCCGAGAAGGCGGGGTCGCCATCGCGGAGTCCCTCGGTGATCACGTCGGCGGGCGTGCGCCCGGACGCGACCAGGTCGCGCAAGGGCCGGAGGTGCACGGTTTCGTCCTGCCCGCGGTCGTCGAGGCGAGCGCGCCGCGCGAGCCCCCCCCAGGCCAGATCGAGCAGCTCCTCGGCCAGCCGCCGCGCCGGCGTGCCGGCGATCTGGGCCTCGAGCCCCCGCGTCACGAGGTCCGCTCGCGCGCGCTGAACGTCCTCGTGGGTGAACGGCGCCATCCGGTCGCGAGCAGCGGCGAAGGCCCGCTCGTCGTAGAGGAGTCCGGTGAAGAGCGCCGGAACGGAGGCGGCCAACGCCATGGGCAGCGCGTCGCAGGAGCGAAACTCGACGGTGCGTCCGAGGCGCGCCTCCGGGAACAGGGTGTGCAGGTGGAGGTTCCAGTCGGCGAGCGTGGCGCGGTGCCCCGCGAACCCGTCAGCTAGGAAGCTCCTGAAGGTCTGGCCCGTGTTGGCGACAACGGCGCCATCGCGCAGGATGAGGAACATGCCGGCGTCGAGCGCCCACTCGACGTAGTCCCGGTAGCCAGCGCGTTCGCCGGTCCACAGGGGCGGAATGAGCCCGGATCGCGTGGGATCCATGCGGAGCCAGACGTCCCCGCGCAGGGACCGCCGCCCCGCGCGCCGCCCCTCGCAGAAGGGCGAGTTGGCCGTCATCGCGTTGACGAGGGGAGCCAGACGCAGGCCGAGGCGGAGCTTGTCCATGGCGTCCTCCTCGCTGGAGTAGTCAAAGTTGACCTGCACGGAGGCGGTGCGCCGCATCATGTCGAGCGCGCCGCTGCCGAGCGGCGGCAAATACTCGCGCATGATGGCGTACCGGCGCTTGGGCACCCAGGGCAGCTCGTCCTGGCGTGCCAGCGGGTGAAAGCCGACAGCGAGCCAGGCCAGATCGAGCGTCGCCGAAATCTCCCGGAGCTCGCCGAGGTGCTCGCACATCTCGGCCGCGACCGAGTGGACGTCCGGTAGCGGCGAGCCGCTGAGCTCGAGCTGCGCGCCGGGTTCCAGCGTCACCGCCGCCGCGCCACGGCGCAGAGCGATGACCGGCCCGTCCGCGTGCTCGCGATCCGACCGCCAGCCGTGCGCGTCCCGGAGCGCCGCGAGGACGCGGACCACGCCGCGGTCACCATCGAAGGCGATGGGGGCCCCGGTCTTGGCGTCGACCCCGAACTTCTCCGACTCTACCCCGATGAGCCAATCGGAGGTGGGCCGCTCGACTGAGGCGAAGAACGCCGTCAGCTGGTCGAGGTCGCGGATCGGGGGGGCGGGGTCCGCGGGCGCCCCGCTGTCGAAGGTCTGTGGTGCCATTGGTCCTGCCGGTGGGGCTCGGGCTGATCGCTCGGGCGGCGGCACCGGGCTCCTAGCGCCGCCGGGAGCCGGACACCGGGATCGAGGGGTGAAGGGCACCGAGCTCCCGGGCGAGCGCCGCCGTGTGGGCCTCCGTCGTGCCAGCGCCGCCGCCGATCACCCGAGCGCGCGCCGCGTCGAGCTCGAGGGCGCCGTGGGCCCACCCTTCAGGGTCGGCGTCGAGGTCGGGATAGCCGCGAACGCTCGCGCCGCCCGCCGCGAGCAGCACGCCGCTGGCCGCAGTGCCGTTGCCCACGGCCCGCGCATCGCACAGTCGGTCGACCCCATGGGTGATGGACGCGACCTCGAACAGGATCACCGAGGCGCCAGCGGTTTCCAGCGGCTCCACGAGCTCGGCGACGGCGCCGCCCGTGATGAGCTCTCCGCTCGGTAGGCACTCGATGACGGCCCAGGTGGGCAGCTCGGTGCTGGCCGCCGCTACCACCGCCGCCATCAGCGCGAGGCGCGAGCCCTGGCCGCGCGCGATGAGGATCTCGCAACCGGCGACGGCGAGGCGCTCGGCATGCTCGCGGAGCTCGAGGAGGTGCCGCTCGGGCGCGATGGGGCTCACCATCTCCGAGCCCAGAACCCCGGCCACGGCGACCGGCTTCGGCGCCTCCTCGGCCGCCTCGAACGCGAGCTCGACCGCGAGCCCCGTGAGCACCGCCGCCCGGTGCTCCATGCCGACCTCGGCGAGCGCGCGCGGCGTGGTGTCGCCGGTCAGCGCCGAGAGCACGTCGACGCGGCTCGCGACCTCGGCCTGGTAATGGACCAGCACGGCCCGCGGATCCTGCCGGAGGAGCCGACCGAGGGCGCCCGCCCCGGCGACGGTGACGCCGCGCGCCCGGAAGGCGGCCCCGGTGTCGGAGTCCAGGACGAGCGGCCGTCCTTGGAGCAGACGGTGCTGGATGGCGGCGAAGCTCACGGTGTCTTCTCCTCTTCGACGACCCCGGGCGGGATCGTGATCCTGCCGCAGTCGAGCGCACCGAGGAACCCCACCAGATCGGCGCGCTCGGCAGCGGTGAGCCCGCGGTCCTCGAAGAGTGGGCTCCGCTGGGGGTTCGGCGTCCCGCCCTCCGCCATGGTGCGCACGGCGGCGTCGAGGGTCGACACCGAGCCGTCGTGGAAGTACGGGGCGCTCCGGGGAACGTTGCGCAGCGTGGGCGGCTTGAAGGCTCCGGTGTCCTCGTCCCGGCCCGTCACGGCCCGGCGCCCCAGGCTCGCCGCTCGCGAGGGCTGGCCGGAAAGGCCGATGCCGACGTTGAAGTACGTCCCCTCCGCCACGGCGACCGCGCTGGTGAAGTGCGGCGGGGTGTGGCAGGCGGTGCAGACGGCCTTGCCCATGAACAGACCGAGCCCGCGCCGCTGCGCGTCGGTGAGGGCGCCCCGGTCGCCGCGCGCGAAGCGGTCGTAGGCCGTCTCGGAACAGCGCAGGGTCCGCACGAAGGTGGCGAGCGCCTGGGTGACGGTTTCCGGGGTCGCCCCGACCCCGGGGAACGCGTCGGTGAAGAGCGCTCGATACTCGGGCCAGCCGCCGATCGCCCTCGCCTTGGCGCCGAGGCTCGCCTCGCCCACCCCCATGTTGGCGCCTGCCCAGACCTGAATCGCCGCCGCCTCGAGCGTCCGCGCCCGGCCGTCCCAAAACAGCGTGGGCAGGTAGGCCACGTTCCAGAGGACCGGGGCGTGCGTACCGACGCTCACCCCGGTCGCCCCGATGGCGATGGGATCGTGGCCGCCAGTACCGTCCTCGTTGCGGTGACAGGAGTAGCAGGACTGCTTGCTGTCCGCGCTCAGGCGCGCGTCGAAAAAGAGGAGGGAGCCGAGCGCTAGCTTCGGCTCGGACCTGGGATTGTCGGCGGGGACGGGCACCGGGCCGAGGTCGTGAGGCACGCCGATGGGCTCTGGCAGCGGGGCGGCGGCCGTCGGCGCCGCGACGCGGGGATCCGGCGCCGAGGCCGCGGGGGCGCGCTCCCCCGGGGGCGCCTCCCGTCGGGAGCAGGCCCCACCGAGCGCGAGCACGCTGAAGAGGGCGGCCCAGAGCGCGGGGGCGGCGGCAGGAACGGGCAAGAGGGCTTCCTCGGGGCGCGGGCGGCCTCGACCGGCGGCGGGATCGCACCGAGCACGCGGTGCCCCGCCGGCGAGCCGGGCCGGACTCTCCCAGCCCCCGCGGGGGATGGCAAGCCCGTCGCGCCGGCTGCCCCGCCGCCGCGACGCGGGCGACGGGACGGTCAATGCTCGTGCAGGAAGGGCTGCCACTCCCGGCACGGGCGGCGGGCCACGAGCAGGATGTGGGCGGTGGTCGACCAGCGCGGGCGACGCGGGCGACGGGCCAGGCGCATCCCGGCCTCGTCCGGGGTGCGGCGGCCCTTGCGGAGGTTACAGGGGTGGCAGGAGATGACGAGGTTGTCCCAGGTGTCTTGGCCGCCGCGCGAGCGAGGCACCACGTGGTCGACGTTGAGACCGCGCGCCCCGGGTCGTGCGCCGCAGTACTGGCACTCGTAGTCGTCGCGCAACAGTAGGTTGCGACGAGTGAGGCGAACGACGTTGTCGGGCGTGCGATCGTAGTCGAGCAGGTGGAGCACCCGCGGGACCCGGAGCCCGCCCCCGACGACTCCAATGCGGTCGTCGTGGGCACGGACCGGGAGCGCCCGCCACCCGGGGAAGTCGAAGGCCTCGCCGGAGTCGTCGAGCGCGTGCGCGGACCCCGCGTAGAGAAGCGTCATCGCCCGGCGCGCGGAGATGACGGTGACGGGGGTGAAGTACCGGTTCAGGAGCAGCACGGGCAACGAGAGCACGCCGTTTGGCGCGACCCGCCTCTCCCTTGGACCCTCCGTGACGGCCTGCATGGAGCGAACCATAGCATGACGCCGCGCGCGAACCGGAGCCCCGTGGTCGGCCGCGCGGGGCCGTCCGCTTGACCGGCGAGCGGCGCGGGAGGACCCTCTTCCCATCGACACGGCGGGTCACACCTGGCGATGTGAACGACGGGGGTGGTCTAGACCATGACCGTGGAGCTCCGTGTGCCCGGCGCGCTCGTCGACGGCTCCCGCGCCGAGGGATGGCTCGTGCGCGTCCAGGGCTTCGTGCACACCAGCTGGACGGACACGGTGATCGACTCCGAGATCACCGCGAACACGAGGGGCCACCACATCCTGACGGTCCGGCTCCACCCCGCGGCGCCCGACGCGCAGATCGTGGCCGTGGGGGCGGGCAGCGTCGAACTGCGCGCCGTGACCTCCTTCGTGGGACCCGGGTACCACGCCCACCTCTGCGACCTGGCGCGGGTCCTGGCCGCGGAGCTCGCGGTGTCCTGGGACGGCGAGGGCGACGCCGATCCGACAGGGTTCTTCGCGAGCGGAGATCTGGCGGCGCTCCAGCTCGCGATGCTCGAGGATCTCCGCGCAACCGCCCGTTGGCTGCTGACCGCGGCGAGGCCGGGGACGGCGCCAGTGCTCCTCGGCCTGTCCGCGACCCACGCCTTCGGCGTCCCCGGCGTGGTCCACACGCCGCTCGGCCCCCGCTCGACGCCGTGGCTCGAGCGCGCGGCCGAGTGCCCCGAGACGGCTCGCGACGTCTTCGCGTGGTGGGAACCCGGGTTCGGCCCACGCTACGAGCTCGGCCGCGCGCTCGCCGAGCTGTGGCTCCGGGTCCGCTGGCGGCCGCCGCTCGACGCGGAGGAGCGCGCGTTGCTGGTCGACGTCGACCGTCGGCTCGCGGCGGTCCGCGCGAGAGATCCGTCCCTCGAGCTGCCCTGGCGCGAATGGGAGGAGCTCAGGCGGTGGCTCGGGGAGACTGCACCGCTGCCCCGTCGCGCGCCGGCCGCCAACGGAGCGCCGATCGGCTACCGGCGCCACCCCTTGCGCGTCACGCTCGCGGGCGGGTGGTCGTTCCTCATGGACGGATCCCTCGCCGAGACATGGCAGGGCCCCGGCGCGCTCACCGTCACCGACGGGGCGCGCACGGTGCGGTTCGTCTCGGAGCCGAGCGCCGTCATGGGTGCGGCGGCCCTCGCGAATGAGCGGGGGAGCGCTCCCGAGCCCGACACCCGCGACACGCTGCCCGAGCCCGAGCTGCGGCTCGAGCGGGACACCCTGGTGATGGGTTCCGTCGCCTTCCCGGTGACCCTGGCGCCCCCCCTCGCGGGGCATTTCCAGCGCCGCTCCGGCGGCCCCGAGGAGGAGCTGCCCTTCGAGCTGGACGGCGTCGTCACCGCGGGCGCCGCGCGTGCGATCGTGGAGCTGGCCTTCTCGCGCCCCGAGGACGAGGCGTGGGCTGCGGCCACGCTCGCGTCGATCCGACACGAGGGGTGAGGAGCGCGCGGGAAGCTGGGGGCCGACTCCAGCGTCCTACTGGAGCAGCAATCAGGTTGATTGCTGCGACAAATCAATGACCTAGGGACCCGCGTCCTCCGGGTCCCACCCAGCCACCGCTGGGTGGGTGAGGGCGTGGGGTACCGACCTGGGAGCA